>NZ_CP012160.1:2180625-2907500 GCF_001187845.1 Octadecabacter temperatus | reverse complement strand
CCGGGAGTACTAGATGGCAGACACACTGCGGATGCTAACGTCCGTAGTGGAGAGGGAAACAACCCTAACCTACAGCTAAGGCCCCTAATTCATGGCTAAGTGGGAAAGCAGGTGGGACGACCAAAACAACCAGGAAGTTGGCTTAGAAGCAGCCATCTTTTAAAGATAGCGTAACAGCTCACTGGTCTAAATAAGTTGTCCTGCGGCGAAGATGTAACGGGGCTCAAGCCATGAGCCGAAGCTTAGGATGCACATAGTGCATGGTAGCAGAGCGTAGTGTGAAATAATTCCATGCGTCCTTAACTTCCTTCGGGAAGTATTGGACGCAAGGAATTTTCGATGAAGCCGGCCTGTGAGGGATCCGGTGGAGAGATCACTAGTGAGAATGATGACATGAGTAGCGACAAACAGGGTGAGAGACCCTGTCGCCGAAAGTCCAAGGGTTCCTGCTTAAAGCTAATCTGAGCAGGGTAAGCCGACCCCTAAGGCGAGGCCGAAAGGCGTAGTCGATGGGAACCTGGTTAATATTCCAGGGCCAGATGGTAGTGACGGATCTCGAGGGTAGTTCTTCCTTATTGGATTGAAAGGGCTGCTTAGAGGTTCCAGGAAATAGCTCCATCATTAGATCGTACCCTAAACCGACACAGGTGGACTGGTAGAGAATACCAAGGCGCTTGAGAGAACGATGTTGAAGGAACTCGGCAAAATACCTCCGTAAGTTCGCGAGAAGGAGGCCCAGTTTCTACGCAAGTATTGACTGGGGGCACAAACCAGGGGGTGGCGACTGTTTACTAAAAACACAGGGCTCTGCGAAGTCGCAAGACGACGTATAGGGTCTGACGCCTGCCCGGTGCCTGAAGGTTAAAAGGAGGAGTGCAAGCTCCGAATTGAAGCCCAGGTAAACGGCGGCCGTAACTATAACGGTCCTAAGGTAGCGAAATTCCTTGTCGGGTAAGTTCCGACCTGCACGAATGGCGTAACGACTTCCCCGCTGTCTCCAACATCGACTCAGCGAAATTGAATTACCTGTCAAGATGCAGGTTTCCCGCGGTTAGACGGAAAGACCCCGTGCACCTTTACTACAGCTTCGCATTGGTATTAGACACAACATGTGCAGAATAGGTGGTAGGCTTTGAAGCAGTAACGCTAGTTATTGTGGAGCCTCCTTTGAGATACCACCCTTGTTTTGTTTGATATCTAACCGCGGTCCGTTATCCGGATCCGGGACCCTGCGTGGTGGGTAGTTTGACTGGGGCGGTCGCCTCCTAAATAGTAACGGAGGCGCGCGAAGGTTGGCTCAGACCGGTCGGAAATCGGTCGTTGAGTGCAATGGCAGAAGCCAGCCTGACTGCGAGTCTGACAAGACGAGCAGAGACGAAAGTCGGTCATAGTGATCCGGTGGTCCCGAGTGGAAGGGCCATCGCTCAACGGATAAAAGGTACGCCGGGGATAACAGGCTGATACTGCCCAAGAGTCCATATCGACGGCAGTGTTTGGCACCTCGATGTCGGCTCATCTCATCCTGGGGCTGGAGCAGGTCCCAAGGGTATGGCTGTTCGCCATTTAAAGAGGTACGTGAGCTGGGTTTAGAACGTCGTGAGACAGTTCGGTCCCTATCTTCCGTGGGTGTAGGATATTTGAGAGGAGTTGCCCCTAGTACGAGAGGACCGGGGTGAACGTTCCACTGGTGGACCAGTTGTCGTGCCAACGGCAGTGCTGGGTAGCTATGAACGGACAGGATAACCGCTGAAGGCATCTAAGCGGGAAGCCCCCCTCAAAACAAGATATCCCTGAGGACCGAGGTAGACTACCTCGTCGATAGGCCAGAGATGTAAGTGCAGCAATGCATTCAGTTGACTGGTACTAATGGTCCGATAGGCTTGATTTGATCCAGTAGAAGCAAGGCATGCCTTGTCATACAGATTGATGAAAGTCACACATTACACACACAACAGTTCAGCGTACGCTGACTTGGACAACACTTGATTGTATCGAATTCCTTTTTTGGTTTGGTGGTCATAGCACGAGTGAAACACCTGGCTCCATTCCGAACCCAGCCGTTAAGCACCGTTGCGCTGATGGTACTGCGTCTTAAGACGTGGGAGAGTAAGTCACTGCCAAACCTAATAAGGAATTCGATCTATTGAGTGTTTGTATCTCTCTTCGATGACAAAATTACGATTAGGTAGCGCGGGATGGAGCAGCCCGGTAGCTCGTCAGGCTCATAACCTGAAGGTCGTAGGTTCAAATCCTACTCCCGCAACCATTGAAACCGACACCCACCCGTAAAACGGTGGGTTTTGTCGTTTCTAGGGCCTCTAGATCCAAGGTCGCAAAAATTTCCCCATTTAGTTCAATTATATAGCCCCCATCTGCGTTCTCGTCAGGGTGTAGTTTTACTTCCGAAATCAAACCTCTTAGACGCTCCGAGGCTTCAAGGCGTTCCGTGCTATCGTTCAGCCTCGCAGTCAGAGCAAAGATTCTACTCAGCTACACGTTTGCGAGGGCCAGGTGCAGAAGAATGAGCTCTTGCGCGGGCAAGAGTCTAGCTTTGTCGTGAACTCGATTTACGGGTCTCGAGCTCGTCCTTCTTGGACTTCATCGACGCGTGAAACATCCCCACGGTGATGGCCTCGACGATCTACTGGGTCGTGGTCTTGAGCTCTGTCTCTCAGGTGCAGCGTTCCGATGTGGTCTCGTTGTGCAGGCAGTGCCAATCGCGTTGATACTCTGCCGTAAACTCGGCGATGAGGTCTGGGTGTAAGAGATTGTGCTTCAGGCCCTTTAAGATGCGGGCTTCGAAGCGCTCGCGTTTGATCAATTTGCGGTTGCCGCAGGTGCCTTTGTTGCGGGCTGGCGCGCAGCCATATGCACATCGTGTATGATCTTCATGTTTCAACGCTTGCTCGTTACTCATCCTGCACGATCGCGTCTTCCCATTCGCGGATAAAATCATCGCGCTTCATTTGATCCAGGTAAGTCATCAATGCGGGATTAAGCGCGATGGTTGTTTGGCCATCATTTGCTTCGGAAAGTGAAAGGGAAGGAAGTGGGAAGTCTGATGGGTCCCCTGCAGCCTGTAACGTTAGAAGATGACGGATGAAGTCTTCGGCGACTTGTGGATTTTCAGCCGTACGTGATGCCAAAACGGTGCGCATCATTGTGGTTGGAAATTCAGACGGCAAAATGACCAATAGCTCGTTAGAGGTTTCCGCACGCACCTGCGCATAACTTCCTAAAACGTTGTAAGCCATGAACAGATCGCCTGCGATTAGGTCGTCGATCATTTGACCTGAGCAGCAGTAGAGGCGCGCATTGATGCGGCCCATGACCTCGGTAAGGCGCCAGAATGTTTCGGATGCGCGGGCGTCTTGGGTCGCAAACAAATAACCCAATCCCGACTGGCGGACGTCATAGGTGCCGACACGTCCTCGAAAGTGGTCGGGATGATTTCGCATCAACTGGATTAGGTCTTGGCGGGTGTTGGGAATGGGCAGATCGCCCAAGGCACCGCGGTTTACAACAATCGCTGCCGGTTCGGACGTGAATGCAAACAGGCTGTCGTGCCACTGCGCCCACTCGGGGTGGCTGACATCCTGCAGACGGGCAGCATAACCGTCGTTGGCGAGTTTCAGTTGCAGGTCCATCGCACTAGAGATGACGACGTCGAAGTCGTTCGGTGTTTCACGAAAAATTTTATTCAAATCAGCCGTTCCAGTGACGAGGTATTCGACGGAGGCGGATGGATTGGACGCAATGAAGTCTTCAATGATGGGTGTGAAGAACGAGGCGTCGGTGCTGGAAAGGATGCGTAGTGGCGCACCCGTGTTTCCGGCACCGAAAACCTGCCGATCTTCCCAGTTCTGGGCAATAGCGACCAGTGGCGCTAGGCACAGGGCTAGAAGTGCAAGGTAACGCATGCGCCGCCCTCCGATCTGTTCTGTAAGGACATTGTTCCGCCATGTGCGGTTGTGACTTCTTTAGCGATTGTTAGGCCGAGACCCGACCCCACTTTATTACCTGTATCTTTGCCACGTACGAACCGCCCTGACAGGGTTGTGATTTCATCTGTAGCGAAGCCTGAACCACCATCCATAACACTGACGCTAATTTCTGGTGTGGCAGACACATTGATTACGACTGCTGTTTCAGCAGGTGCATATTTAAGCGCGTTGTCGATCAGGTTACGCAGGGCGTTTTGCAACAAGATGGCATCCCCAGACAGAACTACAGGGCCATCAGCGTTCAGGGTAATGGTGATGTCTTTCATGTCAGCGACTGGTGTCATGCGTTGAACCAGTTCACGCAGAAGCTCAACAAGATCGACGTCTTCGGTTTCGAGGTTCTCGGCACGAAACGTTACCATCGCATGGTCCAGCAATTGGCCAGCGGCACGGCTGCTTTCGTCGATCGCACGGACCATGGATTGCAGGGCTGCCCGGTTTTCGGAGTGTTCAACCCGCTGAAGCGTTGCTTCGGCGTGCGAGCGAACAGTCGCGAGCGGCGTTCGAATCCTGTGGGCGGCTTCAGCGATAAAGTCTTCGGATTGAGTTAGCGTATGGTTCAGGCGAGACATGAAAGTATTGAGCGATCCTACCAGCGGCCCCATTTCGCTGGGGACTTCTTTGGTTACGGGACTTAGGTCTTGGGGGCCACGACGCGTAACTGATCGCGTGAGCCTGTGCAGCTGGCCACTGGTCGCGGATGCGGCCCAAAGTGCGAGAGCGGAAGACAGAACGAAAAAGCCCAACCCAATCAACGCGACATTGCGTGAGATGATATTCAACGTATCTGACAAGGCGTCTTGAGTTTGTGCGATGGAAACTGAAACTGTGCGTGGACCGTCCGAACCAATCAAAATACGGGCGCCGGTCGCAATGCGAATGGGATCACCGTTATACGTGGAGTTGGTGAATTGGTTATGGTCATGCGACGTGGTGTCGGGCGTCCGAAGGTCGCCGTAACCGGATAACAAACTGTCATTTTCGTAAATTGCGTAGAAAACGCGGTCATCGGCGCTGGTGCCCAGCATGGACAGAGATGAATAGGGGAAGTCCAATGTCACACGCCCATCACGGATAATGGCGGTGTCCAAGATGGAGGACATAGACGCATTGAGAATGTTGTCTTGGCCTTGTTGGGCGACCTGTGTTGCAAGTGCGCGAACGACGACAAACAGTATCGCGGCTAACACAGCAGCGCCGCCCGTCAGGATCAATGCCAAACGGTTTCGTAACGATCCAGAGACGTTCACATCATCCGTCATCATCCAGCCTATACCCTAATCCACGCAGGGTTTTGATTTGAACACGCGACCCCTCGAGATGTTTGCGTAGGCGACCAATATACACCTCAATCGCGTTCTCAGATACGTCATCGTCGTATGAGAACAGCCGATCAACCAGCTTCTGTTTCGAGAACACCTGCCCCTTGGACGTAATCAGAAGTTCCAGCAGTCGCAGTTCGCGATTGCGAAGGTTGATGCTTTGCCCTTTGACGCTGAGGTGGCCTGCGAGGGTGTCAAATTCAACGTCGCCCACCGTCAGAACGGACTGCGCAGAACCCGATTTTCGACGCAATACGGCACGGCACCTAGCCTGTAATTCGGAATGGTCGAAGGGCTTTGTGACGTAATCGTCGGCCCCTAAATCCAACATACTGATTCGATCAGACACCTGACTACGGGCTGTCAGAACGATGATTGGGGTGTCGTTTTGGGCCGCACGTTGCTGTTTTAGGAAGCTGCGACCATCCCCGTCGGGCAGCATAATATCGAGCAGGATTAGGTCGTAATCACCCGTCGATGCAAAGGCGGTCGCGTCGGCGATTTTCGCAGCGTGATCAACAATATGACCGTCGAGGCGGATGCGCGATGAAATCGCGTTTGCTAGGTCCATGTTGTCCTCGACAAGAAGGTATTTCATTGGTGTTAGCTATCCGAATTTGAACGTGACAGGTCCGTGTCAGGTTGTTGTGGTTTGGTATCCGCAGGGGCCGTGGGAGACGGCTACCAAATGGGAGAAGAACATGACAACGATGAAAATGGGCCGTCGCGCCCTGATTGCAACTGCGGTTGCTACCTTGGGTCTTGGCAATGCAGCCTTCGCTGATGGCCACCAAGTCCTGGATGATATCCACTTCATTATTCCTGGCGGCGCTGGTGGCGGCTGGGACGGCACAGCCCGCGGAACCGGTGAAGCCTTGACCGAAGCTGGCATCGTCGGCACGGCAACATATGAAAACATGTCTGGTGGCGGCGGTGGCGTTGCGATTGGCTACATGATCGAAAATGCAGACAGCAACCACGGCACATTGATGGTCAACTCGACCCCAATCGTGATCCGCTCGCTTACAGGCGTTTTCCCGCATAACTTCCGTGACCTAACATTGGTTTCAGGAACGATCGGTGACTATGCTGCAATCGTTGTACCTGCGGGTAGTGACGTGACCAACATGGAAGAGTTCTTGGCCATGTTCGACGCAGACCCAGCTGGCACACCAATTGGTGGCGGTTCGGTTCCAGGTGGCATGGACCACCTTGTTGCTGCGATGGTTATGGAAGCATCCGGCCGTGACGCATTGGGTGTGAACTACATCCCATACGACGCTGGTGGTACCGCGATGGCGGCTTTGCTGTCTGGTGAAATCAAAGCACTTTCCACTGGTTTCTCTGAAGCGGTCGATCTGGCCAATCAGGGTGAAGTTCAAATTATCGGTGTGACATCAGACGCTCGCGTTGACGCGGCACCAGAAGCCATGACCATGATGGAGCAGGGCATCGATACAACCTTCGTCAACTGGCGCGGTTTCTTTGCGGTTCCTGGCCTGCCGGAAGAGCAGCTGACGGCGTACCAAGACGCGATTGCTGCGATGTATGACACCGAAGAGTGGGAAGCAGTGCGCGCCCGCAACGGTTGGGTCAACATCCACAACTCAGGTGATGATTTCCAAACGTTCCTCGAAGAGCAGGAAACAGTCATTGGTGATCTGATGACAAAATTGGGCTTCCTCTAAGCGAGGCACCTTTTGGCAGAGCGGCGCGTCCGCTCTGCCTCACTTCTTTTCTGAAAATTGGGGGTAGGCTGATGGCCTTAGATCGTTGGATCGCACTTGTCCTGTTGGGCATCTGCATCGTTTATGGGTACACCGCGTGGTTCACGATGGACGGTAGCCTTGCGCCTTTCATGCGTCGAAATCCGATCTGGCCTAGCACATTCCCGAAAGTACTTTCGATCATTGGCATCGTTGCCTCGCTCGTCATTTTGCTCGGGCTTGAGAAGGGCGAGGAGAAGATCGGCGATATCGATCACCGTCGTTTGGGCGACTACTTCATCGGGCAGGCCTTGTTCCTGTTAGGGCTGATGGTTGTTTACGCCCTATGTCTGCGCCCAATGGGATTTGTGTTCTCTACCTCGGCCTTTCTTATTGTTGGTTCGTTCATTCTAGGCGAACGAAAATGGCACGTTATGGTGCCTGTTGCGCTGATTGCGACGGGTGCAGTTTGGTATCTGGTTCAAGAGGTGCTCGGCATCTTCCTGCGCCCACTGCCGTTCTTCATGGGGGTGTAGAGCAATGTTAGAAGGTATTCTGATTGGCCTGCAAACGGCCCTATCCTTGCAGAACCTATTGGTCGTCATTGGCGGTTGTTTGATCGGGACATTCATTGGCATGTTGCCGGGCCTTGGCCCGATGTCGATCATTGCGATCATGATCCCAGTCGCGATTTCTATGGGTGATCCATCAGCTGCGCTGATCCTGTTGGCGGGTGTGTATTACGGTGCGATTTTTGGTGGGTCGACGTCGTCAATCCTTTTGAACGCACCGGGTGTGGCAGGAACAGTGGCTTCATCGTTTGATGGCTACCCGATGTCCCAACAAGGTAAAGCCGGTAAAGCCTTGACCATCGCGGCCATTGCAAGCTTTGCGGGTGGCACGATCGGTGCGATTCTGTTGATGATTTTTGCGCCAATGTTGTCGTCCGTGGCGTTGCTATTCCATTCGGCAGAGTATTTCGCGCTGATGGTCGTAGGACTGTCTGCGATTGCGGCCTTTGCCGGCCCGGGTCAGGTGACCAAGGCGGTTATGATGACTGTGCTTGGCTTGATCATGGCCACAGTGGGCGAGGGCGCATTGTTCAACATGCCACGCTTCACCGCAGGCATTATGGATCTTCAGTCCGGCTTTGGGTTTATTACCTTGGCAATGGCGATGTTTGCCCTTCCAGAAGCAGTTTTCCTTGTCCTGAAACCAAAAAACCTTGGGGACGATGGCGGCGAGATTAAGGATCTGCGCATTACACGCGCCGAAGCACGCGCCATCGCGCCCGTTATCGGACGCCAATCTTTACAAGGGTTCTTCATTGGGGTTTTGCCAGGTGCAGGTGCTACGATTGCGTCCTTCTTGGGCTATGCGGTCGAGCGCAACATCGCGCCAAAGGCCGAACAAGAAGAATTTGGTAAAGGGTCTATCAAAGGGTTGGCCGCGCCAGAAACAGCCAACAACGCTGCTTGTACGGGTTCGTTTGTTCCGCTGCTGACGTTGGGTATCCCCGGGTCAGGAACCACAGCGATCCTGCTTGGCGCGTTGATTGCATTGAATGTTACACCAGGGCCGCGCCTTATGGTCGATGAGCCACAAATTTTCTGGGCCGTCATCATGTCTATGTTCATCGGCAACCTTGTTTTGTTGATCCTGAACCTGCCGCTCATTCCGTACATTGCAAAGCTGTTGGCAATTCCACGGAACTACCTGATCCCGTTCATCTTGTTCTTTACTTTGATGGGCGCCTACATCGGGCAAAACAACGCAACCGAATTGCTGATCTTGGTTGGCTTCGGGGTTTGCGGAATTGCGTTGAAATTTGCAAACTTCCCGCTGCCTCCCTTGTTGATCGGGTTCATCTTGGGCGGAATGATGGAAGACAACTTCTCTAGGTCGATGCAGTTGTACGGTGGCGTTTCGTTTATTCTTGAGCGGCCAATGACACTGGGACTACTGGTAATCGCCGCTGGCCTGATCGTCTTGCCAATCCTGACGGCGCGAAGAACCAAGTCGTGAACGATAGGACACACACTTGAACAAACGCGGAAAGGTTGAGCTGATTTCCCGAAAATCCTTGTAGAAAGGAACGCCCGCGATCGTATCCGCGGGCGTCTTCGTTAACCCATTCGCTCGGATGCGAAGGAGCCAGGTGATGCGGGGAATACCACTGTTTTGCTGCCGTTGATGAATACACGGCGATGAATGTGGGCGTGGATTGCACGTGCAAGGACCGAGCTTTCGACATCGCGGCCCAACGACACGTAGTCATTTGGCGATTGCGCATGGGTCACGCGCACGATGTCTTGCTCAATGATTGGACCTTCGTCCAGATCAGCCGTCACATAATGCGACGTTGCTCCGATGAGTTTAACACCACGCTCATAGGCCTGCTTATATGGGTTCGCGCCCTTGAAACTTGGCAAGAAGGAGTGGTGGATGTTGATGATTTTGCCGGACATTTTCTGACACATCTCGTCAGATAGAATCTGCATGTATCGAGCTAGAACAATCAGATCGGCGCCCGCGTCATCAACCACAGACATAATCCGTGTTTCGGCCTCTGGCTTGTTCTCTTTTGTGACTTTGATGCAGTGAAACGGGATGTCGTTGTTCACGACGACCTTTTGATAATCCATGTGGTTAGAAATTACCGCGACGATATCAATCGGCAATGCACCAATGCGCCAGCGGTAGAGCAGGTCATTCAAGCAATGGCCGAAACGGGAGACCATGATGACGACCTTCATCTTTTCGGCCTCATCGTGGAATTGATACGCCATGTCAAAAGGCGCGGCGGAATCTGCGAACTTTGCGGACAAAGAAGCAAGGTCACCGTCAGAGGCCGTTTCAAAGCTGATGCGCATAAAGAAATTTCCCGTTTCCTTATCGTCGAACTGTGCGCTGTCGGTAATATTGCAGTCATTGTCTGCTAGATAATTGGCGATCGCAGCGACAATGCCGCGCTTCGATTGGCAGGTAACGGTGAGGGCGTATTGGCTCATTGTGGATGTCCTGTTCGGGTGGAAACGAAGTGCGTTGTTGCGTGAACATTGGCTTCAACCGTTCCTGATTGGGGGCGGTTTGGCTGGCGGGATGGAAGATTGCGTTGCTTAGTTTTGCAGATAGACCTCGGGACTTGTCATCAAGCGCATGTTTCCATTCTTTGAAGGCTTTGCAAGCGCCTTTCACGTCAAAGGAAAGATACTCGGTTTCCGAGATCAATTCTTTAATGAAATTGCCCTGATACAAGCTTGCGCAAAATCGCTTTCCCTACATCCTGTACAGTACCGAGGACGGCCACAAATACCCGCTCATATGCTTACGAATGGCCAATTCACATCGCAACAGATGCCAGCGCTCAGTCATTCACAAAGCTGATACCCCTTTGGATTGCTAAGAAATGGCTTGCCTGAAACGGTCGGTGTTGCGTTGGGAAAGCGTCGTTTGCAATGCGCACATTTTTTGGTCAGGTTAGCACAATGGAATTTCTTGAAGTCGACCATGACACGTTCTTGATTGTGATGGCCTGTGTCGTAGCGATGGCGGCTGGCTTTACCGGTCTGTCGATGACGCGTGACCTTTCGACCAAGCCGGTGTTTCACAAGAAGGCGCTTATCGCGCTTGCTTCTGTTGCCCTTGGCGGTGGAATCTGGGCAATGCATTTTGTGGCGATGCTGGGAATGCAGCTACCGATACTGTTTTATTATGATGCTGCAATCACGCTGGTCTCTGCTTTGACGGCAATACTGATCGTTGGGGCGGCGCTCATTATTTTGCACTTTGCCGAACGAACGCGGGCCACAATTGCACTGGCAGGTGGGATCGTGGGCGTCGGTGTTTTGGTTATGCATTACATCGGGATGGCGGGCTTAGAGCTGTGCCGAGCGATCTATTCGCCCCTAGGCGTGGCCGTGTCGTCCATTGTTGCCATAGGGCTTTGCATTTTGGCCTTCTGGGTCGCCTATGGCAAACGCACAAATCGGAACATTGCCCTTGGGACGTTGTGTTTCGCTGTCGCGGTTTGCTCGGTCCACTTCTTGGCGATGGCGGGTACCAACCTTGTGGCAGTTCCCAGCGGTGCGGAATTTGGCCCGTCCATGAGTAATGAGACCCTCGCGTTGGGTGTCATCTTCTTTAGCTTCGTGATCTTCGGGGCGTGTTTGTGGGTCAGTGTAACCTATTTTATCGCGCCAACGGGCACTCTGGGCGACGACATGGCAGACGGGCAAAACCAGTCCCCGCAGTTGCAATTTCCCTGTGAGAGGGACGGAGGAAAGGTTTACCTGACGCAAGGCGATGTCGTGTTTGTCCGTGCAGATGGTCACTACACCCAAGTCTATACCAAAGATGAAAGGTTGTTTTGCGCGTGGCCGATTGCCGAGGCGACAAAACGGCTATTGCCTGCCGGATTTCTACAAACCCACCGCAGTTATCTTGTGAACCCGGTCCACGTATCGCGGTTCGAGCGGACAAAGGACAAAGGGCGCTGTGTCTTTGCAGGGGCCGATTTGCCCCCTGCGCCTGTCAGTCGCTCTAAGCTCAAGGACGTCCAAGACGCGCTTGCGTCGCAGGTTGGTGCAATTCGTGCGAGCTGACGCGCATTTCGTGCAAAATAACCGTTTTTCATTGATTTCCTAAAGCCGCCGCATACCAGCGCATGCAGTAATCCCCCCTAGCCAGAACAAACGCTTTTAGGGAGGAGAGCCGATGATTCCAGCGGCATTTGAATACTATCGACCCAAGGATATGGCAGGTGTCTTGTCGATCCTTGTCGAGCACGGGGATGATGCCCGTGTCATGGCGGGGGGGCATAGCCTTATCCCGATGATGAAACTCCGCATGGCGGATGTTCCTCATCTTATCGATCTTCAGGACATTCCTGATCTGTCTAACATCACAGTGACAAGCGACAGTATTCGCATCGGTGCGATGGTGACGCAGGCGGACTTGATCGACGATGCAGAACTCTCCGCCGCAGCGCCAATCTTGCGAGAGGCAGCGCTGCAGATTGCTGATCCACAGGTGCGCTACATGGGCACGATCGGTGGCAACGTGGCCAACGGTGACCCAGGTAACGACATGCCGGGCCTGATGCAGTGCCTTGATGCGACGTTTCATTTAATTGGACCTGATGGCGAACGAGACGTCGCCGCTCGTGATTTTTACGAGGCGGCCTATATGACCGACCGCGAGGACGACGAAGTCTTGGTTGGCGTGACCTTTCCAACACCGTCGGGTGGGTATGCTTACGAAAAGCAGAAACGCAAGATTGGAGATTATGCGACAGCCGCTGCTGCCGTTCAAATCGTCAAAGACGGCGACACATGCACATTTGCGTCCGTGGCCATGACCAACCTCAGCGATACGCCGATCTATTCCGCTGATGCGGTTGACGCGTTGGTCGGCTCAAAGATCGATGATGCAGCCATCAAGGCAGCGATTGCCGCCATGTTGGAAGACATCGATCCATCAGAGGACAACCGCGGCCCAGTCGCATTCAAAAACCATGTGGCCGGCGTGATTTTACGCCGCACCATCGAACGCGCTTGGTCGCGGGCATAAGGGAGGGATCACATGTCTAATAAGAAACACGTCAAACTAAACGTGAACGGCAAGGACGAAGAATTCCTCGCTGAACCACGCGAATTGCTGATCTACACGTTGCGCGAACGCTTGGACATCACGGGCCCACACATTGGGTGCGAGACATCCCATTGCGGGGCATGCACAGTCACCATCGATGGCAAGTCCGTGAAATCCTGCACCATGTACACGGTTCAAGCCGAAGGTAAGGACGTCACGACCATCGAAGGTATCGGTGGTCCAGATGATCTACACCCGCTGCAGACGGCGTTCAAAGAACACCACGGCTTGCAGTGCGGTTATTGCACTCCGGGTATGATCACACGTGCCACAAAACTTCTGGAAGAAAACCCCACTCCGACCGAGGAAGAAATCCGGTTTGGTATGGCGGGCAATATTTGCCGCTGCACGGGCTACCAGAACATCGTGAAATCCATTCAGGCTGCGGCCACTGAAATGAATGCAGCCAAGGAGGCCGCAGAATGAAGGACGAAATTAGTCGCGAGGAACGCGTCGAAAACCTTAAGGGTATGGGGTGTTCACGCAAACGGGTTGAAGACGCCCGTTTCACACAAGGCAAAGGCAATTACGTTGATGACGTAAAGCTGGATGGAATGCTGTTTGGCGATTTCGTACGCTCGCCCTATGCACACGCCAACATCAAAAGCATCGACACCGAAGCGGCGCTAAAAGTGCCAGGTGTTGTGGCTGTTCTGACAGCCGCTGACCTGGAGCCGCTTGGCTTGCATTGGATGCCGACATTGGCCGGCGACAAGCAGATGGTTCTGGCAGACGGCAAGGTTTTATACCAAGGCCAAGAAGTTGCCTATGTTGTGGCCGAAGATCGCTATGCCGCGGCTGACGGTATTGAAGCCGTAGAGGTTGAGTACGAAGAGCTCCAAGTCATTGTTGACCCTTTCGAGTCGCTGAAATCCGATGTGATTTTGCGTCCTGATACCGTTGATGAAAACGGTAAGGCGGTTGACGGCGCCCACGGGCCTCGTGATCATCCCAATCACATCTTCACGTGGGAAGCCGGTGACAAGGACCCAACCGAAGAAGTTATCGCCAACGCAGACGTCGTTGCCGAAGAGGAAATGTATTACCACCGTACGCACCCTTGCCCACTGGAAACATGTGGCTGTGTTGCGTCGATGGATAAGGTCAACGGCAAGCTGACGCTTTGGGGTACATTCCAAGCGCCGCACGCCATTCGTACAATCGTTTCCCTGATTTCCGGCATTGAAGAACACAACATTCGTGTGATTTCGCCAGACATCGGCGGTGGGTTCGGCAACAAGGTTGGCGCCTATCCTGGGTATGTCTGTTCCGTCGTCGCATCCATCGTGACAGGTAAGCCTGTTAAGTGGATCGAAGACCGCATGGACAATCTGATGACCACCGCCTTCGCGCGTGATTATTGGATGAAGGGTAAGATTTCGGCGACACCTGAGGGTAAAATTACAGGTCTGCACTGTCATGTGACAGCCGACCACGGTGGCTTTGACGCCTGTGCTGACCCGACCAAGTTCCCTGCAGGGTTCATGAACATCTGCACGGGGTCTTACGACATCCCCACCGCCTATCTGGCCGTGGACGGTGTTTACACAAACAAAGCACCGGGCGGCGTATCCTACCGTTGTTCTTTCCGCGTGACCGAGGCTGTGTATTTCATCGAACGCATGATCGAGGTTCTGGCGATTAAGCTGAACATGGATTCAGCCGAGCTGCGCCGGATCAACTTTATCAAGAAAGAACAGTTCCCGTATAAAGCTGCCCTTGGATGGGAATACGACTCCGGTGATTACCACACCGCGTGGGACAAGGCGCTAAAGGCTGTCGATTATGACGGTCTGCGCGCTGAACAGGCCCAACGCGTTGAGGATTTCAAAGCCGGAAAAACCCGTAAACTGATGGGTGTTGGCCTGTCGTTCTTCACCGAAATCGTTGGTGCCGGTCCGGTTAAGAACTGTGATATCCTAGGGATGGGCATGTTCGATAGCTGTGAAATTCGCATTCACCCGACGGGGTCTGCGATTGCACGGTTGGGTACGATTTCCCAAGGTCAGGGTCACGCAACAACATTCGCGCAAATTTTGGCGACCGAGATCGGCCTGTCAGCGGACAGCATCACCATCGAAGAAGGTGATACGGATACTGCACCATATGGTTTGGGCACCTACGGGTCCCGTTCCACACCGGTTGCGGGGGCTGCTGCGGCGATGGTTGGACGTAAAATTCGTGCCAAGGCACAAATGATTGCGGCCTACTTGCTGGAAGTTCACGACGATGACGTCGAATTTGACGTTGATCGGTTTGTGGTCAAAGGCGCGCCAGAGCGGTTCAAGACGATGAAGGAAATTGCTTTCGCGTCCTACAATCAGGCGATCCCAGGTTTAGAGCCAGGTCTGGAAGCGGTCAGCTATTACGATCCACCGAACATGACCTATCCGTTCGGGGCCTACGTTTGTGTCATGGACATCGATGTTGATACGGGCGTCACCGAAATCCGCCGTTTCTATGCGCTGGATGACTGTGGCACACGGATCAACCCGATGGTGATCGAAGGCCAAATCCACGGTGGTTTGACCGAAGCACTTGCCGTCGCATTGGGCCAGGAAATTGCCTATGATGACATGGGCAACTGTAAGACAGCTACGTTGATGGATTTCTTCCTGCCAACTGCGTGGGAAGTGCCAAACTACGAAACGGACTACACTGTCACTCCATCCCCGCACCACCCGATCGGTGCAAAGGGTGTGGGTGAAAGCCCCCACGTGGGCGGCGTGCCGTGTTTCTCCAACGCTGTACAGGATGCGTTCCGCGCCTTTGGCAATACGCACACCAATATGCCGCATGATCATTGGCGGATTTGGAAGACAGCGAACGAGCTGGGCTTGCACGATTAATCCAACAGCGGGGGCGGGTTTTGGCCCGCCCCCAGACTGACCACCTGTAGGACCTGTTATGATCTGGACTGATTTACAAACCGCGCTGTCGCGCGAAGGATACGTTGCATCTGACGATCTGGCCGTTGCTTTGCATCTGGCGTTGACGTTGGGCCGCCCTTTGCTGCTGGAAGGCGCTGCGGGCGTGGGCAAAACCGAAGTTGCCCGCACGCTTGCCGCTGTACGCGAGGCGGAATTGATCCGGTTGCAATGTTACGAAGGTCTCGACGCCGCGCAAGCGATTTACGAATGGAATTACCAACGACAGCTTTTGACGATCCGTGCGGCAGCAGAAGATGGCGAAACGGGCAAGACGGTTGAGGATCGCATTTTCTCTCGTGATTTCCTGTTAGAGCGTCCGTTGCTGGCCGCGATTACAAAAGAAGCGCCACCAGTCCTGTTGATCGACGAGATCGACCGCGCGGATGAAGAGTTCGAAGCCTACCTGCTGGAAATATTGTCGGACTATCAGGTGTCTGTGCCGGAACTGGGGACGATCAAGGCGACCAGCAAACCGATTGTTATTTTGACCTGCAACGGTACGCGCGATTTGTCAGACGCGTTGCGTCGGCGGTGTTTGTACACCTATGTGGAATACCCTGATCGCCAAACCGAGTTGGCGATTTTGAAGGCGCGATGCCCACAGATTGAAGCGCATTTGGGCAACCAAGTCGTGGGGTTTGTGCAAAAGCTGCGCGAGGAAGATTTAGAAAAGACGCCCGGTGTCGCCGAGATGTTGGATTTTGCAGCCGCGCTGATGGGGCTTGGGATCGCAGATTTGACGGACGATCCTGCGACCTTGCAGCATACTTTGACCACATTGCTGAAAACCCAGAGCGACCAAGCACATATCACGCCTGAGGTTGCAGGTCGTATTGCGGGGAAAGCCGCATGAGCCGCGTCACCCGTTTTGCTGGACGCGACGATGGTGCGTCGGCCCGCGTGGCGGGGTTTGTGGCGCATTTGCGTGAAAACGGTTTGCGGTTGGGCGTCGCTGAGGCGGAGGTTGCGCTGACAGCGTTGACCCATGTCGAAGCCGCCAAACCCGATGAAACACGCCGCGCTCTAAAGGCCGTGTGCACAGGGTGCAAAGAAGAAGCCGAACGGTTCGACGAGTTGTTCACAAGTTACTGGATGGACATGGGCCGTGTGCGGCAGAAATCAGTGCCAAGCAAATCGAATGCGAATTCAGATGACGTACATTCATCGCGAGATGCGCAAGGCCAAGAGGCCGGATCAGCAGGCCAAGCGACAGCGCCTGATGATCACGGCCGCGACGACGCCGAAAGCGACGGAACCGGAAAACTTATTGCGACCGAGGTCCGAAACCTCAGCCGCAAAGACTTGCGCGACATGGTCCGTCCAGAGGAGATCGCTGAAGCCGAAGATGTCGCCCGTCGATTGGGTGCAGCGCTTAGGGATAAACGGTCTCGTCGCCGTATCGCGGCGCGCAAAGGCGACCGGTTGCACTTTCGCAAAACCATTCGCGAGAGCCTATCCACAGGTGGGGAACCTGTGCGCTTGCTGCGCAAAAAACGCCCTGACCGTACACGTAAGATCGTCGCCTTGTGCGATGTGTCGGGGTCGATGACAATTTATGCGCAGGTGTTTCTCGCGTTCTTGGCAGGGCTGATGCGTGCCGATACTGCCGCTGATGCCTATCTGTTTCACACACGGTTGATACGTATCACCGAAGCCTTGCGTGACCGCGATGCGATGCGCGCTATCGGACGATTGTCTTTGATGGCTGATGGATTTGGCGGCGGCACCGAGATCGGCCCGTCATTGTCGCGGTTCGCCGGCACCTATGCACGCCGGTTCGTGGATGGTCGCTCTGTCGTAATCATCTTGTCAGATGGCTACGATACGGCCCCGCCCGAAATCATGGGCGAGGCATTGGAAAAGCTGCGCAAACGTGGCTGCAAAATCATCTGGCTGAATCCTCTTAAGGGCTGGAAAGACTATGAACCGGTCGCCAGCGGCATGGCGGCTGCGTTGCCACATATCGATTTGTTCAAAGCGGCAAATACGCTTTCCGATCTGGCCCATTTGGAACGGGAGCTTGCCGCTTTATGACACCTGCTGAAATCATGTCCTCTGATCTTGCCGACGTTGCGCAAGAAATGCGCGATCGCGCCGAACCCTTTGCGTTTGCAACAATCGTGCGCACGGCTGGGTCTACGGCGGCGAAACCCGGTGCGAAAGCGTTGCTTGGCACGGATGGAGCGATACTGCACGGATGGCTTGGCGGTGGGTGCACGCGCGGGGCGGTTAAGAAAGCAGCCGTCGCTGCACTACAGGATGGGAAACCCCAGTTGATTTCGGTTGCCCCAGAAGAATTGCTCGCCGAGAGGGGTGTCAGTTCAGGGGATGAGGTTGATGGCACCACATTTGCGCGCAACGGGTGCCCGTCCAAAGGCACCGTAGATATCTTTATTGAGCCGTACATGCCGATGCCGCAACTCGTCGTGTTCGGTACCTCCCCAGTGGCCAATGCGCTTACCGCGTTAGCGCCGCAGTTTCACTGGGCGGTCACCGAAACGTCCACCGAGGCATTGGAACAGGCCGTGCCACAGCGCATGATCGTCATTGCAACACAAGGGCAGGGCGACGTTGCAGCCTTGGAAGCGGCGCTGGGCGTACAATCAAACTACGTTGCCTTTGTCGGCAGCCAAAGAAAGTTCAAAGCGCTCGCTGATAAGCTGGCGCAAAAAGGCATTCCACCAGCTCAAATCGCAGCAGTGAGGGCCCCCGCCGGATTGGACCTTGGCGCTGTGACACCGGAAGAAATCGCCTTGTCGATCCTCGCAGAACTCGTTCGCGTACGCCGTTCACCCGTTGAGGTGCCCGATGGGTGACGTCGCAGCAATCATACTTGCGGCAGGTCTTTCACGTCGCATGGGAACAGAAAACAAACTTCTGTTGCCTGTCGATGGGGTTCCCATGGTTCAACATGTCGTAGCGCAATACTGCGAAGCGTTGAGCGGACCGATTACCGTCGTCACGGGCCATGAAGCGTCCTTGGTTGAGGCGGCTCTCTCGGGCTTTGATGTGCGATGTGTCATCAACGACAATTACGCATCGGGACAGCAATCGTCTGTGGCGTTTGGACTGAAACATTGCCCTGACGCCGACGTTGTGTTGATCGGTTTGGGAGATCAGCCGTTCCTAAAATCGCAAGATATTTCTGATCTTCTGGCGGCACATTCTACGGGAGATCGTAGGAAAATTTCCGTACCGGTTTTAGGTGCAGATCGCGGCAATCCTATCGTTATTCCGCGCAACATACGTCCGCAGTTGACGGCTAATCCAAACCGTCCCGGCTGCATGCGCTTCACCCGTGAAAACCCGGACTTTGTCCAAAGGCTTCCATTGAAGGCCGAAGGGTTCTTTCGCGACATCGACACGCCAGCCGCCTACGCGGACCTGCGCCAACAAGAGGACCATCGCATATGAAATCTCTCTTTAAGACGTTCCGCCGTCTGCGCCGGAAATTGGCCCTTACACCCGAACAAGCGGATAAAATTCGCTTTCCCTGTTGTTAATAAAAGGAAAAATCATGGAACTTTCAGACGAAATCATCATCAATGCCCCTAAAGACCAGGTCTACGCGGCGCTGAATGATCCCGAAATTTTGCAGCAATGCATTCCCGGTTGTGAAGAACTTATCAAGCATTCGGACTCCGAACTTGAAGCGAAGGTCGTACTAAAAGTTGGGCCAGTTAAGGCGCGTTTTAGCGGTAATGTGCAGCTCGATACGGCTGGCGCTCCCGATGCTTTCTCTCTTACGGGGCAAGGCAATGGTGGGGCTGCTGGCCACGCGAAAGGCGGGGCGGATGTGACGCTTACTGCTGATGGGGATCAAACAATCCTACGGTATGAAGCAAAAGCCGACATTGGCGGTAAACTGGCCCAACTGGGCAGCCGTTTAATCCAAAGCACAGCTAAGAAACTTGCTTCGAAATTCTTCAAGTCTTTTGCAAATGTTGTGAATGCAGACGTTTCCGCCTGAGGGCATAACCTACACTGAACACGCCGCGGATATCGTTTCCAAAGCATCGGAGTTGATTAAGAGCGGACGGAGGTTCGCTCTGATCACTTCGGTGGGAATCGAAGGTGGTGCCGCGCGCGATGTCGGGTCGCTTGCATTGGTTTCCGATGATGATCGGATGACTGGCTATTTGTCGAACGGCTGTATCGATCGTGACATCCAGCACCATGCAATGGGCGCGCTTGAAACAGGCCAGAAGGCCCTGATCCGTTACGGTGACGGGTCGCGTTATGCTGATTTGAAACTGCCTTGTGGCGGTGCGCTTGATGTACTTATCGACCCAAACCCCGATTTGAATGCACTCTTAAACGCCAAACAGTCTTTTCAGAGGCGTTGCCCCGTGACGCTGGCGTTTAGGAGTGAAGAGACAGGAAGTCCGACCTATCAATTCACATACGCGCCGCCGTTTCGGTTGTATCTTGCGGGGCGTGGCGCGATTTTTCGTGCCGCGGCGAAGGCAGGGCATGCGGCCGGATTTGATATTTGCCTGTTGTCTCCCGAAGCTGAAGATTTAGCGGCGGTAAACCACCTCGCGTCGATCCCGCCAGTGCACTTAACGTCGCCAGATAAAGTCGCGGCGATGGATGCCTTAGATGAACACTCGGCTTTCCTCACATTGTTCCACGACCATGACTGGGAGCCAAGCTTACTGAAAGCGGCGCTCCAAACAAAAGCGAGTTTTATTGGAAGTTTAGGTAGCCGCAGAACCCATGCTATGCGGTGCGAAACGCTTCGTCAGATCGGTGTTTCAGACGATGAATTGGCCCGACTACGTGGCCCCATCGGTTTGGTCCCATCACTTCGAAATGCATCCTTCATCGCCATCTCTGCACTCGCTGAAATTGTGGGGAATTGCCCCGCGTCGATTCAACAGGCCGGTGATATTTGGCCGGCGGAATTTGAAGGCGTCCAGCGAAACGGTTGATTGAGCGGGTGATCGAAACGAACGTCGCATGCTGTGGCCCTGCGTTCGAAGGCACGTTAAAAGAGCTGACCAGCGCTTTAGCAGTTCGCCAGAAGCAGAATGAGTAACGGAGCGATACGTATGACCCAACCACAATTTGCCAACTACCCGTCGCTAAAGGGTAAGACCGTTTTTGTCACCGGTGGTGCGTCAGGGATTGGCGCCGACATTGTGCGCAGCTTTGCTTCCCAAGGCGCGAAAGTAGGTTTCGTTGATTTGGACGTTGATGCATCTCAAGCGTTAAAAGATGCCACAGCAGGTGAAGTTGTTTTTGCCACCTGTGATCTACGCGACATCGACGGTCTGAAGGGTGCGTTTTCCGAGTTGGTCCAAAAGATCGGCCCGGCACAGGTTTTGGTGAACAACGCCGCCCGTGATGACCGTCATGATTGGAAAGACGTCACGCCTGAGTATTGGGATGAACGGTTCCATACAAACCTGCGCCACATGTTCTTTGCGATCCAATCGGTCGCGCCGGAAATGATTAAGGCAGGGGCAGGGTCTATCATTAACATCGGATCCAATTCTTGGTGGGAAGCGGGGGGCGGTTTTCCAGCCTACGCGACCTCAAAGTCTGCCGTGCATGGTCTGACGCGGACAATGGCCCGTGATTTGGGAGAGCACCGCATTCGGGTGAACACCGTTGTACCAGGATGGATCATGACAGAGCGTCAAAAGGACCTATGGGTTACACCAGAAGCCTTGGCCAAGCAGGTCGACCGACAGGTGCTGCCTGATCCGATTGACCCAATTTATGTCGCACGCATGGCCGTGTTCCTTGCGTCAGATGATGCAGGGATGTGTAGCGCGCAGAACTTTATGGTTGAGGCTGGATCGATCTAGATGTCGCCCCCTAAAGATCCAGAAGGTTTGACCGTTCAAAGCTCGTCATGAATTGGCTGACTTTCCCTTTTGAAATTTGCATACTAGTGTGCCGATCAAAGGATTCATGACATGAGCAATATCGTTGAGGTGCGCAGCCTTACTAAAACGTATGATGGTGGCTTTGAGGCGCTAAAGTCCGTTGATTTGGATATCAAGCAAGGCGAGATCATTGCGCTGCTTGGGCCGAACGGTGCTGGTAAGACCACGCTGATCTCAAGCATTTGCGGTATTACGCGTGCCACTAGTGGGACCATCAGCATTGGCGGGCATGATAATGTCACCGCGTTTCGTGCGGCCCGCAATCTTGTTGGATTGGTGCCGCAAGAGATCAATCTTGAACCATTTGAGAAGGTCATCAACACCGTACGCTTTTCGCGTGGGTTGTTCGGTAAAGCACCCAATGACGCCTATCTTGAGGCAGTTCTGAAATCCTTATCCTTGTGGGACAAGAAAGACGCCAAGGTCATGACGTTATCGGGCGGCATGAAGCGCCGTGTTTTAATCGCCAAGGCGCTCGCTCATGAGCCGCGCGTGTTGTTCTTGGACGAACCCACCGCAGGCGTTGATGTCGAGTTGCGTAAAGATATGTGGGACGTCGTCGCACAGCTAAAAGAGGACGGCGTCACGATCATCCTCACCACGCACTACATCGAGGAAGCCGAGGCGATTGCCGACCGGATTGGTGTGATTGCCAAAGGCGAGATTCTTTTGGTTGAAGACAAAGCCGATCTGATGACCCGCATGGGGCAGAAGACGCTGAAGGTTGATCTGGCCGAACCTATTACGGAAATTCCTAAAGGTTTGTCGGACTATGATCTGACGATTGAGGGCGAAGGTTTGCTCTATTCCTATGACACAAGCACGGAACGTACGGGTATCACGAGCCTTCTGGCAGACTTGCAGAAAGCCGGGCTTAAGATGGCAGACTTGCAAACACGCCAATCGTCTTTGGAAGAAATATTCGTGTCCCTCGTGGCCGAAAAGGAGGGCGGGGCATGAACTTCCAAGCTATAAAATCGATCTATGTATTCGAGATGGCGCGGTTCTTTCGCACGCTGATGCAAAGCTTTATTAGCCCCGTTATTTCCACGTCTCTCTATTTTGTGGTCTTTGGCACGGCCATCGGATCACGCATTGAAAGCGTCGAAGGCGTTGGGTACGGCGCGTTCATTGTGCCTGGGCTCATCATGCTGTCAGTGATGACACAGGCAACAAGCAACGCGTCCTTCGGCATCTATTTCCCCAAGTTCATTGGCACGATTTATGAACTTTTGTCCGCCCCGGTCAGCTTTTTCGAGATCACGGTTGGCTACGTTGGCGCAGCTGCGACTAAGGCGATGTTTATCGGCATCGTGATCCTCGCCACCTCATTCCTATTCGTTGATTTCACGATTGAGCACCCAATTGCCATGATCGCGTTCCTAACGCTGACCTGTCTTTCATTCAGCTTGCTTGGATTTATCATTGGGATTTGGGCAGGCAACTTCGAGCAATTACAGCTGATCCCACTGCTGATCATCACGCCATTGGTTTTCCTGGGTGGCTCGTTTTATTCGGTCTCGATGCTGCCGCCGATCTGGCAAACGATCACGATGTTCAATCCCGTGGTCTACCTGATTTCAGGTTTCCGTTGGTCGTTCTTTGGCACTGCTGATGTGCCCATCGGGCTTAGCCTGTTTGCGATTGGGGTGTTCACCTGCATCTGTTTGGGCATCATCGCGTGGATATTCCGCACAGGCTGGCGCATTCGCCAATGATGGGTGGCCTTGTTTCTGAACGGTATGCGTCCTAAATGGACCACATGAAACGCTGGATACCTTTTCTCAAATCAGACCCGCATGTGGCTGTTGTTCGCCTGCAAGGGACGATTGCCGCGTCTGGTCGTTCGCTGAATGATCGCGGACTGGCGAATTCTATTGAAAAGGCATTTCGCAGTAAGCCGAAAGCAGTCGCGCTGGAAATCAGCTCTCCGGGTGGATCGCCGGTGCAATCTTCATTGATTGCGGCGCGTATTCGCAGGCTTGCGGATGAAAAAGACATTCCTGTTTTTGCCTTCGTTGAAGACGTCGCTGCGTCGGGCGGCTACTGGCTCGCAACGGCGGCGGATGAGATTTACGTTGATCGTGGTTCTATCGTTGGTTCCATCGGTGTGATTTCCGCAGGCTTCGGTTTGACCGGCACGATGGAGAAAATCGGTGCCGAGCGGCGTGTTTATACAGCCGGTAAGTCCAAAAGCATGCTTGATCCGTTTCAGGCCGAAAAGCCGGCAGACGTTAAGCGCCTGAAGGGGCTGCTTGACGATATGCATGTGTATTTCAAAGACCACGTAAACGCGCGACGTGCTGGTAAGCTTGCGGAACAAGACCTGTTCACGGGCGACATCTGGGTGGGTGAGAAATCCATCGACGTTGGCTTGGCTGACCATGTTGGCCACCTCGTTCCTGCGATGAAGGACCGCTTTGGCGACAAAGTGAAGTTCCGCCGTTTCGGTCAGAAGAAACCGTTCTTGTCGCGTTTCGGTATGCAAATCGTGGATGACGCGGTTTCTGGCATTGAGGAACGCGCAGCCTATGCGCGGTTCGGCCTGTAAATGATATTCAAAATTGTCTCACTCTTTCTGGTTGGCATGGGTGTGCTTGCGATGTTTGGCAAGCTTACCGTGCCGGGTATGAAACGACTGACTGACGCGAAGTGCCGGTCCTGCGGGAAGTTCACTTTCGGTAAACCCTGCACCTGTAAGGAACGCAAATAAATGCTCGATTGGCTTTCTATTCCCGCTGGTCCCGTAACGGACTGGGCTTTCACGATTGTAGGCTTGGTCCTTCTTCTTTTGGCGGGCGATAGCCTTGTTAAGGGCGCGGTGAACATGTCGCTGCGCCTTGGCGTACCTGCGTTGATTGTGTCGCTGACAGTTGTTGCGTTTGGTACTTCTGCGCCTGAACTGTTGATTGCGATCCAGGCGATTGTTGATGGTGTGCCAGACTTGGCGCTGGGCAATGTTGTGGGCTCGAACACGGCCAACGTTCTGTTGGTTTTGGGTATTCCCGCGATGATGGCTGTGATGCACACAAGCGGATGTGACACGCGCAACAGCTATTTGCAGATGCTTGGTGGGACCGTGCTGTTTATCGCACTGGCGTATCGTGGTGTGTTTGATTGGATCGCGGGTATCGTGCTGTTGATTGCACTTGCGGCAATGCTGATCACAGCGGCTTTGGCTGCACAACGTCACCGTAAAGAAGGCAAAGCCAGCGCTGAGGATGAGTTAGAAGACCTCGAGGGCGCCGATCCTGACCTTCCGTGGTCCAAGATCATTCTTTTCCTCGTGCTTGGTCTGATTGGTCTGCCGCTTGGCGCGAACCTTTTGGTTGAAGGCGCATCCAGCATTGCGCGCGATTATGGCATTTCGGATGCGGTAATTGGTTTGACGCTGGTTGCGATTGGCACGTCGTTGCCGGAACTGGCGACCACCGTAATGGCGGCGTTGCGTCGGCAAGCGGACGTTGCGATCGGTAACGTCATCGGGTCAAATATGTTCAACCTTCTCGGTATTATCGGTGTGGCCTCACTTGTTGGAGCGATCCCGGTGAAGGACATCTTCTTTGAGCGCGATCTATGGATCATGCTGGGGGCGACGCTGATGTTGATCCCATTTGTTTTCTTCAAGCTGGATCTAACGCGCATTTGGGGCATTGTTCTGACTGCGCTGTACGTAACCTATTTGTTCGTGGTGCTCTGATGCCAGCAGCACTGGTCACAGGTGGCGGTGCGCGGCTTGGTAAGGCGATGGCGCTTTACCTCGCACAGCGCGGCTATGACGTGGCAGTGCACTACAACGAAAGCGCCAAGGGTGCCGAGGACGTTGCAACCGCGTGCGGTGGGAACTCTTTAGCTGTGCAGGCGGATCTGTTGGATGAAGCGCAGACATCTGCACTGCTACCAGAGGCCGCGCAAAAGCTTGGGCAGCCGATTAGCGTGTTGGTGAATAACGCCTCGATTTTTGAATACGACACCGTTGAGACCGCGACCAAAGAAAGCTGGGATCGACACATGGGATCGAACCTACGCGCCCCGTTTTTGTTGACGCAGGCTTTGGCAAAGCAAGCGCCCCAAGCTGAAATAGACGAGAACGGCGAGAGCATCGCCAGCGCGTTGGTAATCAACATGTTAGACCAACGCGTGCGAAAGCTTACGCCGGAATTCATGACCTATACTCTGGCCAAGATGGGGCTTTGGGCGTTCACGCAAACTGCAGCAATGGGGCTCGCCCCACATGTGCGGGTTAACGCGATTGGGCCTGGACCAACCTTGCAGGGCGCGCGGCAAACTGACGCCCATTTTCAGGGACAGCGCAGCAACACGGTTCTGAAACGTGGGGCGAACACATCCGATATTACCGCGGCGCTGGGCTACTTCCTCGATGCGTCGGCTGTCACAGGGCAACTGTTGTGTGTCGATGGCGGGCAGCATATCGGCTGGAAAACACAGGATATTCTTGGGGTTGAGTGACCGCCTAGGCCTTACGCCACGACAACTTGTGCACCGCCGATTGAAGTTGTCACAAAACGGTTACTTTTCTTTAATGTTTTCAGGTATTTGCCGCATGTAAAAATTAATTCCCTTTATTTTCAAATACCTACAGCAGTGCCTAAAAATTAGGCAGACCAGGTAAGCGTTAAGAAAACAAAGGATTTATCGACCTCAGGCAGAATTGCCCACGAGGTTATCCACAGATTCCGTGGGTATGTTTTGTCTTGCGGGGGGTGCTTTGTCATTGCAGCGCGACATGAGAATCATAGGTTAGGGATATGAGTAGCGAAACCACTGACATTCCAACCGGACATGATGTGATCCAGGGCTATCTGCGCACGCTGGACAGCTCTCCGGGGGTGTACCGGATGCTCGATAGTGAAAGTCGGGTGCTCTATGTTGGTAAGGCCCGCAATCTGAAAAACCGCGTCAGTAACTACGCGCGGCCTGCAGGTCATTCCGCGCGTATTGCGACGATGATTTCGCACACTGCGACGATGATGTTTCTGACGACTAAGACGGAAACCGAAGCGCTACTGCTAGAACAGAACCTGATCAAGCAGCTGAAACCAAAGTACAACGTGCTGCTTCGTGACGATAAGTCGTTCCCTAATATTCTGATTTCAGGCGATCACGATTTCCCGCGTATTGAAAAGCATCGCGGTGCAAAAAAGAAGAAGGGAAACTATTACGGTCCTTTCGCGTCGGCCGGTGCCGTGAACCGTACACTCAACACGTTGCAACGTGCATTTTTGCTGCGAACCTGCAGTGACAGCGACTATGAAAGCCGTACGCGGCCATGCTTACAGTACCAAATCAAACGGTGTTCTGCGCCCTGCGTGGGTAAGGTCGATCCAAGCGATTACAAACAGCTTGTAAAAGACGCTGAGCGGTTCTTGTCAGGTAAATCTACCGAGATGCAGGCAAGCCTTGCGGAGCGGATGAACGCAGCATCCGAGGAGATGGAGTTCGAACGCGCGGCTGCATTGCGCGACCGTATCAAGGCGTTGACGCAAGTGCAGACATCCCAAGGGATCAACCCACGTGGTGTGACCGAGGCCGACGTCATTGCGTTGCACCGTGATGGTGGGCAAGCCTGCGTTCAGGTGTTCTTTATCCGTGCCAATCAGAACTGGGGCAACAAAGACTATTACCCACGCGTGTCCGGTGATGAGGACGCAAGCGAAGTGATGCAGGCGTTTGTTGGCCAGTTCTATTCTGATCGCGACCCGCCGCGCATGTTGTTGCTGTCCCACGGGTTAGACGACGAAGATTTGGTCGTTGAGGCCTTGGCTGAAAAAGGCGGACGCAAGGTTGAGGTGATCGTACCGCAACGGGGCGAAAAGGCTGAGTTGGTCAGTAATGCTGCACGCAATGCCCGCGAAAGTCTGGGCCGCAAAATGTCGGAAACAGCAACACAGGCGCGTTTGTTGCGCGGGCTTAAGGATGCGTTTGACTTACCCGAGGTTCCGCAACGGGTTGAGGTTTATGATAACTCGCACATTCAAGGGGCGTTCGCGGTTGGCGCGATGATTGTCGCTGGGCCCGAAGGGTTCGACAAAAACCAATATCGCAAGTTCAACATTAAAGGTGATGACCTGACCCCCGGAGATGACTTCGGAATGATGAAGGAAGTTCTGACACGGCGTTTTAAGCGTTTGTTGAAAGAGGACCCTGACCGCGAACTCGGCACATGGCCTGGGCTGCTGTTGATTGATGGTGGTGCTGGGCAGGTCAGCGCTGTCCGTGAAATCATGTCTGAACTCGGCGTGAATGATGTGCCGATGGTCGGTGTTGCTAAAGGCGTAGATCGTGATCACGGCAAAGAGGAATTCTACCGAACGGGCAAGCCTGTCTTTGCATTGCAGCGCAATGATCCGGTTTTGTATTTCGTACAGCGGATGCGCGATGAGGCGCATAGATTTGCGATTGGCACACACCGTGCGAAACGCTCCAAAGCGATTGGAGCAACCCCATTGGATGATGTGCAAGGCGTTGGCGCAAAACGCAAACGCGCTTTGCTGCAGCATTTTGGGTCGGCTAAGGCAGTGGGTCGTGCAGCGCTCGCGGACTTGAAGGCCGTTGACGGGATTTCGGACAACATGGCCGAGACAATTTACGGATATTTCAATGAGAAAGGGTGAGATCGAATTTGCTTCGCAAATCCGACCCGTGGGGGCCAGCCCCCGTCCTTCGGACTCTCCCGAGGTTTTAGAAACAAAAGAAGCTGGGGTGTGGTGTGTGAATTGGAAAGGGCTTAGATAGGGTTCATGGTTTGGAATGTCCCTAATATCTTGACGCTTTTGCGTTTGCTGGCCGCACCAGGTGTGGCGATCATGTTTTTGTATTTTTCGCGCCCCTACGCAGATTGGTTTGCGCTGATCCTGTTCGTTGTCGCCGCGACGACGGATTGGGTGGACGGCTATCTTGCACGTGCGTGGAACCAACAAACCAAGTTTGGCGCGATGTTGGACCCGATTGCAGATAAAGCGATGGTGGTTATTGCCCTACTGGTCATCTGTGGTTTTTCAGGGATGAACCCATGGATTCTGATACCCGCGACATTGATCATGTTTCGGGAGACGTTTGTGTCTGGCTTGCGGGAATTTCTCGGGGATACGGCTGGTACGTTGAAGGTGACGTCGCTGGCTAAGTGGAAAACGGCAGCGCAGATGACCGCGATTGCGGTTCTGTTTTCAACAGGCGCGTTTGAGACCTATTTCAACATGTCGATTGAGGGGATGGATCAGGCGACCTTTGATGGCATCCGCTTGGGCGAAATTCCCGATGAAGGCGGCGTGATGTGGAAGCTGAACGGCATGACCTATTCATGGTGGATCGGCATCTCACTTTTGTGGATCGCAATGGTGCTGACGGTTATCACAGGCGCGGATTATTTGCGCAAAGCCATGCCGTTTCTAAAGGAGGGGTGATGCAGGTTCTTTATTTTGCATGGGTACGTGAACGTGTCGGCATCCCGCGCGAGGAGGTTGAGACGTCTGCCGCGACGGTAAACGATCTGGTCGCTGAATTGCGCGCCCGAGAAGAGCGGTACGAGGTTGCATTCGCAGACACGTCAGCATTGCGCGTTGCACTTGACCAAGAGTTGGCGGAATTTGATGCGCCCCTTTCAGGCGTGCGGGAAGTGGCGTTTTTCCCACCGATGACCGGCGGATGATACGCGTTCAGTCCGAGGTGTTTGACGCTGGCGCGGAACTTAACGCGTTTTCAAATCGCGTCGCGGGTGCAGGTGCCGTCGTGAGCTTTACAGGTGTCGTGCGCGACGTGACGGGCGGATTGTCCGGCATGGAAATTGAACACTATGAGGGAATGACCGAAAAGGCGCTGGCCGCAATTCGTGCTGATGCCATGCAGCGTTGGGAACTTGCCGATGCTTTGGTCATTCACCGGTTTGGGCGACTTGAGGCCGGCGAAGTTATTATGATGGTCGCGACGGCGTCAAAGCACCGCAAGGATGCGTTTGAGGCGGCGGAATTTTTGATGGACTACCTCAAATCACGCGCGCCATTTTGGAAGAAAGAAGTCACTTCTGATGGTGCCGATTGGGTCGCATCAAAGGATGAAGACGAAGACGCTTTATCGCGGTGGTGAGGCCAATGCCTTGCAGGGCTCAAACTGCGGGCAATTCGTCAGGTGGTCATTGACCAAACCGCAGGCCTGCATCCAAGCATAGACGATTGTCGGACCGCAGAATTTGAAGCCCATTTTCTTTAGGTCTTTGGAGAATTGGGTTGAGATATCGGTGAACCCAGGAACATCGGCCAGCGTTTTACGGTTTGTTTGTAAGGGTGCACCATCAACATAAGACCAGCACAGCGCCGAGAAGTCGTGGATCTTTAAATACGCCTGCGCGTTGCCGATGGTGGCTTGGATTTTTCCACGATGACGGATGATACCTTCGTTTTGCAACAACCGCTCGACGTCGCTTTCACCCCATGTTGCGATGACTTCGGGATCAAAGCCCGCGAATGCCTCGCGAAAGTTGTCACGCTTCTTCAGAATTGTGATCCAGCTAAGTCCGGCTTGAAACCCGTCCAGAATGAGTTTTTCCCAAAGTGCGCGGCTGTCCCATTCAGGCACGCCCCATTCGGTGTCGTGATAGTCCGTGTAGATAGGTTCTGATCCGGCCCAGCCGCAACGTTCTGACATCGTGTCCTCCGAAAATGTGCGTTCAATTGAATTCAAATGCGCGACCTTTACCAGCCCTTAAAGGTCCACATGCGATTGGGATGGGGAAGGGATCTGGGAATGGGACTGAAAAAACCTAGCAACGCTTGGGACGATCAAACGCCGCGTGATCCGCTGGAGTACGCGACCAGTGTGCGTGATCGGGACGTGTTGTCGATGGTACGCACTGCCCTTGCGACGAATAACTGCCAGTTGGCACTGCAACCTGTACGGACGACTGCCTCGGGATATCCGATTGCATTTCATGAATGCCTGATCCGTGTGATGGATGAGACAGGCCGCATTATTCCTGCGGCTCAGTTCATGGGGCAGATTGAGGAAACTAGCCTTGGTCGGGACATTGACGCCGCAAGTCTAAGGCTCGCGTTTCAATTGCTTCGCCAATACCCCAACCGGCGCCTTTCCGTGAACGTGTCTGCACGATCGCTGGGGGACGCTGCGTGGCGACGTGTTCTTGAGACAGAGTTGGCAAGTGGTACGCTACAGGCCGACCGCATGATCCTTGAGATTTCGGAAGACAGTGCGATGCAACTCCCCGAGGTTGTGATCCGCTTTATGGAGGAAATGCAGCCGCATGGATTGGCGTTCGCGTTGGACGATTTCGGCGCGGGCCTGACGGCGTTTCGTCACCTCAAGGATTTCTTCTTTGATTTGGTAAAGGTCGATGGCCATTTCACGCGTAACATTCATCAAGACCCAGATAACCAAGTTCTGGCTGAGGCGCTCATCACAGTGGCGCATCAGTTTGAGATGTTCGCAGTTGCTGAAGGTGTCGAATCACAGGCCGAGGCCGATTTCCTGATTTCGGTCGGGGTGGACTGCGTTCAGGGGTATCACTTCGGCGTCCCCAAGTTTTCTTTTTAGCGCTATCATCGCAGAGTTCCTTGGTGCGTCGACGTGGACAAGGCGAATTCGTTGCGAAAACTGCCGTGACGTCATATGCAAGGTCAACGACGGCAGTGGGGTGAGGTGCGACGTTTGTGTTTTGCCAACCCCTATTGCACCGTCGCATATTGCCGGAATTATAGGGAACCCCTTCAATGACCAACGTAGTTATCGCATCTGCAGCCCGCACAGCCGTGGGCAGCTTTGGTGGCGCATTCGCCAACACTCCAGCCCACGATCTAGGTGCAGCAGTTCTTGCTGAAGTCGCCTCACGTGCGGGCGTCGATCCATCTGAAGTCTCAGAAACGATCCTCGGTCAGGTGCTGACAGCGGGCCAAGGGCAAAACCCGGCACGCCAAGCGCACATCAATGCGGGTTTCGCTAAGGAAGCGGCCGCTTGGTCCTTGAACCAAGTGTGTGGTTCTGGCCTTCGTGCAGTTGCGCTTGGCGCGCAGCACATCATGCTCGGCGATGCATCTATCGTTGCAGCAGGTGGCCAAGAGAACATGACAATGTCCCCACACGCGCAAGCGATGCGTGCTGGTCAGAAAATGGGTGACATTAAGCTCATTGATACAATGATTAAAGATGGCCTTTGGGATGCGTTCAACCAGTATCACATGGGTCAAACTGCCGAGAACGTGGCAGAGCAATGGCAGATTTCCCGCGACATGCAGGATGAATTCGCTGTTGCGTCTCAGAACAAAGCTGAGGCCGCGCAGAAGGCTGGCAAGTTCGCAGACGAAATCGCAGCCTTCACGATCAAGACCCGTAAGGGCGATATCGTTGTGGACCAAGATGAGTACATCCGTCACGGCGCGACAATCGACGCAATGGCGAAGATGCGCCCAGCGTTCACCAAAGACGGCACTGTGACTGCGGCCAATGCTTCTGGCCTTAACGATGGCGCTGCGGCGACATTGTTGATGTCTGCTGACGAAGCTGAAAAGCGCGGGATTGAGCCGCTTGCACGTATCGCGTCTTACGCAACGGCAGGTTTGGACCCGTCCATCATGGGTGTCGGCCCGATCTATGCTTCGCGCAAGGCGTTGGATAAGGCGGGTTGGTCTGTTGATGACCTTGACCTCGTTGAGGCGAACGAAGCTTTCGCAGCGCAGGCATGTGCCGTGAACAAGGACATGGGTTGGGATCCATCCATCGTTAACGTTAATGGCGGCGCGATCGCAATTGGCCACCCGATCGGTGCTTCTGGTTGCCGCGTGTTGAATACGTTGTTGTTCGAAATGAAACGCCGCGATGCAAAGAAGGGTCTTGCGACCCTGTGCATCGGTGGCGGCATGGGTGTCGCTCTCTGTGTAGAGCGTCCATAATTTATTTTGCAACCGCAGCGTAATATTATTGCGCTGCGGTAAACTTACAGGTAATAACATTACCGAACGAATTCCTTGGAGGAGAATACTATGGGACGTGTTGCACTCGTAACAGGCGGCTCGCGCGGCATTGGCGAAGCTATTTCTAAGAAACTACTAGCGGATGGTTACACCGTTGCGGCGACATACGCTGGCAACGATGAGGCGGCTGCGAAGTTCACCGAAGCGACTGGGATCAAAACCTACAAGTGGAACGTTGCAGACTACGAAAGCTCTAAGGCTGGGATCGCACAAGTTGAAGCTGATCTTGGCCCGATTGAAGTTGTTGTCGCAAACGCGGGCATCACCCGCGACGCGCCGTTCCACAAGATGACACCAGAGCAGTGGCACGAAGTTATCGACACGAACCTGACCGGTGTTTTCAACACAGTTCACCCAATCTGGCCTGGTATGCGCGAGCGTAAGTTTGGCCGCGTTATCGTGATTTCTTCGATTAACGGTCAAAAGGGCCAGTTCGCACAAGTGAACTACGCTGCGACGAAGTCCGGTGACCTCGGTATTGTGAAATCCTTGGCGCAGGAAGGCGCACGCGCTGGCATTACAGCGAATGCGGTCTGCCCAGGTTACATTGGGACTGAAATGGTTATGGCGATTCCTGAAAAGGTTCGTGATTCCATCGTTGCAGGTATTCCTGCGGGTCGTCTTGGTGAGCCCGAAGAAATCGCGCGTTGCGTGGCGTTCCTTGCGTCTGACGAGTCCGGTTTCATCAACGGTTCAACGATTTCTGCAAACGGTGCGCAGTTCGTCGTCTAAGAGCTATACCTCGAAACACAAAAGGGCGGGGATAACCCCGCCCTTTTTGCATTCTGACCTTTGCTTCGCTTAGCGACCAAAGATACCTGAAATCATACGTCCGAAAGCACCAGCGCGTTCTGTACGTGCGCGTGCAATGATCTGGTTGATTTCTTTTTGTGAAAGCTGCTTGTACATTTTGTTTCCTATCAGGGAAGTTGTTTTCCTTGACCTAGAAATAACTGTTGGCACATGCAGCATAAACCGACGATCCGACAAACCCGCAATGCGCCAAACGCAGGGCTGCAGCTTGATAAGTGTGTGGATATTCAAGCATCTCGCGTCGAATGCGACGCACATAATCTGGTGCTTGCTCAGATGTGGGCGCTGGCGGTTCTTCGCCAGCACCGTGTTCGGTTACGCCGGGGTGAGCCGGTTAATTTCTTCCTTGAGGTGGAGCTTTTCTTTCTTGAGGCGTGATACTTCAAGGTCGTCGCTGCCAGGACTTCGCTGGGCTTTTTCGACGGCATCTGAAAGGTTTTCGTGCTTCTTCTTGAGTTCCTGCAGGTGGGACGTCAAGCTCATGTTATTCCTCCGATACTGGTTGAATGGTTCTGAAATTTGACCACAATTTTTCGCGTCTGTCACGCTGCACGGCAGCATTCAGGCGCAATCAGAAGAACACCGCCAAAACATTGCGAAAAAGTTAATCGGGCAGCTTAAACGCAAGGCCGTTGCGTAGAATGCCTGCTATTTCGGAACGGTAATCGGGCTGATCATCAACGTGCGAAGCACCTTCATGCAGCGGAATTGGCGCATGCAACTTGAACGGTCCACGTGCACCTTTGCGGGCACGTAAAATAAATCGATCAGCGGCGCGGTTGGCTCTGCCCGTGATCGGATAAACAGCCACATCACCCAGTCGGCTATCGATAGTGCGCAACACATCGGGCAAACGATCGGCCTTTTGGATCAACGAAAGCCACCCCTTTGGCTTTAAGCGCCGCGTGGCAGCATCAACCCAATCGACCATCGACGTGTCCCCCGCGAAGGCAATGTCGCGATCAGCTAATGGGCTGGCCTTGCCAGACGTCCGTTCGAAGTAGGGCGGATTGGAGATGACGTGGTCGAACGTGCGCGCAGTTACATCTTGCGGCAAGCTACGTAGGTCAGCCGTATAGATAAGCGCATCGACATCATTGGCGGTGGCGTTCTTACGACAAAGCTCAGCGTATTGGTGTTGTAGCTCAACACCACAAAGCGTGAGGTTCGCCACCCGCCGTCCAAGACAAAGCAACGCTGCACCGGTACCGCACCCAAGTTCCAATACCGATTGGCCTTCAACCGCGGGTACACTCGCAGCCAAAAGCACAGGATCAAGCCCCGCGCGGTAGCCTTTGGTGGGTTGTTCAAGCATCACCTGACCGCCAAGAAAGGCATCGACAGTTGTGTCGAACGCCTCGCTCACAGGCCTAAGTCGATATCGTTGGCTTTCATGACGGAGGTCGCGATGAAGTGATCCTCACGGCGGACCATCAAACGGCGTGGCAAAATGCCCAAGGACCCGTCGAGGATGCTCATATTTACGTCCAACTCGAACACCTCTATATCCTCACCCTGTAAAAGGGCTTTGGCAAAGGCGATGATTGTGATGTCATTTGTGCGAAGGAGTTCTTTCATACCCATGACTTAAGGTGCTAGCCGTACCTTTGTCGAGTAACTGACGGAGCTGTGATGAGCTTAGACCACGCCGCGACAAAACCACACGAACGTCTAGCTGCCGCTTTGGCAGTTGAGATGGATGCGGTGAACGTGCTTATTCGTGATCGCATGGCGTCCGAACATGCCCCGCGTATCCCCGAAGTCACCGCGCATTTGGTTGAAGCGGGCGGTAAACGTTTGCGTCCAATGTTGACGTTGGCGGCGGCTAAGCTGTGTGGCTATGACGGGCCGTATCATGTTCATCTGGCTGCAACGGTTGAGTTTATTCACACGGCGACGTTGTTGCATGACGATGTTGTTGACGAATCTGCGCAGCGACGTGGGCGGCCAACGGCGAACCTGCTGTGGGACAACACAAGCAGCGTATTGGTAGGCGATTACTTATTCGCGCGGTCATTTCAGTTAATGACAGAAACAGGCTCGCTCGATGTGCTGCGTATCCTGTCAAACGCCTCCGCGACGATAGCTGAAGGCGAAGTGCTTCAGCTTACCGCGGCAAGTGATCTGGCGACGACCGAAGAAATCTACCTTCAGGTTGTTCGCGGCAAAACAGCGGCGCTGTTTTCAGCGGCGATGGAAGTTGGCGGAGTTATTGCTGGGCGCGACGAGGCGACGGTGAAGGCGCTGTTTGATTACGGCGATGCACTGGGTGTTGGTTTCCAGATTGTAGATGACTTGTTGGATTACGCGGGCACTGACGCCATCGGCAAAAACATCGGCGACGATTTCCGCGAACGCAAACTGACGTTGCCGGTGATCAAGGCCATTGCACTGGCGGATGCTGATGAGCGCGTGTTTTGGGACCGTACGATTGCGAAAGGTCGCCAAGACGACGGCGATTTGGAAACCGCTCTTGAGCTTCTGGTCAAGCACGGCACGCTTGAGGCCACAAAACTGGAAGCTTTGGCATGGATGGAAAAGGCAAAGGCAGCCTTGGCACCGTTGCCCGACCACCCAGTTAAACCAATGCTGTTAGATCTCGCGGATTACGTCGTCGCCCGCGTTAAGTAGGCGCTTCGTCGGTCTTCGCCACCCACCATTCAGGATGTGCTAAGCGCAGTGCTTTGACTGCGGCGTCCTGTGCGTCGCTATCTTCAAACAATGCAAAACACGTCGCGCCGGAACCTGACATCCGCGCAAGCTCGCAACCGCGTTGCGCAGATAGGGCCGCGAGAACGTCGTTGATAACTGGTGCAGCGGCAAGGGCCGGCGTTTGCAAATCGTTGCGCTGACGGGCAAGCCAGTCAATCCACTCATCAATATCAAACGGGTCTGGCATATCGTTAGACATAGAGGCGTTGGATTTGCTACCAAGCCCGTTGAAAACGGTCGCCGTTGAAACACCAACATTAGGGTTCACCAAAACGATATCAAGCATCGGGGCAGGGCCGAGCTTTTCCAACTCATCCCCAATGCCACGCATTCGGGTCAGCTCTGATGTCATACAAACAGGCACGTCAGCCCCAAGCGCAAGGATGGTTTCCGCGTCTGGAATCGGAATGTCCCAGAGCCGCGATAACGCCCGCAACGTTGCAGCGGCATCCGCAGAGCCACCACCAATACCAGAGGCCACTGGTAGGTTTTTGTGCAACGTGATCGCCGCTCCATTTGGCACGCCAAACGACCGTGCGGCGCGCAGGACGAGATTATTATCATCAACGTCCAAATCAGTGGCAAACGGGCCTTCAATCGTCAGGGACAGCGTTTCGGCAGGTGCGACATGCACCGTGTCACCAAGGCTGGTGAACATCACCAAACTGTCGAGCAAATGATAGCCGTCCGCCCTTAACCCCGTCACATGCAACGACAGGTTTATCTTAGCGAAAGCGTTTTCAACGATGGTGCCGTTAGTCACCGTTCGCGACCTCAACAGTAGAAGGTGGCGAGACGCCTTCTTCGGCATAAACCGCGTGCAGACCGATCTGTAGCTTGCGGCGAATACGCTCGGCCTCGGCGTCTTCCGGGCCAAACGACAACGCACGACGCCATTGGAAACGCGCCTCAACCTCGCGTCCGACCATCCAGTAAACGTCACCGAGGTGATCGCTTAAGATCGGATCGTTCGGCTCTAGCTCGGCCGCCCGCTCGATGTGCGGCACAGCTTCTTGAAAGCGGCCAAGCTTGTAGTAGACCCATGCTAGGCTATCGACGATTGCACCACTATCTGGGCGAACGGCAACGGCCTTTTCAATCATCGCGAGGGCTTCGTCGTAGTTTTCGGTCTGGCCGCGATCGACCATCGAATAGCCGAGATAATTTAAAATAGATGGATCATCCGGATTTAGCGCAAGCGCCGCACGAAAATCTGCTTCTGCCGCGTCCCAATTATCTAAGCGTTCATTGGAAATGCCGCGTGAATATAGCAGCCACCAGCGGATCGTGGCCGTTTCGGGGTACCCATCAAGCGCGGCACTGTATGACGCCTGCGCTTCAGCGAATTGTTCTTCTCGGCGGTAAATATCGCCAAGGGATGCATGTGACAGGGGCAATTCAGGATGGCTGCGCGTCAACTGCATGAGAACTTCGATGGCATGCTCAGCCCGGCCCGCAAGACGAAGCGCTTCGGCACGGCCAATTTCCGCGCTGTGGTAAGCGGGGTCGTTTGTGGCAACCTGCGCAAATGTTTGCGCCGCAGAATCGTATTGGTCGAGCGCGTTTAGCAGCCGCGCAGCGGCGATATGGGCGTCCGCATCATTGGGCGCGATATACCGCGCGGCCTGTGCGTAAAGCAGCAGGTAGCTCTCGTTGGCTTCCCCTGCGAGAATATCGGACAGGCCCATGAACGCATAAGAAATGCCTTCGCTTGGTGTAGACACGACACGTTCCAGATTTGGGAGTTCGCCCGCTTCGATCGCATTGCGCAAGGCCGCGATCTCAGGTTCTGGATCATTTCCAAAGGCGCGGCTTGATATAGCTGCGGCTCGTTCAAACTCCCCGAGTTGGCAAAGGAGTTGTAGGTGCGCAACGACCGACGCACGGGTCGGTATGATTCCTTCATTAGCAGGCAAGTTATAGATCGCGTTCGCGCCCTCTAGATCACCAGACATCGCAAGCGCGAGGGCCTTATGTTGTTGCCCAAATCCGCGCAGGCCAGGGGTTTCGATGATCTCGTCAAAACGCATTAGCGCGTTTTCTAGCTCGTCTTTACCGACATAAGCCCACGCCTGACTTAACCCATCTATTAGCGGGCCGACCTCATGCCCAGCCTCGATCATATCAAAAATGGCATCCCAGTCTTGCGCGCGTGCCGCTTGCGCCATCAACGCAATATTAGCGATCTGGCTTTCGCCTCCGGCTTCAATAAACGGGCGCGAAATGCCGGCAGCTGATTGTATTTCACCCGTGCCAACAAAGGCTGTGATGGTTTGTTCCATCAGGGCCAAGTTATTGGCATCAGAAAGAAGTGCATCGCGAAAGTAGCCAGAAGCAGCGGGATAATCGCCAATCATGCCCGCTTGACGCGCTGCAAGGTATGCGCCCGCGTTCGGGTCAGCAGCGGCGTGGCTTGCAAAGGAAAGTGTCGCGGCACAAACCGAGAGGCGAAAGACCGTTGAAAGGCGTGATGGCAAGGGCAGCTCCGGCTATATGGGTTAACTTAGCCTAAGGCCGTGAAATCGCGGGGGCAAACAACATTTCCGCTATCTCAGCGTGTGCGCGGTTACTCGCACGGTTTGAAACGAAAAAGGCCCCGCAATAGCGAGGCCTTTCAAGCGCACTATCGAGTGCTACATATTTGGGTAATTTGGTCCATCACCGCCCTGTGGAACCGTCCATGTGATGTTCTGGCTCGGATCTTTGATGTCACAGGTCTTACAGTGAACGCAGTTTTGGAAGTTGATTTGGAACTTGCGATCCGCGCCATCACCGATGAATTCATAAACGCCTGCAGGGCAATACCGCGCAGATGGTCCTGCGAAGTCAGGGAAGTTCACCGACGTCGGGATGTTTTCATCCGTCAGCTTCAGGTGTGCGGGCTGGCTTTCTTCGTGGTTGGTGAAAGAAAACGCCACATTGGTAAGACGATCAAAGCTTAGCTTTCCGTCAGGCTTTGGATAATCGATCGGCTGATGCTTCACGGCCTGTTCAGTCGACTCAGCATCGGACTTGCCGTGCTTGATTGTCCCAAACAGTGAGAACCCGAATGTGTTGGTCCACATGTCCAAGCCGCCACCGAGAAGCGAAGCAACCATACCCCATCGTGACCACATCGGTTTGACGTTGCGCACTTTCTTCAGGTCTTGGCCAATTGCGCCTGTCCGCACTTCGGTTTCATAATCTGTCAGTTCATCAGAACTGCGACCAGCACCGATCGCTGCATGCGCGGCCTCGGCTGCGGCCATGCCAGACAGCATTGCGTTATGATTGCCCTTGATACGTGGCACGTTGACCATGCCGACGGAACAGCCAAGCAGTGCCACGCCGGGCGCGGTCATCTTGGGCATGGACTGATAGCCGCCCTCAGTGATGGCACGTGCGCCGTAGGCAATGCGTTTGCCGCCTTCCAACAGGTCAGCAACCATCGGGTGGTGCTTGAAGCGCTGGAATTCCATATAAGGGAATAGATGCGGGTTCTTGTAGTTCAGGTGAACCACGAAGCCGACATAAACCTGATTGTTCTCAAGATGGTAGATGAAAGACCCGCCACCTGCGTTGCTGCCCAGTGGCCAACCGCTAGTGTGCGTAACTGTGCCTTCTTTGTGCTTTGCTGGGTCGATTTCCCAGATTTCTTTCATGCCAAGACCGAACTTCTGCACGTCAGAATCGGCGGCAAGATCATATTTTGCGATGACTTCTTTGGACAGCGATCCGCGAACACCTTCAGACAGGAACACGTATTTGCCGTGCAGTTCCATCCCTGGTTCAGTATCGGGCCCGATTGTGCCATCAGCCTCAAGGCCGAACACGCCAGCAACGACGCCTTTGACTTCGCCGTTGTCACCGTAAACGAGTTCAGAACACGCCATACCGGGGAAGATTTCCACGCCAAGTTCTTCGGCTTGCTCGGCCATCCAACGGCAAACGTTGCCCATGGAAACGATGTAGTTGCCGTGGTTGTTCATAAGCGGTGGCATCGGGAAGTTCGGAATGCGCAGCTTTCCGCCTTCACCAAGTAGGTAAAAATTGTCCTTTTTAACTGGAACGTTAAGGGGGGCACCCTTGGCTTTCCAATCTGGGATCAAAGCATCAAGGCCACATGGGTCTAGAACCGCACCAGATAGAATGTGCGCCCCAACTTCAGAGCCTTTCTCAAGCACAACAACGGACAAATCCGCGTCTAATTGCTTTAGACGGATCGCTGCGGAAAGGCCGGCAGGCCCTGCACCAACGATAACAATGTCATATTCCATGGATTCGCGTTCAATCTCGGCCATATCGGGCCTCCCTGTGGTAAGCGTAAACTTTTGAAAGCTGGATATAGGACGACAAGGGTGACGGCAATCTCGCCGCGAAATAAAATTGCGCCTGCGCGTCGCAAACGTAACGTCTGCAAATAAAGGCCGACGCGATGTCGAACCCCCTTGAGGCGATGGCCGCCGGCGGGTTATGCATGTGCACTTGAAAAACCGAAGTTACGGATTGGTCGAAATGGAAAAAATACCGCTTACACGCGCAGGCTTTGACAAGTTGGATGCTGAACTCAAGCACCTGAAGTCTGTCGAGCGCCCTTTGATCATTCGTGCAATTTCGGATGCACGTGAACATGGCGACCTTTCTGAGAACGCGGAATACCATTCTGCCAAGGAAAAGCAGTCCTTCATCGAAGGCCGTGTAAAAGAACTTGAAGGCGTTATTTCACTCGCTGATGTCATCGACGTTAGCAAGCTAAGTGGCGCGATTAAGTTTGGCGCGCATGTGACTTTAGTGGATGAAGACACCGATAAAGAGACCACGTATCAAGTCGTTGGTGAATATGAGGCGGACATCGAGAATGGTCGTTTGAATATGAAGTCCCCAATCGCACGCGCGCTGATTGGAAAAGAAGAGGGCGACAGCGTCGAAGTTCGCACGCCAGGTGGTGTTAAGTCTTACGAAGTGCTCTCAATCGTTTTCAACTAAACTCCCAACTATTGGGCCAGTTAAATAAGGTACTTGGCGCATGACGGATGGCCCGAACAAAGCTGATGTTTCGCTCAAGGCGGGCGTGCGGTCTGACGGCATTCGTGTGACCGCTATCGAAGTCATTGCCATTGTTATCAGCCTGATTTGGCTTGTTGGCGTTGCGGTGTTCTTCCTCGTTTTACCCGGTGAAGACGAGGGCGTGGCGCAGGTTGATAGTCTGCGCTTCTTGATGACATTGATGGCGATCTTTTTGCCGATTGCGATGATTTGGATTGCAGCACTTGCTGCTCGGTCTGCCAAAGTCGTTCGTGAGGAAAGCCAACGCTTGCAGGCTGCCGTAGACGCTATGCGCCAAACCTATGTGGCGGATCGCCAAGCCCGCGGTGTAGGAATCGAACCAACCGTTGAGCGCAAGCTGAACGAAATTGCACGCGCGACCCAAAAGACAGAGACAACTCTGGCAACCTTTGCAACCTCGCGTCCGGCCGAGCGTGTGAAAGCAGCGCCAGCGCCCACCGCTACGGGGGCGGATGACCAGCCAAGTCTTGCGCTGGGCACAACTGCAGAAGAGATCGCACCACCGATTTCGCGCCCTGATTTGGTGCGTGCCTTGAATTTCCCTGACACCGAAGCCGACGAGGTCGGGTTTGCCGCCCTACGTCGTGCCTTGAAAGATCGTACCTCCAAGCAGTTGATCCAAGCCAGCCAAGATGTGCTGACGCTGATGTCGCAAGACGGGATTTACATGGATGATCTGCGCCCAGACCGCGCCCGCGCTGAAATCTGGCGCCGTTTCTCACAAGGCGAACGCGGCAAGTCTGTTGCGGCACTTGGCGGTATACGCGACCGATCCTCGCTTGCGCTTACGGCTGGCCGTATGCGTGAAGACGCGATTTTCCGCGATGCGGCGCACCACTTCTTACGCAAGTTCGACCAAATGCTGGTCGCGTTTGAAGCCGAGGCCAGTGATGAGGACATTGCAGCCCTTGCCGAAACCCGCACGAGCCGCGCGTTTATGCTGTTGGGGCGTGTTACAGGCGCGTTCGACTAGGTTTGACGGATCATAATCGTTGCGCTTTTGAACCCGAAAATGAACCTCAGTGGGCCAAGGTTTTGGCTTTCACCTGCAACAAAGCCCTTGCGTTCATATAGGGCCCGCGCCCGTGGGTTAGTGTCGATAACGTCAAGTCGCACTTCTTTGTAACCCCGATCACGGGCCTCATCACAAATGCCATTTAATAGCGCCGTACCAACGCCTTTTCCGCGCGCATTTTCGTGGACAAAGACGCCGTCCATCAAGAACCGCTCGTTTTCGGTGTCGCGCTCTAGCAACGCCAACAGACCCACACGCCACGTGCTTCCGATCCAACCATAATGGCGGGCAAGATCGCGCCACGTTCCCCCGACAAGTGCGCCATCAAATGTTTTGAACCCAGCGACCCCAAGTAAAACACCCGTTTCATCGCGGGCACAAATTGCATGCGTCGGATCCAAAACGCTTTCGATAAAGGCAATCGAACGGGATTCTGGGCCCATCACACGACCCAGTTTCTGGCCGAAGGCATCCCAATACATCGCAGCAATTTGCGCACTTTCGTTTTGGGCAAACCCTTTTGAAACGATTACAGCCATTGTGCCGCTGTGTTCAGATCATCGTTGGTGTTGATGTTGAAAAACGACGGCGGCGACGTGTCGGGAAATTGCGCAATCGCTGCGTTCTGGGCTTGTGTGAACGTGCTAACCTTGCGTTGCCCGTCTGCAAGGAACGCAGAAAGTGGGTCGCGCAATGAAACGGGCCAGATTCCAAAGGTGCCGTGTAACCCGTCCGTCGTGGCCGCAACCGCAAGACCCTCAGGATGCGCCAAGCCTGCCATAAGGAGCTGCGGAACAAGATCACAAGGAAAGAACGGGGTATCCACTGCGACGCTTACAATATGCGTCGCATTCTGTTCACGGGCCCAGTCTAGGCCGGCCAAAATTCCAGCAAGTGGGCCAAAGTTCTCAGGCGTTGTATCCGCGACAACGGGTAGCTTGGTCGCAACGGGCACATTGGAATTCACCACCAGTCCAGCGACCTGGGGCTCCAGCCGATCAGCCACACGGGCAAGCAGCGTTGCGCCACCCAGTAACAAGTCGGATTTCAGGGCGCCGCCCATTCGAGAGCCAAGTCCGCCTGAAAGGATCAGTCCCAAAGGTTCGCGCATCTTTGAACGCCTTATTGTCAATTGGTTGGGCCAAAGCTATGGCGGTTGTAGCAAAATGTAAGGCAGCTTGATGTCCGACGCGACCCAGAAATCATATTATTGGCTTGGTTTTCGAACAGGGGTTCCGTTCCTGTTGGTCGTCGTTCCATTCGGGTTGTTGTTCGGTGTGATCGCAACCGAAGCTGGTTTCACGAGCATTCAAACGATGGCCTTTTCCTCGGTCGTTTTTGCCGGCGCTGCACAGTTCACCGCGCTGCAGCTCATGGCGGAAGATGGGCCTTTCTTGATCATAATCGCAACGGCCTTGGCGGTGAATTTACGCATGGCGATGTATTCTGCATCGTTGGCGGTTTGGTTGGGCAAGGCGCCGTTGTGGAAGCGCGCGCTTATTGCCTATGTGAATGTCGATCAAAGCTATGCTGTGTCCATCAATCGCTTCGAGGATGAGCCTGACCTGACGCTGTCTCAGCGGATCAGTTTCTTTTTTGGTGCGGTTACACCTGTTTGTCCCATGTGGATTGTGGCGACGGGGCTTGGGATTTGGGTCGGTGATACGATCCCTGATTGGATGGCGTTGGATTTCGCGGTGCCGATTTGTTTCCTCGCGATCATTGCTCCAATGATGCGCAGCTTGGCGCATATGATTGCGGCCGTGGTGTCCATCGTTTTGGCGCTTGTCCTTGCGGGCCTGCCTTACAACCTCGGACTGCTCGTTGCAGCGGCCGTTGCAATGATCGTTGGCGCACAGATTGAGGTTTTGATGAGCCGGAGGGCCGCGAATGATCAATGACATGAGCGCAGGTTACATCTGGACGATCATCATTGTGCTTGGTGTTGGCACTTACCTGATTCGCTTTTCGTTCTTGGGTCTGATTGGTGGCAAAGACCTCCCCGAATGGGTGCTGCGTCATTTGCGTTATACAGCTGTTGCTGTCTTGCCGGGGCTTGTCGCTCCACTGGTGCTTTGGCCTGCTGCAAACGGCGGCGATGTAGAACCCGCCCGCTTATGTGCGGCCTTGGTAACGTTTGCCGTAGGATTACTCACCCGTAATGTCGTCGCGGCCATTACGCTTGGCGGGGCGACGCTATTTGGCATGATCTGGTTGTTGGGCGCTTACTGAGTGCCGCTAAGTTCGCGGTCAATCTCGGCCGCAGCTATGCTTTTATCATCGCTGTCAGTTTCATAGTACTCGCGGCTACGTACACCTGGAATCTTGGCGAAATCATCCGACAGGTTCCCCGGAAAGAACGTGCGGCGAAGGCTAGAAAAGCCCGGCAAACTCGCCAGCATTGCAGACGTATGCGTCGTGCAGGCGGCTTTGGGCGTTGGCCCGTTAGCGATCGCGCGCTGCAAGGCCATTTCTGCAACCTCTGGCGAAACCTCAACCTCTTGAATGAGGGAGTAGTATGTTTCGCGGGAATGGTAGGACAGATAATGCTGGTAGATCTGCGGGTTGATGCCGAAATGCACATCGTTGCGCTCAGGGATCGAAGAATGCCCAAACGTTCCCGCCGGATCCCAAAGCACCCGTTGGCTGGCATTGATCAGCAAGCCGGTGTGGGCACCGTTGTCTGATCCGACATTTTTCATGGTGAGCAACGTCAGCGTCTTCGGGCCGGGCTCAACATAAGCTACGCGTTCGATCGCGGATTGTGGCGCGAGAACTTCTTCACGCATAACAGCACCGCAGGCCGCAAGGCCAAGCGGTGCAGACAACATAAATGCGCGGCGTTTCATCGGTGGATTAACCGTTAACCAAAGCAATGAAGATCAGAAGTAGAATGCTGATAATTGCACCCTTCGTCACCATGCTCATGAAGCCATCGAATGTTTTTTCCTGAACTGAAATGTCCATTTCGCCGTGCTTGTGGTCTGCCATGTCGTGTTCCTTTAATCTCTTTGATCTCGATCTAGACGATTCAGGGGGCGTTGTCAGCCCCGCATAGGTCGTCAGGACGTCGCATCTTCCGCTTCTAGTTCCGCCGCGAGCCTAAACCCGATGCGTTCTGGTTCTTCAGCTTCAACTTGCTTTGGCAAAGCGCGCAGCATGACTGACAATTGGCTGACGTGCTGAATAAGCTGGGTCTTTGCACCAGACGGGTCAGCGCCATAGAACGTAATAATATCAGGGTCATAGTACCCCATGCCTTCAATTTTGATCACGCCAGAGCTGTCGCCGGCAAACCCCATCGCGACCTCGTGTTCATTGTCGAGCTGCTTTTCAAAGTTTTGGATGTACAAGATTAACCGTTCATAGGCCCAACGTGCAGGGCTTTTGGGTTCGGTTCCCTTGATCGCGCTGGCATCTGGCGCGCATTTCGACGGGTCTGTGTGGACCTCCCGTACCTGAGGAATAGCCGCTGATTCCAATACCTCGGCGGAGGTCACTATTTTATCATCCATGTCGGTCTCTTTGGCTAAAGGGGCAGGGCGGTCGTGTCTTTGATGTCTTCCATAACAAAGCTGGCGGAAATATCCGAAACAGGAATTCGTGATGTCAGTCGTTTATAGAAGGTATCGTAGGCCGCAACATCTGCAAGGCGAACCGTCAAAACATAGTCCAAATCCCCAGTCATGCGCTGGGCGGTTGTAATTTCAGGAAGCACCGAAACAGCCGCGGCAAAATCTTTACGCCACGCATCGGAATGGTGGTCCGTGCGAATCAAAACCAGCACAGTCAGCGGGCACCCGACCTTAATCGGATCAAGAAGCGCGACCCGCGCACGAATAACACCGCTCGCTTCCATCGCTTTGATGCGCCGCCAACATGCATTGCGCGAAAGGGCGACCTGCTCTGATATTGCGTCGACGGATTTGGTCGCATCTTTTTGCAGTATGCTAAGGATTCGATGGTCAATTGTATCTAAAACTTCGCTCATATTGGGATGGTATCCCAGTGCGCTGTGATTTGGCTAGTAAATTTGGGACGTGATTTATGGGCTCGCAGGGTAGGTTTGTAAAAAACCACTCATGGGAGCCAAACAATGTCAGACCTCAGCAATCCAAAACGCGCTACCAGCCTCATAGATCGTTGGTTCTTGGCGCATCCGGCAACGGTTAATGAAACGTATTTCCAGCACATGCGTTTTGCGTTCGGGTTCGCATTTTGGTTGGTAACGGCGGGTCTCGCGGCATTGGTTCATGCGATTTTCCCGGCCCTTTGCGAAACAACGGCCAGCCGCATTTTGCGCAAGTTGATGGATCGCATGGAGGCGCGTCACTGATATGTGTCGGATCGCAGCCTACTCCGGCCCATCAATTCCGCTAGAAAACATCATTGTGCGCCCTAAACATTCGTTGCTCGAACAAAGCCAACACGCGAGTGAAGCAAAATTGGCCGTGAACGGCGATGGATTCGGTATCGCATGGTACGATCAAGACGAAGCGCCAGGCCTTTATCGCGACGTGTTACCGGCTTGGGCCGATGGAAACCTGACGAGCTTGTGCCGCATGGTCCGATCGCGTCTGTTTATTGCCCATGTCCGTGCCAGCACTGTCGGCGAAACCAGTCGCCAAAATTGCCATCCGTTCAGCTATGGCCGTTGGTCGTTTTGTCACAACGGGCAGGTGCCGCATTTCCCAGCGATCCGGCGTCGCCTTGAGGCAGCTTTGCCTGATCATCTCTACGGCGCGCGTGGCGGGTCAACTGACAGCGAGATGATCTTCCTGACATTGCTGGCAAATGGTTTGGCTGATGATCCAAATACCGCGATGGCAAAGACACTCGAACAGATAGGTGAGGGGCGTGAACCGGTTAAGCTGACTTGTGTGTTCTCAGATGGTCAGACGCTATTTGGGTTCCGCTATGCATCCAAAGGTAAGGCACCGACGCTTTATGCGTCAGACACATTAGATAACGGCGGATTGGCGTTCGCATCCGAACCGTTGGACGGCGATAAATGGGACGAAGTGCCCCAAGGCAAGATCGTGGAATTGGGCGCGCTTAAGACCCGTCAAGCCGCCTGAAACCAATAGGCCTCATTGCGTAATTCGCGCGTTGCTTGGCCGGTTTGATGCAGGTGGTTCAGGTGGGCAAGCGCTTCGACCAAGGCGAGACCATAAACACCTTCACCGATTTCACGCTTGAACAGCGGTGCAAAGCAATCACCGGCGCGTTTCGGTTCGGCGATGTGGGTCATTAGGCGGGTTAGCGCACCGTGATGGTTATCGATGAGCTGCGTCATGCGTTTCGGCAGCCCGCTGAACGGCAACTTGTGCCCGCCCAAAACCAGATGATCTTCCCGTGCGAACTGCGCAAGGCGTTCGCAGGCCTCGAGCCATTCTGCAAGCGGATCGGCGTCAGGTTCGGTCGGATAAACACCGATGTTGGGGCTGATTGACGGCAGCAACTGATCGCCGCCGATCACCAGATTATCGTCGCGGCTCCAGAAAGTTGCATGTTCCGGTGCATGGCCGTTGCCCATGCGAATATCCCACGTGCGCCCGCCCATTTGGATCGTGTCGCCTTCTTGCAACCGTGTGAAACCAAGCGGCATTGGGTGAACGCAATCCGCAAAGTTGAACGGGCGGTCTTCGCGGCGTTTGGCCAGCATGTCAGCGTCCATGCCTGCGCGTTGGTAGAATTTGATCGATTGGGAAGGATAGGCTGGCTGTTCATCCAGCGTCAGCATACGCGCCATAAGCCAACCAGTGCGCGGCATCGCAAGGTCCGCACCAGCCTCTTGGAACCATCCGGCTAAGCCGATGTGATCAGGGTGGTGATGGGTGCCGATGACGCGGCTTACAGGTTTTCCGGCCAGCGGGCCCACCAGCAGCGTTTCCCAAATTGCGCGTGTCTTTCGGGTGTCAAAGCCGGTGTCGACAATTGTCCAGCCGTCCCCGTCATCCAACGCGTAAACATTCACATGATCCAACGCCATCGGAAGCGGCAAGCGCATCCAAAGCACGCCATCCGCGATGACAGTGGCTTCGCCGTGTTCAGGTGGTTCGGACCAAGGGTAGTGAATTTTTCCGTCAGACATTTCGAGGATGATCTTTCGCAAGCCGCTCGTTTCCACGGCGATAATTTCCGGTCAAACGAGCCATAATATCTTGCGCGTCCAATGGCGATGCTTCGTTCATATCTTCGATGAATTCTGCGGCAGTGTCACCACGCAACGTCGTCGCGACCCGCCCATGATGCGAGATCACAACGTCGCCGTTCTTCCGGTGTTTATACGAAAAACCGGAAGGGTCACCACTCATGACGCGAGATCGTCCAAGGTGACGGCCATAAGATCATCCGCACCTTCACGAACATGCGCCAAAAGACCGATGTGTTCAGGCAAAATGCGTTTAATGTAGAAGGTTGCCAAACGTGTGCGCGGCGCGTCGTCGGTCAGTGCCGCTGCGAGGTGATAATGCCCCCCAAGAACACGTGCAAAGGCCCGCAGGTACGGCACGGCGCCTGCAAATCTATCGTTCAACTCTTGCGACACCAGCCACTCGGTGGCTTCACGCAACGTTTCGGCGGCTTGCCAAACGGGTTCCGCCAGATCTGGTAGCGTTGCCTTTCCTGCTTCTGCGGCGGCCTCGATTTCATCGAGTAACGCAAAAGCAGCATCGCCGTTGTCCATCATCTTGCGGGCCACAAGGTCCATCGCTTGGATCCCATTCGTTCCCTCATAGATCGCTGTCACGCGAACATCGCGGGCGAACTGCGCGGCCCCTGTTTCCTCAATATACCCCATACCGCCATGGGTCTGAATGCCAGTCGTGGAAACCTCGACGCCGATGTCTGTTCCAAACGCCTTGGAAATTGGGGTGAGTAAGGCCGCACGCGCATTCCACGCGTCGTCACCCGTCGCACTCGCCATGTCGATCGCAACAGCATTCGCGAGGGAAATAGCCCGCGCTGTGAATACGTCGGCCTTCATTGATGCAAGCATCCGACGCACATCTGCGTGCTCTGCGATCGTTCCCGTACCGCCGGCTTTGCCTTGTTTACGCTCCGTCGCATATGCGAGCGCATGTTGATAAGCGGCTTCTGCGACACCAATGCCTTGGGTCGCAACGCCAAGACGTGCGTTGTTCATCATCGTAAACATCGCGGCCAAACCCGCGTGCGGCTCTCCGACAAGCCAGCCCGTGGCGTTGTCATATTCCATGACTGCAGTCGGTGAGCCGTGAAGCCCCATCTTGTGTTCCAAGCTGACAACACGCAGTGAATTTCGGGCACCCAAGGTTCCGTCGCTATTGGGAATAACTTTGGGCACCATAAACAGGCTGATGCCCTTCACGCCGTCCACTGCGTCGGGCAAGCGCGCCAAGACAAGATGGCAAACGTTCTCGGTGAAATCATTGTCCGCCCAAGAGATGTAAATCTTTTGCCCCGATATCGCATAGCTACCGTCATCGTTCGGCTCAGCCTTTGACCGCAACGCACCGACGTCAGAACCGGCCTGTGGTTCAGTCAGGTTCATCGTGCCTGTCCACTCGCCTGAAATCAGCTTTGGCAGGTAGGTCTCTTTAAGGGCATCGCTCGCGTGGTGTTCTAGGGCTTCGATCTGGCCCTGACACATCAACGGATTGAGCTGCAGCGACAGGCACGCGCCCGCCATCATGTCGTTTACAGCTGTCGCCAAGGTCAATGGCAAACCCATACCGCCATTTTCAGGCGAGGCCGAAATGCCAATCCAGCCACCTTCTGCGATTGCTTTGAACCCTTCGGCAAACCCCGGTGAGGTCCGCACGATCCCGTTTTCCAAGACAGCAGGATGCTCATCACCGGATTTTTGCAGCGGCGCGAGGACTTCGTCACTTAGTTTTGCGGCTTCGGTCAGGATCGCGTCACACATTTCTGATGTGGCTTCGGCAAAACGATCTGTGGCGGGAACTTGGTCAAAACCAACGACATGATCCATAATAAATCGGAAATCGGTGATGGGCGAACGATAGGGCATAGTAGGTCTCCAACGGGAGGATATGTTAAATTGGGTGCCTTGGAATCAAAAGGGCAGCCGCGTATGTGGGTGCTAACTGAAAGGCTAATCACATGCGCCAGACCCGCAACCAGAACGCAGCGTCATGAATAATGTGACGACTGAGGTATTTGCCGCCGATGATGCGGGACTGTCTAGTGCTGCTTGCGTTTTGGAACAAGGTGGGCTTGTCGCGTTCCCGACTGAAACGGTTTATGGATTGGGCGTGGATGCGCGTGATAGCGACGCTGTCGCACGGCTTTATCAAGCGAAAGGGCGCCCTAGCTTCAATCCGCTGATTGTACATGTCGCCAGCCTAGAAATCGCTGAAAAATACGTTGTGTTTGACGCGGTCGCGCGTTCATTGGCGCAAGCATTTTGGCCGGGTGCATTGACGCTTGTGCTGCCCCTGCGCCTAGATGCTGGGATCTCGCCCTTGGTTACCGCAGGCTTGGATACGCTCGCCATTCGCGTGCCGGACAACTCGGTTGCGCAAGGTTTGATGGCGGCATTCGACGGGCCTATCGCTGCGCCGTCTGCAAACCCGTCTGGTCAGGTCAGCCCGACCAAGTTCACCCACGTGCAAAGCCAAATGGCTGGCCGGATTAATGGTATCGTTGACGGTGGCGACTGTGGTGTCGGGCTCGAGTCTACGATCGTTGCAACACAACCTGTGCCCACGCTTTTGCGTGCAGGGGGGCTTCCTGCTGAGGCGTTAGAAGCCGCGCTTGGCGACACGCTTGCGCTTGCGGGTGAAACGACAGCACCTTCATCGCCCGGACAATTGGCATCGCATTATGCGCCAAAGGGAACCGTGCGTTTGAACGCGGTAGATGTTGAACCCGATGAAACCTTACTTGGGTTTGGTGCCATTGAGGCAACCGTCAACCTTTCCCCATCTGGCGACTTGGTTGAGGCGGCCGCGGCTTTGTTTGACGCGTTGCACCAATTGAACGCGCTTGGAGCGGAAAAGATTGCAGTGTCTCCAATTCCCGATAACGGGCTCGGACGCGCGATCAATGACAGGCTGCGCCGTGCAGCCGCACCACGTTCAGGCGCTGCCACCTGAGGCGGACAACATCAGCGGATCAACACCAAGGATTTTCAATGCGGCGGTCCATTTATGCTCGGCTGCGCGGCCAAACAGAATGTCCTCATTGGCGTCACAGACCAGCCAACCATTGCTGACAAGCTCGCCCTCCAACTGCCCCGGCCCCCAACCCGCGTAGCCAAGACCAAGCATAGACCGTTTCGGCCCGCTGCCCATCGCGATGTCTTCCAAAATGTCGAGGGTCGCTGTCATGGCTATGCCGCCCGCGACCTCCATCGTTCCCGCGCCTGACGTATAATCAGACGTATGCAAAACAAAGCCGCGCCCTGTTTCGACAGGTCCACCGTAATGGATGCGGACATCTACCGTCAGTTCACCTTCATCAATCGACAGCTGCTCAAGCAGGTCTGAGAACCGAACATCCGGCGCAGGTTTGTTGATGATCAGCCCCATTGATCCATCCGGTGAGTGCGCGCAAATATAGATCACAGAATGATCAAAACGCGGATCGCCCATATCGGGCATCGCAATCAGAAGTTTGCCGGTAAGGTTCGTGATGTCTGTCATAGCTTAATGATGGGGGTGCGGCCTGCCGTGCGCAAGAGCCACACCGCGCGTTACTGACATATCTCTAACCCAAACGTGACTTCCTATTGAGGGGCGTTTGTCCGACTAAGGCGTATGACATCAAAGATTCTCTCTTCTGTTCTCGCAATGTGTATGGCTGCCCCCGCTTTGGCTGGGCCAACGGATGGCGTTGTGGAATTGGAAATCCTAGAGGGTTGGCGCACGGAAAACGGCACGCATATGGCGGGCTTGCAGGTGCGTCTTGCGCCCGGTTGGAAGACCTATTGGCGCTCGCCTGGTGATGGTGGCATTCCACCCCGCTTTGGCTGGCAGGGGTCTAGCAACTTTGACGGCGTTGCGATGCATTGGCCCGTGCCAGAAGTGTTTCACCAAAGCGATATGCGGTCCATCGGGTATAGCGACGTTGTCGTAATTCCGATGGAGTTGAACGTCACAGACCAAGGTGAACCCGTGCAGATGCGTGGGCAGCTGCAAATTGGCATTTGCGAGGAAATTTGCGTTCCTGTTTTGCTAGACTTTGATGCGACTCTTCCAGCGGCTGGCGCACGTGACCCAATGATTGTCGCTGCGTTGCTGGATCGCCCGCAAACGGCGCAAGAGGCGGGCGTTGGTGCGGTGACCTGTGCGATCACCCCGATCGAAGATGGGCTACAGGTGACGACTCGGTTGGCAATGGCCCCGCTCGGCGCAAATGAAGATGTGGTCATCGAAGCAGGTGATCAGCAGGTCTGGGTTTCACAGCCACAAACGTGGCGCGAAGGCGATGCGTTGTTTGCGCGTTCAGATATGATCCATGTGAACGGCGGCAGCTTTGCGCTGAACCGTTCTGAAGTGCGCATCACCGTGATGGCGGATGGGCGTTCTGTCGATATCCAAGGCTGCGACGCGGGTTAAGCCGTTTTGCTGGTCCGCGCCATCATTAGCGCCACGACAACGTAGACCGCCAATAACCACATTAGTGTTGCGACCAAGAACAAGCCAATCGCCATGGCCACGCCGGTAATCGGCAACGGGATAAGCGCCCATTTCGCGCCTGTTAGCATTACGGGCAATACGATTGCCGCAAACAGTCCAACAGCCCCGAATGCTGCGACGCGCGTTGGCGTTGAAATGCCTCGCGAGGTGCTTGTTAAACCACGTTTGGCCGAACGAACCTGAACTGCAACATCCCCCTGCATCGCCATCAAGGACGGCACGATAAACAACACCAAGACCATGCCGAACCCCAACCCGTAAACGAGGGTGATAACGGTCGGCTTCAGGAACTCGGCTTGGCTGGACCCCTCATATAGCAGCGGGGCGAGACCCAGAACCGTGGTCAGTGTCGTAAGCAAAACTGGGCGCAAACGGTCGCTGACACCGTCGATGATCGCAGGAATGATCCCGCGCGTTTCGGCGTATTCGTCGATGGTTTTTACTAGGACAATCGAGTCGTTGATGATGATGCCCGTCATGCCAAGCAAACCGACAACCGTGAACATCGACAGCGGCACATCCCAAACGGCGTGGCCATAAATCGTTCCGATCAAACCGAACGGAATGATCGCCATGACAACAATCGGTCGGGTCCAGCTTTGGAAAATCCACGCAAGTGTCAGGAAAATTCCGGTTAGGCAAAATATCAATCCTGTTCGCGCATCGTTTAGGAATGCATCTTCCTGCTCGCTCAATCCAGACAAGGACGTGGACACACCATAAGATGCCTCGACCCTTGGCAAGATGTCCTCTTGGATCAGCGTTTGAATTTCTGCCGCGCGATCCGCGTCGTCATCCGTCAAATCGCCTGTCACCGAAATCAGCTGAACGCCATTCTCGCGGTTAACCGTAGAAAACCCGGTGCGTGATTGCACTGTCACGATGTCGGCCAGCGGAACATAGGCACCTGACGTTGCGCGCATTTGCGTGCGATCAAGGAAGTCCGCTGTTAGCTCTCCATTGGGCAGCTCAACACGGATCGTCGCAGATCGCGGACCATCCGGATAGGTCGCCGCCTCGATGCCGCCCAGACGGTTACGTAACACGCGCCCAAGACCATCAATGGTGAAACCAAGGGCCTGACCTTGCGGGGTTAGCTCCAAAATCAGTTCTTCTTTGTCATAGGCCAGTGAATCCTCAACCGCTGACACCTCGCCGAACTGCGTCAGTTCGGTTTTTAGGGCTTCGGCTGCGGCTTTGAGGATATCGGAGGAGGCACCGAAAAGCTGAATGTCGATGTCATCCCCGCCGGGCCCGCTGCCAAAGCGACGGAATGAAACTGTCTCTAACATCGGATGGCGGACCACCCGTTCTTGCAGGTCAGAAATAAAGGCAAAGCTAGAATACGGGCGACTGTCCGCATCAATCAGTTCAATTGCGATGGCGCCCAATTGGTCGGCGTCTTTGTTTTCAGTTCCTGCAATCCCGCGCCCAGAATTTCCGCCGATTTCCGCAATCACGTAGTCCAACGGATTGACGCCATGCTCGGCTTCATATTCCGCTCCGACGGCCTGTGTGATCTCTTGCAGGGACGCCATCATTTCCAACGTGTCTTCGCGGGTCGCACCGGGCAGCATGGCGAAATTGGCGGTGACGCTGCCTTGCTCGGGCGAGTTGAAGAACCGCCACTGGACATCACCCCGAATGAAGGATGCGGCTTGGAATGACAGCAAAACAATCGCAAGCGCCAAAACTGGATAACGCGCCCAAATCACGCCAGCCATAAACGGGCGGAACACATGGAGCTTAAACCAGTCAAACCCAATGTTCACGAAACGCGACGGCGCATCATACCACTTCTTACCGCCTGCATGGGACAATGCCTTGTTCATGTGGTGCGGCAGAATGAAGAAACATTCGATCAAAGATGCGATGAGAACGACGATCACAGTGAACGGAATATCCGCGATCAAATCTCCAAACCGCCCGCCAATGACGACCAAGCCAAAGAACGCGATGATCGTTGTTATGGTTGCTGAAAACACCGGACTAAACATCTTCTTGGCCGCGTTTTCTGCGGCGTCAGCGGGACTTTCACCCAGTTTTCTAAACCGGTAATCGGCATGTTCGCCCACGACAATCGCGTCATCAACAACAATACCAAGCGTGATAATCAACGCGAAAAGCGAGATCATATTGATCGTCAGCCCTGCCGCATACATCAGCGCAATCGCACCACACATCGCAACAGGAATACCCGCCGCAACCCAAAAAGCGGTACGCGCGTTCAGGAACAAGAACAGCAGCGTAACAACCAGCCCTAGCCCCATCAGCGCGTTTTCATAAAGGATCGTCAAACGTCCCGTAATCAGTTCAGCGCGTGCGCGGATAAGTTCGATGCTGGACCCAGCAGGTAGGGTTGCAGCGTAGGCTTCAGCAACCTCTTCAACGGTGGCTTGTACCTTGATGGCGTCGCCCGTCGCGGCACGATCCACGCGGATGGTGATGGCGGGGTCGTCGCCGACAAAATAGGCGCGTTCACGATCAACCCCTTCGACAAACACCTTTGCGATATCGCCAATCAATAGGGTCGCGCCGGTTTCGTCCGTACGTAGGACAATTGATTCAATCTCGTCGGCGGTTCGCTTCTCGACACCTGTGCGCACGCGTGCTGAACTTGTTACATCGCCCGCAGGATCTGCGTTCACTTCCTCAGCTATCGCGGCAGAAATATCTGCCATTGATATATCGTTTTGGATCAACGCGAGGGACGGCACTTCGATAATCGTAGAAGGTGCTGCGACCCCGCGAATGGTGGTGCGCGTCACGCCTTGTGCAAACAAACGTACGCTAAATTCATCGGCAAAACGGCCCAACTGGTCGGGCGCAACGGGACCGGTGATAACAACATCCGTCACGCGGTCAGACCATTGCCCGCGCCGCACGTTCGGATCTTCTGCATCATCGGGCAGGTTCGATGTGGCATCAACGGCCAACTGCACGTCTTCGGTGGCCTTAGCCATGTCCCAACCGGGCGAGAACTCCATTGAAATCCGCGCAGACCCCTCGGATGAGGTGGAAAATGTATTTGTCACGCCTTCAACGCCAAGCAACGCGGGCTGCAAAACTTGCACAATCGCATCGTCCACATCTTCTGCACCGGCACCTGACCATTGGACCGTGACAGAAACGTTGTCGACAATCACATCAGGGAAGAACTGCGCGCGCATCTTGGGATAGGCGGCAAAACCAGCCGCCAACACGATCACCATAAGAAGGTTCGCGGCGGTCCGGTGTCGGGTCATGTATGAAAGGATGCCGCTTATCATGAATTAGGTCCCCATCCGATCTTCGAGGCGGTTCACAACGTCGGCGGGCACTTCGTCTTGCTCTAGCTGCCCAAGGGTGCGCGTTTTGACCGGCGGTGGCATACGTGACCCTTCGACAAATTCGATCAACCGCGCGCGGCGTTCTGGGTCAAGGGCGATCATCTCTAGTGGTGCGGCAGGCGTTGCAGGTTCAGCGGTCGCATTCGGATCGATCGGTTGCACCGCGATTCCTGCGCCCAATAGCGGCGAGCGTTCCGCGACAATCTGTTGGCCATAAAGCGAAGGCGCACGTATAATTTCATCGTCTCCTTGTCTGCGCAAAACCTCGACGGGGATTTCTGCAAGACGATTGCCGTCTGCGAGTAACAAAACGCTGCTGTTCGACCCCACGGCGGTAGATGGAACCATCGCAACGCCGCGCAGTTCTGGTTCGGTTACAGTGACCGTCACAAAATCGCCCGAGCGAAGGCCAGCTGCAGTATCGAGACGTGCAAACAACAATCGCCCTGTTTGTCCGTCGCCCACATTTGCGCTTTCGCGTGTGATCTGGCCCGTCGCTTCTAAACGCAGGTCTTGTGCATCAAGCGAAACGACGACGTCAGCGTTGCCAAGCGTGCCGTCTTCCCCTGTCAGTCGTGCATATTGAACTGTGGAAAGGCGAAAGGACACTTCGAGTTTGTCATTTTCAACCAGATCGCCCAAGTGCTCGTTTGATGTAACGCGTACACCTTGTGCAATATTCACATCAGTTAGGGTGCCAGAAAACGGCGCGAAGATCTCGGTGTCCGCGACGACGCGATCCGCATCCTCTAGGTTTAGGCGCGCACGGTCCAATCGAGTTGCCGCTTGATCTAAACGCGCCTGCGCCTGCGCAAGAACTTGGCGGCGCGACAGGACGGCTTGGTTCGCGCCGGACAGGGCGAGCTCTGCGGTTTCGACGGCCGCAGCGGTGCCAACTCCACGTGATGACAGATCGTTTTGACGGGTCAGTGCCTGTTGGCGCAAAACGGCCTGTTGTTCGGCGGCAGCAACTTCATCGCCTTCCAAAATCAGCGCGCGATCTGCGTCACGAACCTCTGCTTCAGCGTCGCGTAAATCAGCCGCTATGCGATCCCGTGCGGATTGCGCGTCGCGTGGGTCAATCTTGACGATCAACTCGCCTTCCTCAACGCGCCCGCCATCCACAAAGTTTGGCGAAACTTCTAGAACGGTGCCACCCGACAGCGCACGCAATGCGAAGGTGTTGGCGCTGTTCAACTCTCCGAAGACAACCAATTCTGGCGCAATCATTTCAGGCGTCACCGTTACCACGTTTACAGACAGCACACGTTCGCGCTGCGGGAAGCTACGTGGTTCAGCGTTCATGCGTTCATTCACCGCGAGGCGCACGGTGTTACCCGCCCACGCGAACAAGGCCAGCGTAAGCGCCAACAGAAAAATACCAACCAGGCTACGTCTTAGAAACTGCATGTCTTAGGCCTTTTATCGATTGAATACCAACGTAGCGCATGACGATGTAGGGCCAAGCCAAATGGCGTCACGCTGGGGTAATACGCACGGGATTGTTATTTCCGTCGCTGATGTTCGTCTAATCTCGGAAGTATTTCGACAAAATTGCATGGGCTGTGCCGATAATCGAGCTGCTTAACTAAAATTTCGTCCCAAGCATCCTTGCAGGCACCTGTGCTACCGGGCAGCGCGAAAAGATAGGTTCCATTCGCCACGCCACCCGTTGCGCGGCTTTGCACGGCACTTGTGCCTATTTTCTGCATAGAGACAATTGTGAATACGGTTCCGAAGGCGTCGATCTCTTTTTCATAGACATCGCGGTGTGCTTCGACGGTTACATCGCGCCCCGTTAAGCCCGTGCCGCCCGTGCTCAGGATCACGTCAATCTCAGGATCAGCACACCAAGCGCGCAACTGGTCCGCGATTTCAGCACGCTCGTCGCGCAGGATATTGCGATCCGCTAGGATATGGCCCGCCTTTTCCAGTCTATCGACCAAGGTTTGCCCTGATCGGTCATCTTCAATACCGCGCGTATCGCTTACGCTTAGGATGGCGATGCGAACGGGGATAAATGTACGGGTTTCATCAAGGCTCATGTCAGGTCTTTCAAACGCGCTTTGAGGGACAACAGGTCCGCCCAAGCATCCCGTTTCGCCGCTGGGTTGGTCAGCAAATAGGCTGGCGCGAACATCGGAATGGCAGGCAGGCCCGCGGCCTCGGTCCATCCGCCACGCAATCGTGTCATGCCGCTTTTCTTAATGAGGGCATGGCAGGGGCCATTGCCCATGAGAATTATAACTTTTGGCGCGGCTAACTCGATATGGCGCTCAAGGAACGGCTGCATCATCGCCAGTTCCGCAGCGTTCGGGTCGCGGTTTTGCGGGGGGTTCCATGGAATAACGGGGGCCATATACACAGGCGCATCTCCGCTGCGTCCCAGCCCGATGGCGGCAAGCATTTTATCAAGAAGGATACCGGCACGCCCTGCGAACATTTCACCAGCGCGGTCATCTTCGCGGTCCGGTGCATCCGATATGATCATGACAGGCGCACCCGCTTCGCCACCCGAGAACACCAGATTGCGCGCAGCTTCTTTCAACGCGCAGCCTTCAAACGCGGCCATTGCGGCCTTTAGACCTGCAAGATCCTGCGCGGCGCTTGCACTTTCACGGGCCAGTGCGTTGTGGTCGATTTCAGGTGGCGCGGGCGGCACTGGCGGTGCCGTGTCAGGCAATGCCGCAACTTTCGGCTTAGGTTTGGAAACCTCAAGCGCGTAGCGGTCAATCGGCTCATCGCCAATCGCCTCATCCACGCCCATCTCGACCTGCCAATCAAGCAGCGCCTTCGCGGTCCAATATTCGATCCCTGATTCCATGCGCCACCTTAGCCTGTGCAAATCATGAGATCACGCGCTGATCTTGCCGACACGCCCAACCGCCCATATAAGCGGCGCAGTCAAATCGGAGGTCCCATGACATTTCGCGCGCCGCACCTGCTTGGCATAGAGCACCTCCACCCTACTGAAATCACCACATTGTTGGATTTGGCGGACAAATACGCCGAAGATAACCGCAAGGGTCGCGCCCATCGAAACGTTCTCGAGGGGTTGACCCAAATCAACATGTTTTTCGAAAACTCGACCCGCACACAGGCGAGTTTCGAAATTGCCGGCAAACGCCTTGGCGCAGATGTGATGAACATGGCGATGCAAGCCAGTTCCATCAAAAAGGGCGAGACGCTGATTGATACCGCGTTGACGCTGAACGCGATGCACCCTGATTTGCTGGTCGTGCGTCACCCTAATTCAGGTGCTGTCGATCTGTTGGCGCAAAAGGTGAACTGTGCTGTGCTGAATGCGGGCGACGGCCGCCACGAACACCCAACGCAGGCCTTACTTGATGCGCTGACAATCCGCCGCGCGAAGGGCCGTTTGCATCGCCTGTCGATCGCGATTTGTGGCGATGTGGCGCATAGCCGTGTGGCGCGATCAAACATTATGTTGCTTGGAAAAATGGAAAACCGCGTGCGCTTGGTTGGCCCACCAACGTTGCTGCCATCCGGTGTCGAAGAATTCGGTGTCGAAGTGTTCCACGACATGCGCGAAGGCCTCAAAGACGTCGATGTCGTGATGATGCTGCGCCTACAGAAGGAACGCATGGATGGCGGGTTCATCCCGTCTGAACGCGAATATTTCCACCGCTATGGTTTGGATGCTGAAAAGCTCAGCTATGCCAAAGACGATGCGATCGTCATGCACCCCGGCCCAATGAACCGCGGCGTTGAAATTGACGGCACCATTGCCGACGACATCAACCGCAGCGTGATCCAAGAACAGGTCGAAATGGGCGTCGCTGTGCGTATGGCCGCGATGGACCTTTTGGCCCAGAACCTACGCGCGAAACGGGGCGCAAAAGCAGCTGGGGTGATGGTGTGAAGACAGCGCCGCAACTGGCTGAGGGCGAGGAAGTTCTTCACCAACACGTCCCGAACCTTGGGGCGTTCAAGCGTACAGCGCTTTTGATGTTGGCAATTACGATCCTTCCAACCGTTGTGATCCTCATGCAGTTTCCCGACACGCTTTGGGGCGTCGCGCCGATGTTCGTGACCTGTCTTTTGCTGATGCAAGAACGTTTCAATTTGGGCAAATACGCCGCGTGGATCACGAACCAGCGGGTATTGCTGCAAAGCGACGAGGAAATCGCGCTGGGCGATATCGCCAAGACAGATACCTTTGGCAATGCAGTGCGACTGCACCACAAAGACAGCGGCCAGAAAACCAAGCTATACTACGCGAAAGATCGTGGCGCTTTGCGTCAACTGATCGAAACGGCGCGGCAGGGGGCAGCATGAACAACACAGTTGGTGAGAATGAAATCGGTTGTGTCAGGGTGTTCCACTTTGATCCGCCAAGTGACGACGGCCCGATTTTCCAATTTCAATCTGCAATCGGTGTTACGGGACTGAATGCCGAAGACGTCCAGCATGTGGTTCTGGCCGATTTGGGCGACATGCCGCTGCGCAGCTTTCTGTCCGTTGCTTACGAAATTGATGCGGCAGCCTTGGACAAAGTTACTGAACTGGACGGGTTGACGGGGCATGTCTTTATTGTTCGTTCATCCGCGTTTCTTGATCGGCCTGTGACACTGAAAACCGACAGCGCCGCGCGGCTCGTTGCGACGTTATGGGAACCCAGTAAGGTTGGTGGATTTGCTCCGCCCATCAAAACCGAAAGCGCCGAAGGCATATTGACGCCACCGACTAAAAAGAAACCCTCTGATGCCGCGATGTCGGGCCGTATCGCGACGATTGCGTTGCTGGTGATGGGTTTGTTGGTTTGGGTCATGATCAAGGTTGGTGGATGATGTTAGCTAAAATTGTTTACGCACCGCAAAGCGACGGTCAAAAGGGATGCTATGAACACGCACTTTAAGAACGCCCGCCTGATTGATCCTGAAACAGGAACCGAAACCCTTGGCGATTTGTTCGTCGCGGACGGGGTTATCGTTGAAACCTGCAAGGCAGACGAGGTGATCGACTGTGGCGGTAAATGCCTCGCACCCGGTATTGTCGACATCGGCGTGAAGGTCTCTGAACCTGGTGAGCGTCATAAAGAAAGCTTTGCCTCTGCTGGCCGCGCCGCCGTCGCAGGTGGCATCACAACAATCGTTACCCGTCCCGATACCAGCCCTGCGATTGATACGCCCGAAACACTGGAATTCGTAGAACGTCGCGCCAGCATCGATGCAGCGGTGAACGTCCTGCCAATGGCCGCCCTGACCAAAGGGCGCGATGGCAAGGAAATGACCGAGATCGGATTCTTGATGGACGCAGGTGCTGCGGCTTTCACCGATTGCGACCGTGTCGTCACGAATACCAAAGTTTTCAGCCGCGTGTTGACCTATGCCCATTCCCTCGGCGCGCTCGTTATCGGCCACGTCCAAGAACCGGGCCTGTCCGCCGGTGGCTCTGTTACCTCCGGAAAATTCGCCACACTGCGTGGATTGTCGGGCGTTTCGCCAATGGCAGAACGTATGGGGCTAGACCGCGATATTGCCCTGCTTGAGATGACGGGCGCCGCCTATCACGTTGATCAAATCACGACTGCCCGCGCACTTCCTGCATTGGAACGTGCCAAGGCGAACGGGCTGAACATCACCGCAGGTGTGGGCATCCACCACCTGACGCTGAACGAAATGGACGTCGCCGATTACCGCACGTTCTTCAAACTTAAACCGCCGTTGCGTTCCGAGGATGACCGTCTGGCTGTGGTCGAGGCCGTCGCTACTGGTTTAATCGACATCATCAGTTCGATGCACACGCCACAGGACGAAGAATCCAAACGCCTGCCGTTTGAAGAAGCCGCATCCGGTGCGGTTGCCCTCGAAACCTTGCTGCCCGCCGCATTGCGATTGGTTCATGCAGGTCACATCGATTTGCCGCACCTGTTCCGCGCCCTTGCGTTGAACCCCGCTAACCGTTTGGGGCTGGCATGTGGGCGTCTATCCGTCGGCGCACCTGCCGATCTGGTTCTGTTTGACCCCGACGTGAGCTGGAAGCTCGACCGTTCCAAGTTGCTCTCAAAATCAAAGAACACCCCTTTCGACGAGGCGATTTTGCAAGGCAAAGTAATCGCGACTTATGTTGGTGGTGTGAACAAAACAGAAAGCTTGGCCAATGCCTAATCTCGAAAGCGCAGGGTCAGTTTTGCTGCTGTGGGCCGCAATCGCCTACTTCATCGGTTCGATCCCGTTTGGATTGATCCTTGCGCGGGTCATGGGGTTGGGCAATTTGCGCGACATCGGGTCCGGCAACATCGGCGCGACCAATGTGTTGCGCACAGGGTCTAAGAAGGCCGCGATCCTGACGTTGCTGTTGGACGCAGGCAAAGGCGCTGTCGTTGTTTTGCTCGCCCGAAAATTCGCGGCATTTGACGCGGCACAAGTCGCGGCGTTCTTCGTGATGCTTGGACACTGTTTTCCGGTTTGGCTGAAATTTCGCGGTGGCAAAGGCGTCGCCACATTCCTCGGCCTGCTCTACGCGCTTGCTTGGCCTGTCGGCATTGCAGCCTGCCTTACATGGTTGGTGACAGCAGCTGCATTCCGATTTTCCTCACTCGCGGCACTGGTTGCAGCGGTTTCAACGATGGTTTGGGCAATCGTTCTCGGGACCCCGAGCATATTCATCTTATGCTCGTTCCTGACCGCGCTGATATTTTGGCGTCATGCCGGAAACATCCGCAGGCTCTTTGCAGGCGAAGAAAGCAAAATCGGCCAGAAGTCCGCTTAAGCTAAACAGACCCTTAGTACGAATAATCACTGTAAATTTTGCTTAGATCACCATTCCACGCGCCATTGTAGTCATCCAACAATTCATCCGCAGGTGTCTTTCCTGTCTCGATGGATTCCTTCAGCGCATTCAGGAAATGGGTCTCATCGGGCACCATTCCACCGGCACCGGGCATCGCGCGGTTTTTCAGGCCAACTTCAGCGATCTTCACGCATTCACGTGCGATGTCATGCATGGATTGGCCGTTCACCTTGGCCTGCAACCCGTGGATCGACGCCTCAACGCGCCATGCGTTGCGGGTTTCCTCATCCCAGTCTTTGCAAAGGTCCCAAGCGGCATCCAAAGCGGTCTGATCATAGGTCAAGCCGACCCAGAACGCCGGCAACGCACAAAGGCGACGCCACGGGCCGCCATCTGCGCCGCGCATTTCGATGAACTGCTTCAGGCGTGCTTCGGGGAAGGCGGTTGTCAGGTGGTCAGCCCAGTCCGATAACGTCGGTGTTTCACCGGGCAATGCGGGCAACTGTCCCTTCAGGAAATCGCGGAACGACTGGCCAAGCGCATCAACATATTTGCCGTCGCGGTAGACAAAATACATCGGCACATCGAGCATATATTCAACGTAGCGCTCAAATCCGAAACCTTCTTCGAATACGAACGGCAACATCCCTGTGCGTGCATCATCAAGATGACGCCAAATCCGTGCGCGCCAGCTTTTGTGATCGTTTACTTTACCATCAAAGAAAGGAGAATTCGCAAACAACGCCGTTGCAACAGGCTGCAACGCAAGGGCCACACGCATCTTTTGCACCATGTCCGGCTCAGAAGAAAAGTCGAGGTTCACTTGAACCGTGCAAGTCCGGCGCATCATCATTTTGCCCGACGTGCCTACCTTATCCATATAGGCGTCCATCAGCTTGTATCGGCCTTTGGGCATCAGTGGCATTTCATCGTGCGACCATTCCGGCGCGGCTCCTAGGCCGATAAACCCAACGCCAATTTCATCCGCAATGGATTTAACTTCTGCCAAGTGGCTGTTCACCTCGTCACAGGTCTGGTGGATCGTCTCAACAGGCGCACCTGACAGTTCCAATGCACCGCCCGGTTCCAGCGAAACATTCGCGCCGTCCTTTTCTAAACCAATCAAGAACCCGCCCTCGGTTACAGGGGCCCAGTTGTAACGGTCACGCAAGCCAGACAAGACAGCTTCAATTGAGCGTTCGCCATGAAACGGAAGCGGCTTATGGGTGTCTTTGCAATATCCGAACTTCTCATGCTCGGTTCCAATGCGCCAATCGGCCTTTGGGCGACACCCTTTGGCTAGAAATTCAGCGAGTTGTTCATGGCGTTCAATTGGACCGCCGCCGGACTGAGGAATGGACATGAAAGGCGCTCCGTTTACATGTTGGGAATTTAGACGTGGCTGTTCAGTCAGCCCGTGTCAATGCACGAGCTTGTAAGGTTTGTGATCTGGGGCCATCCAAATCGTCATTTGTGCGGTACGTGGGTTGTTCAATAGCGACAGCATGTATTCGGTTTTCATGCCGGGGAGGGCTGCGAATACATCAAACAGTGCCTCAACGCCGAGTGCATCTGTTGGTATGTCCAGATGCGTCTCATCACGATTAATAATTCGCCATGCAGGGGCAGGGGTGAGATCGAGTTGCACTATTTGATCTAGGTCCGCGACCCCGCCATCAAGTGGGCCAAGGTAGGTCACGCGGCGTTCATCCAGCGTCACCACACCCGCGCCGTCACTTTGTGGGCGAAACCGCACCTTTTGACCTGCCGCAATCGCAAGCCCGACACCCAACGCCGCGAGCCCCCAGCCGAGCCATTGCACGATTCCAAATGATGCAAAGCCCCACCACAAACCCAATCCGGCAAGACACAGTGCCGCAATGACCTCGCGCCAGCGCCAAAACCCATCGCGGACCTCAGGGCGGATCATATCCAGTCACCTAATGTCTGTTGCCAAAGGGTCAACGCCGCGACGGCAGCGGTATCTGCACGTAAAATACGTGGACCAAGGCTGATGGCATGGGCATGCGCCATGCCGCGCAAGCGGTCACGCTCTTTGTCAGAAAATCCACCTTCAGGGCCAATGAAAATCGCCCACGGTCCTGCGTCTTTTGGCAGATCCAAGGCTTGCCCGACCATCGCCTCATCGCAAAACAAGATTCGGCGGGTATCATCCCAACCATCCAAAAGCTTGGCGAACTTTTGTAGCTCCGCCACTTCAGGGACGTATGTTCCACCACATTGCTCCGCGGCCTCTAGGGCGTGGGCCTGCAGTTTGTCTTGGCGAATGCGATTGGCGGATTGCGTGTACTCGGTCTGCATCGGAATGATCTTTGCCGCCCCAAGTTCTGCAGCCTTTTCGACGATAAAGGATGTGCGGTCCTTTTTGATTGGCGCAAACACCAGCCAAACATCGGGGGGCATCTGCAAAGGTTTGGTTTGCTCAGCGCATTCCAACACACCGCCCTTTTTTGTGGCTGCGATGACCTGCGCACGCCACTCGCCATCTTGCCCGTTAAACAGCAACACCTCGGCGCCAACGTCCAAACGCATGACCCCGAAAAGGTAGTGCGCCTGTTCCCGCGACAGTGGGACCCTTTCGGAAGGGTTCAAAGGATGGTCTATGTGGAGTCGAATACGTGCCATAGGGGTGAACATATGACCGAGAAAGATCGGACGCCAGAGGTTGAAATTGCCGATGCTGTGACAGGCAACTGGGTGGACAGCTATGCGCCCGCTCGGGCGCGTCCGTTTTTACGGCTTTCTAGGGCAGATCGCCCCGTTGGTACGTGGCTATTATTGTTGCCCTGTTGGTGGGGATTGCTGTTGGCAATGCTGCACACAGGCCGCGCAAGCTGGTTTGATCTGTGGATCGCGATCGGCTGCGCAATAGGTGCATTTTTAATGCGCGGCGCGGGCTGTACGTGGAATGACATCACGGACCGCGATATTGATGGAAAAGTTGAACGGACCGCGAACCGGCCAATCCCGTCTGGTCAGGTGGGTGTGCGAAAGGCGCTTGTTTGGATGGCACTGCAATCTTTCATCTCGCTTTTGATTCTGCTGACCTTCAATACCAACGCCATCCTGTTGGGAATTGCCGCATTGCTTCCTGTTGCGATCTACCCGTTTGCCAAACGCTTTACGTGGTGGCCGCAGGTGTTTCTTGGTTTGGCCTTCAACTGGGGCGCGCTCTTGGCGTGGACGGCGCATACCGGCTCTCTTGGGTGGCCAGCCGTGGCGCTATACGCTGCAGGCATTGCTTGGACGTTGTTCTATGACACCATCTATGCGCACCAAGACGCCGAAGATGATGCACTGATTGGCGTTAAATCAACGGCGCGCCTGTTTGGGGACGCAACGCCGATCTGGTTGCGCTATTTCATGGTCGCAACCGTGTGTTTGCTCGGATTGGCCGTAATCCTCGCAGGAATTTCAAATGTCTTGGTGCTTGTTGTTGCCTTGGGTGGGCCGTGGGCGATGGGTTGGCACCTTGCTTGGCAACAACGCAGCTTTGATGCTGATGATGGCGACATGCTTCTCAAACTTTTTCGGTCGAACCGCGATGCAGGCCTCATTCCCTTGCCATTTTTCGCCGTTGCGCTGCTCCTTTGATTGAACCTTGGGTCACAACCGCCTAAGCACGGGTAAATAACCTCTAAAGGACGCCGAAATGCGCCTGTCTGCCCTTTTTGTTCGCCTCGGCGCGTTTATCCTCGCGGCCATCGTCTGTGGTTTCGCAGCACGTGTTGCTGTCGCCACCGTTGAAACGCGCTCCGTGCAGGCCGTTGATGCTGCACTGGATGAACATGGCCATGATTTCGCGTCCGTTCTGGGGGATGGCCTGCAGGTCATTCTTGAGGGCGAAGCACCGTCCGAGGCAATGCGTTTTCGTGCGATTTCAACTGCGGGAAGCATGGTCGACGCCAGCCGCGTTATCGACAACATGACGATCACCGACAGCGATGCCATTCAGGCGCCAGAGTTCTCGATGGAGATTTTGCGCAATGACAGCGGCATTTCCATCATTGGCCTGATCCCCGCATCGTCGGACCGCGAAGATCTGACGGAAACTCTGACTGATATGGCCGGTGAAAACAGCAGTTTCGCGGACCTTTTGGAAACTGCGGACTACGAAGTGCCGTTGGGCTGGGAACCTGCGGTTGATTTTAGTCTTCGTGCGCTGCGCCAATTGCCACGTTCCAAAATCTCGGTGCGCGCTGGGCGGGTTTCTGTCGAAGCGATTTCAGATTCACCGGAACAAAAGGCCCAACTGGAAACGAGCTTGCGCCGCTCGAGCCCTGAAGGCTTGATCGTCACGCTCGATATTTCGGCACCGCGCCCTGTGGTTTCGCCTTTCGTAACGCGCTTCATCATTGACGAAAATGGTGCACGATTTGACAGTTGCGTGGCTGATACGCCTGCCGCGGAACGCCAAATCGTTGCGACCGCGCAGACGGTTGGAATCGAAGGTCGGATTGGATGCACAGTTGCTTTGGGTGCGCCAACGACGCGTTGGGCGGATGCTGTCACGATGTCTATGTCTGCGCTCAGCGAACTTGGCGGAGGTACGATCACGATCTCGGATGTGGACGTGACGTTGGTCGGCAAAGCCGGCGCTGTTCAGGGGAACTTTGATCGGATCGCTGGCGAACTTGAAAATTCCTTGCCTGATGTTTTCGCACTAGAGGCGATTTTGCCTGCCGCGCCAACAGCGGGTGAAGATGGCCCGCCGCAATTCATTGCAACGCTCAGCCCAGAAGGGCTCGTGCAATTGCGCGGCCGTGTTTCGACCGAACTGCTGAACTCAACTGCGGAAAACTTCGCGAGCGCGAAGTTCGGCTCTGCTGAGATTTCCATGGCGACCCGTGTTGTGGATGGATTGCCTAGTAGCTGGTCCATTCGCGTTTTGGCTGGCATCGAAGCCCTCTCAAAGCTGTCCAACGGCTCCGTAACGGTTGAACCAGGAAATATCGTTGTGCGCGGCAACACAGGATTGCCGGATGCAGGTGGTGAAATTACCCGTTTGCTCATCGAAAAGCTGGGAGAGACTGAAGAGTTCGAAGTCGCTGTCACTTACGTTGAATCGCTCGACCCGATAGCCGCATTGCCGACAAAGGAAGAATGTTTGGCAAGCATTATGTCCGTAACCGAAGCCCGCAAAATCACGTTTGAACCTAGCTCAGCCACGATTGCTGGTGAAGGTGCTGGCATTCTTAATGACATCGCCGAAATCCTACAGCGTTGCGCGGACCTGCGCATCGAAATCGCCGGATACACAGACAGCCAAGGGTCTGAAGACGGCAATCAGCGCCTAAGCCAGCAGCGCGCTGATGCCGTTCTGGATGGCCTGCGCGTGCGCCGCGTTCCTGTCGCCAGCTTCCGCGCTGTCGGTTACGGCGAGGCTGACCCGATTGCAGACAACGAAACCGCTGAAGGCCGCGAGGCCAACCGCCGGATCGAATTTTCTTTGATCGTGCCTGAAAGCACCGAAGAACCGACTGCGCTTGATCAAATTGAAGAAGAAGCTGCGCAAGCGGCAGAAGAGACTACCCAAGAGGACCCCGCAGAATGAACAGAACCGAATTCATCGTCGCCACCGCGATTATCCTCTTTGTCGCTTTCTGTTTGGGGTGGTTCGCCAGCTGGTTGATCAACCGATTTACCCGTGTGTCCAAGTCCGAAGTCGGTGAATTGGACCGCATGGCGCAGTCGTTGCACGAAGCTGAAGAGACCCGCGATCAGGCCATCACTTACTTGCAGCAACGCGAGGCCGAGATCACCAATCAACTGTCCCAGACCGAGGCCGAACTTCGCGCCGCGATGGACGGCTTGCGCGACGCACGCCAAGAAGCCGAAGAAATGCGCACCTACATTGAGCGCCAGAACGCGGGTTAGGGCATTACTGGCTTGGTCTGACGGGCCCAGACAAGTCCAACAACGATCACGAGCAAAACAGCTAGGGTTGTGAGCGCGGATTTAACAATTGTCGCGACACTCGTAGCATTAATGAGCGTTGCGGAAACGTCAGGTCCGACCCATAGCATAACGGCGATCCCGAGGTTCTCGATATAATCGAACAGCGCGCTACCAACCGAAACGGCGATCGCCGCACGGGCAAGTATCGAGTGCGAAAACCTTTGTGCAAACCAACAAATTGTTGCGACCAAGGTCAGCGCGAGTGTGGCCGGATACAGTGTATCCAGTGCAAGCTGACGTGTGAGGTAATAGTGCCGCCCCTCGACACCTAACGCATCAAGTAGGGTGACGGCATCTGCTGGGCCATACCCAATTGGGCGCATATCGAATGGAACGTGCCCAGATACCGCATGAACATGGGCAAGGGTCACATTGATCATTACCAAATAGATTGATGCAGCTATCGCACCAGAACCGATTGCGATTGTACCGAATGTCTTTGACTGAATTCCGTTCATCATTTTGTATACTCCTTGAACATGGGCCGAATATGCCCCCTGCCAAAAACCGCAGCATTATCATTTGATAAGGTACGCCAAAATGGATTTACGGACCTTCCTGTCTCAATCACCCGACCTTTCGGATTGTGCCAGCGCTGTCGCGTTTGCATCCGATTGGACGCGAAAGAGCATGACTAAAGGGGCGAGCCTAACGCGACAGGGGCAGAGCGAGACTGAAGAATTCATCCTGTTGGAAGGCTGTTTGGTAAGCAGTATTTGCGACCAAGATGGCAAAGAGGTTTGCGTCGGCTTTTACGTTGGCCCGTGTGTCGTGACGCCAAACATCGCCAGAACGCGCGACGGGATTTCCCTCGTGTCTATCGTCGCAACGACTGATGTTTCGATCGCAAGAATAAAAAGCGATCTGCTGACAGAGCGGATGATATCATCTGAAGCCGTTAGGAATTGGGCCAATGATATTTTACGCAGTTCATTAAGCCAGAAAGCAGATCGTGAATGGTGCCTTGCCGCCCTTGGTGGGGCTGAGCGATTAAATTGGTTTCGCGAAACATTCCCAGACTATGAAGACATCTTTACGCATTCGATGATTGCATCGTTTTTGGGGATCACGCCCGTCACGATGAGTAGGCTGCGCAAACGGGAGACCTAGGTGGGGCGTATTATTGCCCGTCCATCAACGCTGTCAAAATAGCCTTCGCACTATCGCTCGCCCAATCCGCATCCCCGATCAGACGCGCAACTTCTTGGCCCTGTGGGTCCATGATCAACGTCACGGGCAGCCCAACAACGCCCATATCCCGCGCCAATGCGCTGGACCCATCGGTGTGTAGTGGCAGGTTGTCGACACCGATCTCGTCTAGAAACCGCTGCATAGCTGGGCGTTGGTTTAGCCCTGTGGCGACCGTCACCACCTGAAAGTCGTCGCCGCCAAACTCACTCTGTAGTTCCGATAGATGCGGCATTTCCTTGCGACATGGGGCGCACCATGTCGCCCAGAAGTTCAGCAAAACATACTGCCCCTCATAAGCCGCCAGCGTCAGGTCGGACCCGTCTTCACTGGTGAACACCACATCCGACCCACGATCAGCGCCGAACTGCAGTTTCATCATGTCGCCCGTGCGCAGATCCTCAAGTGCAGTGAAATCTTGTTGGACAACGGCAGGGCTTTCCCCTCGGTCGGATGCAAAGTATAGCCCTCCACCAATACCGATGACGGCGGCTACTGCGAATATCAGTGGTTTTTTCATTGGGCTAACCTCTGCTTAGGGACGTTTTTTATGTCGGATAAATCATCTTCGAATGCAATGTGGGGCGGTCGCTTTGCCGCAGGACCAGACGCAATCATGGAAGCAATTAATGCGTCTATCGGATTTGATCGTCGTTTGGCGAAGCAAGACATTGATGGCTCCCGTGCGCATGCGGCGATGTTGGCCGCTCAAGGTATTATTACCGATAGCGATGCAAACGCCATTCGGGAAGGCCTCCTCACGGTCTTGTCAGAGATTGAAAGCGATACGTTCCCTTGGCGTGTTGAGCTTGAAGACATCCACATGAACGTTGAGGCGCGCCTGAAAGAGATCGTAGGCGAGCCCGCGGGCCGTTTGCACACAGGTCGGTCGCGCAATGACCAAGTAGCCGTCGATTTCCGCCTTTGGGTGCGTGACCAGTGCGATGCCGCTGACGGTGCGTTGAAAGCACTGATCGAGGCCCTGATCGGCCAAGCCGAAGAAGGTGCCGATTGGGTTATGCCGGGGTTCACCCACCTTCAGGTCGCGCAGCCGGTGACTTGGGGCCACCACATGATGGCCTACGTTGAAATGTTCGCCCGTGACCGCGCCCGTTTCGCAGATGCCCGTGCGCGGATGAATGAATCGCCCTTGGGCGCGGCTGCATTGGCGGGAACGTCCTTCCCGCTGGATCGTCAGATGACAGCAGAAGCACTGGGCTTTGATCGTCCCACGGCCAATTCGCTCGATGCGGTTGCCGCGCGTGATTTCGCCCTCGAATATCTTGGCGCTGCGTCCATTTGCGCGATGCACCTGAGCCGTCTGGCCGAGGAATTGGTGATTTGGTCGTCTGCTCAGTTCCGCTTTGTGGCGATGTCTGATCGTTGGTCTACGGGTTCATCCATCATGCCGCAGAAGCGTAATCCTGATGCGGCAGAATTGCTGCGTGCAAAAATCGGTCGGATTTTCGGGGCGAACGTTGCTTTGATGACGATCATGAAGGGTCTCCCGCTGACCTATTCCAAGGACATGCAGGAAGACAAAGAACAGACGTTTGATGCGGCTGACAGCCTGATGCTTGGCCTTGCGGCGATGACAGGCATGGTGGCTGATATGAAGGGCCGCCCCGATGATCTGCGCGTTGCAGCAGCGATGGGCTTTTCCACGGCAACCGACCTTGCCGATTGGCTCGTGCGCGAACTGGGTCTGCCGTTTCGAGATGCACATCACATCACCGGTGCCTTGGTTTCAATGGCCGAAGAAAACGGCTGCGATTTGCCTGAACTAAGCCTTGATCAAATGCAGTCTGTTCATGCAGGCATAACTACGGCTATCTTTGACGTGTTGGGCGTGGATAATTCCGTTGCCAGCCGTACATCCTACGGCGGCACCGCGCCAGTTAATGTACGCGCGCAAATTGCGCGCTGGAAAAAGGACCTCTCATGATGCGCCCTATTTTTGCACTTCTTACACTGGCTTTTGTTGCGGCTTGTGGCGCAAATGATCCGCCGTTTCGCCCATCGGGCAACGTGGGCGTATCCGTTGGGCCCAATGGTGTGTCTCCAAACGTTGGCGTTGGTGCAACAAACGGCATTTTCAACGTCGGGCTTAGCCTCTAGGCCGATCAGTTTGCTGATCAGGGTTGGGCTTGCCGTGTAATCTGCTAGGTCAGATGAAACGCGATTCCACCGGAGTGCAAAATGGACCATTTTCTATACCGTGACGGCCAATTGATGGCTGAAGACGTGAGCATTGCTGAAATTGCCGCGCAGGTCGGCACGCCGTTCTACGTCTACTCAACCGCAACTTTGCTGCGCCATTTCAAGCTGTTTGATGATGCATTGGATGGCATTGATCACCTCGTGTGTTTCGCGATGAAATCGCTGTCTAACCAAGCCGTGTTGAAATTGCTTGGCGATGCGGGCGCTGGCATGGACGTTGTGTCGGGTGGTGAATACCTGCGTGCGAAAGCGGCGGGCGTTTCCGGCGACAAGATTGTATTTTCCGGCATTGGCAAAACCCGTGAAGAAATGCGCATCGCGTTGGAAGGCGGCATTCGCCAGTTTAACGTTGAATCCGAGCCAGAGATGGAAGCGCTATCTGAGGTTGCCGTTTCACTTGGCAAGGTAGCGCCGATTACCGTCCGCGTGAACCCCGATGTGGACGCCAAAACCCACGCCAAGATTTCGACGGGCAAAAAAGAGGACAAATTCGGCATTCCAATCAGCCGCGCCCGTGAAGTTTATGCGATGGCCGCTGAGCTGCCGGGCCTGAAGGTTATCGGCATCGATGTGCATATCGGCAGCCAGCTGACCGAGCTGGAACCCTTCCGCCTTGCTTATCGTAAGGTCGCGGAATTGACCGAACAGTTGCGTAGCGACGGACACGAGATTACCCGCCTCGATCTTGGGGGTGGCCTTGGTATTCCTTACGCGCGTGACAACAACGCGCCACCGCTGCCAATTGAATACGGCGCGATGATCAAAGAAGAAGTCGGTCATCTTGGTTGCGAGATTGAGATCGAACCGGGGCGCCTTATCTCTGGCAACTCCGGCATCCTTGTCACCAAGGTGATCTATGTAAAGTCTGGCGAAGGGCGTAAATTCCTCATAGTTGACGCCGCGATGAACGATCTGATCCGCCCTGCGATGTACGAAGCCCACCACGATATTATTCCGGTGATTGAACCCGAAGCTGGCGCTGAACAAACGCCCTACGACATCGTCGGGCCGATCTGCGAAAGTGGTGATACCTTCGCCAAAGGCAGAATGATGCCGACTTTGCAGTCCGATGCACTGGTCGCGTTCCGATCTGCGGGTGCTTACGGCGCTGTAATGGCCAGTGAATATAACTCGCGCCCCCTTATTCCTGAGGTTTTGGTCAATGGGGATCAATTTGCGGTTATCCGCCGACGTCCGACCTTTGAAGAGATGATTAATCGCGATAGCATACCTGAGTGGCTGTAACCGTTTCGCAGCGCCCAAGCCGGTAGGAGAACCCCGCTGATACCAACAGGCCCAATGCTTGCGCATTTGAAAATGCCAGTTTTGTTGACCCGCGCCGGTTTAATCGCCGAGCGTGTGACGCAAGCCTTTTGGCCATTCTGGACGGTTCTGTTCTTCGCGCTCGCGCCGCTTGTTATGGGCTGGCAGGATTTTCTGCCGCTTGAAGCAGTTTGGGTTTACGCGGTTGTCGCGGTTCTTGCGCTATTGTGGACACTGTTTCGCGGATTTCGTCGCCTAAATTGGCCGAGCGAGGCCGAAGCCGTAGCCCGTGTTGATGCCCGCCTTCCTGGTCGCCCGATTGCCGCTCTGAATGATATTCAAACGATTGGCGCAGGCGATGCCGCGTCAGAGGCCGTTTGGGACGCCCACCTGAAACGAATGCAGGACAAAACGCGCGAGGCGAGGGCAGTCGAACCCGATTTGCGCGTTTCTGCGAAAGACCCTTACGGTCTGCGCTACATGGCGGTCCTATTCATGGTTGTCGCGCTGTTGTTCGGGTCGATCTGGCGTGTTGGCACCGTCACCAATGCGGCGCAGGGCGGTGAAGTTCTTGCGATTGGCCCCGTTTGGGAAGGCTGGATCGAACCGCCTGCCTATACCGGCAAGCCGACGCTGTATCTTGCCGATATCATCGCCAACCGCATTCAAGTCCCGCAAGGGTCGTTCATCACTTTGCGTCTTTATGGCGATGTAGGTGCGTTAAGCGTGTCTGAAACTGTTTCCGGACGTACCGAAGATCTCGGCGCGGCAACGGACCAACAACAGGGCTTTGAAGTCACCCAAGAAGGCGAAATTTCCATTGTTGGCGAGGGTGGCCAAACATGGAAAATCTTGTTGCTCGAAGACAATGCGCCCACGGTTGAATTCACTGGCCCGATTGAGGCGGACGCGCAGGGCGAGATGTCCCAGCCGTTTTCCGCGATGGACGACTATAGCGTTATTGCAGGGACCGCGACGATTGCGCTGGATTTAACCTCTGTGAACCGCCGCCACGGCCTGACGATTGATCCAGACACGCGTGACGCAGTTGTGATCGATTTGCCGATGCCGTTTTCTGGTGACCGCGCAGATTTCGAAGAACTTTTGATCGATGATTTCAGCCAGCACCCATGGGCGAACTTCCCCGTGACGATGACGCTGCAAGTCGAAGACGCGCTCGGGCAAATCGGCGCAAGCGATCCTGAAAACATGATTTTGCCGGGCAAACGGTTCTTCCAACCCACCGCACGCGCAATCATCGAGCAACGCCGCGATATTCTTTGGTCCAAAGCCAATGCACCGCGCGTGGCGCAGGTTTTGCGGGCTGTGTCCAACCGCCCTGATGAGCTGTTTCCCGATGAGACAACCTACCTTCGGCTCCGCTTTATCATAAGTCGGCTTGAGGAAACGGAATCGGACGGCCTGAGTGATGACGTGCAAACCGAAGTGGTCGAAGCACTCTGGGAACTGGCCGTGCAACTCGAAGAAGGCTCTCTTGCGGATGCACGTGCACGGCTTGAGCGCGCGCAAGAACGCCTTGAAGAGGCGATGCGCAACGGTGCCTCGGATGAGGAAATCGCTGAACTGATGCAAGAGCTGCGCGAAGCGACAAACGACTATATGCAGATGCTCGCTGACCAGATGGAACCGTCACCGAACGGCACAGACCAGCCCGATCAGAACCAAGATAACCAGACCATCAGCCAAGACGAAATTCAGGCCATGATGGACCGCATCCAAGAGTTGATGGAAGAAGGCCGTATGGCCGAGGCGATGGAGCTGATGGAAGAGCTCAATCAGCTGATGGAAAACCTCCAGATGACTGAGGGCGGCGAAGGTGGCGAAGGCGGCCCACAAACACCCGGTCAGCAATCTATGGAAGATTTGGCCGAAACCCTGCGCGACCAGCAAGACCTGACGGACGAGGCCTTCCGCGACTTGCAAGAACAGTTCAATGAGGGCCAACAGCAACAGGGTCAGCAAGGTCAACAAGACGGCCAGCAGGACGGTCAGCAACCGGGTGAACAACCGGGCCAAGAAGGCCAGCAACCAGGTCAGCAAGGCCAAGACGGTCAAGAGGGCACCGGACAACAGGGCCAGCAACAGGGCCAAGGCCAAGGGCAAGGCGACAACACCCAAGGCGGTTTAACGGATGACAGCGGGCAGGGCGGCGAAGGTGGCGGAAGCCCACAAAGCCTTGCGGAACGTCAGCAAGCGCTGCGTGACGGGTTGAACCAATTGCGCAATGGACTGCCGGGCCTGTCAGGTGATGCCGCAGAAAGTGCTGAACAATCCTTAGAAAGCGCCGAAGGTGCGATGGACGGCGCAGAAGACGCGCTGCGCGAGGGTGACTTGGCCGAAGCCATTGACCGCCAAGCCGAAGCAATGGACGCCCTGCGCGAAGGCATGCGCAATTTGGGCCAAGCTTTGGCCGAAAACCAGATGGACGAACTTGAGGAAGGCCAAGGCACGCAAACCGGCAATGCCGAAGGCCGCCCCGAACCGGAACGTCGTGACCCGCTTGGCCGTCAGATGGGGAATACTGGGCAATTCGGGTCAGAAGAATCCATGTTGCAAGACGACATCAACCGACGCGCAGAAGAGCTATTGGAAGAGTTGCGCAATCGCTCGGCTGACCAAGAACGCCCGCAGCTAGAACTCGACTATCTGCGCCGCCTGTTGGATCGCTTTTAGGGATTAGCCTTCTGGTGCTGGCTCGACGACGGGCTCAGCTGCTGGTTCCGGTGTTACCTCAGGCGCATCGCTTGCCCCATCGATAAAGCCCTGCATCTTTCCGTCTAGCCAAATGCGCAGCCCGTCTACCCACTCGACGTAGGACGTCAAAATGGGTTCGGCTTGCGGAACAGCGGCGCTGATTTGCGGCGCAAAGATGTAAACCGCCAGCGCGATCAGCGCGAGGATCACGATCAGCATGAAACCACGGCGGAAACCGCTGCGTGGGCGGGCTTCCTCATACTCATCACCCACAGCCTCGGGGCCGGCTTCTGGACGCAATGAGGAATTAATTTCTTCGATATCTGGCAAAAGCTCGCGGCGCGGGGCCTCGGCATCTTGTTGCATCATCGCGCCGACGGCTGCCGCTGCTTCTGGTTCACCACGTAGGCGCGCCAACCGATCACGCGCTTCGCGGCTGCGGCGGTCCTCATCAGGGTCTTGCGACAAATCAAGATCGGGCTGCGTTTCTATTGGGTCGGCTTCGGCCTGACGCGCTGCTTGCTCAAATTCCGCTTCTTCGCGCAGAATGTCGGCCACTTCCGGATCCATCTCACGTTGTTGGGGTGCGGGGTGTTCGGGCTCAGGCTCGGTTGTTGGTTCCGGCTCCGGCTCAGGTTCGCTTTCGGCCTCAGGTTCAGGCGCGGCTTCAACTTCAGGCTCTGGGGCAGGGGGCGGCGTTGGGTCTGCTGGCGCTTCTATAGGCGCCCCGCGCTCGGCGGCCTCAGAAGCACCTGGTTGTTCAAACCACGTGTGCCCGCAATTGGAACATTGGACATCACGTCCACTCGCCGGAATCACATCATCCGCGACTTCGTACTGCGCGCCGCAATTCGGGCAAATCATCCGCATTTTCGTCTTCCCCAGCGTCAAACGGGCATTCTGCCCGCGTTCTTTGCAGAATCTTACCGATCCTGAGGGGTAAGCGCAAAGGTTTTGCCGTATCTGTGTTTTTCGCGCAGATTGCATGTGGCGCTGGTTTGCGCCAAAACCAAACAAACAATAGGGCCAAGGGGTTAGAACCACCGTGATCGAGCTGGACAATGTGGCCTATAATTATGGCGGAGCAGAGCTATTCTCCGACTTGAATTTGCAGCTGGCAGCTGGGTCGTTCCATTTTTTGACCGGCCCGTCGGGTGCTGGAAAAACCACACTTCTTAAACTTTGTTATGGTGAATTGATCGCAACAAGCGGGCAGGTTCGCCTGTTTGGGCAAGATGCGCGCGCTCTAAGTCGCGATGATGTCGCCCATACACGCCGCCGTATCGGGGTCGTACATCAGGACTGTCAGTTCCTTGATCACCTGACCCTTGCTGAAAACATTGCGCTGCCGTTGTCGGTGGCGGGCCATAACACAACCTCCTCAGATCTAACGGATTTGCTTGGTTGGGTCGGTCTGTCCCAACAAGCCCAGCAATTGCCGCCGCAGCTTTCTGGTGGTGAACGTCAGCGTGCGGCCCTTGCCCGCGCTGTCATTATGTCGCCTGAAATTATTTTGGCGGACGAGCCGACCGGAAACGTCGATTGGGAAATGTCACAACGTCTTTTGTCGTTGTTGGTTGAGCTGAACAAAATGGGCAAGACAGTGCTTATCGCGACACATGACATCAGCCTGATCCGCGCGGCCAAAGCACAGGTTTCTGCGCGGGTCTTGCGCCTGAAAGATCGCCGTTTGCAGCTGGCGGGGGCGGACATCTAATGGAAACCCTGAATCGTCTTTTCGAACTCCTCGCTGGTGACCCGCAAGCAGACCGCGCCGTTCCGCCTACGGGGTTCACGGCACGGCTGACATTGCTGACCGCTGGTGCAATGGCGTTTTTGGCCGTGTTTGCCTTGGCGCTTTCCCTTGCGACGGGTCGTCTATCTGATCGCTGGGCAGCTGAGCTTGCAAAAACGTCGACGTTGCGTATTTCCGCGCCGCAAGACCAGATGGACGCGCAAACACGCGCGGCGTTGACGGTTCTGCAATCAACCCCGGGCATCGCCCAAGCGCGCCCTCTTACGGACGATGAACAACGTGAACTACTGGCGCCGTGGTTCGGACCAGACCTGCCAATTGAAACCCTGCCTGTTCCACAACTTATCGAAATCATTGAAGACAGCGATGGCTTCGATTCAACGGGCCTGCGTGCCCGCCTACAAGCCGAGGTCCCCGGTGCTGTGCTCGATGATCATACCCGTTGGCGTGAACCATTGGTCGAGGCCGCCTCTCGGTTGCGCCTGTTGGGTTTTGTGTCGATGCTTTTGATTGCGGGGGCGACGGCTGCGATGATTACACTGGCTGCGAACGCAGCCCTTGCGGCCAATTCCCAAGTCATCCGCGTCATGCGCCTTGTCGGGGCACAAGATATCTACATTGCCCGCGCCTTTGTACGCCGCTTTACCCTTCGCGCGTTGATCGGTGCCGCGGTGGGCACGTTTCTCGGCACGCTTGCGGTCATGTTGCTGCCCAGTGCTGATGCGGCTGGCGGTTTCCTAACGGGCCTTGGTTTTCAGGGCTGGCATTGGCTTTGGCCGCTGGTCATTCCCATTCTTGCGGCGCTCGTGGCCTTTGTCGCGACCCGCCAAGCTGCCCTGCGCACATTAAAGGAACAATCATGAGCTACGCCATCCAATGGGTCCGGTCCCTGATTTTCATCGTCATAATGTACTTCGCGCTGCTCCCTTGGGGCATTGTGTTTGCAATTCCGGCGATCATTTCGCGCAAATACGCGTACCTTTGCTGCCGGTCTTATTGTTGGTTCATCACATGGCTCGCAGGGTGGCTCATTGGTCTGAAATGCGAAGTGCGCGGCACGCCCCCACAGGATGAAGTCTTGATCGCGGCCAAGCACCAGTCGTTCCTTGATGTGTTGATGATCTATGGGGGCATCCCTGCTGGCCGCTTCATCATGAAGGACATCCTGAAATATGCCCCCGTTGTCGGGCAATTCGGCCTGCGTGTCGGGTGTATCCCAGTCAAACGCGGCAAGCGTGGCGCGGCGATCAAAAAGATGATCGCGGATGTTTCGGCAGGGCGTTTGTTCCCCGGTCAATTGATTATCTACAGCCAAGGCACCCGCATCGCGCCAGGCGTTAAAGCCCCATACAAAATTGGCACAGGGGTTCTGTATAAGGAACTCGGCCAAGATTGCGTTCCAGTTGCCGCCAACGTTGGGGTGTTCTGGCCCAAGCGTGGCATCTACCGCAAACCAGGTGTGGCTGTGGTCGAATTCCTACCGCGTATCCCAGCGGGCTTGGACACAGCTGAGTTCATGAAAATCCTCGAACAAACTGTTGAGGGTCGTTCTAACGAGTTAATGCGAGAGGCCGGTTTTACCGCGATCGAAGAATGAAAACAGTAGATACCATCGACGCACTTGAAACGCTTTATGACGCGGCCGTTCCGGCATCACTGACCAAAGTCGTCAAGCGCATAACCCCGCATTACGCCACATGGATCAACACGGCGCGGTTCTGTGTCCTGACGACTGTTGGCCCTGAAGGGTCTGACGGCAGCCCGCGTGGGGACGTTGGCCCCGTGGTACGTTTGGTGGACGACAAAACCCTCTGGCTTCCCGATTGGCGCGGCAACAACCGCATCGATAGCCTACGCAATATCGTGCGCGACGGGCGTGTCAGCCTGATGTTCATGGTGCCCGGTTCTGCCAATGTGATCCGCGTGAACGGCACAGCGGTTTTGTCTGATGATCCAGACGTCACGCACAGCTTTGAGCAAAACAAAAAGCACCCAAAATCTGTCATCGTCATAACCGTTGGTGAGGCGTATTTTCAATGCGCCAAAGCAATCATGCGATCAGAACTGTGGACAGGCGATCCCGTAACTGACCTGCCAACAGCGGGTCAATTGCTCAAAGAACAACAGGCCGAGTTCGACGCACAGGGTTATGACGACGGCTATGCCGAATACGCAAAAGGGCGGATGTGGTAATGAAACTCGCAGGATTTTTAGTGGGCGCAGGCGTTGCGGGGCTTGGGGTCTATGCATTTAACGTGCTGACCACCGTCACAGGTGATGATCTGCTTAGCACCTACCTGTCCGACCACTGCTTGCCTTACGTACAAACGGGCGAGACCCCTTTCACAGACATCGGCCGCACCCCTGGGGTTTATGACGAAGTGGAGGTGTCAGAAAATCTGGAAAATGCTGGTGCTGCCATTCTCGAAAACAACCGTTTTGTCGCGGAATGGGGCGAAGCCGAAAACCCTAATGACCCGACCAGCCAGCTGCGGGTCTGTATCGTCGAAGTCAGCTATACTGAAAACTCGGTTGAAGGTTTTGTTGTGGAACCGGATGGCTTCATCGCGCGCTACACAGACGTGATTGCAACCGCCGAACCCTTGGTCCCCGAGGTTGATGTTCTCACGGATGGTCCCCGAACGATTGGCTGGTACAGCGCGGACCGCGACCCATTCGAGGGGCTACGTGTGGTTATGGTAGCCCGACCCGCGCGCGTGTCATCGGTCATGGTCGTCGGCGACGCGAACTAGCTCAGCGGACAATCCGCAACGTCCACATCAACCACGATAAACGTTTGCGGCCCAAACTCTTGGCCCGCCATATCGACGTACAGTTTTGAGCCTTCAACAAAAATCGCGTCATCGGCCAGCTCAACGGTCGAATTCTCAAGGTCCTGACCCGCACCGTTGAACAACACGCAATCGGTCAGGAAATCCAAAACATAGCCATTGAATTCTGGTTCTGGGAAAATGCCACCAACCGTGTCCGGATAGGTCACGATGATCTTTTGGTCGCGGATGTCGATGATGGCTGGCACGATGTCCCAACCGTTCTGGCTTCCCTCAGGCCCCAGCCCATATTCGACGCTGTTGGTCACGACAGCAGGGTGGCGCTCACCGACATAGATCGGAACCTCGTTTTCGTCGTACGCCAACACACCAAACGTCACCGTGCGGTCCATCAATCCACCCGCCGACGCCGCTTGCGCTGACAAGATCAAAGCTGCGAGGCTGCGGATCAAGCGGCAAGCCCTTTTTGACCAAGGTCGAGGTACTTTTGACGACGCGACTGGCGCAGTGCCTCTGGGCTTTTACCTTCAAGCTCGTTCAGCATTGAATTGAGCGCGGCACCAACACCGTCAATCGCTGCGGTCTTATGGCGATGCGCGCCACCTGTTGGCTCGTCAATGATGCGGTCACACACGCCAAGCTCTTTCAGATTCTGCGCGGTCAAACGCAACGCTTCCGCCGCTTCGCGCATCTTCTCGGCGTCTTTCCACAAGATGCTCGCACAGCCTTCAGGTGAGATCACGGAATACACGGAATGCTGCAGCATCGCGACGCGGTTCGCTGTGGCAAAGGCCACGGCGCCACCAGACCCACCTTCACCGATGATTACGCTCACCAGTGGGACAGTCAGTTGCAGACATTTCTGGGTAGATCGCGCAATTGCCTCGGACTGGCCGCGTTCTTCGGCACCCTTACCCGGATATGCACCGGGCGTGTCGACCAGCGTAATAACAGGCAGGCCAAAACGTTCTGCCATATCCATCAGGCGGATCGCCTTGCGATACCCTTCAGGCCGCGCCATGCCGAAATTGCGCTCAATGCGGGATTTGGTGTCGTTGCCCTTTTCATGGCCGATCACCATGACAGGGCGGCCATCAAGGCGCGCCAAACCACCCATAACCGCGTGGTCATCAGCAAAATTCCGGTCACCCGCCAGTGGCGTGTATTCTGTAAACAACGCCTCGATGTAGTCTTTGCAGTGCGGGCGATCGGCATGACGCGCGATCTGGCATTTGCGCCATGGCGTGAGGTCTTTGTAGAGGCTGACCAGCAAATCCGCCGCCTTCTTATCAAGCGCCTGCGCCTCGGCCTCGACGTCCATATCTTCGTTCATACGGGCCATTGCCCGCAGTTCGGCAGCTTTGCCTTCAATCTCAGCAAGCGGCTTTTCGAAGTCGAGGTAGTTTGTCATGCGGAACACTCCATAAATTCTTAACTCTGATATAAGGTCGCGAGGTGGTGTAATGCAACTGAGCATCCGCAGGACCAGAACAACCCACACACTCCGAGAAACAGGTTGGGCGGGGCATCACCAAATAGGTCGCCGCAACACCGTAAGTAATGGCGGCTTGGCGCCCAAATTTACAATTCCGTCGACAGTGCTTATCCAATGTGGGCTTTGTTCGCTGAACGGACTTCGGTGGGGTTTGCGTCACGGTTCGTTGTCGGGGAGGGAGCCTCGAAAATCGTCTAATCAGGCGTCCTAAAACATCCCCATCTCAAACATTTCAGGGGAGAGTAGAAAGAAGGAAATTCAAAGTGAATTTCCCGCAAGCATCCCGCAAGCATCCCGCAAGCATCCCGCAAGCATCCCGCAAGCATCCCGCAAGCATCCCGCAAGCATACTGAACAAGATGATACCGCCATCCTTGATGCATCCGGTTTTTGATCAGGATCGCGTTGCGTCTGTTCATGTGTTGGCTTTGCCTTAACAAAACTGTTTGGGTGGGCACCCTGCTTGTGCAGCAGGGTGCCATCTTGAATTAGTGGCAGGCTGGGCGCGTGCCCGGCAGAAGGACTTTGTCGATAACGTGGATAACACCATTGTCAGCCATAATGTCGGCGATGACGACATTTGCCATTTCGCCCGTTCCATCAGCGATCGTCACGCCGCCACTGCCAGCCGTGATGCAAAGGCGTTCGCTGTCTAGGATTGGGCGGAAGTAGTTAGATCCAGCGGGGATCATGTTTGCGGACAATTTCCGGTCATCAACATGATACAGCAACACATTGGTTAGTTGATCCTTATTCTCGGGAAGCAGAAGTGTCTCAACGGTACCCTCCGGCAGCGCTGCGAATGCATCATTTACCGGCGCGTAAACAGTGAATGGACCTGGGCCCGATAGCGTGTCGACGAGGCCGGCGGCAGTGACTGCGGCTACAAGGGTTGAAAAGCGTTCATCGCCTGCAGCGATTTCAACGATAGTCTCGGCATTCACTGCAGCGGCAGATAGGCTGAGTGTTAGGGCGGCAGCGGTGGCTTTCAGGTTCATTTTCATCTTCATTCTCCGTGTTGCTGGACGATCATGTCCGTTCTGATTTGCGTTTCGTACAAAGGTTACGCAGGGCGATCAGGCTTGGTTCACTTAGTCACAAAAACGTGAGGGTTTTGGGTTAAGTTATTGTAAAAAAACAAAAAGCCACCGAAAATTCGGTGGCTTCTCTAGTCGATCACGTGTCACTTAGTGTGTGCTAAATCCGAAACAGCGGCTGCAGCAATCGCGGGACAAACGAATTGAACCGCAAAGGCGCATCCGTGGCCGCCAAGCAAATGCATGGCGCGCCAGCATCGGCAATCGGTGTGTGTTCTAAAGTTTGATCTGCAACTTCAAGATCACCAACACCGAACCGTCCGGTTTCATCGCTGAAACTGCCTTGCAGAACCAGCGTCAATTCCAAACCGTTGTGGCTGTGATCCGGAACCGCGCGACCTGGCGGGATATAAAGAAGGCGAACAGAACCATCGCGCCCGTCCGACAGAATACTCTGACGGACCCCCATCCCGAGCGATTTCCAACGCGGCGGCTTGCCTTTCAGCGCTTCCATCACTGGACCTGGGAAAGCCCCTGAACGCTGGTAAACTGGTTTCTCGGTAACTGGTGCGTCCAATAGATCAAGCACATTGGACTTCAGTCCTTCCGACACAGCTTCGCTGCTGGTCGACTCTAGGACCGCGCCTCCAGTGGCGAGATGGGCTTCGTAAGCCGCACGACAGTCCAAGCACAGCGATATATGTGCGGCCACGGCCAAGGCAAAGGGCTTCGGCAGGCTTCCTCCAGCATAGGCCGCCAGCAGGGCATCGGGGGCATGGTGGGTAATAGTCGTCATCTTATCGTAATTCCTTTAACTCGTGACGTAGCTTTTCAAGGCCCAGACGAATGCGGGACTTGATGGTTCCAAGCGGCAGTCCGGTTTGGGTGCTGATCTCTTGATGTGTGAGCTCACCCAAATAAGCCTTTTCAATCATTTCGCGCTGATCCGGCTTCAATCGCTCTAGTGCGCCTTTCAACTGACCAGCCTCTTGCTCGACGGCCAATATTTGGCTGGCGTCGGGTTCTGCGCTTGGGTCTTCGCCCAGTTCTTCCGGTAGCGGCTTATTTTCCTTACGGATCACATCGATTTGGCGGTTTCGCGTGATTTGGTAGACCCATGCTGACACCTGTGCGCGCTCAGGATCGAATTGGTCGGCCTTGCGCCAAACGGTCAGCATGACATCTTGCACGATCTCTTCTGCTTGTCCTGATCCCGTGCCAGTGCGCATGATGAACCCCTTCAGCCGAGGTGCAAAATGATCAAACAAAAGTGCAAAGGCATCGCGGTCCCGATCATTGCGAACGGCAATCATTGCGGCCGTCAGATCGGATATCTGTGGAGACGACTGCTTCACTAAAGATCGGTCCTTTCGCGCTGCCACCAAAGGGCGCCGCTCAGCTTGTTCGATATCTATGCATTCTGTCAACATAGCCCAATTACGGAAGGGATCAGTTTTTGGATCATTTTTTTGATCCGAAATGCTTGAACGCGCGTAAACTAATCAAACAACCAACCGGAGTTTCAATGTCTTTAGATGCAGTTCCGATCCGCCCGCAGCGGATAGCGATTATCGGCGGCGGTATATCGGGCCTTTCAGCCGCCCATCTTCTGTCCCCCCACCACGCGGTGACCTTGTTTGAGGCCGCACCAAGGCTGGGCGGGCACGCGCGTACCGTTATCGCGGGCCTCAACGGCGATCAGCCAGTAGATACGGGTTTCATTGTCTTCAATTACGCGAACTACCCGCACCTGACACGGATGTTTCAAGAGCTAGACGTGCCCGTTGTCAAAAGCGACATGAGCTTCGGTGCCACGATCAACGGCGGTGAAATCGAATATGGTTTACGCGACTTCGGCGCGCTTACGGCTCAAAAACGCAATCTGCTGCGACCCGGATTTGTCCGCATGGTCCGAGATATCCTGCGATTTAATGACAAAGCCGAAGCGCTCGCGACGGACGATACCGCGACGATCGGCGACCTGATGAATGATCTGCAACTAGGGGACTGGTTCCAACGTTACTATTTGATGCCACTTTGTGGCGCGATCTGGTCGACGCCACCGGATGAAATTCGCGGCTTTCCTGCTCGCGCTCTGATACAATTTTTCCGTAACCACGCATTGTTAAGCTCATCGGGCCAGCATCAGTGGTGGACCGTGGACGGTGGTAGCATCGAATACGTGCGTCGGTTGGAACATAGCCTGCGCGGGCGTGGCGCTGCGATCCGAACCGCAACCGCCGTGCAAAGCGTCAGTCGTGACGGTCAAAAAAGCACCGTAAACAGCAGCGCGGGCCCGCTTGAACCGTTCGACCAAGTGATCTTCGCCTGCCATTCGGATCAGGCTTTGCGCCTATTGGAGCAGCCGACTCCACAGGAACGTGCTGCCTTGTCCGCGATCCGGTTTCAGGACAATCAGATGATCCTGCACAGAGACGAAAATCAGATGCCCAAGCGCCGTTCCGTGTGGTCAAGCTGGGTTTACAAGGCGGATACAACCCAACCGGAACCCGCCATAGGGGTGACGTATTGGATGAACCGCCTTCAGAACATCCCGTCAGATGACCCGCTGTTTGTATCTTTGAACCCATCCGAACCCGTCCCCGATGAATTGATCTACGATCAAAAGACCTTTCGACATCCGGTGTTTGACGCACCGGCGTTGATTGCTCAGCGGCAGCTGACCGAAATGCAAGGCCATAACAACACATGGTATGCTGGTGCCTACACACGGCACGGATTTCATGAAGACGGGTTTGCAAGCGCGGCCCGCATCGCTCGAATGATGGATCGGCAGCTCGCATGACGCATCAGCCAGAACTTGTCGTTGGTGTGACGACCCATGCGCGCCGTGGGGCGATCAAGCATGGCTTTCGCTATGGTGTCGACTTTGTTCTGATAGACCCAGAAACAGATGCCAGTGGTCCACGCTTGTTTTCGCGCAATCGTTTCAATCTCGCCGCGGTCCATGATCGCGATCACGGCGGGCCACTTAAGAACGGACGAGGCGCCAAATGGGCCCGTGACGTGTTGACGGCAAACGGACTCACCGCGGCGGACCATCAGCTACAATTGCTCACTCAGCCGCGCCTGTTCGGAAATTGCTTTAATCCAGTCAGCTTCTGGTTGGCAAAACGCGGCGAAGATCTGGTTGCGGTCATCGCCGAGGTTTCAACGCCGTTTGGCGACCGTCACTCGTATCTGTGCCACTTGCCAAATTTTGCCCCCATCACGTCTGACAGTCGCATCACCACGCCAAAATCGTTGCATGTGTCACCGTTCCAAGAGGTGAAGGGTAATTATGAATTCAGCTTTGACATTCAGCCCGATCGCATCGCCATCCGCATCTTTTACCGCCACGGCGATGAAGGCGTGGTTGCCACTCTCGCGGGGGCCCGTGCGCCCCTGACAAATGCGAATTTGGTCAAAGCCGTTCTGCGCCGTCCATTTGGTGCATTTCGAACAATCGCGCTGATCCACTGGCAGGCCGTTCGATTGAAATTGAAGGGTGCCCGATACCGCACTCGCCCGACACCCCCCAAGACCGAGGTCACATAATGCTCTTCCTAACAAAACGCGTAAAACACGACTTTTTGGAAACCTGCGCGCAAATTCATTCCGGAAGCCTGCAACTCAGAACGCCAGAAGGCGAAGTGTTCAACTTTGGTCAAGGCAGCCCAATTGTCGAAATGCAGATTCACGACTGGTCCGTGGTAACCGCGATCGCTTCACGCGGCGACATCGGACTGGGGGAAGCATATGTCGCTGGCTTGTGGGACACATCCTCAATCGAAGACCTGACAGCCGTTGCTTTGAAAAACCTCGAGCAGTTTCGGGGCTATGCCTATGCAGGGTTCTGGAGCAGCCTGAAGTTTCGCGTCGTGAACCGACTGATGCGCGCCAATTCCTTAAAAGGGGCCGCGCGCAACATCAGGGCGCATTATGACGTTGGCAACGAATTCTACCAGCTCTGGCTGGATGAAAGCATGACCTACTCGTCTGCTATGTTTGCGGCGGGGGACGATGACCTCGAACGCGCGCAAAACCGCAAATATGACCGTGTTCTGAACCAAATCGGGTCCGCAGAACGCGTCCTCGAGATCGGTTGCGGTTGGGGGGGATTTGCTGAACGTGCGGCGGACAATGGGCGTCAGGTTACCGGCCTGACAATTTCCCCCAGCCAAAAGGGATATGCCGACGCACGGTTAGACGGGCGCGCTGAAATCCGTCTGCAGGACTATCGCCAATGCACGGGCCAGTATGACAGCATTGTCTCCATCGAAATGATCGAAGCGGTCGGGCAGACGTATTGGCCGACCTATTTCGCCACCCTTAAGGCCCGACTTTCGGAAGGCGGGCGGGCCGTTATCCAAGCGATCACTGTCCCCGACGACTATTTCGAAACGTACAGGCGCAGTGCCGACTACATCCGGCAATATACCTTCCCCGGCGGCATGTTACTGTCCGACGCCGTGATCGGTGATCACGCGAAACGTGCAGGTCTTGTGGTTCAGGGAAATCATGCATTCGGCCAAGATTACGCGCGCACCTGCTCTCATTGGAGTGATCGATTAACTCAGCAGTCGGCCAAGGTGAACAAGTTAGGGTATGGCGCCGAATTCCTGCGCAATTGGCAATTTTACCTCGGGATTTGTGCGGGATCTTTCGCTGTCGGACAGACCGACGTTGTTCAAGTGGAGTTGGCCCATGCCTAAGTCCGAAACAATCTGGATTATCGGCGCCAGCGAAGGCATCGGTGCCGCCTTGGCGCGCGAATGGGCACAACGAGGTGCGCGCGTGATCATATCTGCACGTTCACAAGATCGGCTGGACGTTTTGGCCGCAGAGCTCGGGGCAGGGCACATACCGCTTGCTCTGGATGTCTCAGACCGGAACAGCATCGATAAAGCCGCCGCCGAGATTTCTAAGATCGGCGCGCTGGATCGCATTGTGCATCTGGCCGCGATCTATGACCCGGGCAAGATCGCCGATCTTGACCCCGATAAGGCTGCGAAAATCGTCTCAACCAATCTGACCGGTAGCTTTCACATTGCGCAAGTCGGCCCAACACTGCTGAAGGACGGCGGCCAGCTCGCGCTGTGCGGATCGGTGGCAGGTTATATTGGCTTGCCTCAAGGCCAAATCTATTCGGCAACCAAAGCTGGTGTGATCAATCTAGCAGAATCCCTGCGAGCAGAACTTGCAGGGCGCATCGACGTCCGCCTGATCAACCCTGGTTTTGTCGACACACGCCTAACACAGCGCAACGACTTCCGTATGCCTGCTATGGTGACACCCCAACGTGCGGCCGCTGCGATCATAACGGGTCTCACCTCAAGACGTTTTGAGGTGCATTTCCCACGTCGCCTGACTTGGGGCCTGAAGGTGCTAAGCGCGCTTCCTTACTGGGCGGCGATGCCCCTAACCAAGAGGTTAACACAATGATGAGATACCTCCCCCACGTTGTTCTGATTGCAACGATAACATTCGTTTTATCACCGCTGGCATCCACTGGGTTCAATGGCTTCACGCCCGATCAGTTTCCTGTCGTCCAAGTTAACCCACCAGTACAGCCCGCAGGCTACGCGTTCTCGATTTGGGGCGTCATTTACCTTTGGCTGCTTATCGGGGCGGCATATGGCCTCTGGCGTAAAGCAGATGATCCCGACTGGCAGGCCATGCGCTTGCCGCTCGCGATTAGCTTGATCATCGGAACGTTCTGGATCGCAGCAGCGAACGCCGCGCCAATTTTGGCCACGGTCATGATCGTTGCAATGGCAGCTTCGGCAATACTCGCCCTGTTTCGTGCTGGACATGAACAGCCTTGGCTACAAGCCCGCCCTGTCGCGCTTTATGCCGGTTGGTTAACTGCAGCCAGTGGTGTGGGCATTGGCGTCCTCCTCGGGGGCTACGCAATAGTGTCGGCCCAAGCCGCGGCGATCATTTGTCTGTCAGGCGTTTTGGTCGTCGCCCTAATCGTGCAATCAGTAAGACCCCGAGAATGGGGCTACCCCGTTGCCGTCATTTGGGCGCTAATTGGCGTGATTGTCCAAAACGCGTCCAGCGCGAACTGGTCGGCGATTGCATTGGCGGCCATTGGCATTGCCGCGTTAACGTTTCGCGCCTTCTTCTCATTCATGAAAGGTCCAAGCTCATGAACATTCTGGTACTCTATCTCTCAACTGCCGTGATCTTTTTCGTCGCCGACGCTGTCGGCCTGCGTCTGCTCATAAAACCGGTGTTTGACCGCCATGTCGCGCATCTTTTCGCTGATCCGTTTCGCGTAGGACCCGCTGCCGTGTTTTATCTTGGTTATATCGCTGGGGTGCTTTGGTTCGTTTCGGCGCCTGCCCTCAAAGACAATGATCCAACGGCAGCCTTCTTCGGCGGCATTGCATTGGGGCTTCTGGCCTATGGAACCTATGAATTCACAAACTACGCGACACTTCGTGATTGGTCGCTCCAGCAGGTTGCTATCGACACGATCTGGGGCGGATTATTGACTGGGTTTGCCGCTTGGGCAGGTGTGATGATTACGCGCTCGATAGGGTAATGCTGGGCGATGTCACCCAGCATAGCTGCCCTTGCTCAGGTCTGATCTCAGACACCAACGTCTAATCCGCAGATATTGACGTATCTGCAAAAGGTTAACGCCGAACGTATGCGTTCAGAGCTATACAGGTTCTATACGGAATATATACGGAATCTGTACGCAGGCCTGACGGGAAAATCTTGCAAATGTTAAGATCAGGTGGAGGTGGCGTTAACCTGCAATCATTTCAGATTGTTTTACAATGACTTCAGCCTGTTTGATGCTCGCAATGTCCACTAAGCGCCCCTTGTAAACAGTGGCACCTTCGCCGCGGGCAGTGGCCTCTGCCATCGCCGCGAGGATTTCGCGGGCTTCTGCCACGGCTTCTTCAGATGGTGTGAATACTTCGTTGGCCAATGCGATTTGTTTCGGGTGGATCGCCCATTTACCAACCATGCCTAGCGTCGCGCTGCGCCGTGCCTGTGCGCGGTAACCTTCGTCGTCCGAGAAGTCCCCGAACGGTCCGTCGACTGGCAAAACACCGTGCGTACGGCAGGCGGCAACAATCGCGGTTTGCGCCCAGTGCCATGGGTCCGAATAGTGACGGTTCTCGCCGTGCAGCATGTAATAGTTTTCCTGCGTGCCACCGATACCCGTCGTTTGCATACCCATTGAGGCCGCGAAATCCGCGGCACCAAGGCTCATCGCTTGCATCCGTGGGGACGCGGCGGCGATCTCTTCGACATGGGCGATGCCCGCAGCGGATTCGATGATAACCTCAAAACCAATAGGTTTAGTACGACCCTTGGCGGTTTCAATCGCAGTGACCAGTGCGTCCACGGCATAAATGTCAGCCGCGCAGCCAACCTTTGGGATCATGATGATGTCCAGACGGTCGCCTGCTTGTTCCAGAACATCAACGACATCGCGATACCAATAGGGCGTGTCCAACCCGTTGATGCGCACGGACAGTGTTTTGTTGCCCCAATCGATTGTGTTGATGGCCTCAATCACATTCGCGCGCGCTGTGTCTTTGTCGGATGGGCTAACTGAATCCTCAAGGTCGAGGTTGATAACGTCAGCCGCGCTTGCCGCCATTTTTGGATGCAGTTTGGTGTTCGAGCCTGGTCCAAACAACTGACAACGGTTCGGGCGGGCGACGGGTGTGGGCTGCAGGCGAAAAGACATGGGCAATCCTTGAAGTAATGAAATTACGTATTCGTTGGCCTGAGAGGTAGATTATTGCGCGGGATGCTGCAAGTGCGAATTTGCGCCTGCAGAAAGCGGTGAAGTGGGAGATTTTTGCGCAAATTGACCCTAGGTTGCAATAATTAACCTAATTTTCCACAAAATGCTGTTGATTGAGAACGACTTCCCGCCAAACCTGCCCCACATTGTGCAAAATTCCAGGAGACTGCCATGATTCCCACACCATATCTATTGTTCCTCGGCGATGCGCCGGACCAACTTGCTGCAAAAGTCGCGCAAGGCATCCAAGATTGGCGTCCCGAAAATGCGGTCGGCCAATTTCGTCTTGCAGGCTGCGGGGCAAGTGTCGGGATCGATGATCTGACGTTGCAAGAAGCATGGGATGCCGGGGCGCGAACATTGGTTATTGGAGTCGCGAACCGTGGCGGTGTGATTGCTCAGACGTGGAAAGATGTTTTGATTGAAGCGCTGGAAATGGGCTTTGATTTGGCGTCCGGCCTGCACAATCTTTTGAAAGACGAAGATGACTTAGTTGCTGCTGCGGATGCCGCTGGTCGTTCACTTCATGATGTGCGGATTCCGTCGGTGGCCTATCCGATTGCTTCCGGTGGAAAGCGCACCGGTAAGCGCTGCTTGGCAGTAGGGACAGATTGCTCTGTAGGCAAGATGTACACTGGCCTCGCGATGGATGCAGAAATGCGTAAACGCGGCATGAAATCCACGTTCCGCCCAACGGGACAGACAGGGATTTTGATTACCGGCGGCGGCGTGCCGTTGGATGCAGTTGTTGCGGATTTCATGGCGGGTGCTGTTGAATACCTGACACCGGACAATGACGCCGACCACTGGGACCAGATTGAGGGACAAGGAAGCCTATTTCATGCGTCTTATTCAGGTGTGACGATGGCGTTGGTGCACGGTGGTCAGCCGGATGCTCTGGTATTGGCGCATGAGCCAACACGCACGCATATGCGTGGCTTGCCGGATTACAACTTGCCGTCGCTTGAGGCGCTGCGCGACACGGCGTTGCTTCTGGCGCGTGTTGTAAACCCCGACTGCCAAGTTGTCGGGGTATCTGTGAACACCCAGCACCTGACCGAGACCGAGGCGAATGAATGTCTCGCGGAAATCGAAGATCGTATCGGCTTGCCGACAGTTGACCCGTTCCGTCACGGAGCAGGACGTCTGGTGGATGCGCTTAAAGCGCTTTAGTCTGATCAAGATCGATCACCTGATTGAGTATTTTTGAGCCAAAGAAGCGAAAGAGTTGCGCATGAGTATCACCGTTACGCAGGACGTTTTTAAGCTCGCGGAGGTTTTCACAATCTCGCGTGGGTCCCGCACAGAAGCGAAAGTTTTGACGGTGAAGGTGTCTCGTGGGGGCGTTACTGGCTGGGGCGAATGTGTCCCCTATGCGCGGTATGGCGAAACTTTGGAGAGCGTGACCGAGCAGATTGCAGCGCTTCCTGAGGACGTGAGCCGTGCAGGCCTTTACGATTTGCTTGATGCAGGGGCGGCGCGAAACGCTATTGATTGTGCCTTGTGGGATCTGGAAGCAAAAACAGCAGGCAAGCGTATTTGGGAATTGGCTGGCGTTGCCGCACCAAAGCCCTGCGTAACTGCGTTTACCTTGTCGCTTGATGCGCCTGAAAACATGCGAGCGTCCGCGGCGAAGCACGCGCATCGCCCGTTGCTAAAAATCAAACTGGGCACGCCAGATGATATGGCGCGACTTGAGGCAGTAAGGGCAGGGGCGCCAAAAAGTACGATCATTGTGGATGCCAATGAGGGATGGTCCGCGGAGGTTTATTCGGACCTTGCGCCGCATCTTATTCGTCTTGGTGTCAGTATGGTCGAACAGCCAATGCCCGTAGGGCAAGATGGCATGCTTGCAGAGATCGCTCGCCCGTTGCCGGTATGCGCGGATGAAAGCTGCCATGACCGCGCGTCGTTGCCGGACCTGAAGGGCAAATATGACATGGTGAACATCAAGCTCGATAAAACGGGCGGGTTAACAGAGGCGCTGGCGTTGAACACGGCAGCGCGTGCTGAGGGCTACCAAGTTATGGTCGGCTGCATGGTCGGATCGTCCCTTGCGATGGCACCTGCGACGATTGTCGCGCAAGGGGCCGAGGTCGTAGACCTTGACGGGCCGCTGCTATTGGCCGAAGACCGCACCCACGCATTGCAATTTGATGAAGACGGCGTGCATCCACCCGTCGCAGCACTCTGGGGATAACGACATGAGCCGCACTGTTTACCTAAATGGGGACTACCTGTCTGAAGAAGACGCAAAGATTTCAATCTTTGATCGTTCGTTTTTGATGGCAGATGGCGTTTATGAAGTTACATCCGTGCTGGGTGGAAAGTTGATTGATTTTGCTGGCCACGCGACGCGGCTTGAACGTTCGCTAAGCGAGCTTGGGATGCAAAAGCCTGAGGCCTTTGACGATCTGTTGGAAATACACCGCGAGTTGGTGCGTTTGAACGAGATTGATGAAGGTATGATCTATCTGCAGGTCAGCCGTGGCAGCGCAGGGGATCGTGATTTCGCTTACCCAAGCGACGACGTGAAGCCGACATTGGTTTTGTTCACACAGTCCAAACCGGGCCTAGCTGACAATCCAGCGGCTAAAGTCGGGATCAAGATCATTTCTATCGAAGATCAACGCTGGGGTCGCCGTGATATCAAGACAACCCAATTGTTGTACCCGTCTATGGGCAAGATGATGGCGAAAGCTGCTGGGTGTGACGATGCATGGATGGTCGAAGACGGAAACGTCACCGAAGGCACGTCCAACAACGCCTATATCGTCAAAGGTAATACGATTATCACGCGTCATTTGGGAAACGAGATCCTTCATGGGATCACGCGCGCAGCGGTTCTTCGGTTTGCAAAAGAAGCGCAGATGAAGGTCGAAGAGCGCAGCTTTAGCATTGAAGAAGCGCAAGGCGCGGATGAGGCGTTTATTACGTCTGCTTCCACGTTCGTGATGCCTGTTGTCGAAGTTGATGGCGCAGCGATTGGCACTGGTAAGCCAGGAAATATTGCGGCGCGTTTGCGTGAAATCTACCTCGATGAAAGCCGCAAAGCTGCAATCTAATTCGGTAATGAGTTAGGAATGATGTTTCTCCCCGTTGCTTTTATCTGAAAACTTGCCACTGTGTCTTTAATTGGACGGAGGCGAATGTGCGCAAGCTAGTTGGATGGACTGTATTGGTCGCGGGTGTTGGTGGTTTGGGCTACGTGGCCACGACGAACCATGCCGTAAGTATGGAAGACGTTATCACTGAACGTGCCGGTGGAATTTCCGGAGCGGCAGAGTTGCCGGTGGATGTTCAGGTGTCCGGTCGGGATGTCACTGCATCAGGCCTGGCGGTGGATCAAGCGGCGCTTGATCAATTGCGGGACGAGTACTCCGAAATTGAAGGTGTGCGTGTGGTGAATGTCGACGCTGTCGAACTTTTGCCTGTTGCAGACCCATTTGAAATTCAAATTTCAAAGACAGACGATGGTGCGATGACCGCAGAGGGCGTTGTTCCATCGTATACGGCGCAGGCTCAGTTGGGTGATGTCGCTGCTGATCTGCCGCTTGCCGCTGGTGCACCAGATGGATGGGCGCAGCTTGCGGCCTCGGGTCGGGCGGCGCTTGGCCCTCTCAATTCAGGTCAGATGACACTTTCGGGTACCGATCTTTCGCTTTCTGGTGTGGCGAACAGCCCAGCAGAATTTGCAGCCGCGAATGCCGCATTGGGCTCCGTGCCGGATGGTTACACATCCGATGTTCAAATTGATGTTTTGGATGACGGGACACCGTTGCGTTTGAATCTAATCGTTGCAGCTAGTGCAGTAACAGGCAGTGCGAAGCTGCCTACAGAACTAGATGGCGACGCTGGGTTTGCGGGATTTGACGCAATGCAATCGCCGCTGGCTTCTGCGGACGCTGATTGGCCGGATGCCGCCCGTACTGTTGTGCAAGCGACAGGATCGTTGATTGATGGTGAGGTGTCCCTAGAGGAGACATCCTTGATGGTGCGTGGCCAAGCCAGCCCTGAGGGAAAAGCTGCTGCTGAAGCCGCCCTAGCGGGTCTTCCTGCGACTTATTCCCAAGACGTAGATATCGAACTTTGGGATGATGGCGAGCCATTGCAGGTTTCTGTTGCATGGGATGGCTCAACCGCCACTGCAGACGGAAAACTTCCTGCAGACTTTACGCTATCTGGCCCAACTGATGTTGCTGTTGATCCAACTGGGGCGACAAGTTTCCGCCCTGACGCGGATGGCGCATTTACAGCGAACGCAAACGCCGGTGTTGCTGCTTTGGGGTCTTTGAATGAAGGCACTTTGGTTGCGACAGCTGATGCAATCACGCTGACAGGAACTGCGACATCACCGAAAGTGAATGCAGCGCTTGATGCGGCGTTGGAAAATGCAGCACCTGATACACAGATCACCCGCGAGTTTACATACCTTGATGACGGTTCGCCGGCTGCTTGGGTGCTTGATTATGACGCTGCAACTGGCGCGACAATCGAAGGTCGTCTGCCAACAACGCTTGAGGTTAGTGATCTGTCCGATGCGCTGGGCGTTCCAAATCTAGAAGGCACTACAGGTGTCGCCCTAGAGGACGACACTGCAGGCCCAGCCGTTGAAATGTTGACGGTCACATCCGAATATTTGCCTGAAATCGAAACACTGAAGCTGTCACGTGACGGGGACGGTACCGAGCTTGATGTGGTTATGGCACCTGGCATCGACGTTGATCTTGTCGCAGCAGATTTGGCCGAACGCCTGCCATCTGACGTTGCCCTTACAATCAGCGCCACTGAAAACCTCCCACAACAGGGCGCTTATCGCGTCAACAATGCAACTGGACTGGGTGAAGTTTACCTCAACGGATATTGGATCCCTGATTTGAACTTTGAAACCTCTGTTGCGGGCTGCACCGAGCAGACAGCGCTACAGATGGCAGACGGTGGGATCAACTTCTTGTCTGGCTCTGCCCGACTGGATGCCGCATCGGCCCGCGTGATCAATGCTTTGGCTGCAATCGCTGTGCCATGTGTGGAAGCCGATCTCGAACTCGAAGTCGCCGGTCACACGGATGCACAAGGCGATGCAGATCAGAACCAAATCCTTAGCCAAGACCGTGCGGCCACTGTGCGCTCAGCCTTGATTGCTCGGGGCGTGCCAGAACGTGCGATCACATCGATCGGGTTCGGTGAAACGCAACCAATCGCAGATAATGAAACGCCAGAAGGGCGCGCTGAAAACCGTCGGACCGAAATCGAATGGTTCGAACGTGGCGCCCTGCGCAACCCATAAGTTAGAGACGGAAGGAACCAGAGATGTTTAAGGAATGGGGCTTCTTGCTCACTGAGATTTGGGTGCTTTTGGCACTCGCCGCTTTGATTGGTCTGTTTGCAGGCTGGCTGATTTGGGGCCGCGGCGCGGACTGTAGCGAATGCGAACAAGCATCCGCAGCGAAAGATGCAGAATTGCGTCGTCTACGCGCCGAACTCGAAGCAGAGAAGGCACGCAAGGCCGAGCCAGCACCTGCACCAACGCCAATTCCGACACCAACTCCGGTTGCCGCGCCTGTTGCAGCACCAGTGGTAGAAGAAGCTGTATCAGACGTGGGCGTTAAGCCCCAAGGTCTCGACGCGGCGCGTAACGGAATCCCTGATGATCTGAAGCTGATCAAAGGCGTCGGGCCGAAAATGGAAAGACTGTGCAATTCGCTCGGTTATTACCATTTCGATCAAATCGCAGCTTGGTCCCCAAGCGAAGTCGCATGGGTCGATGATAACCTCGAAGGGTTCAAGGGCCGCGTAACGCGAGACAACTGGGTCACCCAAGCGAAGACGCTCGCGAAGTAGTCGCCCTAGTCTTCGAATTCGAACGTCAGGCAGTCTTCGGGAATGTCATCTGCACTGCAGCCTAGCAGTGTAACAATGACACGCCCGTCGACTTCTACTTGAACGTCGCTGCCATTCAGAAAGTTGTGCAAGAACAAGTCTGCGTCAGCGTCTTTCGTTGAAAGTTTGAACGTCAGGCGTTCAACGCGAGGGTCGAAATCTTTCACAACGGGTGCCAGTACAGGCGCAGTCAATGTCATCGGACCAACGCAAACTGGTGCCGTAATTACATCCATATCAAACGGTAGCATCTCACAAACCTCACACTGTGCAGTCTTTCCTGCACGCGCCCCCTGCATGGTTCAACCAGAACGGGGCTGGTGGGTCAAAAAATATCCGCGGCCATCAATGACTGGTGAACAATAAGCCCGATCAGTGGTGAATTGTCGGACTCTAGCGATCCGTCTTCGCCACATTCTCGTCAAAGGCGACACGAAACTCGGCGTCCTTCTGGGGCGTCGATTCGGTTTGGAACTCGGCCTTCCACTGGGCCATCGTCATTCCGTAAAACGCCTCGCGCCCTTCGTCCTTAGACATCTCAATCCCACGCTCGGCTGCGGCCTCTTGGTACCAACGGCTCAGGCAGTTGCGGCAAAAACCAGCGAGGTTCATCATGTCGATGTTTTGCACATCTGTGCGGTCTTCCATCAGGTGTTTTTGCAGTCGGCGAAACGCGGCCGCTTCGAGCTCGAGCTGAGTTTGTGCATCAATCTGTGGCATCCGGTGCCTCCATTTGGGTTAGGGCTTTGGTCAAGATCGGGGCCAGTCGGTTTGCCCACGCTATCTGTTGTTCTGCTGTTTCGATAAGGTCATTGCGCAATTCAATCAATGTATGCGCGCGACCGGTTTGCAAGGCATGGCGATCAATCGCATCACCTGGGAAATGGCTGGCATAAGGTTCGTTGTCGCCGACGCAAAGGTCATCCTCGTCGTTGAGAAGCGAAAGCAATGGGCTGGACAGACAATCATCTGTCGCGTGCAAAACTCCAACATGCCAAGGGCGCACCGGGCGGCTACTTAGCTGTGATGTAAAGCTGTGAATGGCAACAATCACTGTATCGTCTTGCTGCGATGCTAGTTCGGCGTAGGCGTCGTGGTAGGGCGCATGGAACGCTTTCGTGCGACGCGCTTTTTCAACGCTATCTGCATGCCGGTTGGCAGGAATAACTGACCCATCATAAAGTTTCATCAAAAGGGTCGGGTCATTCGGGCCGCGGTTCGGGTCAATCACCATACGCGAGAAATTTGACAAGATGGCTGGGGCATCTAGGGCATCCGCCAAGGCCCGCGTAACTCCAGCCGCACCGATGTCATAGGCAATGTGGCGCTGCATATCTGCGTCGGGCAATCCCAATGTACCACCGCCAATACAGGGCGGAACGGCGTTAGATGCATGGTCGCAAGCAATCAGCCAGCGGGACCGCCGTTCGGCGCCGTGTAGGCAAAATGGTTCAAATGATGCCGTTGTCATAATTTGGTAATCCGTTGAGGGCAGTTGTAGGCACGGACAGATGCGGTATAAGGCCGCAAACCGTTAGCGGTAACTGCTATTGGACAATGCCGCTTAAACTGAGGAATACCACCATGAAACGTGATCGCAACGTTAAGATTGTCGCAACTTTAGGCCCAGCATCCGACGATTACAAAATGATCCGTGCATTGCATGAGGCCGGCGCAGATGTCTTTCGCCTCAATATGAGCCACGGCGACCACGCTGAAATCAAGGTCCGCCATGAGATTATCCGCAAGGTTGAAAAAGACCTGAACAGCACGATTTCCATTCTTGCCGATCTTCAGGGTCCAAAGCTGCGCGTTGGCGTATTTGCGAAAGATGACGGAGAAAACTTGGAAGTTGGTCAATCGTTCCGTCTTGATCTGGATGACACACCGGGCACGTCCGAGCGCGTGCAGTTGCCGCACAAAGAAATTTTCGACGCACTTGAGCCCGGCGCGCACCTGTTGGTGAACGACGGTAAGATCAAATTGCGCGTCAAAGAATGTGGTCGTGACTTTGCGGATTGCGAAGTGACCGTTGCGGGCCAAATTTCCAACCGTAAGGGCGTTAACGTTCCTGATGTTGTGCTGCCGCTCGCGGCGTTGTCCGAAAAAGACCTGAAAGATCTGGAATTCGTTTGTGAGTTGGGTGTGGACTGGCTTGCGCTGTCTTTCGTTCAGCGCGCTGCAGACGTTGAACAAGCCCGCAAATTGGCCAATGGCCGCGCTGCGATCCTCTCAAAAATTGAAAAGCCGTCTGCGGTTACAGCGTTTGATGAAATTCTCGCGGTGTCCGATGGCATCATGGTTGCCCGTGGTGATCTGGGTGTTGAACTGCCGGTTCAAAACGTGCCGCCAATTCAAAAACAGCTGATCCGCAAAAGCCGTGCGGCTGCTAAGCCTGTGATCGTTGCGACGCAAATGCTTGAGTCGATGATCGAATCTCCGATGCCGACACGTGCTGAAGTCTCAGACGTTGCGACTGCGATCTATGAAGGTGCAGACGCGATCATGTTGTCCGCTGAATCTGCGGCAGGTGATTTCCCGATCGAAGCCGTGACGACAATGAACAATGTTGCCGTCGAAGTCGAAGCCGACCCGACGTACACGCAAATCATCGAGGCGAGCCGTAAAACATCTGGTCGTAGCGTCGCTGACGGTATCGTTGCTGCGGCACGTGAGATTGCGGAAACCGCCGACATTAAGGCGATCTGTTGTTATTCCCAGTCCGGTACAACTGCGCTGTTGACCGTTCGCGAACGCCCGCGTGTGCCAATCATTGTTATGTCCAGCGACATTAAGACTGTTCGCCGCCTTGCGCTCAGCTGGGGCACGAATTGCGTTATGACCGACAAGGTTGTGAACCGCTTTAAGACGGCAGTGCTCGAAGCGGTGCGCTCTGCTTTGTCGACAGGGGTTGCCGAAAAGAGCGACCTGGTTGTCGTGACAGCGGGTGTTCCATTCAACACGCCGGGCAGCACTAATATCCTGCGTGTCGCACCCTGTGATGAAAATTTGATTTTGGCGGCTACTTCGGAGTAACATTTCCTTAACTTTTGGAGTTGGGGTGAAGTTATGGATCCGGATCTTATGTTAGTGATCGGGCTTGTGGTGGGTGGTTTTTCGATTCCGTCCATTATGGGTGCATTTGCAGATGGGCGCGTGCCGCGAGCGGCAGCGATCGCGATTATGATCGCTGGGGGGCTGATCGCGCTGGCCGTGAATGAAAAACCCAGTGGTTATGCCATAAATGACATCCCTGATGTTTTTGTCGGCGTCGTTGGTCGCTACATCAACTAATTGCCGCGAATCTACTTGCCATAAATCACTACCTCGGCTAATCACCGATTTCCAACCGCGCGTCCGGCTTAAGTGGCATGCCGAGTCGCGTTTTCGCACCTACCCTAAGAGGAGATGGAAATGCCCAAGATGAAGACCAAATCGAGCTGCAAAAAGCGGTTCAAGATGACTGCCTCCGGCAAAGTCAAAGCTGCCCAAGCTGGTAAACAGCACGGCATGATCAAACGCTCTAATAAGTTCCTGCGTAACGCACGCGGCACAACAACCCTTTCAGCCCCTGATGCGAAGATCATCAAGGGCATGATGCCATACGCGCGCTAAGGAGGATCTGATATGCGAGTTAAAGGTGGTACAGTCACTCATCGTCGTCACAAGAAGGTAACGGATCAGGCAAAAGGCTACTACGGCCGTCGTTCCACGACCTTCAAAGTTGCGCGTCAGGCCGTCGATAAGGCGAACCAATACGCAACACGCGACCGTCACAACCGTAAGCGCAACTTCCGCGCTTTGTGGATCCAGCGTATCAACGCTGCTGTTCGCGGTATCGACGAAACACTGACATATTCCCGTTTCATCAACGGCCTGAACTTGGCTGGCATCGAAGTGGACCGTAAGGTTCTCGCCGATCTTGCCGTCAACGAGCCTGATGCATTCGGTGCGATTGTTAAAAAAGCACAAGCTGCAATGGCGTAAGCCAAAACAACGCTAGAAGTTAGAAAGGCCGCCTTGTGATGGGGCGGCCTTTTTTGTTTGGTGGTGTCGCGCTGGCGTGTGAAGCTGATTTACCGACACCGTTTCTCGGCCCGAAACCTTGCAAGCCACCCACCATTTCGCTACCTGAAACCCAAGTGATAAAGGGCACGCGACATGGACGATCTGAAATCAAAATACCTCGACCTGATTGGCAATGCTGCCGATGAAGCTACGCTGGAAGACCTTCGGGTTCAGGCCGTTGGTAAAAAGGGCGAGATCAGCTTGCAGATGCGCTCGCTTGGGAAGATGACGCCGGAAGAACGCCAAGTGGCGGGTCCGGCGCTGAATGCCCTCAAGGATGAGATCAACTCCGCACTGGTTGCCAAGAAAATGGCGCTGGGCGATGCGGCGTTGGATGAGCGTCTGAAAGCCGAGTGGCTGGACGTGACCTTGCCTGCACGCAACGCCCGCGTTGGTTCAATCCATCCTGTGTCGCAAGTCTGGGAAGAGTGCACGGCCATCTTCGCGGATATGGGGTTCGCCACGGCTGAAGGCCCGCAGATTGATACCGATTGGTATAACTTTGACGCGCTGAACATTCCGGGCCATCACCCAGCACGGGCTGAGATGGACACGTTCTATATGCACCGCGACGATGGCGACGATCGCCCGCCGCACGTGTTGCGCACACACACGTCCCCTGTGCAAATCCGGTCTATGGAGGCACAAGGCGCTCCGATCCGTATTATCTGTCCGGGTCGCGTGTACCGCGCGGACTATGACCAGACGCACACACCGATGTTCCATCAGGTCGAAGGGCTGGCGATTGATAAGAACCTGTCCATGGCGAACCTGAAATGGGTGCTTGAGGAATTCTTCACCGCCTATTTCGGCACCGAGGTCAAAACCCGCTTCCGCGCGTCCCACTTCCCGTTCACGGAGCCAAGCGCCGAAGTCGACATCCAGTGTTCGTTCTCTGGCGGCACCGTTAAAGTGGGCGAGGGCGACGATTGGCTCGAAGTCCTCGGCTCTGGCATGGTGCACCCCAAGGTCTTGCAGGCTGGCGGCATCGACCCCAACGAATACCAAGGCTTCGCCTTCGGCATGGGTATCGACCGCATCGCCATGCTGAAATACGGCATCCCCGACCTGCGCGCGTTCTTCGAGTCCGACCTGCGCTGGCTGCGCCACTACGGGTTTAGTGCGTTGTCTGTGCCGACGGTGCATGGGGGGTAGGGGTGCGAGAACCTCGCAAAGTCGTCTACAAGATCACTTACCCGAACGGTAAGGTTTACATTGGGCAGGATGTAACGGATTCGCCAAATTACTTTGGATCGGCGAAGCCCGATGCTTTCTACAAGGATTTTTCCCAAGCTGAGCTCGATGATTTTATGGTCAGAAAACAGGTGATTTGGTCGTCTACAACGGCGACTAAGCAGCAGCTCAATGAAAAAGAAATAGAGCTGATACTATCTTGTCAGTCAAATAACCCCCTAAAGGGGTACAATTTACGGCCCAAATTTACTGATCGAGAAGATACCTCTCGATAGGATTGCCCCGCCGCGCCGTTCCGCGCACAAAGGCGGGATAAATCCCGCCCTACGGAGTTACCCATGCCAGAATACGAAGATCTCCAAGAAACCTACCCCGGTGCGGGCACCTTCAAGTTGGGCCATGACGCGGAAAGCTGCACGGCGCAGATTAACCTTGTGCGTCGTGGGACCAAGCGCGCGCTTTGTGCGCCGTTGGCGGATTTCGAGGACGACCCGCAGTCGATGCCTGTTGAAGGCCGCACCGACATCATCGCCCATTGGAACAACACGCCTGCGCTGGTCATCAAAACCGTGAAGGTTCAGCAAATCCGCTACTGCGATGTAAACACCAACATGGCCCATTCCGATCTGGGACGTGACGAATTCGTTGCGTGGCGCAAAGCCACCAAAGCGGCGATCAAGCTGGATCATAAGTTTGATCCGGAAATGATGCTGGTCTTTGAATTCTTCCAGTTGGTCGAAGACCTCGACGGGCGGCAAATCGAACCGCGGTCTTAATCGTTCAGCCTTTCCCATTGGGCCAAGGTCCGTTAAACCCGCGCCAACACCTTTTTCGCAGGAACCAAACGCATGAAGTTCACACTCTCTTGGCTCAAATCGCACCTCGACACGGATGCCTCCGTTGACGAGATCGCAGACACGCTGACGGACCTTGGTCTTGAGGTTGAGGGCATTGAAAACCCTGCCGCGAAACTGTCTGATTTTGTGATCGGTAAGGTGACGGCTGCGGAAAAGCATCCTGATGCAGATAAGCTGCGCGTTTGTACGGTTGATGCGGGTGAGGGCCCGACCCAGATCATCTGTGGTGCGCCGAATGCACGCGAGGGGATCACTGTCGTAGTCGCCAAGCCTGGCACATACATTCCTGGCCTCGACATCACGATTTCCGTCGGCAAAATCCGTGGGATTGAAAGCTTCGGCATGATGGCGTCTGAGAAAGAGCTTGAGCTGTCTGAGGAACACAACGGTATTATCGAGCTTCCCGCTGGTGAGATCGGCCAGAGCTTTGCTGACTATTTGGCGGAGCATGATCCGTCTAAAGTTGATCCTGTTATTGAGATTGCGATTACGCCGAACCGCCCAGATGCGTTGGGTGTGCGCGGCGTTGCGCGTGATTTGGCAGCGCGTGGTCTTGGCGTGATGAAACCGCGTGACGTTGATGTCGTTGAGGCGAGTTTCCCTAGCCCTGTAACCGTCACCATCGATGAAGATGCGAAATCTGATGTGCCGGTTTTCTTTGGTCGTCTGATCAAGGGTGTAAAAAACGGCCCATCCCCCGATTGGCTGCAGCAACAATTGCGCGCCATCGGTTTGCGTCCGATTAGCTTCCTCGTGGATGTCACAAATTGGTTCACTTACGATTTGAACCGCCCTTTGCACGTGTTTGATGCCGATAAGATCACGGGCAACGCGCTGCGTTTGCACCGCGCCAAGGGTGACGAGACCCTCGTTGGTTTGGACGAAAAAGAATACATATTCCCTGAGGGCGCGATTGTGATTTCCGATGCCGAAGGGCCGGAAAGCATTGGCGGCGTGATGGGTGGTTTGCGGACTGGCTGCACCGAAGACACTGTGAATGTTTTCGTTGAAGCAGCGTATTTTGACCCGATCCGTACAGCCTACACGGGTCGGGCACTAAAGCTTAATTCTGATGCGCGGTACCGTTTTGAACGCGGCATTGACCCAGCATTCACGCCGATCGGTTTGGAACATGCGGTGCGGATGATCGTGGATAACGCAGGTGGTGAGGCGTCTGAAGTTGTGCAGGCAGGCGAAGTTCCAGACACGTCGCGCGCTTACAAGTTGGACACGGACCGTTGTTCTTCCCTTGTTGGGATGGACATTCCGGCCGACACGCAGCGCGAAACGCTGACGGCTTTGGGCTTTGTGATGGATGGCGATATGGCCAAGGTTCCAAGCTGGCGTCCGGACGTGCAGGGCGAAGCTGACCTTGTTGAAGAAGTGGCGCGCATTGCGTCCTTGTCTAACCTTAAGCCAGTCCCAATGCCACGTGTGCGTGCGGGTGTTCCGGCCCCTGTTTTAACCCCGATGCAAAAACGGTTGCAGATGGCACGGCGGACAACTGCGGCGCTTGGTTACAATGAATGCGTGACATATTCCTTCATCGACCAAGCGTCTGCGACGTTGTTTGGTGGCGGTACGGATGCCACGATGCTGGCCAACCCGATTTCTTCGGAAATGTCCCACATGCGCCCTGCATTGTTGCCGGGCCTGTTGCAAGCTGCGGCACGCAACCAAGCTCGCGGTCAAGCAAACCTCGCGCTGTTTGAAGCGGGTGATGCGTTCCATGGTGGTGAGCCAACGGAACAGCACAGCCTTGTGACGGGTATTCTTGTCGGGAAAACTGGCCCGAAAAATGTGCATGGTGCATCGCGTGACGTTGATATTTTCGATGCTAAGGCGGACGCTGAAGCAATTCTGTCTGCGATGGGTGCGCCGAGCAAAGTTCAAATCCTACGCGGTGCGGGCGATGCGTGGCACCCTGGTCGTCACGGAATGATCTGCCTTGGCCCGAAAAAGGTTCTTGGCATCTTTGGTGAAATCCACCCGAAAATCTTGACGGCGCTGAACGTCAAAGGACCTGTTGTTGGCTTCGTTCTGTTCCCAGAACAAATTCCGATGCCAAAGAACGCGACCGTCAATCGTGGCGCGGCCTCTGTGCCAGACTTGCAGGCCGTTGAACGTGATTTTGCATTCGTTATGGATGCGAGCGTGGATGCACTCACCGCTACGAATGCAGCGGCAGGTGCAGACAAAGCGCTGATCGACGACGTTCGTATCTTTGATGAATTCATCGGCGGAAACTTGGGGGAAGGTAAGAAATCCCTCGCGATGACCGTACGCCTTCAGCCGAACGATGCGACCCTCAAAGAGGCCGACATCGAAGCTGTGAGCGCGAAGATCATCGAGAAAGTTACCAAAGCTACCGGCGGCACGTTGCGCGGCTAAACTTCAGTTTTACAGCCGACCACAATTGCGTTGTGCGCGTGCCAAACGCCACTCGTAGGATCGAGCATCCGTTGATTGGTCGCGTAGCAACTGGTTGCCAACGATCCGTGAGCATCTTGCGATTTTGTCAGACGCAGTTTCTGCGCCCGTCGCGACTTGCGACAATATTGCGATGCTAAGTCCAACGAGAGCGGCTGTTAGAACGACCCAGTCGACAGTTACGGCCCCGTCTTCTGAGCGACGAAATTTGGAAATGAATGCTGAAATAGAGCTGAACATAATGCTTAATCCTACAAAGTTTCAAAATGATTGCCGTAGGGGTAACTTTCAAAAAGTGCGGAAGTTGGGCCTAAATATGGTTAATTTATACCGATCCTTTGTCTGACAATGCTTCAGCTAGAATATCAAACACGAGCCGAATACGTGGGCTGGTGTGGACTTCCCGATGGGTCACGAGCCAGACGGGATACATGATTTCGAGGTCGCCGGGTAAAAGCCGTTCCATGCTTCGATCTGCATCTCCGACGATACTGTCCATCGGACTGATCCCCATGCCTGCCCTCGCCAATTCCCAAGAAACGACCCCGCTTTCAGACCCGACCTTAAAAGCATCAAGGGTTATGGGTACATCAATTGAGTTGAGATAGGCGACCATTTGGGCCTCGCTCCCGAAACTGATCCAGTCATGGGTCGCGAGTTCTGCACGTGTCTTGGGTGTCCCGCGCCGAGCGAGGTACTCGTTAGACGCATAGAAACACCCTTTAGCTTCGCGTGCCAAACGGGCCACGAGATCGGGCTGTTCAGGGCGTACGTTGCGGATGGCGATGTCAGCTTCGCGGCGCATCAGATCCGAAATATCATTGGTCGCGACGATCTCAATGCTCAGGCCCGGCGCACGTTTGCGGATTTCGACGACTATTTTTGGCAAGAAGATCGTCGCGAAGATATCGCTCGCAGTTATGCGAACTTTCCCTCCGATATCAGACCTTTGCGCGGTTGCCGTCATGGCGAGTCGTTGTGCCGCTGCGCCCATATCTTTCGTATGCACCAGCAATTCACGGCCGGCATCGGTCAGTTCTAGGCCGCGCCCGACCCGTTCAAACAACAGCACCGAAAGGTTCTCTTCTAGAGCGGCAACTTGGCGGCTAAGCGTTGGCTGTGTAAGGCCGAGCTTGCGGGCTGCACCCGACAATGACGCGGTTTCCGCAGTGGCGAGAAAGCTGCGTAGATGCGCCCAGTCGAGTCTATCAGGGTCTATATCCATACGTAAACGTATAGATATCTTGCGATATTCGTCAATTCCGCTGCGACCAATGCAAATGTAGGGTGGGTTCAAAGGAGATCATCATGAAAGACGCAGCAACCTTTTGGGATAAAATCGCACCCAAGTACGCACAAGATCCGATCAAGGACATGGCATCGTACGAATATACGTTGGAACGGACCAAATCATATCTAGGGTCGGATGACCGCGTCCTTGAATTGGGATGTGGCACAGGTTCCACTTCATTACTCATCGCACCGGATGTTCGTCAGATTATTGGGACGGATATTTCGCCCGCGATGGTGGATATTGCGATCACCAAGGCAAAAGCGGCCGACATCACGAACACAGAATTTCGTGTCGCTACGGCGCGGCAGTCAACTGAAGTGCTCGAGACATTCGATGCCGTGCTAGGGTTTAACCTGTTTCACTTGGTTCCTGACGCCGAAGACGTCTTTGCTGGCATCAATAAGGTTCTTCCAAGGGGTGGCTACTTTATCTCTAAAACGCCGTGCTTGGGTGATAAATCCGTTGGCTTTAAACGGTTTCTCTTCAAGGCGATGATTCCTCCAATGCAGTGGCTTGGCAAAGCACCCTTCGTCCGCTTCTTAACTAACAAAGAGTATGAAGATGCATTGATTTTCGCGGGTTTCGAGATCGTTGAATCAGGGAATTTTCCAGCCATTTCGCGCTATGTGGTGGCGCGTAAAACTTGAGTGGGTAGATTGGCTTCAAACAATGGAGGCCAAAATGCTGAACGTATATCTATCAGGTGAAATCCACACGGATTGGCGCGAACAAATAATTGATGGGGCAAGCGAACTAGACGTTTCGTTCAACAGCCCCGTCACCAATCACGAAGCCTCAGACGATTGTGGTGTTAACATTTTAGGGGCCGAGCCAAACAAGTTTTGGCATGATCACAAGGGCGCGATGGTTAACGCGATCCGTACCCGCAAAGGGATAGAGGACGCTGATGTTGTTGTCGTTCGCTTCGGTGAGAAGTACCGCCAGTGGAATGCGGCGTTTGATGCTGGTTATGCAGCGGCCAAAGGTAAGTCTTTGATTGTATTGCAACAACCTGACCATGATCACGCGCTTAAGGAAGTTGATGCAGCTGCGTTGGCTGTCGCACGTGAGCCTAATGAAGTTGTTGAGATTTTGCGCTATGTGCTGACGGGTGAACTGCCTGCGTAAGGGCAATCTTCTTACCGACTGACCCGCCCCGCACTGTCCATAGCAACTGGGGGGGAAGTTAGTATGAACTTGCCCCTTTGGGAAAAAGTGAAATTAGGGTAAAGAGGACCACGTGAGCGCTAACGGCATAGACCGGTGCGTGGTTTGAAAAAAGTGGGACTAAAAATGATCAAAGAATTCAAAGACTTCATCGCTAAGGGCAATGTCATGGACATGGCTGTTGGTATCATCATCGGTGCAGCATTCACCGCAATCGTAGGCAGCCTTGTTGCTGATATCATCAACCCATTGATCGGTATCTTCATGGGCGGCGTTGATTTTGGTGGTCTTTCTGCCTCTGTTGGCGATGCAGTATTCACATACGGTAACTTCATCATGGCGATCATCAACTTCCTGATCATCGCATTTGTGATCTTCATGCTGGTTCGCTCTGTGAACAAAATGAAGAAAGCTGAAGAAGAAGCACCTGCTGAGCCAGCTGGCCCAACACAGGAAGAGCTTCTGGCTGACATCTTGACAGCACTGAAGAAGTAATCCGATCCAATCGGTGACGAGAGGCCCGCCCGTTTGTGGCGGGCCTTTTTTCGTCTAGGCCTTAAGGGCCAATTGTGGGGACAGAACATCCATACCCAGCGCTTTGCCAACGGCGAAGTAGGTCAATTGTCCGGCATGCACGTTCAACCCGTTCAGCAAATGCGCATCATCCTCGCATGCTTGCCGCCAACCTTTATCGGCTAAGGCCAGCATGAACGGCATCGTCGCGTTGCCAAGGGCAATTGTTGACGTGCGGGCGACTGCCCCCGGCATGTTCGCCACGCAGTAGTGCATGATCCCGTCCACATCATAGATCGGATCTTGGTGCGTCGTTGCCTTGGACGTTTCAAAGCACCCGCCTTGGTCAATCGCCACATCTACAATCACCGCACCTTGTTTCATCTCGCTCAATTGTGCGCGGCTGATGAGTTTGGGCGCTGCGGCACCGGGGATCAACACGGCACCGATTACCATGTCTGCTTCGCGTACCATCTCAATTGTATTGCCAGCGCTTGCGTACATCGTTTTGAAGTCGCGTGAGAACACATCGTCAAGGTAGCGCATACGCGAAAGGGAGCGGTCAAACACCGTCACATCCGCACCCATTCCGGCGGCAACCCGTGCTGCATGCGTACCGACAACACCGCCACCGATTACAACGACCTTTGCAGGGCCAACGCCCGGTACGCCACCCATTAGTACGCCGCGCCCACCATTTGCTTTTTGCAGTGTCCAGCTGCCGACTTGTGGTGCTAATCGACCCGCAACTTCGGACATAGGTGCGAGGAGAGGCAAGCCACCCTGTGCATCCGTCACCGTTTCATAGGCAATCGCGGTGCAACCAGACGCGAGGAGGTCTTTGGTTTGCTCTGGATCAGGGGCGAGATGAAGGTAGGTAAACAAAAGCTGCCCTTCGCGCAGCATCTTGCGTTCAACGGCTTGGGGTTCTTTTACTTTCACGATCATGTCGGCGGCTGCGAAAATCTCGGCAGCGGTGCCTGCGATTGCCGCGCCAGCCTCAATGTAGTCTTCGTCACTGAACCCAGCACCAACGCCGCCTTGCGTTTCGACGGTGACTTTGTGGCCGTGCGCAATCGCTTCGCGGGCGGCATTTGGCGTAAGGCCAACGCGGAATTCTTGTGGTTTGATTTCTTTTGGGCAACCGATGTGCATGTGATTTCTCCTATTCCCTAATGTGACAGTCGCGCTGTTCGGTTGGAAAAGGGTGGCAATCTTTGGCGTGTTAGCGCTATGTATAGCAAGAATATCCGCAATAAATGGATAAATACGAAAGGATTTTGCGTTGAGTGAGTTAGACGAAACAGACCGACGCCTTTTGAATGCTCTGCAACGCGAAGGCCGCCTTTCTAACGCGGACTTGTCGGACAAGGTGAACTTGTCACCATCAGCGTGCCACCGTCGTGTTCAGCGGTTGGAAAAGGATGGGTTTATCTCAGGCTACGTGGCGCTGGTGAATCCGCGCAAAGTGGATCGTAAGACGACAGTGTTCGTGGAAATCACATTGCGGGCGCAGGCTGACGATGTGCTTGACGCGTTTGAGAAGTCCGTCGCGCGAATTCCTGACGTTTTGGAATGCCACTTGATGGCGGGGCAGGCGGACTATTTGCTTAAGGTCGTGGCCGAAGACGCCGAAGATTTTGCCCGTATTCATCGTAGGTACTTGGCAAGTTTGCCGGGTGTGCAGGGGATGCAGAGCTCGTTCGCGCTTCGGACTGTCCGGCAGACGACTGCGTTACCGGTTTAGCGTTCCGCAAACCAAATGCCCGCTATCATTAGTTGTTGATCACGTTTCATTAAGATGCGGACTAGATTGGAAACTGCGCGATTGGATGCCTCGTCTTGCGTGCTCAGTAGTTTTTCTACGGCGTTTTCGTCGTCTAGCAGTACCTTTTGAAAGCTCTCATCGGTTAAAAGCGAAGCCGTCATTTGTTTCGACTGATACTGGCTGTGTAACAGTGCATAAAGAAAGTATCGCCGCTCCTCATCAGCTTTGAGAACTTCGAATTCGGCTGGATCTAGTCGAAAGCTGAATGACTTGTCGAAGTGCCCGCAAGCGACAGGCATTCGGTAAATCAAAGTTTCCCCCTCAATCTCGACAATGGGTTCCCATGATTTTTCTTTGAAAACGTAAGTCTTCTTAGTGCTGCTCGACATTCGTTCGTTCCTTTATCAAAGGAACCTTAAACATAAGTCATCTAACGAAAAACCCCGCGCCATAAAGCACGGGGTTTTCCTAATTCTTAAACGTGTCGAATAAGGTCCTTAGACCATACCCTCGCGTTGAAGCTTTTTCCGAGCCAGCTTGCGCTGACGGCGGATAGCTTCGGCTTTCTCACGTGCCTTCTTCTCAGAAGGTTTTTCAAAAGCTTGCTTAAGCTTCATCTCACGAAAAACGCCTTCACGCTGGAGCTTTTTCTTCAGAGCGCGGAGCGCCTGATCGACGTTGTTGTCACGAACACTAACCTGCATGTGGTTTTCACCACCTCTCTAAGTTGGATTTGCAATAAGTTGCAGGAGGCCGCCATATAGCAAGTACCCTGTTACTTGTCTAGTATGGGGCAAATGCCTGATATCGGAGCCTGATATGACCACTGCACTGACATTACTCGACGCGATTCTACCGCATGTCGCCTTTGACGGTTGGTCGAATGAGGCGTTTGCAGCGGCGGCTGAGGATTGCGGAGCAACGCTTGAAGAGGCGCGTGCATTGTGTCCGCGTGGTGCCTCAGACCTTGCGGTGTTGTTCCACACTGAAGGAGACGCGGCGATGGTGACGGCCCTGAAAGCCGCTGACCTGTCCGAGATGCGATTTCGCGACAAAGTCGCCCATGCGGTGCGCCTTCGCTTGGATGCCGTAACTGACAAGGAAGCCGTGCGCCGTGGGTCAGCGTTGTTCGCGCTGCCGCATATGGCGCCCATTGGTTCCAAGTTGATTTGGGGAACGGCTGACGCGATTTGGACGGCTTTGGGGGACACGTCTGAGGATGTGAATTACTACACCAAACGCGCCACGCTTTCGGCAGTCTATGGCGCCGTTGTTTTGTTCTGGTTGGGTGATGATACGGACGACGGGCAAGCGACGACCGATTTCATCGATCGGCGCATTGAAAACGTGATGCAGTTTGAAAGTTTTAAAGCGGCGTTGAACAAGAACCCGCTCACCAAGCCCTTCGCAGGTGCGCTGGAACGTTTCACCTCTCACATAAAAGCACCGTCCGCACCGGCGGATGATTTACCCGGTTCATGGAGCACACGACGATGAAAGCAGTTGAGATTTCGCAAGCGGGCGGACCCGAAGTACTAACACATGTTGATGTGCCAACGCCAGAACCCGCCTTTGGTCAGGTCCGTATTAAGGTGGCATACGCCGGTGTTAACCGCCCAGACGCCTTGCAACGTGCCGGCATGTATAACCCACCCAAAGGTGCGAGCCCCTTGCCAGGACTTGAGGCCGCGGGTGAGATTTCTGCGATCGGTGATGGGGTAACTGACTGGAACGTTGGCGATCAAGTTAGCGCATTGTTGCCCGGTGGCGGTTATGCCGAAGAAGTGGTCACACCTGCCGCGCATTGCCTTCCGGTTCCTGTTGGATTGTCGTTGAAACAGGCAGCGTGTTTGCCCGAAACGTTCTTCACCGTCTGGTCCAACGTGTTCATGCGCGGAGGGTTGAAAGCGGGGGAGCGGTTCTTGGTGCATGGTGGCTCGTCTGGTATCGGCACGACAGCAATTCAACTGGCAAATGCCTTTGGAGCACGCGTGTTCACGACCGCTGGGTCTGACGAGAAGTGCGCGGCCTGCCTCGACCTTGGGGCTGAGGTGGCGATGAACTATCGGGAAGCGGATTTTGTTGAGGTAATGAAGGCCGAGGGTGGCGCGAACCTGATCCTCGATATGGTTGGTGGGGACTACCTGCCACGTAATGTGCGTGCTTTGGCCGATGATGGGCGTCTTGTGCAAATCGCATTCCTTCAAGGTCCCAAAATCGAATTGAACTTCGCCCATCTAATGATGCGCCGCCTGACAATCACAGGCAGCACCCTGCGCCCACAATCGGACTTGGCGAAGGCTGAGATCGCCATGCAGTTGCGAGAACAGGTCTGGCCGTTGCTTACATCTGGGCGCGTCGTGCCTGTGATGGATCATGAATTCGCGTTGGCCGACGCGGCCGCCGCGCACACGCGGATGGAAAGCAGCGCACACATTGGAAAGATCGTGCTGAAGGTCTGAGCAAACATGCCGATGGCAGGAACCTTGCCTTTGGGACCTTTCAGGCTGCCACCGCCTTGGCGGCGCTCTGTGGGTGATAGAAGGTTCGGGGTAGCCAACGGATGCGTTATACTATGGGAAACCCACTGATCATTTAGCTCAAATGAATGCGCCCGCGTCAATTGACTGAACCAAACTTGGGTTCTACCGTTCTCCTGTGAATTCATGCGCAACCAGCGTCTTTGATGGAGAATTTCCAATGGCCCTCGATAAATCAACTGATGCTTTCAGTCTGCAACGCCGCAACCCAAATGGTGGAACAGCCCCTCTCACACATTGGACGCTGCCGAATGAAACTGATCCGCTGACGGATGTTTTGCTCGGCTCGCCCGCGCACCTGTTTCACCGCGCAACGTCTAGTTTGTCGCGAAAGCATTTGCGTGAAGCGCCGTGCAACATCCAAGTCGCGCAGGCCCAACATGCCGAGCTGGTCGACGCCTATCGTCATTTCAACGTGAATGTTCACATGCTTGATGCAGAGCCTGAACTGACCATGCAGGTATACTCCCGTGATTCCAGTGTGATGACCCCATATGGGGCTTTCATCACCGCGATGTCCCAATGGTGGCGCCGCGGCGAGAACTACGCTGCAATCCGCGCCTATGAAAAACTGGGCATCCCGATCTATGACATGGTCACCGCTGGCACGTTCGAAGGTGGCGACTTCAATGTCATCGAAGAAGGCTGTGTCTTGATCGGTTGTGGCGAAGCACGCACCAATGAGGCGGGCGCGAAGCAGGTTGCAGGCTGGTTTGAAACTGAAGGCTGGGAAGTACGCATCGCCTATATCGACGAATTTTACGTTCACATTGACCTTATGGTCGTTCCAATCGCTGAGAAACTGACGGCTGTTTGTCTGGCCTGTACGGAACCAGCAATTGTTGATTGGCTTAAGGCAAAGGGGCACGAGATAATTGATGTACCATTCGCTGATACGATGGCGCTGGGGTGCAATCTTATGTCGCTCGGGAATGACAAAATCATCGCGCCGAGGTCGTCGGAAACATTGATCGACAAGTTGCGCGCCCGTGGGTTTGAAGTGGCTGCCGTTGAGACAGCCGAAATTTCAAAAACTGGTGGCGGCATTCATTGTATGGCTCAAGCCCTCAAGCGAGATGCGAACGCGTAGTTAGGTTACCTAACCGGATCAAACAGCGCATCATCAAGCGTGCAGTCACGGATGACGTCTGATCCACAGCGGCGCAGTTCTAGATCACGTGTAAGACAGATACGTGCTTCTTGAATGCGCTGGCTGCGGCATGTGATGGTGATTTCGTCAGCATCTAAGCCTTCGTTTTCGCGCATGAACGCCTCTTCAATTAGCGATGCAGGAAGCGTGATAGGGTCTTCTAAGCGCCGGAAAACCGCGGGGCGGGTGACCTGTTCATAAGCCAGCCGCGCCAACGCGTAGTAGTCGTCGGGTGACAGGCCCGAACAAGACCCGTGTTTATTCCACTGGTGCCACGCCAACCCGCTTGTGCCCATAATATCGGCCATTGCGGACGTGTCTGCGCGGGAAGGGTTGCGGAACGTGTGGCGGCAATCAGCGGGCCAGCCGTTTTCATATTGCGGCCACAACCCGTGTAGAACCCAGCCGAAATCCTTGTCGTCTTCACACTGGGGCGAATTGCGGGAATCGCCGTCAAGCGCGCACCAATTTGGCGACCATGATAGGGAAAGAACGTAGTAATCGAACTCCCCCGCGACGTCTTGGGCCTTAGCAGGCAGGGCAACAACGCAAAGAAGGGCTAATATTCGCAGCATTTGGGGTCTTTCCATAATCCAGTCGCGCGACTATATAGCAATCAAGTTCCCCGACAATGTGAACCCGGCCAAATCGGTCTGCCCCTTCAAGGGCGTGGGAGAGGCATGTCGACTGTTAAGGAGAAACGCGATGAGCGGTACACCAATTATGGCCAAAGCCACAGCAGTTTGGCTGTGCGACAACACAACAATGACGTTTCGTCAGATCGCCGTTTTCTGCGGCCTGCATGAGCTAGAAGTTCAGGGCATCGCTGACGGTGACGTTGCGACTGGCGTTAAGGGGTTTGACCCGATTGCTAACAAGCAGCTGACGCAAGAAGAAATCACCAAAGGCGAAGCTGATCCAAAGTATAACTTGGAGCTGCTTTTCAACCCTGCATCTGCTGGCGAAGAAAAGCGCCGCGGTCCGCGTTACACACCGCTGTCCAAGCGTCAGGATCGTCCTGCATCCATTTACTGGTTGGTGAAGTTCCACCCTGAGCTTTCAGACGGTCAGATTTCCAAAATGGTTGGCACGACGAAGCCAACAATTCAGGCAATCCGCGAGCGCACGCACTGGAACATCAATAACATCGAACCGATTGATCCGGTTGCTTTGGGCCTGTGTAAACAGTCCGAACTGGACGCAGCTGTACAAAAAGCTGTGGCCAAGAAAGCCAAAGAGGGTGGCGTTATGTCTGACGACGAACGTCGCAAGCTGGTTTCCACAGAACAGAGCCTTGGTTTGGAAGATGAGCCTAAGATCCCGGCTTCAATCGAAGGCCTTGAGACATTCACACTGAGCACGGACGTCGAACCGGAAGAAGATACGTCTGTTCCGGACAAAGACACGTTCTTCAATTTGCCGGACGACGCAGGCGACGACGAAGACTAAACGTCAATGCGCTAACCCTGTTGAACGATATGAAGCCCCGGTCGATAGACTGGGGCTTTTGCGTCACGACTAGGCCGCTGTGCACCCAGTACCCCAATTTCGCCCAATTTATGCCTAACGCTAAGTCTATCTTAATCCGAGAGCCCCATAAGGGAGCACGTGAAGGAGAGAAGGCAGATGTTGCAAGACGTTCAGGACTTCAAAGACCCACAAGTTCATACGTTGGTTCGGAAAAGCCGGACGTCGGACGATGCGGCTGCCCTATTTGGCGACCAACCGCCCGCTGCGCTGTTGTCCGATTACCCGTTAAACGCTGCAGGTCGTGACCGTAGTGTTATGATGCAGCACAAGCTAACGGATCGACGTTTCAACGTTGAACGCTGCTGGAACCAAGTCCAACAGTACATGCCAGAGCTCCTAACATCGTCGCCCCAAGACGTGCTGGAAGTGTCGACTGGGCACGGCGCGATGCTTGAGATTTTGCGCCACTATGGGCACAACGTTATGGGAACGGATTACGCGACCGAAACTTGGTCAGATGAGAGTAGTAGCTCGGAAAAGCCTGATTGGCCCTTCCGTCACGTTGTCGAAAGCATTGATTTGCCGATGACAGTTTTTGACAATACCGACGGATATTATCCGTTTGAGACCAAGAGCTTTGATACGACGTTGTGCTTTCAGGCACTGGAGCACACCGGTCATCCTGACGATTGGATGTCATCGATTGATGAGTTTTGTCGCATTAGCCGCAAGTCGGTGTTTGTAATGCTGGGTCACTTAAACCCGAAAACGCGCGCAAGTTCTGATTACAACTATGCGTTCCATAGCTTTCGCCGTGAGTTGCGTAGCTACCGTGACAATGGCTTTGTTTGTACCGGAACATTTGTTCACTGGGGGCAAGCGTTGGGTTTCAAACTGACTGCTGAATAAACCCGATCAAAGGGCTTTTCGGGCGTTTAACGCCGCCGAAATTGTCCCGTCATCGAGGTAGTCCAACTCTCCACCTACGGGCACACCTTGCGCTAGGGTTGTGACCTGTACGCCTTGCAATTCATCCGCAATGTAGTGGGCCGTGGTTTGCCCGTCGATCGTCGCTCCGAGTGCGAGAATGACTTCGGTGACGTGTTCTGTTGTGACGCGATCACGTAGTTTTGGAATGCGCAATTCGTCCGGCCCGATGTCATCAAGTGCCGACAGCGTCCCACCAAGCACGTGATAACGTCCTTTGAAAATGCCCGATCGCTCCATCGCCCAAAGATCGGCGACATCTTCGACAACGCAAATCTGACCAATGTTGCGCTTCTCGCTTTCGCAAATACCGCAGATATCGGACGTGCCGATGTTGCCGCAGTTCAAACATTCACGCGCTGTTTCACCAACAGTCGTTAATGCCTGCGCCAACGGGTTCAAAAGCTGCCCGCGCTTCTTGATTAGGTGCAGCACCGCACGACGCGCAGATCGAGGCCCCAAACCCGGCAAGCGGGCCATCAGGTCGATCAGCGCATCAATGTCTTTTGGTGCTTGGGTCACTTAGAACGGCAGCTTCATGTCCGCTGGAAGGCCCAGACCTTCGGTCAGCTTTTCCATTTCGCTTTGCGCTTTGTCGGACGCTTTGGATTGCGCGTCTTTGATCGCCGCAAGGATCAGGTCTTCGACAACTTCTTTGTCGTCGCCGTTGAAGATGGACGGATCAATGTCCAGTCCGCGCAACTCGCCTTTGGCGGACGCAGTTGCCTTTACCAAGCCAGCACCGCTTTCGCCGACAACCATGATGTCGTGCAGGTCTTCTTGCAATTGGCCCATCTGCTTTTGCATCTCTTGGGCTTTTTTCATCATGCCGGCCATATCGCCAAGCCCGCCTAGTCCTTTGAACATCGTCGTCTCCTGAATGTCTGTTTGGCCTTAGATAAGCAGCCCAAGCCGGTGCCGCAAGTTAGCTATCTTCAAACGGGTCCCATTCCTCGTCAACTTCGGGCAGGGCTTCAAGCCCTGCTTCGGCTTCGAGTGCCTTTGGGGTGCGGATGTCAGTGATCTTGGACTTCGGAAATTGCATCAACACGGCCTGAACCAGCGGATGCGCCGTTGCTTTGTCGCGCAAATCGTTCGCTTCGGCATCGCGTAACTCAGCAATCGTTTCCGCGCCGCCATCATTGACGAGCGTGACTGCCCAACGGTTGCCCGTCCACGCCTGAAGTCGTGAGCCTAGGCGCTGGGCAAGATCATGCGGGGCGCTTTCGGAAGGAACAAATTCAATCCGCCCCGGCTGATAGGCTGCAAGGCGCACACCGGTTTCAACTTCGACCAGTAACTTCACATCGCGGTGGCGGCGGATCAGCTCAACCACGGTTTCGAAGGTTGGATAGAGCGCGAGGGCTTCGTCGTTTGCGACTGCCAAAGCTGCGCCACCCGCAGATGCCGAAGGCCCACTTGGACCGGAATGTGTGGGCGCTGGCGTGCTGGATTGCGCATCCGTTTGCATGCCCGATTGCGCAGGTGCAACGCGGGGGCCACCACTTGGGCCCGCGGGTGGCGGCGTTTCTTTGTCGAGCTTGCGAACGAGTTCTTCGACGCTGGGAAGGTCTGCGACATGGGTCAGTCGGATGATCGCCATTTCAGCGGCCATCATCGCGTTCGGTGCCATCGCGACTTCTTCGAGCGCCTTTAGCAACATCTGCCACAGACGCGTCAGAACGCGCATCGCCAACGCTTCGGCCATTGCGGCACCACGTGTGCGTTCATCGGGGCTAACGGTCGGGTCTTCGGCGGCGTCTGGCGTGATCTTTATGACGCTTACCCAGTGCGCGATTTCAGCGAGGTCACGCAGGATCGCCATCGGGTCGGCACCGTCTGCGTATTGGCTGGACAGTTCGTGCAGGGCGTCAGCCGCTTGACCCTTGAGGATCATGTCAAACAGATCAAGCACGCGGCCACGGTCCGCAAGGCCAAGCATTGCGCGGACCTGCTCGGCAGTCGTTTCACCAGCGCCATGGCTGATCGCTTGGTCGAGGAGGGATTGCGCGTCCCGCGCAGAACCTTCGGCAGCGCGGGTAATCAGCGCCAGCGCATCATCTGTGATTTCAGCTTTCTCGGCGGTTGCGATTTTACGCAGCAAGCCGATTTGATCTTCCGGCTCAATGCGGCGCAGATCAAAACGCTGACAACGCGAAAGGACCGTCACGGGGACTTTGCGAATTTCGGTCGTCGCAAAGATGAATTTCACATGCTCTGGTGGTTCCTCAAGCGTCTTCAGCAGCGCGTTGAACGCGCTGGTCGACAGCATGTGAACCTCATCGATGATGTAGATTTTGTAGCGCGCAGATGCGGCGCGGTAATGCACGCTTTCGATGATTTCGCGGATGTCGCCCACACCAGTGCGCGACGCAGCATCCATTTCCATCACGTCAACGTGGCGTCCTTCCATGATGGCAACGCAGTTTTCACATTTGCCGCATGGTTCAGTCGTAGGGCCACCCTGACCATCCTCACCGATGCAATTCATGCCCTTGGCGATGATCCGTGCGGTGGTGGTTTTACCCGTTCCACGGATACCCGTCATGATGAAGGCTTGCGCGATACGGTCCGCTTCAAAAGCGTTTTTCAGCGTGCGCACCATTGCCGATTGCCCGACGAGGTCGGCAAATGTCTCGGGGCGGTACTTACGTGCGAGGACTTGGTACTTTGGGGTATCGGATTCGGTCATTTGCAAAACCTATGCTGCCCGCTTGCCAAGGTCCACTGCTGTGCGGTACACATTGCGTGCCTTTAGGGAGGCAATCAGGTTCGCGAAAAGCTGTATCGGCACCCTTCACATATATTTTTGAATAGACCTTTTCGGTCTTTCTCATGCCCTGGTTAGCGGACTCTTGGGATATTTGGATGAGGAAGCCTGATATGACGAACCCCCTAGATAAATTCCGCCGTGCGGCGAAGGCGTTGAAAACTGAATATGAAACCGGTTTGCCTGATGCGTTGACCCGTATCGCGACCGTAAGGCCCCGTAGCGACGGCGCCGATTTACGCCACGCTGATTACCTGCATGTGATCGCGCAAGAAAATAACTTCCCGACTTGGCCCGTGATGAAAGACGCGATTGAAACCGTCGGTTTGGACCGTGCGCAGAAAATTCAAAAGCTCAAGATAGCTTTGCACGCAGGACGGACTGGGGTCGTCGCGAAATTACTTGAGGGTACGCCCGATTTGGCGAAGGATCATTTCGGCCTGCTATGTGGGCTGAATGATGTGAAATCCGTTTGGATGATGCTGAAAGATGATCCGGCATTGGCATCCAAACGGGCAGGTCCGTTCCTGCCAATGGTGCATCTGTGTAAATCGCGCATGTTTACGGTTCAGCCAGAGGGCGGTGCGGATAGTGCAGCGATTGCAGATATGCTTGTGGCGAACGGTGCTGATGTGAATGCAGGCAGTGTTGAAAACGGTGACCCTTTGTCGCCGCTCTATTGGGCGCTAGGGCACGCTGGAAACATGGAACTGGCGACGTGGTTGCTGGAAAATGGCGCGAACCCGAATGATGGCGAAAGCCTGTATCACGCGACTGAGCTTGGCCATGCTGACGGGCTGCGTCTATTGCTGACGCATGGCGCGGATCCTAAACAAACGAATGCTTTGCCCCGTGCGATGGATTTCGACTCCGTCGAGATGGTGACGTTGTTGTTGGAGCATGGTGCTGACCCTAATGAGGGGTCGGATGCATGGACGGCTGGCACCGGAACTGAACACGGCGTTCCTGTGCTGCATCAAGCGGCGCGGCGGATGAATTCGGGGCCGATCTTGGACGTGTTGCTAGATCACGGTGCGGCCCCATCTGCGTCTTGGAAAGGGCATAGCGCATATGCCTTCGCTAAGGTCTTTGGTAACGCCGATCTTGCTTCGCAGATCGAGGAGCGCGGCGAAGAAACGGTGCTTACCGATATCGAACAGATGTTGGCCACGGCTGCTTCGGGGCAAATTCCAGACGGGTATATCAACACCGCAACTTTGCCTGATGAATATCGCGGCTTATTGCGTGAAGTCTTGCACTTGCCCGGCAAACTACCCCACCTCAAGGCGCTGGTAGCCATCGGGCTTGAATGGGACCGTCCGGATTCAGAAGGCATCACGCCCGTTCAGGCGGCTGGCTGGAACGGGTTGGCTGATGTGATGCAGTATTTCCTGAAGCTCAGCCCTAATCTTGGGCATGTGAACAACTATGGTGGCACCTTGCTGTCGACCATATTGCACGGGGCGGAAAACAATCCGCAACGTGCGAACGGCGACTATATTGGGTGCCTTCAGTTGGCTTTGGATGAAGGGGTCGCACTTCCGCGTAAGGCGTTGGATGCGTCTGGCTCGCCCGAGATCCGAGAATTCCTGACGCAATGGGCAGACGATAAGCCCGGACAGGTGGTTGAATATGGGATCGTCTAAGTTCGCAATTTATCCGCTGGAAGTGGGGGCAGGGCAGGTTGCCTTGTCCCCTATTCCGGGGCGATCTGGGGCTTATGAAACGGATCTGTCTGCGGTTCTGCACTGGGCCCCTGATCTGGTGCTGACCATGACCACCCAGTCAGAGTTGGATCGCATGGGTGCAACGAATTTCGGGGATGACCTTGCCGCAGTAGGTATCCAATGGCGCCACTTGCCGATCGTCGACTTCGGCGCGCCTGACAATCATATTAAAGCGATGTGGGGTGAAGTTTCGCGCGGTAGTGCCGATGTCTTGGCGAACAGCGGCAAAATACTGATCCACTGTTTTGGTGGATGCGGGCGTTCTGGGATGGTCGCGTTGCGGTTGATGGTTGAAGCGGGCGAAGCACCTGATCTCGCTTTAAAAAGGTTGCGACAGACGCGCCCATGCGCCGTAGAAACCGAAGACCAACAAGAGTGGGCGGCTAACCCTTCCGTTTAGCGCTGCCACGTTCTTTGCCCGCGTTGTACATCTTTTGTAGCCGTTTTAAGTGACCGCGGTTTTCACCCACGGTTGCCGTATTGAAACGGTTTTCCTTTTCCAGCTTGCGCCAGCGTTCCAGACGATCGGCATCCAAATCCCCCGCTTCAATCGCGGCGCGAATGGCGCAGCCCGGTTCGGTGATATGGGCGCAGTCATTGAATTTGCACATCGCGGAAAGCTCAGTGATGTCGGAAAACACCTCATCTACGCCTTCCTCAGCATCCACAAGACGCAGTTCGCGCATACCGGGCGTGTCAATCAGCCAACCACCTGCAAATGTTGGGCGTAGATTGCGGTTCGTCGTCGTATGCCGCCCCTTGGCGTCATCTGCGCGAATATCTTGGGTGGTGTCGACAACATCCGTAAGCCGGTTCTGGATGGTCGTTTTCCCAACGCCGGATGAGCCAACCAGCGCAAGCGTTTGCCCATTGGAACACCACGGGTTCAGGCGCTTTACGTCCTCATCATCCGTGGCATCAACGGCAATCGCACTCAGCAACGGGGACAGTTTTTCGGCCTGTTTAACGTAGCTTTGTGGGTCATCGCATCGATCGGCCTTGGTCAGGATAACCAGCGGCAGACATCCCGATGCGGCGCACATCGCCAAATACCGCTCTAGTCGCGCGACGTTGAAGTCGGCGTTGCAACTGCTGACGATGCCAAGCGTGTCGACATTCGCGGCGATTAGCTGAGGTTTGGAATCCTCTCCAGCAGCGCGACGGGTAATTTCAGTTGTGCGCTCAAGCGGCTCGGACGCGGCAGCACCTGTCGCGATCACCCAATCGCCAACGGCATACATACCAGCGGAAGCCGTGGGTGAGAGGGATTCGGCACCCTTTGCCGACAGACCGTCTAAACGGGAGCGGTGAACGGCAGAAATACGCACCGGTCGTTCTGGCGGATCGGCGGCTTCATCATAGTCAACCTGACGGATGAAGTGGTTGGACCAGCCGAGGGTTTTTAGGGTGTCTGTCATATTAAATGGCTATCCTATTGAACGATTCCGCGAAAGTAGGACTTTCGCTCTATCGTTTCCCCGCGAAAATGCTTTGCATTTTGGCGGTAGGTGAGAGGTTGGACATCGACCCAAGTGGGGCTCGTTGTGGCTGCTTCCTTCCGGACCTGACCAGGTTGGCGAGGCACTTGCCCGCGCCAACCCCTCGAAAGGTGATATAGGCCCACACCATCCATCGTGCAAGACCCACTATGGATTGCACAGCGCGTAGGGGCATGGCATCGGTTGCGGTATGAAACATGCAGAAACAGTTACCTTCGGCGGGTCGGGTTTGGATCGCGCAGCACATTTACGCGCAGATGATGCACAAATTGGGGCCAATCCGGCGGCGAGGGCTGTCGTGTTGTGGCGCGGGAAACCCCTTATCACTTCAGAAGGTGGCCCATTGGCGCGCCTGCCGCTTGATCATCCGGTCATGGCGGACGCTGGCGATGTGCGTGTGTTCTTGGGGCAGGATGATGACGGACCCGTCTTTGCTGTGAACCTGTCTCGTTGGACACCAGAATTGCCTGACGGTGATGAGTTGAACACGTTTTTGGATGCGTCCCAGCAACAACATCCGGCAACGGGCGACGCTATCTTTGCCGAACTGCGCGCAATCATGACCACGCTTTCGCCGCGCGACGGCGAGCTTGCGTCGACGGCACGGGCTGTTTTGGGGTGGCACGACAGCCACAAGTTTTGCTCAAGCTGTGGAACCTTAAGCAACGCGGTTGATGCAGGCTGGCGCCGCCTTTGTCCTACTTGTGATACGTCGCATTTTCCGCGCACGGATCCTGTCGTGATTATGTTGATTGTGGCCGATGACGAGGTTCTTGTCGGGCGCTCCCCGGGTTGGCCCGAGGGTATGTATTCGCTCCTCGCTGGGTTTGTTGAACCCGGTGAAACCATGGAAGCCGCAGTACGCCGTGAGGTTTTTGAAGAAGCAGGTATTCGCATCGGTGAGGTCAGTTACCTCGCGAGCCAGCCATGGGCGTTTCCATCTTCACTGATGCTCGGGTGCTATGGAACTGCAACAAGCAAAGATATCACGCTTGATCCGGTTGAGCTGGAGGACGCCCGCTGGGTCAGCCGATCTGAGATGGAACAAGTCGCGCGAGGGGAACACCCAACGATCCTTCCTGCGAGAAAGGGTGCAATTGCGCATTTTTTGCTAGAGAACTGGCTGGCCAATACGTTAGACTGACCGAATAACAAACAATGAGCCTGTAAAGGCCGATAACTGGGCAGAGATCATGGAATTTACGACACGCGAAGATATTGAAGCACCGATCGAGTACGTTTTCGAACAAGTGACCGATTTTGCTTCGTTTGAACGCTCGATTATGCGGCGCGGCGGTGATGTCGAACGTGTTTCCGGTGGTGACGTTGCCGTGGCCGGGACGAAATGGCAGGTAAAGTTCTTGCTTCGTGGTGCTGAACGGGTCGTGAATGCTGAGGTTGTGGCTGTTGATGCGCCAAACGCAATTACGATCAATGTGACGTCCAAGAGTGCCGACGCAACCTTGCAGGTTGATCTTGTTGCGCTAAGTCCGGCGCGTACACGCCTTAACGTGAATGCGACGGCGGCAGCAAAATCGATCCCAGCAAAGCTGTTGTTTCAATCGGTTAAGTTTGCGCGTGCAAAGAATAAGAACAAGTTTAACGCATTGGTCGCCAGCTTTGCGGACGATGTCGAAACGCGTTACCGTTCTTAACTGCTGGCTTTCTCATGGCGGCGTGGGGCTGCGGGAAACACACCCATCAGGCGGATGTGGTCTGTGAAATAGTCCAGCTCTTCCATCGCGTTTTGCACATTGCGGTCATCTGGATGGCCCTCAACCTCAGCGTAAAACTGTGTTGCGGTGAAATGCCCACCGACCATGTAGCTTTCCAGCTTGGTCATGTTGACGCCATTGGTCGCGAAACCGCCCATTGCTTTGTAAAGCGCGGCGGGAATGTTGCGGACACGGAATACGAAACTCGTGACCATGCCGTGCTTGCCACGTCTGGACAGGTCCAGTTCACGCGACATGATCAAGAAACGTGTGGTGTTGCGATCATGGTCTTCAATGTGACGTGCCAAAACGTTTAGGCCGTAAATCTCAGCCGCCATTTCGGACGCAAGCGCGCCAGCTGTCATGTCTTCGCCAGCGGCGACGTCCATTGCGGCACGTGCGTTGTCAGGGCTGATGACGGGCGAAATACCCTTTTCACGCAGGAACTTCCCGCATTGGGGCAGGATCACAATGTGACCCGCAGCCGTCTTTATCTGGTCGACTTGTGCGCCGGGTTTGCCAAGTAGGTTGATGTGAACCCGCACGAAGGCTTCGTCAATAATGTGCAGCCCGCTTTCAGGAAGCAGCGTGTGCACGTCACCAACCCGTCCGTAGGTAGAGTTTTCGACAGCGATCATGCCAAGGTCTGCATCGCCCTTTCGCACGGCTTCAATTGCGGAATTGAACGTTGCGCAGGGCAAAGGTTCGTAATCGGGACGTGCTTCGACGCAGGCTTGGTGCCCGTAAGCACCTGGTTCACCTTGAAATGCGATGCGTTTGGTCATCTTTAGTCCCCGATTTTCCCAAGTTTCTCTAAAATGGGCATTTGGTCGCGGTGCTACACCTTGATCATTGGCGGGGGAAGCGGATACATGATTGCTGAATCAGGAAGAAAATGGAACGCGACATGTTCGACACAATGACAATGACCAAAGTTCTGGGCGCCGTTTGCGGCACGTTCTTGGTCTTTTTGCTTGGTAAATGGGCCGCCGAAGAGGTTTATCACGCTGGTGGGCACGGCGGTGAAGAGCATGCTGCTGGATACGTGATTGAAGTTGCGTCTGCTGGCGGTACTGACGAACCAGTCGACGAGGGCCCTGCTTTTGAAGAAATTTATGCGATGGCTGATGCGGCTGCAGGTGAAAGCCAGTGGCGCAACTGTTCTTCGTGCCACAAGCTTGAAGCTGGCGAGAACAGCACAGGCCCATCCCTTTACGGTGTTGTAGGTCGTAACGTGGGAACCGAAGACGGCTTCGGCTACTCTGGATCACTCGTCGCTGTTGCGGACGTTTGGACGCCTGAGAACCTCAATGCGTTCCTTGAAAACCCACGTGGCTACGCGCCAGGTACTGACATGACGTACAACGGCATGCGTAAGATCCAAGATCGCGCGAACCTGATTGCGTATCTCGACAGCATCGACAACTAAACGTCGATCAAAATTCTTTGCAAAGGCCGCCCCATCAGGGGCGGCCTTTTGTATTTTCGGGCCTAAACCTTGCGTGATCACGGCCAACTCACGCAATCTCAACTTGAATGTTTGTTAATTCGCGCACTACGCTGATGCCCACAAGATATGCCCATTTCAGGAGTGCCACATGATAAAAGACCAGCGTTGTTCCGCCAAAGTCGCGACAAAACCGCAAAACGCATGGGGCTCCAAACTTGGCCTCCTTCTTGCAGGGGCAGTCTTAGCGTTTGGTGCGGCGACATTGGTTCACGCTGATAGTCATGAAGAAATCATTGTCTCGCACGGGTACACCAACTTCGGAGAGCTGAAGTACGGCCCCGATACAGTGCATTTGGATTATGTGAACCCTAACGCACCAAAGGGTGGCGAAATCAGCGTTTGGGCACGTGGTACGTTTGATACTTTCAACAACTTCACCCGCGAAGGCGCTGCGGCCGCGGGTACGACGATTTTGTATGAAAGTATCTTAGCAGCGACGGCGGATGATCCTTACGGGTCGTATTGCTACCTGTGTACGACGCTTGAATACCCGGAAAGCCGCGACTGGGTGATCTTCAATTTGCGCGAAGACATTACGTTTTCTGACGGTACGCCCTTCACGGCTGAAGACATTGAGTTCTTTCACAACCTGATCATGGAGCAAGGTATCCCTGAGTACGTGAACGTGGTTTCACAGTACCTCGCAGGCGTCGAAGTTCTTGATACCTACCGCGTTAAATTCAATTTCACGCCGGATGCGCCACGCCGCGATGTGATTGGCATCGCGGGTGGCAACCGCGCGTTCTCAAAGGCATGGTTTGAAGAAACCGGTGCCCGTTTAGATGAATCAACGGATGTGCCGTTCCTTGGAACGGGTGCCTATGTACTGGGCAGCTACGATACCAACCGCCAAGTTATTTATGAGCGCGACCCAGATTGGTGGGGCGCTGAGCATCCGTTCAATATCGGGCAGGCGAATTTCGACAGCATCCGGTATGAATATTTCTCAGACAGCGCCGCTGCATTCGAAGCGTTCAAAGCGGGCGAATACACATTCCGCCAAGAAAGCTCGTCCTTGCAGTGGGCAACGGGCTACGAATTCCCAGCGATTGAGAATGGTTGGGTGCGTAAAGAGGAATTGGAAGACGGCACAATCGGTACCGCACAAGCATTTATCTTCAACTTGCGGAATCCAAAATTCCAAGACCCTGCCGTTCGTGAGGCCCTTGGACTGATGTTCAACTTTGAATGGTCTAATGAGACGCTTTTCTACGGCTTGTATGACCGCGTTGAATCGTTCTGGCAAAATTCTGAACTTCAGGCACAAGGCACCCCATCAGATGGTGAATTGGCGTTACTTGAGCCCCTTGTTGACGAAGGCCTTTTAGATGCGTCGATATTAACCGACGAGGCAGTGCTACCGCCAACGTCCAATCCAAGCCGCCCAACCGACCGTGCGAACTTGCGACTCGCGTCCGATCTATTGGACCAAGCAGGTTGGATCGCAGGGGATGACGGAATGCGCCGCAAAGACGGTGAAGTTCTAAACGTTGAGTTTCTGTCTGCATCGGCTGGCTTTGACCGGATCATCAATCCTTACGTTGAGAGCCTGCAACGCCTTGGCGTGAGTGCCAGCCTCGATCGGGTGGACTTTGCGCAGTATGTTGAGCGACTAGACGCACCGTCTGATTTTGACTTGATCACTCACACGATGACCCAAGGTTTCGAACCCGGAATTGGGATGCGGCAATGGTTTGGCTCTGAGACGGCTGCGGATAGTTCACGCAATCTAATGGGCCTTGAAGACCCCGCAGTCGATCGCCTGTTGGATACCGTGATCAATGCATCTTCGCTGGAAGAGATGACAACCGGCACCCACGCGATTGACCGCGTTCTGCGCGCCAAGGGTTTCTGGGTGCCGCAGTGGTACAAGTCAACGCATACGGTCGCGTATTACGATATGTTCGAATACCCCGATACTTTGCCACCTTTCTCATTGGGTCATTTGTCATTCTGGTGGTACAACGCCGAAAGAGCAGAAGAACTGAAAGCTGCAGGAGCATTCTAAGCCCCTGACGCGGACAGCAATAAAAACGAAAGCTACGCACTAAATGGGCGCCTATATTCTCAAACGATTGCTGCTTGTGGTCCCAACTTTGCTTGGGATCATGATCATCAACTTCGTGCTGATCCAATTTGTCCCCGGTGGGCCGATTGACCAGATCATCGCGCAGATGGAAGGCGGCGGTGATGTTTTTGAAGGTATCTCTGGTGGCGGTGGCGAGCTGATTGAGAACGAGAGCGGCGATAGCGTTGCCTCACGCGGGTTGCCCCAAGAATTTCTGGATGAATTGCAGGTCGAATTTAACTTTGCCCGCATTGTTTGTGACGCAGGCTTTACGGGCGAACCGGATTTACGGGCGGACGAATGTAACCCCGTACCTATCCCCGCATTCGAACGCTTTTTTCTGATGATGTGGGACTACATGCGTTTTGACTTCGGAGAGAGCTATTTCCGCTCCGTTTCCGTTGTCGATCTGGTGCTTGAGAAGATGCCTGTGTCGATCACCTTGGGTCTGTGGTCCACGTTGATCGCCTACATGGTGTCTATCCCGCTTGGCATCAAAAAGGCGGTTCGCGACGGGTCATCGTTTGATACGTGGACGTCCGCTGCAATCATTGTCGGCTACGCGATTCCGGGGTTCCTTTTCGCCATTCTGCTGATCGTATTGTTCGCGTCGAACAACTGTTTCCGCCTTCCATTTGGAATATCCGAATTCTTCCGCGAGAACGTGACCTGGCTTTATAATTCCAACCCAACTTGCATGCGTTTGTTCCCGCTACGTGGTTTGACGTCGTCGGATTTCGACACGCTTAGCACGTGGGGGCAGATCAAGGATTACTTCCACCACATAGCGCTGCCCGTTCTGGCGTCGACCATTTCGGCATTCGCAACGTTAACGTTGTTAACCAAAAACAGCTTTCTCGATGAGATCAAAAAGCAATACGTCATCACCGCCAAGGCAAAGGGATTGTCTGAAAATCGCGTGCTTTACGGCCACGTATTCCGCAACGCGATGTTGATTGTGATCTCAGGGTTCCCAGCACTTTTCATCGGCGTGTTCTTTGGTGGATCGCTGATCATCGAAACGCTGTTCTCGCTTGATGGCCTTGGACGCTTGGGCTTTGAGGCTACGTTGCAGCGCGATTATCCGGTGATGTTTGGTACGCTGTTTGCGTTCTCTCTGATGGGTCTCGTCGTCGGCATTATTACCGATATCACCTACGTTCTGATCGACCCACGTATCGACTTTGAGAAGAGGGGATAGGCATGGAAACCGCAATTCCCCCAACCCCAAAGAAGAGCCGGTTCAGCCTGTCACCTTTGAACAAGCGCCGTTGGCGTAACTTCACGCGAAACCGCCGTGCTTATTGGTCGCTTTGGATATTTTTGTTCTTGTTCGTGATGTCGCTGTTCGCTGAGTTCCTCGCGAACGACAAACCCATATTGGTGAAGTACCAAGGCGAATACCGTATGCCGATCTTCAGCTTCTATTCCGAACGTGACTACGGCGGGGATTTCCCGACGCAGGCCGAATACAAAGACATCGAAGTGAAGTGCTTGATCGAAACTGGCGGGCTGCAAACCTGCTTTGATGACCCAGACGGAATGATCGAAGCAGCGCGTGCGGGAACGATTGAAGAAGACGGCTTTGAAAGGGGTTGGCTGGTCTGGCCGCCTATTCCTTACAGCTACGACACCATCGTCGACATCCCCGGCGTTGCACCCAGCCCGCCGGACGAGAACAACTGGCTTGGCACGGATGACACCAAACGCGACGTCGTTGCGCGGGTGATCCACGGGTTCCGATTGTCGATCCTGTTTACGATCATCGTGACGACCTGCGCATCGATCATCGGTATTATTGCCGGTGCTGTGCAGGGCTATTTCGGCGGTTGGGTTGACCTTGTGTTCCAGCGCTTGCTTGAGATTTGGGGAAGTACTCCGTCGCTATACGTGATCATCATTCTATTCGCGATTTTAGGGCGAAGTTTCTGGCTCCTTGTGTTCCTGACCATTTTGTTCGGCTGGCCTGCCTTGGTCGGTGTAGTGCGCGCTGAATTCCTGCGGGCGCGTAACTTTGAATACGTGCGCGCCGCCAAAGCTTTGGGCGTTTCAGACCGCACAATCATGTTTCGTCACATGTTGCCCAATGCGATGGTCGCCACTGTTACGATGTTGCCGTTCCTGATTACCGGAACAATCGCAACACTGGCGTCTCTCGATTTCCTTGGGTTCGGCCTGCCGTCATCGGCGCCGTCTTTGGGCGAGATGACATTGCAAGCCAAACAAAACCTGCAAGCACCTTGGCTCGGCTTCACCGCATTCTTTACTTTCGCGATCATGCTGTCGCTATTGGTGTTCATCTTCGAGGGCGTGCGTGACGCCTTCGATCCGCGAAAGACATTCTCATGAGCGCTCGCGTACTAGACGTTCAAAACCTCACCGTTGATTTTCGCCAAGATGGGGAAACAACACACGCCGTTCGCGGTGTGTCATTTCATGTCGACAAGGGTGAGACTGTTGCACTGGTTGGTGAATCCGGTTCCGGTAAATCGGTGTCTGCCTTGTCTACCGTTCAATTGCTTGGCGACAGCGCCACCTATGGTGGGTCTATCACCTATGACGGCACCCAGATGGTTGGAGCGTCTGAGAAAGACTTACAGCGCGTTCGCGGCAACGACATCAGCTTTATCTTTCAAGAACCGATGACGTCCCTGAACCCGCTGCACACCATTGAAAAGCAGTTGCGCGAAAGTATTGAGCTGCATCAAGGACTACGTGGCGATGCGGTTCGTGCGCGTATTATCGAGCTTTTGTTGCAGGTCGGCATTCACGAACCCGAAAGCAGACTTTCGGCCTATCCACACCAGCTGTCTGGCGGACAACGCCAACGCGTTATGATCGCGATGGCGCTGGCAAATGGCCCTGAGATGCTGATCGCGGATGAACCGACCACGGCGCTTGACGTCACCATCCAAGCCCAAATTCTGGATCTGTTAGCTGACCTTAAGCGCGACCTGAATATGTCGATGCTGTTCATCACCCATGACCTTACAATTGTTCGCAAGATCGCGGATCGGGTCTGTGTGATGAAGGACGGCGAAATCGTTGAGCACGGCCCCACAGCCGAGATTTTTGCGAACCCGAAGCACGAATATACTCGCACACTGCTCGAAGCCGAAAGCACAGGATCACCCATTCCTGTCGATCCAGCTGCAAACGTTGTCGCGCAGGCGGAGAACCTGAAAATCTGGTTCCCTCTGACATCTGGTTTGCTGCGTCGCACGACTGGGTACGTGAAGGCCGTGAATGATGCGAGCTTTACCGTGAGGGCAGGAGAGACTGTCGGCATCGTTGGTGAATCCGGTTCCGGCAAAACGACCCTTGCGCTGGCGATGATGCGCTTAATCCGCTCAGAAGGGCGGATCGTGTTTATGGGGTCTGAATTGCAGGGGCTGGCGGATCGCCAAATGCGACCGTTGCGCAGTGAAATGCAGATCGTGTTTCAAGACCCTTACGGATCGCTTAGTCCGCGGATGACGGTTGAACAGATCATCGCAGAAGGTTTGACCGTGCATGGGACTGCCGAGGGCAAAAATTCCCGTGAAATGGTGTCCGATATCATGCGCGAAGTCGGCCTTGATCCTGTGCTGATGGACCGCTACCCGCACGAGTTTTCCGGCGGTCAACGTCAACGCATTGCGATCGCACGGGCCATGATCTTGCGCCCAAAACTTGTCGTCCTCGATGAGCCCACATCCGCGTTGGATATGACCGTGCAGGTCCAGATCGTTGAACTGTTGCGGAATTTGCAGCAGAAATACCAGCTGGCCTATCTGTTCATTTCACATGATCTAAAGGTCGTGCGCGCGTTGTCCCATAAGGTGATGGTGATGAAACGCGGGGATATCGTTGAGGCAGGGGACGTCGATACGGTCTTCGACGCCCCTAAGGAAACCTACACGCAAGAACTGATGAAAGCGGCCTTTGACTAGGCTTCGAATGTAACTGTCGCAGGGGACAGTCCTTCGATTTCACAAACGCAGGTTTGACCTTTCACAATCGGCCCAACACCAGCGGGCGTTCCCGTCATGATGATGTCACCGGCTTCCAACTTCACGAACTTTGAAAGCGTCGCAATGATTGCAGGGACGGACCAGATCATCTGGTTCAGGTCGCCGTTTTGACGGTTTTCGCCGTCAACAGAACAGGTAACGGCACCCACGGTAGGGTGGCCGACCTCGCTGACTGGATGCACTGTCCCAATAATCGCGGAATTGTCGAACCCTTTGCCCATTTCCCAAGGCGCGCCTTTGCTTTTGGCGGCGAATTGTAGGTCTCGGCGGGTTAGATCATTGCCCGTCGCGTATCCGTAGACATGTTCAAGCGCGTCGGCTTCGGAAATATCCGCGCCACCGTTCTGAATCACGATGGTAAGCTCGACTTCGTGCTGAAGATTTTCCGTAGCAGGCGGAAATGGAATTGTTTGGCCGGTCGTTACAACCGCGCTCGCGGGCTTCATAAAGAAGATCGGCGGGTTGGCTTTGGTGTTGCCACCCATTTCAACAACATGGTCGGCGTAATTCTGGCCAACGCAAAAGACGCGATGCACGCCCACGTAGTGATCCGCCTTACTTGTCGGAAGGGTCGGGGTGTTGGGGGCGCGAACGTCTAAAACAGCCATTGTGGTTCCTCGGGGTTAATCAGGCCCGATCATGAAACACGTCGTGCCGCGTGCTTGCAAGCGTGCACATGCTTGTTCGGCGCCATCACGGGTTAACCCCATGAAATTCGCATCAAATCCGCGGCTGGATTGGTTGACGCGGCGCAAGCTGCCGTCAAGGGTCGACATTTCGTTCAGCGCCACGCGTAACAACACCCGTTCCGCTTGATAGCGCGAGTTGTAACGGCCAACGTTTACGCCCCAAAGACGGCTACCAGACGTAGAAATGCGGGTTACGATTTCAGGCTGACTTGGCGTTGGGCTCGCTTGTTGAACGGCTGCCAAGACTACATCTGAAGGACGGGCTTGTGGGGCAGAGGACTCGCTCGGCGCGGCTGCGGCTGTTTGCAATACTTCGGTTACGGCGTTTTCGATGACATCCGCATCCACAGCGACCAGTGCTTCCGCTGGCGCTTCTGGCTGTTCTGGCACTGCGCGTGCGTTTGGGCGAAGTGAGCGGCTCACGAGGCCGTTTACGCGAACGGTGCGTGCTGTTGTACCGGGTGCTGGGGCTTCTGCGTTGCCAGAGCCTTGTGCAGCAACACGGTTCGGACGGTTGAGGTTTGCAGTGCTTGGTGCGCGGGCGAAGCCCATATCAAGCAATTCAGCTACGCGTGCATTACGCTGTGCCGTGGACGATCCACCAAACATCGTCGCAATAATGCGTTCTTGGCCACGTTCAGCGGATGCCACGAGGTTGAAACCAGCGGCGCGTGTATAGCCTGTCTTGATGCCATCAGCGCCACGATAGTTGCTAAGGAAGCGGCGGTTCGTGTTGGCGACTTCGCGCACGCCAGCATCCGTCGTGATGCGGCTAAAGATGTTATAATACTGTGGGTAATCGTAGATCATGTGACGACCAAGGACCGTCATGTCACGGGCAGTGGACATGTGGCCAGCTTCGGTCAAGCCGTGTGCGTTGCGGAATGTTGTACGTGTCATCCCCATTGCGCGGGCTGTGGCGGTCATGCGGCGGGCAAAGGCTGCCTCATTCCCTTCCAACGCGATACCAATGGCAGTTGCGGCGTCGTTGGCGGATTTCACACCAGCGGCGCGAACAAGGTAGCGGAACTGAATACGCTGTCCTGCAACGAGGCCAAGTTTACTGGGCGGTTCATTGGCGGACAACGGGGTGATCGTGACCATGTCATCAAGACTGATCTCTCCGCGCTCAATCGCCTGAAACGCAATGTACAGCGTCATCATCTTGGTGAGCGATGCTGGGTGCAATTGTGTGTCCGCGTTGCGAGAGTGCAAAATTTCACCCGTCCGCGCGTCCATAACCATCGCCGCGTAGGGCGCAGCATTACTCGTAGCAGGCGCAAGCGCTGCCATCAGGAGTGTGACCAATAGAAGAATACCCGCCAACGCGGGGTTTTGAATACGACGTTTCACGCCACTGCCTCTTTACTGCCTCGTGAGCCCCGATTTTTTTAGTGGGGTCTCTTTTTATGAAACAAGGCTAGCACAAGGCAGCGTTTCAGAAAATACCTTAGATTCAAAGGCTTTCGGTGTGCTTTTCATGCACACTCCGCTTGGTCGTGCCCATATCTAGCGGTGGAAATTGCGAATACCCCCTAGATAGCGGATTAAGGCAAGAATGAGGCAGGGGGTAAACTTTGGGTTACCCGAGGTCTTTCACCAACGCCGGCAAATCACTAAGCGTCGAAATCTGGCGAAAATGGCGGTGGGTCACGGGTGCTTCGGCATGCTCATATTCCCATGTCAGTTCATGGGGAACATGCACGCCCCATGCCCCAACTTCGATCGCGGGGATCACATCTGAACGCAACGAATTGCCCACCATCATCTGATGCGCGGTGTCGTGGCGCGCGAAAATGCGTGAATAAATGTCAGGTGTTTTGTCGCTGACGATCTCAACCGCATCAAACAAATCGCCTAACCCAGACTGCGCGAGCTTGCGTTCTTGGTCTAGTAAGTCACCCTTCGTAATCAATAGGATCTCCGCGTCGGGTTTGACCGCTTCAATCGCCTCTCGAACGCCAGGAAGAAGTTCTACAGGGTCCGCGAGCATCCCGCGCCCCATTGCAAGTAGTTCAGCAATGACGTCCGTGGAAACTGCGCCACTTGTGATTTCTAGCGCGGTTTCGACCATCGACAGCGTGAACCCTTTGATTCCGAACCCGTAGATCCCCATATTTCGACGCTCAGCCGCCAACAAACGTTCCATTAGGTGATCAACACTGGTGTGGTCCCGAAGCAGTTCAGCAAAGCGCGCCTGCGTTAGCGCAAAGCCACGCTCGTTGTGCCAAAGTGTGTCATCAGCATCAAAAGCGATGGTCCAATTGGGTTTGTTCATTTAAAGGCCCTTTGAAACTGAATAATGCGCCCCCCTTTTCATACGGGGTGTGAAGGTTATATTAAGCGGCTGAACGCACACTCTGCTAGAGACTCGCGCCAAAGGACTATGATGTTGCACGACGTTTACATGATGGCTGATCGGGATGATGACGACGATAGCGATATCGGTCTTAAACTTGAAACACGCCCAAAAACCAAGCGTCCGCCGTTGTACAAGGTCATGATCTTGAACGACGATTACACGCCGATGGAATTTGTTGTGACGGTTTTGGAACGTTTCTTTGGTATGAATCACGACCAATCTGTTGAGATCATGTTGGCGGTTCACCAAAAGGGCCTCGCGGTTGTTGGTGTCTTTTCGCATGAGATTGCGGAAACGAAGGTCGCCCTTGTTATGGACTTTGCTGGTCGTCATCAGCATCCACTGCAATGCACAATGGAGAAAGAGTAGGGCCGCGCGCCCACTCGGATCACATGAAATACTCACGCCTCTTTACCGCGCTGGACGAAGGTCTGGACCTGTCTGGAACTCTGCATGTTTTGCGCCCGCCTGCTGGCTATGACCTTGCTGGGCTTAGCGATGTCAGCGTCGAGGCAACTTATTTCCCTGATCATCAGTATTGGGACGCGATGGGTTTCATTGGGGACGGTGTGCCGCGTGCCGCCACGCTCGTTGTTTTGCCGCGTTCCAAAACACTTGCTCGATCTATGATCATCTCTGCGATTGCAGCAGGCGGTTTGGTCATCATCGACGGGCAGAAAACGGATGGCATTGAAAGCATCTATAAAGACATCCGCAAAGTGTCCGCCATTTCAGGCGTAATCGCCAAGGGCCACGGGCGGTTGTTCTGGTTTGAGGCCGGTGCGACGCCCAAGTGGAATACGACCGTTAAGTCACCCGATGGATATAAAACCGTTGCAGGTGTGTTCTCCGAAAGCAAAATCGATGCAGGGTCGGCTTTGTTGGCGGGCCACCTTGAAGACCTTAAAGGCGACGTTGCGGACTTAGGGGCTGGTTGGGGCTACCTCAGCCGTGAAATCCTGACGCATGAAGGTGTGACGCAGCTTGATATGATTGAAGCTGAAAAAACTGCGCTTGCGTGCGCTGTAGAAAACACCAATGACCCGCGGGTGACGGACGTTTGGACAGATGCGCTCAGCTATACGGGTGGCCCGTATGACACGGTTATCTCAAATCCGCCGTTTCACGCCAGCCGTGCTGGTGACCCTGATCTCGGCAAAGGCTTCATCGCGACAGCTGCGCGAATCCTGAAGCCGCGCGGTGTGTTCTACATGGTCGCGAACCGTCACCTTCCTTATGAGGCCGAACTAGACGCCAAATTTGCGCGTGTTGAAGAGCTTTCTGGCTCTGGCGCGTTCAAGATTTTCCGCGCGACTCGCCCAAAACGATAATTTCCCCTAGCCTGCCCGAATCCAGTTGGGCGTCAGGAGCTTTCATGTCCTTTTCAATTGCCGGTAAGACAGCCATCGTCACAGGTGCCGCAAACGGTGTCGGCCTTGCGATTGGACGGCATTTCGTTTCTCAAGGTGCCAATGTCGTCTTTGCAGATATGGATGAAGAACGCCTTGAAGAGGAACTAGGATCGTCTGAGGTTGAGCCCGAACGATACCGGACATTCGCCTGCGATTTGCGGCAGAAACTCTCGATCAATAACCTTTTGTCGATGACGATTGATAGTTTTGAACGTGTCGACATCCTTGTGAATGCGTCGCGCCAGATGGTGGGATCCGATCCTTTGAACCCAAAGGAAGACCAGGTTGAAACGCTTTTAAACCAGAACCTGATGACGTCGCTGCGCCTGACGCAGGCGATCTCAAAGCGCATGATTAAGCAGGCAGAGGATCAGGAAGAAGGGACCGTCGGGTCGATCATCAACCTTAGTTCCATTGCCGCGCGACGCGCAAATCCTGACTTGCTCGGGTATTCGATTTCCACTGCGGCGCTTGATCAAATGACGCGGTCCATGGCCGTCGCATTGGCGCCGTCACGCATCCGCGTGAATGCCGTAGCGTTCGGGTCCGTGATGTCATCGAGCTTGCAGCAACAGCTGAAAGAGCACGATGAATATCGCAGCGATATTATCGAGCACACCCCCTTGGGCCGTATCGCTGGGCCGGGCGAGGTTTCTGACGCAGTGCAATACCTCGCGTCTGATGCTTCCAGTTTCGTGACAGGTCAGGTGATTACTGTCGATGGTGGCCGAACGTTGATCGATCCGGCCACCTCACCTGCGCACTAATTATTCTGGGTGAACGGCGATGCATTGTTGAATGCGCGCCTGCGCATCGCTTGCCTGCTGTTCACGGCGAGATTCTAATTGCGCAAGCTTCGTGCGTTCTTCCGCAATATCGATCGTCACAGGTACGCGGCGCGTGAAGGTTTCTGTTTCTTCGCACGGAAAGCGGAACGTTGAACCGTCTTCATTTGTGCCTTCACAACGAGAACGCAAAACGCGCACGTCTTGCACTTCGGCAATGGCGTAACCGCGCCCAATGTTGCCACGTGTCACAGAGATCAAACGGTCGAGGGTCGCAACAGAACGATTGGCACTGCTGATGCATTGTTCGCGCGGTGTAGAACATGCGGTAAGCACCACAAGCGGGATCAAAAGTAAGGTCGAGCGGGTCATAGTTAGGTCCTTTGGCAGCCATATGGTCGCGGTTGTTTGCGGGCGCTTGGCCTGCTCCAACAATCAATGATAGGTCTGCTTGATAAGCAATAACATCGGGTAACGACATGGCTTTGGATGACATGAAACAACAGAAATCAACGGCGTCGGCGTGGTTCCGCACGCTGCGCGATGAGATTGTGAAAGCCTTCGAAACCTTGGAAGACACGCAGACAGAGGGTGCGTTTGCAGACCTCCCTGCAGGACGTTTCGAGGTTACGGAAACGACTCGAACTGGCGACGATGGTGAAGACGCTGGTGGCGGCCTGATGTCAGTGATGCGTGGTGGGCGTGTGTTTGAAAAGGTCGGCGTCAACATCTCTACCGTTTACGGCACGCTCGGCGCGCGCGCACAGGCAGCAATGATGGCCCGCAAGGGACTGGACGGTATGGCCGATGATCCGCGGTTTTGGGCCGCTGGCATTAGCCTTGTGGCGCATATGCAAAACCCGCACGCGCCAGCGGTTCACATGAATACCCGTATGTTCTGGACACCCCATGCGTGGTGGTTTGGCGGGGGGTCTGACCTGAACCCCTGCATCGAATATGATGAGGACACGGCGCACTTTCACAAAACGCAAAAAGCATGGCTCGATCCGCATGGCGAGTCGCATTACCCTAAGCTCAAGGTATGGGCGGATGAGTATTTTTATATCCCGCACCGCAACCGCGCGCGTGGCGTAGGTGGCGTGTTTATGGATGACCATTGCACGGGTGATTGGGCCGCTGACTTTACGTTGACGCAGGACTTGGGGCGCGCATTTTTACCAGCCTATGTGCCATTGGTTGAAAAGCGCCGGAACACCGAATGGTCCGAGGCCGATAAGGATGCGCAACTTGTGCATCGTGGGCTCTATGCGGAATACAATCTTGTTTATGATCGCGGAACGAAGTTCGGTTTGGAAACAGGGCACGATGCAAACGCCGTGCTGATGAGCCTGCCGCCGTTGGCAAAATGGGTCTGAACGAGCAAAGCTATACGGCGGGCCTTGTGATTGAGGTCAATGACCGCATGCAAAACGACTACCGCTATGAGCTGGCTGTCGATGCCGGTGATCTTGAGGAAGGTTTTACACCCCACTATTCGCCATCAGAAATGTTAGCGATGGGTGTGTTTGAAGGCAAATACTGTAACGATTGCCGTGACGAGTTACCGGTTGAGTGGTTCGATAACGCAAAAATCGCGGATACAGCCAATGTTGAGCTGAATTATTTCGGTATCAAAAGCCGCCAGCCCCTATCGGAGTGGCGCCGAAAAGGGTGGATTTATGAACCCGATCCACGTGGCTGGTTTCAATGGTATTGCCGCTACTATTTGGGTCGCCGCATCGAGGCGCTTGATGCGGTCCAGATCAAAAGGTGGCGTGCGTTCTCGCGGCACGCGGGGCAGGTCCGCGCAAATTGCGATCCCGGCGATATCTTTTGTCGTCCACGCCAACGGCAGGGCCTGCTGCAATGGGCCCATGATCCGTTGATCTAGTTCTGCAACGTTAACCGTTGCGAACCGTATCAATCATCAACTGAACGTTCTCTGGATCCGCATCTGGCGTGATGCCGTGGCCAAGGTTGAAGATATGCGGCCCGTTCTGGAGCGCATCCACGATGCGGCGCGTTTCAGAGACAAGGGCGTCGCCACCCGTCACCATATGCGATGACTTCAGGTTGCCTTGAACGCAGCCGCCGATCTGGACGTTATCGGCGGCCCATGCAGCTGTGACACCGTCATCCAACGCAATGCAGTCGGCGCCAATGGCATCGTGCAGGCCGACATATTTCTTACCAGCTCCGCGCGGGAAGGCGATGATTGGTGTGTTCGGGTGTTTGGCTTTCAGCGCGGCAACGATGCGGGCCATCGGTTTAATGGAATAGTTTAGGAAGTCGTCGCCTTTTAAAGACCCCGCCCAGCTATCAAACAACTTCACGACTTCAGCGCCGGCCTCAATCTGCATGGAAAGATAATCAATCGTACCCTCAGTGATGATATCAAGAAGACCTTCAAAGACGTCCTTGTTTGCATCTTTCAACGCATGCGCCGGTCCCTGGTCCGGTGTTCCTTGGCCGGCGATCATATAGGTCGCGACGGTCCAAGGTGCCCCTGCAAAACCAATCAGCGTTGTTTCTGAAGGCAATTCGCGCGACAGGATTTTGACGGTTTCGTAGATCGGCGACAGCGTGTCGTGGATCGCGCTAACAGGTTTCAGCGCCTTGAGCTCATCCGCGGTTGTGATGGTCGACAAACGCGGGCCTTCGCCCGTGACGAACCATAGGTCAGCACCCAAGGCTTGGGGTAGCAGCAAAATGTCAGCAAACAGAATGGCCGCATCGAACCCATAGCGGCGGATCGGTTGAAGAGTAACTTCAGCAGCAAGCTCAGGATTGTAGCAAAGGGACAGAAAGTCACCGGCTTGCGCGCGGGTGGCTTTGTATTCGGGCAGGTAGCGCCCTGCCTGTCGCATCATCCAAATCGGGGGCGTTGGCAGCGTTTCACCTGCTAGGGCGCGAAGAATAGTTTTTTGCGTGCTCATTTTGGCCTCCAATTGCTTCCTAGTCGGTGTCTCGTTTGGGGGGGCTTGAGTCAAGTGGTTGTAAGGGCCACGGGGCGCGGCTAATTGTGCTTTATGGAATATGATTTGCCCACAGCGGCCCAGCCTTTGAAAATCGGAACCCGTGGATCGCCATTGGCCGTCGCGCAGGCCCATGAAACCCGTGCACGCTTGATGATGGCGCATGATTTGCCCGAGAACGCGTTTGAGATTTGCGTGATCAAAACGACGGGTGATGACCGTACGTTGATCGATGCAGATATCGCGCTGAAGACGATTGGTAACAAAGGTTTGTTCACCAAAGAGATCGAAGAGGCGATGTTGCGCGGCGATATCGATATCGCAGTGCACTCGACCAAGGACATGCCGGTTGAGCAACCCGAAGGGTTGGTGCTCGACGTGTTTTTGCCGCGCGAAGATGCGCGGGACGCGTTTGTGTCGATGACATGTTCAGGGATTGCGGAATTGCCGCAAGGCGCAGTTGTCGGAACGTCCAGCCTACGTCGCCGTGCACAGCTCTTGGCGCAGCGTCCAGACCTGAAGGTCGTTGAGTTTCGCGGCAATGTGCAGACACGGTTGAAAAAGCTGGGCGATGGCGTTGCGGATGCGACGTTCTTGGCCATGGCGGGATTGAACCGGATGGACATGGGCATTCACGCGACAGGCGCGATTTCGGTTGAAGAGATGCTTCCGGCAATTGCGCAGGGGACTATTTCGATAGAACGGCGTGCCGATGACTTGCGCGCACGCGATATGCTGGCAGCAATTCACGACGTTGCGGCGGGGCAGATGATGGCGGCGGAGCGCGCCTTTTTGGGTGCGCTTGATGGCTCTTGTGAAACACCAATCGCGGGTTTGGCTGTTCTGGAAGGCGACCAGATTTGGCTGCGCGGCGAGATATTGAAACCGGATGGCAGCCAAGTGTTTACCGGAGAGCGGCGCGGGCCGATTGCGGACGGCGCGGCGCTGGGTAAAGCGTTGGCGGAAAAGTTACTGGATCAGGCGGGGCCGGATTTCTTCGAGGCGGTTGCTGCGGGGTAAGTAGAGCTTGGCCGATTTAGGATTTTTGATCAGGGTCGGTTAACTGCTGTGTTGAGACAGAATATACAGGACGACTTCTTGGTGTCAGTGACTGTTCCGGCCAATATTCAGAATAGGACCGACGGGCCATGCGGTCCCTAGACATTATGAGATATTCACCCGACATCAGGAAAACCGTTACGCAGTCCTGTGGCAGTTCTGGACGACAGGTGTCCTGCTTCAACCATGCGATCCTGAATGGATTCACAATTTCATATTTGATGTCGTCATATAGACGGTGATGTCCGCCGGTCATTGCGCCGATCAGGACAAAGATACCGAGACTTGTACCAATCAATTGAATGGAATTCCACGGTTGGCGCTGCCGGTCGGGACGGATCGAGCTCATCACTACCACAAAAAGCGGGCGGGCAATACTTCCAAGAAAGACAATCGCGATCGGCAGGTAGAAAGCGGAACTTGATCCACTGGCGGTCTGTGCGATCAACTGTGCTAGGTTGATATCAGCGAGTGCGCTTGTGATTCCGTTCGACATATAACTCAAACCTCTTTGCTTTCGTGGAAAACGATTCCTCGATATCGGAGCAAGGTCAGGGCTAAGCGATTGATTTTTTGTTGTTAAGTGAAAAATGCCTCAATCATGAAGAGGTCTTGGCATCGACTTGATTTGGCCTGAGAAGTTAACGGTTTCCTAACGAATGAACGAACTGGTGGTCAATTTGCTAACAATTTCCGCAGAAATAGTGATATCCAAAGTAGCAACTCGGATCTTGTTTACTTGGTGTGGCTCCATCGCGCAGAGACAAATCAAGACCCTTTACCGATTTTCTCAATCCGGTATCAACTTCCCCGGATTCAAAATCCCATTCGGATCAAGTGCGCTTTTGATTTTGCGCATCATGTCCAGTGCGACGGGATCTTTGCGGCGGCGCATTGTGTTTAACTTGGACAGCCCAACGCCGTGTTCTGCTGAAAAGCTGCCACCAAGGTCTGCTACGATGTCTTCGACAGATTCGACGATTTTCTCTTTTAAATCCAGATCGTCACGCGAGGGGTAGACGCTGTAGTGCACGTTCCCATCCCCTAAGTGCGCGACGAAATTCGGTTCATGTTCAGGGTCGAGGGCGGTCATGGCGACGCCCACACGTTTGAAAAACTCGGGCACCAGATCTAGGGGGAACGCGATGTCGGTGTCGACGATGGGTTGACGCCAAAAGGCCAGCTCTGCTGCTGCTTCGCGACGCTCCCACATCTCGCGGCGTTGGGTTTCGTTCTGGGCGACAACGGCATCAAGGACCGTACCCTCTTCCATCATGTCGGACATGATCTCGAGCAGCGTTTCGTTCACGTCCGTATCGGTTGTTGTTGCGACCTCGACCATGATGTTGATGTCGTATGGCGCATCAAACGGCTCGCGCGCACCTTCAAAGCGGTCCATGTACACGTCAATGTAATTGCGTGGCATGTACTCAAAGGCCTCAACCGCGCCGCCTGTCGCGTCTTGGGTGCGGTTCAGCAGCGTTAACGCGTCCTCGAGCGATGGCGTAGCGACCATTGCAGTGGCATAGGCGCGTGGTTTCGGGGCGAGCTTAACGACGGCCTTCGTGATGATGCCAAGCGTCCCCTCAGAACCAATAAGAAGCTGGCGCAGGTTTAAACCGGAATTGTCTTTGTGCAGCGCCGACATCAGGTTCACGATGCGACCGTCGGCAAGCACAGCCTCAAGGCCAAGCACCAGATCGCGTGTATTGCCGTAGCGTAGCACGTTGGACCCACCCGCATTGGTGGACATCACCCCGCCAATCATGGCTGAGCCACGTGCGCCGAAGGTTAACGGAAAAATCAGATCTTCAGCTTCTGCGGCATCATGCAATGACGACAGAATCACACCCGCATCAACAACGGCCGTGCGCGTGTTGGTGTTGATGTCATGAATTTTATTCATTCGGTCGAGGGATAGCAGAACCCCACCAGGGGCAAAGGTGCCGCCGACAAGTCCGGTATGGCCTGAAACAGGGGTGATGGATTGGCGCTGCGCATTGGCCAACGCCATGATCTGCGAAATCTCTTGTGTGGATGCCGGACGCAGCACAACGCCCGGTTCGGCGCAGTAGTGGCCTGTCCAGTCTTTTGACCATCGTGCAACGTCTTCACCGGTCAGCGCATAGTCGGCCCCAACGATCGCTTCGAACTCTTGTAAAAGTGCCATACATTACCCCTAGCGGTTAAAGCCTAAGCAACCTGAAGATGGTGTCAAAGGGAAGCGTGAATTTGGGGGCGCGTGGTGGCGTTACCTGGATTTGAACCAGGGACCTAACGATTATGAGTCGTTCGCTCTAACCAACTGAGCTATAACGCCATGCACAGCGGGCGGAATAGTCGCGCAAGCGCTGCCTGTCAAACCGAAACTGACGCTTTTGAGGGGTTGTTCTTAGTCCCGTACCTTGGTCAAGTCCGCTGACAAGGACAAAGGGCGCGTCATGTCATCAAAACAGTGGGAATTTTGGGTCGATCGGGGCGGTACATTTACCGATATTGTCGCCCGTACTCCGGATGGAAAAGTGGTGACGCAAAAGCTGCTTTCAGAGAATCCAGAGCAATACGCCGATGCAGCCGTGCAAGGGGTGCATGAATTGATCGGCACGCCGAATCCCCCCGAAGGTTCGATTTCGGCTGTGAAGATGGGTACAACGGTTGCGACCAATGCTTTGCTGGAACGAAAAGGCGAGGCGGTATTGTTGCTGATTACAGAAGGATTTCGCGACCTTCTGAAGATCGGCTATCAAACGCGGCCTGACCTATTCGCGCTTGAGATTAAACGCCCAGAGCTTTTGTACACCAATGTCGCGGAAGTGCAGGAGCGTCTGAACGCGGATGGCAGCGTGTTGGCGGTGTTGGATGAGGCTGCAGTGCGTGCTGCGTTGCAAACCGCGTTTGATAAAGGCGTGCGTGCCGTGGCGGTTGCGTTGTTGCACGCGTACCTCAATCCTGTGCACGAAATTCGCGTTGCCGAAATTGCGCGGGAGATTGGATTTACCCAAGTTAGCACCAGCCATGAGGTTTCACGCCTCGCAAAGCTTGTCGGGCGTGGTGATACGACAGTTGTTGATGCCTATCTGTCACCGATTCTTCGTCGCTATGTTGATCAGGTCGCGGGCGCATTGGATGTTGGCCGCGTTTGCGAGCGGCTGTTCTTCATGCAGTCCAGTGGCGGCCTAACGGACGCTGCACGTTTCCAAGGGCGCGATGCGATCCTGTCCGGTCCTGCTGGTGGGATTGTAGGCATGGTCAAGACGGCTGAGGCTGCTGGGCATAACAAGCTTATCGGTTTTGACATGGGTGGAACGTCAACAGACGTAAGTCACTATGCTGGCGAATATGAACGCAGCTTCGAGACCGAAGTGGCCGGTGTGCGAATGCGTGCGCCGATGATGGATATTCATACGGTTGCGGCGGGAGGCGGCTCGATTTGCCGGTATGCGGATGGTCGGTTTCAGGTTGGACCGGAAAGCGCGGGCGCCAACCCTGGCCCTGCGTGCTATCGCCGTGGCGGGCCGCTAACTGTCACCGATTGCAACGTGCTTTTGGGCAAGCTGAACCCAGATCATTTCCCCCATGTTTTCGGGCCGGAAGGCGACTTGCCGTTGGACGTGGAAACGGTGCGCGCAAAATTTGAAGCACTTGCCGCTGAGGTCGCAAACGAAAGCGGTGAAACACCACGCTCGGTGGAAGACATCGCCGAAGGGTTTCTTGCGATTGCTGTGGACAATATGGCCAACGCGATCAAGAAAATCAGCGTTCAACGCGGCCATGATGTGACGGACTACACGCTGCAGTGCTTTGGTGGTGCGGGCGGGCAGCACGCCTGCCTTGTGGCCGAGGCGCTGGGCATGTCGCGCGTTCTGATCCATCCGTTTGCGGGCGTTTTGTCCGCGTTTGGCATGGGGCTAGCTGAACTTCGCGACATGCGTGAAACCCAGTTCGATGCACCCTTGGCCAACGTTCCGAAGGCCAAAGAAACGTTAGCTGAGATGGAAGCAGGCGCGCGGGAGACGGTGTTGTCTCAAGGAGCCGAGGACGTTCGCAGTGAGCTTTGGGCCTATTTGCGCTATAGCGGGACACAACAGGATCTGAAAGTTGCCTTTGACACAGCTGACGCGATGAAAGCAGCGTTCGAAGCGGCACATCTGGCACGTTTTGGGTTCACGAGCCCCGAAGCTGAAATTCTGTTTGAAATGCTAAGTGTTGAGGCGATCGGTGAGGGGGCGGCGTTGCCTGACCTAGGGGTTAAATCCGCGCAATCCCCAGATCCTATCGCGGTGCATGATCGTCCGTTCTATGAGCGTGCTTCGTTGGGAGTTGGCGACAAAGTCAGCGGTCCAGCGATCATTCTGGAACCCACAGGCACCAACGTTATTGAACCAGATTGGACGGCTGAAGTGGACGCGTTGGGCAATTTGATTTTGACATCAGATGCCGAACAGAAAGACCGTCGCACAAGCACGCAAGCGGACCCCGTCGTGCTTGAGGTGATGTCCAATTTGTTCATGTCCGTCGCCGACCAAATGGGCGCGACATTGGCCAACACAAGCCAGTCTGTAAACATCAAGGAACGGTTCGACTTTTCCTGCGCGATCTTTGATGGCTCTGGCGATCTGGTGGCGAATGCGCCCCATGTTCCTGTGCACCTTGGGTCTATGTCAGACAGCATTAAAACGGTGATGAAGGGTTGGCCGGATGTGGTTGAGGGTGATGCATTCATGCTCAACTCTCCGTATAATGGCGGCACGCATTTGCCAGACGTTACCGTCGTGACGCCTGTGTTTATCGGTGGCAAGCCGCGCTTTTGGCTTGGGTCGCGCGGGCATCATGCCGACATTGGCGGACGTACGCCCGGTTCCGCGCCACCTGACAGTCAGCACATCGATGAAGAGGGTGTGTTGATCGACAATGTTCAGCTGGTCGCTAAGGGACGCTTCCTTGAGGACGACACCCGCGCGACGCTAGCCTCTGGGCGCTACCCCTGTCGCAACATCGATCAAAACATCGCTGACCTAAAAGCCCAAGTTGCCGCGAATGCGACCGGCATGGCCGAGCTAAAGCAAACCTGTTCCAGTTACGGTGTGGATGTTGTCGCGGCCTATATGGGCCACGTCCAAGACAACGCGACCGAAAGCGTGCGCCGCGTAATCGACCGCCTGAAAGGTGGATCATTTAGCTACCAAATGGATATTGGACAAACGATAGAAGTCTCTGTTTCAGTTGATAAAATAACACGAACCGCGACTGTCGATTTCACCGGAACGAGCGCGCAACACAAGGGCAACTACAACGCGCCCTATGCCGTTTGCCGCGCAGTGGTGCTCTACGTTTTCCGCACGCTTGTTGGCGCGGCTATTCCGCTCAATGAAGGGTGCCTTAAACCGCTGAGCATCGTTGCGCCGACGGGTAGTATGCTGAACCCGACCTATCCAGCCGCCGTTATCGCCGGCAACACCGAAGTCAGCCAAGCCGCGTGTAACGCGCTTTATGGCGCCTTGGGTGTTATCGCTGGGTCACAGGCGACGATGAACAATTTCGTCTGGGGAAATGAGCGTTTCCAGAACTATGAAACCATTGCAGGTGGCACGGGCGCTGGACCGGATTTTAACGGGTGTGACGCAGTGCAAAGCCACATGACCAACACGCGTATGACCGATCCCGAAATTCTGGAAAAACGGTTCCCTGTGCGGCTTGATCGGTTTGAGGTGCGCGATGGATCGGGTGGGGCGGGCGCTTTTTCTGGTGGTTGTGGCGCGCGCCGCGTGATGACGTTCTTGGAACCTGTTACGGTTACGACGCTATGCTCGCACCGTGTTGTCCCGCCGTTCGGCGTTGATGGTGGAGAGAACGGCGCAGTTGGGCGCAATTGGGCGGTGATGCCGGATGGCAAACGTCATGACCTGCAAGGCAACGATGAAATCGATTTGCCAACCGGTGGCGCATTTTACCTTGAGACACCGGGCGGGGGTGGTTGGGGCAAACCCTAACGCGAAAAGCGCCACTGCGTGATTTGTTCGGTGGGCGTTTGAGGGGTGATTTCGATGCTTGGGAACTGGCGGTGACGCGGTGCGTCGGGCCAACCTTGTGCCTCAATCGCGATGCTGCCGTAGGTGGGGCGATTGTCGTAAATATGTATGCCGGCTTCTGTTGTAGCGACATGCATCGATAGGCCGCTGGCGCCGGTTAGATGCAACAATTCAATCAATGCGCGGCGATGTTGCGATAGGCAGTAGGTGTGGTCGAGCGGGGGCGTTCCAAGGGTAAGCAGCTTTTCTTCTGTGAAATCGAACGGCGTTTGCGTGACCTCCGCAATTTCACCGGTTGGGAAACTCGCGTCCGTCGCAGGGAGGTACTCCAAAGCATCGATCTGCAAAGCATGGTCGCGCATGTGATCGGTTCCGTCCAAATTCCAGTAGCTGTGATTTGTGAGGTTGGCGATGCTGGGCGCGTCCGTCGTGGTCGTGATGGTCAAACGCAGCGCGGGGCCCTCAAGGATATCAAACCGCGCAGTGATGGTGCGATTGGCGGGGAAGCCGCCGTCGCCGTCAGCGAGGTTGAGCGTCAGGTCGAGCCGTTCAGCCCCGTGGTGGGCCACATCCCAGATGCGTGCGTGGGTGCCGCGAACGCCGCCATGCAGGGTGTGTGCGCGGTCCAAGTTCGCCTCGAAACGGTGATCAAATCCGTCGATCACGGCCGTTGCGTTTGTAATGCGATTGGCCACGGGACCAACGATTGCACCGTGAAATTTGAACGCGTCTTCGTATCCGGCCAAATCAAGCGAACCTTTGGTCAGGCTGTGGGCAATGCCGCTTAGCCGAACGTCTTGCAAAATCGCGCCAAGGGTAAGGATGCGTGCGGTCAAACCGTGTGCTGAAATTTCTAACGCATCGACACATCGACCGTCTGTGGTTGTTCCAAACTTAGTCAAAGCGCTTCCCAATGGACGCCAGCGGTTGGAATTTCAGTACCATTCCATTCGAGCGTTTCTGGCGCGTAGTTGAAAACGAACCGATGGGTTTCGGTGTCGCGAATACGCAAGCCGTCGGGGAGGGCAAGATGGGTTAAGCCTGTTTCATCGCACAGATCTTCGAGGATCAAATCCCATGTCGCCTCATCTGGCCAGCCAGCAAGGTAGCGCAATTTGTCACCCATGATTGCGGCATGCCCGTCGGTGGCGCGCAATGTTACAGGTGCGTTGCCTTCCAGAACTTCGCGCCAGTGGACAAACTGTCCGCCGTTTTCCAACGGCACTCCAACCTCGGGCGGCAGGCTTTCGGTAAGTGTTACGGAAACATCGAGCTCATTGATGTTCGGGCCAAGCGGGGTCGGGATTGAGATGTCTTTTGTTTTTGTATCCGTTCGTGGCCCGATCAGCGCAGTTGCGCCCGATAATGCCATCCGAAGCGGCTCAGACAGGTGCATGAGGCCAGGGGCGAGCGTGAATTTGTACGCCGAAAGATCAGCGGTATCCGGTGGTAGGATGTCCACATTCAAACCAGCGCGACGACAGGCGCGATATGCTGCAAAGGCAAGGCGGAATTGGTCGAAATCTGCACCCTGCGGTTGGGCTTCCCACGCCCATGCGCTTTCATAATCGAATACCAAAGCAACATCCGCTTTGGCGGTTCCCACGTCTGGTAGGTCATTGATTTCTTTCGAAACTTGCAACGCTTCAGCGAGTGCGGGTGCATCATTGCTATCCGTGCGCAAAAGCCCAGCGTGCATCTGTTCTTGTGCAAACGGGGCCTGACGCCAACGGAAGTAGCACACGGTTTCAGCACCATGCGCGAAAGCTTCCCATGCCCAAAGACGTGCCATACCGGGCAGCGGGGCTGGGTTGTAGGGCGCCCAATTCACGGGGCCGGGTTGTTGTTCCATGATCCACCATCTTCCTTTGCCGACTGCGCGGTAAAGATCGTGGTGAAACGCCTGATTATCCGGATGACCTTGGCGCAGGAACCGTTTCTTGAATTCAGGAGAGCCCTCCAGCCGATCCGACAGAAACCCGATCGGGTAGCTGTCCCATGACGCGATATCGAGGTCCGCGCCAACCTTGAAATGGTCAAAAGACGTTTCGCGGCCCATGTAATTGTGGATGATCGGCGCGCTGGTGTACCTACGGATCTCATCAACTTGTTCGCGGTTGAATTCGACAACCATGTCCGAAGAGTAACGATAAAAGTCGAGAACGTGGGGGTGGTTGGGTTCAGTGACCGTCAGGTTCGGTAAATCGACGTCCGCGAAGTCATCGTATTCCATTGACCAGAATACATTACCCCATGCACGGTTTAGCGCATCTGTAGACTGGTATTTCTGCGCCAGCCAAAGCTGGAACCCTTCAGTTGCGGCGTAAGAATAGTTGCGCGTGGTGTCGTGACAGGCATATTCGTTATCCGTTTGCCATGCTTCAATATGTTTATTTGCGCCGTAACGTTCCGCGAACATTCGGGTGATGCGCTTGCTTTCCTCGCGGTAGCCACGGTGCGAAAAGCAATAATGACGGCGTGAACCAAAACCACGTGGACGGCCCTGTTCATCAACGGCAAGCATATCTGGATGCTTATCGAGCATCCATCGCGGCGGCGTCGCAGTGGGTGTTCCGAGAATAACCTTCAGACCGGCATCCCCCAACACGTCAATTGCGCGGTCCAACCAGCCCCAGTTGAACTCATCTGGTTTCGGTTCAAGTCGCGACCACGCGAATTCGCCAATGCGAACCCATGACAGGCCCGCTTCCACCATGCGGTGTGCGTCTTCTGCCCAGATATCTTCTGGCCAATGTTCAGGATAATAGCAGACGCCGAGCGTGCGTTTCATGTGGCACCTTGATGTTTGTCGGCGAATTAGGCCGTATTTAGAGGATAACTTGATGCTCGGCTTGGCCGACAGCGTCGACTGGTGTCGAGAATGTTTTGCCATCGTCTTCGCCGTCCAACCCGATTGCAGCTGACGTGCAGAACAATGTTTTCAGGTCAGGACCGCCAAACGCAGGGCATGTCGTTTGGTGCGCAGGCAGTGCAACGGTTTGGGTCAGCGTACCGTCGGGCGCGTAACAGGCGATGCCGTTCCCACCAAAACGGGCGTTCCAGAAGTTGCCAGCCGCATCGATCACGGCGCCATCCGGCTTCCAGTCAACATCGCCACAATCGATCCAAAGTTCCGGATCACCCACTGGCCATCCGTCTTTTTCCGCCAACTTCTGCCGCATGATCTTGCGCGTGCGTGTGTCGGTGAAGATCGCGTAGCTGCCGTCGGGCGCAAAGCAGATCGCGTTGGTGACTTGCATGTTGTCGAACAAGACCCGAACCTCACCGCGGTAGTAACGGTAGATCGCGGCGACGCCGGGTTCAGCGTTCATACCCATTGTTCCAATCCAGAAGCCACCCCACGGGTCAGCGCGGCCATCATTGGACCGTGTGATCGGGTTGTCGGCATCAATTTCAGCGACTTGGTCAGATGTTCCGTTTTCAAGGTTGAACACATGCAAACCGATGCTGTCAGCCATCAAAAGCTGCGTGTCATCGATCCAGCCTGCGGCGGAAACGCAGCGGTTGAACTGCCAATGCCGGCCTTTGATATGCATCCGCTTTCCAAGAATATCGAACCAGAACAATTCGCCCCGCTCAGGGTGCCAAAGTGGGCCCTCACCCAGTGTGCATTTAGCGTCGTCATAGATCATGTCGTTAGTCCTGTTTTGCGGCATCATAGGCTGCAACGATATCGGCAGCACGGCTGGCGATGTCTGCAGTTGTCATGCCCTGTTTATACAGGCTGGAACCAATTCCGAAACCGTCAACCGAGGCAGCAAACCAATCCGCGAAGTTGTTTGGGCCAGCGCCGCCGACGGCGTAGACCTGCGTGCCCTCGGGCAATACCGCGCGGATGGCTTTTAGCCCGTCAGGACCAAGCAACGATCCCGGAAACAGCTTCAAACCATCAGCGCCGTTCTTTAGCGCGGAGAAGCATTCGGTCGGGGTCATGACCCCTGGCCAACTTTGCATGCCAGCTGTTTTGGTGGCGTGGATTACACGCGGATCGGCATTCGGGGAAACGACAAGTTTTCCACCCGCTTGCGCGACGCGGTTCACCTCTTCGACGGTTAAAACTGTGCCCGCGCCAATCAATGCGTCGCTGCCGAATGCTTCGGACAGATAGGCGATGGATGTAAACGCATCTGGCGAATTGAGCGGCACCTCGATTGAGGTGATGCCAGCGTCAATTAGGACTGCTGCAGCGCCCTCGACTTCGTCTGGGGTGATGCCGCGCAGAATAGCGATGATGTTGCGGGTCATTATTTTGTCTCCAGAAGGGCGTGCGCGGCTTTGATGCCAGCAAGGGTCATTTCGGTGGCATCTGCGCGCGCGACGTCGACACCCTGCGCGGCAAGCCCTGCAAGGTAGGGTTGGGACACAGCATCCGCCCCAATCAGCGCAACGTTTTGGCCGAGCCAATAGGGTTTGGTCGACGCAAGTTCTGCACCAATCAACAGACCGGAAAGCCGAGCACGAAGTGTTTGTGCATCTGTGTCGTGGACAAGCTGCGCCGCACGTAGGGAAAACAGCTGCCCCGCCAAACGCTCAGGGCGTGACATCGTTTGTGAGACGGCCTCAAGAAATGTGTCTTCGTCCCAACCGCTGTCAGCTATGGAATGACGCAACACCGATTGCTCGGCGAGGAGAGCAAACATTTCACCTGTCATACAGGTCTGAAAACTGACGACTTCACCAGCGGATACATGAACCCATTTGGTGTGGGTTCCGGGCAGGCAGATGACGCCGTCCCAATCGTCGGTCTGCGCGAGGTACCCCGCGATCTGGGTTTCTTCACCGCGCATAACGTCTGCAGGATCGGTTTGGCGGATGCCGGGTATCACGTGGACGGTCAGCGCGTCGCGAAGAACAGGGGCCGTGACCATCTTGTTTGGGCAGACGCCGCAAGGTGCTGTTTGATACGGCGCTTCAACCCAGCCTTGGCGCGAGCCAACCATGCCGCACGCAACAACCGTGTCTGCCGTATCGAGCCAATCAGCAGCAAGATCGACAAGAACCGCTTCAAATGCATCGGGCGCGAGTTGCCCCATACCTTTGTCAGAAGTCCGCATGTCCAAAACGGCCCCATCATCACCTATTGCCCAAAGGCGTAGGTTCGATGTGCCCCAATCGGCGGCAATCCACTTTGGCATATGATCAGAGGTCATAGTCGTTTCCCTTCGAGCACCCACATGGTTTCAGGGAACGACCATGGCAAGGTCAAACCGTGGCGCATAAGATAGGTTCCTGAAAGTGTGACCGGTCCGTCCTTCAACGCCTGTGTGCCGCGGGACAGGTGTGATGCTGTAACACGATTGGCCAATGAGACTTCGTACATTGCGTTCGGATCGAGCTCCGTTAGGCGCAATGGGCGCGGAGATATCTGTGCCGAAGTTGCGGCTTTGCCTGCGAAGACAACAAACCGTTCACCGTCGGGCTGCATTTGTTGCTCAGCGATGATGGCGGGATCAGGGCTGTCCAGCAGCAGGATATCCGCAGCCTGCATCCATTCGCGGTTGTGTTTCCACCAGCTTGTGACTTCGGTTAGCACGCGGGTTTCATAATCGTCGAGTTCGCGAGGGTCCATTTCGAACCCCATATGCCGTTGTGCGGCGACCCAAGCACGGAACGAAATGTCGAGCGTGCGCCCTGACGTGTGGCACCGACGCGGACCAACATGGGAACCCGTAATCGACAAAGGTAGGAAAAGGGCCGCGTTATGTTGAATGTGCAGGCGTTCGAGCGCGTCGTTTGAATCAGAAAGCCAAACACGTTGCGTACGTTTCAGGATGCCAAAGTCGATGCGGCCTCCACCTGATGCGCAGCTTTCGATTTCCACGTACGGAAAGGCATCGCGCAAACGGTCGATCAATGCATAAGATCCGCGAGTCTGTGCCGCATCCGGCATCGGCAGCACGCGGTTGTGGTCCCATTTGATGTAATCAATGTCGTGATCCGTCAGGACAGCTGACATGCGGTCAAACAAGAAGTCACGCACTTCTGGCAGCGCCATGTTGAGCGCCTTTTGTTGGCGACCTAGCGTTTGATCTTCGCTGCCAAGAGCCCAATCTGGGTGGGCGCGGTGAATGTCACTGTCAGGGTTGATCATCTCGGGCTCAAACCAAATGCCAAACGACATGCCTAACGAATGAACGTGATCGATCAGTGGGGTTAGCCCGTCAGGGTATTTACGTTCATCTACTTCCCAGTCGGACAGCGCGCGTGTGTCGTCGTCACGGTTGCCGAACCAGCCGTCGTCCAACACGAAGCGTTCGGCACCCAGTTTGGCGGCGCGGTCCGCGATGTCTGACAACACGTCAAGTTTGTGGTCGAAATAGACCGCTTCCCAGCAGTTGTAGTGCACAGGGCGCGGGCGATCTGGTTTGGGCCATGTCACGACACGGTCGCGAACGTGGCGTTGGAACGAGACTGCGCAGCCATTCAAGCCTTTGTCTGAGAAGGTCATGAACAAAGGGGCTGTGCTGAATTCTGTTGCGGCTTCGGTTTCCATGCGCGCGGCATGACCCCATTGAATTTGACGCCGCCCATCAGGCAGTTCCTCAGCGATCATGCGGTGACCGCCAGACCAGCCATAATGGAATGCATAAGCCTCGCCCTGCGTGTTCGTGGCACCTGTTAAGGGCACGATCAAACCGGGGAAGTGTTCATGCCCTGTACGCCCCGTACGATTTTCGCGGTAGCGAATACCGGGGGACCAAGCAGTGCGGTTCGTTTCGAACTCGCGGCACCAGCGGCCGGAAAAGTCGATCATCTCATCGGACTGCTGCGGTGCAGGCATCACGGGGGCCGCAAGCCAATGCAGGTGCACAGGTGCGTCCGCGTTCAGGATCGTTTTGGCGCGGATGACGTTGGTGTCTGGGTCGGTCACAAACGAGAACGTCAGCGTGAGACCGTTGTCGCCGTCGCGGTACTTAAGCGTCAGGTCTTTGCCATTCTCGGCCGACAAAAAACGGAACTTCGGCAACAGTGGCGTGCCGTTTTCACTACGCACAATAAGTCCGGGCTGGCCGGGAAATGTGCGCGATGCTTCGGGGCAAAGCGACAAGTCTGGGTTCTCGTCAAGCATACCACCCGTCAAGTCAATCGCGTGTGCCGCCAGCAATGTTTCAAGGTTCTCGTCCGCGGGCAAAACAGCGCCCCAATAGACCACTTCAGGCAGTCGTTCGCGCCGCGCCGCCAGAACCAAAGTCTGACCGCCATCATCAAGTCGCCAAGTTTTCATTACTTCACAGCCCCAAGGGTTAAACCCGCGATAAAGTGTTTTTGCATCAAGAAGAACATCGCCACAGGGGGCAGTGCCGCCACAATCGAACCCGCAGACATCAGGTGATATTGCGCCACGAACTGGCTGTTAAAGCTTGTGATACCTGCCGTTACGGGCTGGCTGTCTGGCCCTTGGGTCAACACGATCGCCCAGAAGTAATCATTCCAGATGAACGTAAAGATCAGAACAGATAGGGCCGCCAAAGCAGGCTTCATCAATGGTAGCACCACGAACAAGAAGATGCGCCACTCAGCAACGCCTTCAACGCGGGCGGCTTCGATTAACGGGAAAGGAAGGGCGCGGATAAAGTTGCGCATGAACAATGTGCAGAACCCTGTTTGAAACGCGATGTGGAACAGCACGAGACCGGTTTTGGTGTCATATAATCCAAGGTCCAGCGTCAGATCGCGCACCGGCACCATCAAGATTTGGAACGGTACAAAGTTACCTGCGATGAACATGAAAAAGATCAGCAAGTTGCCTTTGAACCTGTAAACCCCCAGCGCAAAACCCGTCATCGCCGAAAGCGCAACTGCGCCAACGACGGTTGGCACTGTGATGAACACAGAGTTCAGCAAATAACGCGGCATGTCGGATTCAAAGAACACTTTGCCATAGTTCGCAAAGCCTTCAAACGTTGAGGGGAGGCCCCAGTAATTGCCGTTGGTGAAGTCCGCGAGTGGTTTCATTGAGAACACAGCAACGGCAATCAGTGGCAAGAGCCAAATGACCAGAACAATCGGGATCAACGTCTGATAGGTGATCTGCCACGAACGCGACGTCTTTTCGATAGGGGTCGGAAACATCAGCGCGCTCCTTTTTCGTCTTGGTACATCGACCACAGGAAGTAGCCGATAAAGACCAGCATGATGAGGAACAAGATCACCGCGATTGCCGCGCCATATCCCATTTGGAACCCGTATTCAGAAAGGGATTCCTCGAACATGTAAAAGCTCAGCACGCGGGTGGATCCGAAAGGGCCGCCGTTGGTCATCACGGAGATCAAATCGAACGAACGGAGCGCTCCGATGATCGTCACAACGAAAGCAATGAACGTTGCGGGTTTTAGCTGTGGCAGGATCACATGCCACAGCATCCGGTGGCCTTTGGCACCGTCTAGACGCGCGGCTTCAACTTGTTCTGGATCGACCGAGTTTAGACCCGTGAGATAAAGGATCATGCAGTAGGCCGTTTGCGGCCACAGGCCGGCAGCGATAATGCCATAGGTCGCAGTGGTCGGATCGCCAAGAATGTTCACACCGTCTGATCCGAACCAAGCAAGGATAGCGTTCAGCAGACCTTCACGCGGAAGGTAGAACCATGAGAACACGAGGCCGACAACGACCTGTGAAATGACAAACGGAAAGAAGAACAGGGACTTATATAGGCGGATGCCGCGGACCTGTTGGTTCAAGAACAGTGAAATCCCCAAACCCATCGGGATCGCGAGCAGGTAGAGAACCAACCATTTCAGGTTGTTCCAGAATGACGTCTCAAATTTACGGTCACCACCTAGCAAACGCTCGTAGTTACCAAGGCCAATCCATTCGCCTTCTTCGGACAATTTTCCGAGACCGTTCCATTCATAAAGGCTGATCCAGAACGACTGGAAAATAGGGATGATGACGTACATCGCGAAAAAGAACAGGCCGGGCAACAAGAACAGCCACGGCGTGATTGCGATTTCGTTGCGCTTATACCAGCTGCGGGTTTGGGCGGTGGTGGTCACGGATCGTCTCCTGACGGGTCAACACATGCGGAAAAAGCGCGGGCTGTTTGCGGATGGGTTGAAAGGGAAAAGGGGCGGGCACGAATGCCCACCCCCAATTTGATTGCTTACTCGTAGACGCGCAGACGTGTCTCTTCGAGGCGCTCGATGATGTCATCCAGATTGTCTGGGAACACCATGAACTCTTGCAGGCCTTCCATGCCAGCAGATGCCATTTCCGCTGGGAAGTCACGGTCGAAGAACTGTGCAACGCCGCCCTGTGCGTTCGTGGACAGCATCTCAAAGCCCTGCTCAAGGAACTCATCTGCATCAACAGAGGAACCAGCGTTTACTGGAAGCTGACCAAGTGCAGCGCCCGCGTTGATTTCTGTCTGAACGTCAGCAGAAGCAACAAACGAAAGGAACGCACGTGCGTTGTCCTTGTTGGTCGCGTTTGACGGGATGTGGAATGTATCCGTTGGGGCATCTTCGCCCTGTGGAACGTCCGCAATTGTCGGGAATTGGTAGAAGTCGATCTGATCATCTGTCAGGCCAGCTTCGCGCAGGTGTGGAACTGCAAAGTTACCGATGAGGTATGCAGTTGCTTCGCCGTCGAGCATTGGCTGAAGCGCTTCCTGCCAGCTGTAGGACTGGTGATCTTCAATGAACGCACCCATGTCGATCAACGCACGCCAGTTGGCGAATGTTTCCAGAACACGTGGGTCATTCCAAGCAACTTCACCGCGAGCGAGTTCCATGTGGAAGTCGAAGCCGTTCGTACGCATGTTCATGTAATCGAACCAGCCGCCAGCCGTCCAAAGGAACTTGGTACCGATTGCATAGCAAGCACGACCGGAGTCGATGATGACCTGACAGTTGGCCATCTCTTCTTCCATTGTCGTTGGCTCAGTCAGGCCCAGCTCATTGAAGATGTCTTCGCGGTAGTAGATGCCCCACTGGTAGTACGTGTACGGCACGCCCCACTGTGCGCCATCCAAAGTCATCGCGCCTTTAACGGCTTCGAGACCTGGCAAAGAGCCGTCTTCGTACATGTCAGACACGTCTTCAAACAAGCCAGCTTCGACGTATGGACCCATACGGTTTGCAGCGTACCAGTTTACAACGTCTGGTGCGTTTGCAGTCAGCGCGTTGCGGATTTGTGTTTTCCAAGCTTCACGATCAACGATCTCGAGCTCGATGTTCAGGTCTGGGTTTGCCGCGCCGAAGTCAGCGACAAGACCTTCCATCACTGCGCGTGGCGCAGGGTTGGACATGTCAGACACAATACGAAGATCGCCAGACAAGCCGTCAGCGAACGCGGATGTTGATGCAACACCCAATGCAAGCGCCGCTACGGACGCCTTCAACATGGAATTCATGGTTTCCTCCCTTAGATTTCCATTCGAACAAGTCTCATTATTTGAAACTTAGTTTTGAATATTGAAATCTAATCTCGAATCGCCCATGCTTGTCAATACTGAGGTTGGAGGACTTCAGATGAATGGGAGAGCGATGTGGCAGCTTCAGGCGACGGAACAGTAGGTAAAGCATTGGAAGTATTGGATCAGGTGGCATCTTTTGGGCGCCCCGTTCGATTTTCCGAACTGATCGACGCGTCGCCATTTCCAAAGGCGACGCTCTACCGATTCGTTCAAACGCTCACTAGTCAGAGCATGCTGGCCTATGATCCCGACCGCGGAACCTACGCCCCGGGTGTACGTTTGGTGCGCCTTGCGCATGCCGCATGGCAGCAAGCATCGCTTGCGCCAATCGCCCGCGCACAGGTCGATCAATTAAGCGCGGATGTAGGTGAAACAGTTCACCTTGCCCAGTTGGACCACGCACAAGTTATCTATGTCGACAAACGCAATGCGGCAGACCCTGTTCAGATGTACAGCCAAGCGGGCAAAGTTGGCCCCGCCTATTGCACGGGTGTCGGCAAGGCGATGATGGCGTTTCTGCCAGAAGACGAACTGGCGGATGTGTTGGACCAGCAAAGTTATCACCGTTTCACAGACACCACGCACACGTCCGTTGAAAGCCTGCGCGCCGAATTGGATGACATTCGCGCCAACGGCTACGGGTTTGACCGCGAAGAACATGAGCCAGGCATTATCTGCGTATCCCTGCCAATCTTGTCTGAAACCAATCGTGTGTTGGGGGCGCTTTCTGTCACCAGCACCACGACCCGCACGAATTTGGCAGGGCTAGAAAGCCTTGTCCCACGCATCAAAATTGCAGCCGCCGCAATCGCGAAAGAAGCCAGCTCTTGGCAATTTCCAGCGACAGCAACCAATTCCTAAGGAAGGTCCACCAACATGTCCGGTGTAACGCTCAATAATGTGATCAAGAAATACGGCGACGTGCAGGTCATCCACGGGATCGACCTCGAAATCGAAGACGGCGAGTTCTGCGTCTTTGTCGGCCCGTCGGGCTGCGGTAAGTCCACACTTTTGCGTATGGTCGCTGGGTTGGAAGAAACCACTGGTGGCACGATGAACATCGGTGAGCGGGACGTCACCAAGATGGACCCGTCCGAGCGCGGTGTTGCGATGGTGTTTCAGACCTATGCGCTTTACCCGCATATGACCGTCAAAGAGAACATGGGTTTCGGTTTGAAAATGAACCGCCACCCGAAAAAGGAAATCGAGGAGAAGGTTGCAGAGGCAACGCGCATCCTGAAACTCGAGGACTATCTGGAACGTAAACCTGCGGCCCTGTCCGGTGGTCAGCGACAGCGCGTTTCTATTGGTCGTGCGATTGTGCGTGGCCCCGAAGTGTTCCTGTTTGACGAACCGCTGTCCAACCTTGACGCAGAACTGCGCGTCGAAATGCGGGTTGAGATCGCGCGCCTGCACAAAGAAATCGGCGCGACGATGATCTACGTGACCCACGATCAGGTCGAAGCGATGACGCTGGCAGACAAGATTGTCGTGCTGCGCATGGGTGTAATTGAGCAAGTCGGTGCGCCGATGGATCTGTATCGTGATCCTGACAACAAATTCGTTGCGGGCTTTATCGGCTCACCTGCTATGAACTTTATGGATGGTGTTATTGGCGATGGTTCTGTCGAGATTGCAGCGCTCAAGACGTCGGTTAAGATGAAGATTGCACCGGCCTACAAAGGCAAACCCGTAAGCGTTGGATTGCGCCCGGAACACTTGGTCGTTGACCCAAAGGGCGACACCTTGCGCGTTGATCTTACCGAAAGCCTTGGCGGGGTGAGCTATGCTTATCTGGAATCCGACAGCGGAGAGCGGATCGTTATGGAAGAACGCGGCGATGATCGTGTGAGCGAGGGGCAACGCGTGGGCCTGACGTTTGAGGACAAGCGCGTCTACCTGTTTGATGCAGAAACAGAAGCACGCATCCGCACGTAACCCTTCGCTTGAACTAAAACGGGCCTCGCGTTGTGCGGGGCCCGTTTGCGTTTGGGGGCGCGATTAGCGTTTACCGTAGTACAGCCCAACCACGTGCTCAGCTTCTGCAAAGAACAACCAACGCGCAGCGAAAACGCCGACGAGGTGGCTAAGCACCGCAAGCGCTGCGAGGATATGCGAGTGGGTGATGATCAGAAGAACGGGTAATACCGCCATCAAGACAATCGCGATGACCCGCAGCTTGAGCGCATGTTTGCGCGCGATCACGTAGATGAATTCCTTGAGAAGGTAGTTGGTACCTGTGTGCGGCGGTTCAAATGCGCGAACCTCGCCACGTGCACCAAGGCCCGTTGCCGTCGCCAAAGTCGTTCCAGAATTGGACAGTGCTTTGTCGCCAAACACCCAGTGTGCAATCTGCGTGACACCAGCAAGGATCAGCAGCGGCGTCGCTAGGCTGACTTGCCCTGCAAGCAACGCGCCGCCTGCGATGCAGATGCTCAGGAACATCAATGGGGTTGTCAGGTTGTTCCAACGCGGAACGGTTTTGATCTGGGCATAGATCATAGACGTGGTGAAAACGGTTCCGATGGACAAGATTGCGCCGATAACGCCGATGAACGTCCAGTTTGTATCAAGGAACACCGCGCCAGCACCATAAAGCGCCATAACCAACAGAGCCGCGACAGCACAAATTCCTTCACGTGACAGCCAGCTGGAACGCCATTGTTTGAAGGCCTTCAACGCCCGTTCTGGGTGACCAAGGTGGAAGGTGGACGCAATAAGCCCACCGACAGCAAGCAGGTAGGCGATTGTAAACCAGATGAACGCCATGAATCCTGTTGGGGACGGCATGCCGAAGCCAAGAAAGGCCAACAGGCCAAAGCCGAGGCCGGAAAGCGTGGAGAATAGAATAACTGACGGTGCAGGATGCATTAGTTCTTATCCCCTTTTGAGGAGCCGGGCATGGCGTCGAGTGCCTTGTCGAGCCATCCAAGGAAACCAGTGGTCTCCGTCGCGACAGGTTCAAGGAACGGCGCAAGAATGTCGACATCCTCAGAGCGGTCGCGGTCCTTAGGTCGTGGAGGGAGGTACTTGTTGACGGGTTTTGTTCCCATCTCTGGCATCAAATCCATTCCTCCGCGCTCGGCCGTTAGAATAGATACGTTGCTATCCGGGTCGGCGAAGTCCCCAAAGTGGCGCGCGCCAGCGGGGCAGGTGCGCACGCAGGCTGGTTCGCGGTCTTCTTCGGGCAGGTTCTCGTTATAGATACGATCCACGCAGAGGGTACATTTTTTCATGACCTTCTCTTCTTGGTCCATTTCGCGTGCGCCATAAGGACAAGCCCAAGCGCAGAGGCCACAACCGATACAGTCTTGTTCGTTGACCAGAACAATCCCGTCTTCAACGCGCTTGTAGCTGGCCCCAGTTGGGCACACTGTAACGCAAGGCGCGTCTTCGCAGTGCAGGCAGGACTTCGGGAAGTGGATCAGCTGTGCTGGCGCTTCCTTGGGTTGGATTTCGTAGGAATGAACGCGGTTGAGGAACGTACCCGTCGGGTCTTCGCCGTATGGATCTTGGTCCGACAGTGGTGCGCCGTAGTTTTCCGTGTTCCAGCCTTTGCAGGAGATCACGCAAGCGTGGCAGCCGACGCAGGTATCAAGGTCAATCACGAGGCCGAGTTTACGGTCCGTTGAGGTAGGGAGTGTGGTCATGTGGTGGCCCCTATTTGAATGGGTCGGATCGCGCTGACAGGTTCTTCTTTGCTAGCGTCCCATGTGATGACGAACCATACGAACGAGCCAATCATCAGGGCGAGGAAGGCGAAGATGAGGAGCAGGGTACGGGTCATTTTCCAACCTTCCATGCCAGTTTAGACGGGCCTTTAGGGACGGGTGCTTTTTGCGGCGGCGTCACGGGTTGTGCCTCGGCTGGGGCTGCGACCTTTTCGATTTTGACGCGCAGGTCAAACCACGCGGCTTGGCCTGTGACGGGGTCGGAGTTGGACCAGCGCATGCCGTCCGCTTGTTCTGGCAATAGCTCGTGGATCAGGTGGTTAAGTAAGAAACCCTCGGTCGCCTCAGGTGCCTTTTCATCCAACGCCCAAGCACCTTTGCGTTTGCCGATGGCGTTCCATGTCCAGACTGTGTTTTCGTTGAGCGCCGCCATGTGCATGACAGGAACAGTGATGACGCCGGACGGGGACGTAACCTTGGCCCAACTGCCTTCCACAAACCCGTGCTGTTCCCAAATCTTTGTCGGCACATAAAGCGGGTTGCGGCCATGCAGTTGGCGCAGCCAAGCGTTTTGTGAACCCCATGAATGATACATCGCCATTGGGCGTTGGGTTAGAGCGTGGACGTTAAATTCATCGGTGTCGATACGGTCATCCGACAGGGGCGCATACCAAATCGGCAGCGGGTCCATCGTGTCTTTGACCTGTTGGCGCAAATGATCCGGTGGCTGCACGCGGCCATGGCCTTCGGCGGCAAGCTGCATGCGGCGCAGGGGTTCGACGTAGGGTGTAAAGATGTAGGGCTGGACGGAATCGAAGAAGCCCATTTCCACGGCCCAATCCTGATAGCCCATGTTGAATGGCTTGTAATAGGCTGCGTTCTTCGGCACCTCTGCATGCCAGAAACCGCCGTTGTTGATGTAGCTATCGAGCTGGCCTTCGTTAGGCTCGCCGCGCCCGTCTTGCGTACCTTTTTCACCCATGCGCCAGCCTGCCAGCGGGCCAATACCCGGACGGCGAATGTGGTTGGTGATGTAGTCGGCGTAGTCTTCGTACTTTTGCGACCCGTCTTCGTTTACGAAACCGGGCAAGTTCAGACGCGCACCAAGTTCACAAAGCACGGACTGGAAACCACGCACATCGCGGTCGGGTTCCACAACGGGCCAACGAATGGCATCGGCGACGGCATCGGCCTCGCAGATCGGGCGATCCAGAAGGGAAATACAATCGTGGCGTTCAAGGTATGTTGTGTCGGGCAAGATCAGGTCAGCGAAGGCTACCATTTCTGAGGAATAGGCGTCCGAATAGATGATACGCGGAATGACGTATTCGTCGTCCTCATCTGTGTCCGTCAGCATCTCCATCACGCCCGTCGAATTCATCGACGAGTTCCAAGACATGTTCGCCATATACATGAACAGCGTGTCGATCTTGTACGGGTCGCCCGCATGGGCGTTAGAAATTACCATGTGCATCATGCCGTGGGCAGACAGCGGGTTTTCCCATGTGAATGCTTTGTCGATGCGAATGGCGCTGCCATCGTCCTTAAGCATCAGGTCTTCGGGACCATGTGGATACCCAAGGTGTGGACCATTCAATGCGCCACCTGGTGTAACCTTGCCATGTGGTTTGGGGTGCGCTGTTGCGGGCTTAGGGTAGGGTGGCTTGAAACGCATGCCGCCGGGTGTTTCAACCGCGCCAAGGATGATTTGTAGCGTGTGCAGGGCACGGCAGGTTTGGAATCCGTTCGAGTGCGCCGAAATACCGCGCATAGAGTGCATTGAAACAGGGCGGCCAATCATCTTGGCGTGTTTTTTTCCGCGGAAATCTGTCCACGGACGATCAAGCTCAATCGCTTCGTCAAACGCAACATGGGCCATGTCTGCTGCCAGTTGCTTGATGCGATCCGCGGAAATGCCTGTTGCTTCGGCAACTTCATCTGGTGCGTATTTGGGGTCTAGGAAGCGATCCGCCATCAAATGGAAGACCGGGCGATGGGTGACACCAGCGTGGCGGTATGTTGTTCCAAGATCTGGCTCAACGCCTTGGCCGTTCCATGGTGCGAGGTTGCCAGTGTTGCGGTCGATAACTTGGGGCTGGCCTTCATCGTCGCGCAGCAGCAAACCGTTTTCGTCGCTGCTTGGATCTTCGTTGACGATGCAAGACGCGTTGGTGAACCGCGCGAGGTAGTCGAGGTCTAGCTTACCAGCCTTAAACAGCTCATGGATCAGCGCCATGATCAGCAGGCCATCTGTTCCGGGTGTGATGCCGAACCAGTCATCCGCCACGGCGTTGTAGCCCGTACGGATCGGGTTGACGCCAACCATGCGCGCGCCGCGTTCTTTGATTTTGCCAATGCCCATTTTGATCGGGTTAGAGTCGTGGTCCTCTGCGACGCCGAACAGCACGAACATTTTGGTATGGTCCCAGTCAGGTTGGCCAAATTCCCAAAACGCACCGCCCATTGTGTAGATGCCAGCGGCGGCCATGTTGACGGAACAAAACCCGCCATGTGCAGCGTAGTTCGGTGTGCCAAACCCTTGCGCCCAAAGCGACGTGAAAGATTGGGACTGATCACGACCCGTAAAGAACGCGAGTTTGGATGGGTCTTCTTCGCGCACGGGCGTTAGCCAATCCGTTGCGATTGTTAGCGCCTCTTCCCATGAAATTTCTTCGAACTCACCCGATCCGCGCGGGCCAACGCGTTTCAGTGGGGCTTTCAATCGCGAAGGTGCGTTGACCTGCATGATGCCAGCAGAACCCTTGGCGCAAAGCACGCCTTGGTTCACCGGATGGTCCTTGTTGCCCTCTATGTAGGCGACCTTTCCGTCCTTCATATGGACGTTGATCCCGCAACGGCAAGCGCACATGTAGCAAGTGGTCTTGCGGACCTCGTCGGAGACGTCGGGCGAAAGGTTCAGATCAGGTTGATCTTTCATAGTGGTCTTCTCCGGAGTGCATCAATCATGGATCAATTCCACGTTTGTGAGCAGTTTTGCAATGGGTCGCGGCGCATTTTTATGCGAGTTGGGTTCGGATCAGGCCAAGCAGGGCAAGGCCAATAAGCAGGGTTAAACAGAATGGGCGGTAGTAAGGCGCAAGCCGTTCGGTAAAGAGCTGTTGGCCTAACAGAACGCCAAACATTGTTGGCAGTGCGAAAACTAAACCGCGTGAAACACCGGAAAAATCCATCACCCCGAATAGCAAAAGCACAAGCATGGACGACGCCGAGCCTAGGAAAAGGTAAAGAACAAGAGATGCACGCATGACGCGTGCAGGTTGGTTGGCAGCCAACACATAGAAGGCAACAACCATGCCACCGACATGGGCAACGCCGGACACGATCCCTGCGATAATACCTGTCCCGTAAAGACCCGCTTTGCTTGCCAAAAATGTCAGCTTTAAATTCGCCAGTTGGCTTATCGCCAATACAACGATCACGCTTAATGCGAGGGCTTTTGAGGTTTCAACCGGCAAGGATAGCGTCAGCCAAAGACCAATCGGCCAGCCGATCAAGGCTGCAATAACAAGACCGTAAGTCATCGGGCGGTCTGCTTCAGCCCAGCCGTTTTTTAACATCAACACGGACGCGGACATTTCCAACCACCACAGCATCGGTATCAGCTCAATTGGTGGCAGGATGACAACCGCTGTTGCCATAACCATTGCGGAAAGTGCAAATCCGGAAAACCCGCGCACGATGCCAGCAAGCAACGTGAGGCCAGCCAAAATCAAGAACTCGTCTTGGGATAGTTCTGTTGCCTCTAGAATCCAGTCCATCATGCGGCACCCAAATTGGTCGCATCCAGTGCGATTTGGCGTTCTTCGTCCGCCTTGATCACATGCACAGGGACTTCACCAAGGAATTTCAGATGCGCCATGATACGTGTACGGATTTCGGCCGAGTTCTCGCCGATCCCGCCCGTAAACGCGACAGCATCAACACCGCCCATCGCAACAACTGCAGACCCAGCGTGCCGCGCAGCCCAATAACAAAAATGATCGACCGCAAATTTCGCATCATCCGTGTCTGCCGCGAGCAGCAGGCGCATGTCGTTGGCGCCGCCTAATCCCTTTAGGCCAGAATCCTTATTCAAGCGACGCGATGCTTCATCTGCGCCGTGGATTTCCGCCATGCGCAGCACAGCCATGCCATCAATCGCACCAGAACGCGTTCCCATCGTCAGCCCGTCCAAAGGCGAATACCCCATGGAACTGGCAGTGGATCTACCTGCTTTGATCGCGCACAGGGACGCACCATTGCCGAGGTGGAAAGCTAACAAACGGTCGGGCAAGGCTGCGCCAAATTGATTGACCATCCATGCGTAAGACAACCCGTGAAACCCGTAGCGGCGCAGACCAAGGTCGCGGTCTTCCTGTGGGATCGCATATGTTGTCGCAACCGCAGGGTTGGTCGCATGAAACGCGGTGTCAAAACTGGCGTACTGTGGTAGATCGGGGCGCGCGGAAGCGATAGCTGCAATACCCGCCAACGCAGGTGGGTTGTGCAACGGGGCGAGGGGCACATTCGCCTCGATCACTTTGATCTTATGGGCATCCAGTTTTGTCGGCGCAACAAGGGCGGTTCCGCCGTGAACAACACGGTGCGCCACGGCGCTGAATGGATGTGCGCCAAGCGCTTCAAGCATAACACCGATACCTGCGGCGTGGTCAGGGGCATCAACAGCCGACTTTACGCCGCCGACCTCAAGCACGGCGCGTCCGTTGCTGTTACCCAGACCTGTAAGCGTAGCCGTAGCTTGTTCGGCGATCTCGCCGTCAAATACCGCCGCTTTTATCGACGACGAACCGGTATTGAGAACAAGGATCATACGGCTGCCCCAGCCAGCACTGCGCCTAACGCAGCTGACGCAAGGCGGGCGGGAGACTTTTGGCTGCGTGACGTCAGCAAGATTGGCACTTTCGCCCCAATAACTATGCCACCTGCACAACAGCCCATGCCAATTACCATTAGCTTAAACAGTGCGTTGCCTGTGGTGATGTTTGGCGAAACGATAATGTCGGCGTCCCCAGCAACGGGGCTGTCGTAGCCTTTGACGGCGGCGGCATCTTTGGACAGAATTAGATCCATTGCGATAGGCCCAGCCACATCTGCATCTGGCAGATGGTCGCGTGCCCATGTGGCGATTGCAGCGGATTCCATCGTGTTTGCGATCGACGGAATTGGGTCTTCGGTCGGGGCTAGCAACGCCGCCTTCGGGCGGTCGTTGCCAAGAGTTTTCGCCAGATGCACCGCGTGCGTCAAGCAGGCCTGACGGGTTTCGACGCTGGGGTCTACATTCAGCGCCGCATCAGTAAGAAGCAACGGTCGATCAGAACCAGGGGCGGTGATGTGAAACACATGACCGCAGCGGGTACCCTTGTCGCGCAATCCAGCTTTGGATGGGAGCAATCCCTTTAGAAACGTCGAGGTGTGGACCTGACCTTTCATGATCGCGTCTGCCTCTCCGTTGCGGGCCAGTTCAGCGGCTTTCACAGCGGCTTCGGCATGAGGGGCGTGGATCAAACGTAGGGTGGAAATATCATAGCCGATTTCATCGGCGGCGGAGCGGATTTTGGTCTCGTCACCGATTAAGATCGGATCGGCAAGACCCGCTTCTTGGGCTTCGCGGATACCTGCCAGCGGGGTCACGGCACCAGCGTTAACCAGTGCTACACGCGGCGTGGGCATCCTGCGGGCTTGCGTCATTAGACGGGCAGGCGCGACAGGGGCAGTTTTGGATTGAAACGGATAGTCGGACATGAATGTACGAGCCTTTCTCGGAATTCGGGTCGGGATGATTATGTTCGCCCCGACCCTATCTTTCAGGGCGCGTTACGCAAGCTTCTGTTCGCGCATGTCTTCCATGGAAATACCCGCAACTTCGACAGGTTTCTTCATGGCGTCACGGCGGAACGGATCGCCAAGCTCTTGGTTGATCATCGCTTCGATCAGCGTGGTGATTCCGTTTTCCATTTGATCCTTGATCGCTTGGGCCAGTGCTGCGGTTAGCTCGTCCTGCGTGCGTGCAACGACGCCTTTCAGACCACATGCGTTTGCGATGCCAGCGTAGGATACACCTTCGTCCAGCTCTGTGCCAACAAAGTTGTCGTCGAACCACAGTGTCGAGTTCCGCTTTTCAGCACCCCACTGGTAATTGCGGAATACGATCTGCGTGATCGCAGGCCATTCGCCACGGCCGATCGCAGTGAGTTCGTTCACAGAGATACCGAACGCGCCGTCGCCAGCGAAACCAACAACCGGTACATCGCGCTGACCGATTTTCGCACCTACGATAGATGGAAGACCGTAACCACATGGGCCGAACAGGCCGGGTGCCAGATACTTACGGCTGTCATCAAAGGATGGGTACGCGTTACCGATCGCACAGTTGTTGCCAATGTCAGAAGAAATGATCGCGTCAGTCGGCAAAGCCGCCTGAATGGCACGCCAGGCCATGCGTGGTGCCATCCAATCTGGCTTAGCCGCACGTGCACGCACGTTCCAGTCTGTTCCCGGATCGTCCTGCTCTTCTGTCATGGATGTCAGTTCTTGAGCCCAAGCAGATTTGGTCTGCGCGATGTTTTCTTTGCGCTCTTTACGACCCGCATCGCCAGCGCCATCGGCTAGCTTAGACGAAATGGCTGTAGCGACTTTGGCTGCGTCACCCACGATACCAACTGTGACCTTTTTGGTCAGGCCTATGCGGTCGGGGTTCAGGTCAACCTGAATGATCTTCGCGTCGGTCGGCCAATAATCAATGCCATAGCCTGGTAGGGTTGAGAACGGGTTCAAACGTGTGCCGAGGCACAAAACAACGTCGGCTTGCGAAATCAGCTCCATGCCCGCCTTGGACCCGTTGTAGCCCAATGGACCTGCGTAAAGTGGGTGGTTGCCCGGGAAAGCGTCGTTGTGTTGGTAGCCAACGCAAACTGGCGCGTCGAGCGTTTCAGCCAAAACGCGGGACGCTTCGATGCCGCCAACAGACAGGATTGCGCCAGCACCGTTCAGGATGACAGGGAATTTCGCGGAAGACAGCAAGTCTGCGGCTTCTTGCACAGCTGCTTCTCCACCTTGTGGCAATTCGAAGTTAACGATTGTTGGAAGTTCGATGTCGATCACTTGTGTCCAGAAATCACGTGGAACGTTGATCTGCGCAGGGGCAGAGGCGCGTTTGGCCTGCATGATCACGCGGTTCAGTGTTTCGGCGATGCGGGACGGGTCGCGCACTTCTTCTTGGTAGGCAACACAATCCGCGAACAGGTTCATCTGTTCCATCTCTTGGAACCCACCTTGGCCGATTGTTTTGTTTGCGGCTTGCGGCGTGACCAACAGAACAGGTGTGTGGTTCCAATAGGCTGTTTTCACAGCGGTCACGAAGTTCGTAATGCCGGGGCCGTTCTGCGCGATCATCATGGACATCTTGCCTGTCGCGCGGGTAAAACCGTCCGCCATCATGCCGCCAGATGTTTCGTGTGCACAATCCCAGAATGTGATGCCTGCATCAGGGAAAATATCAGAGATTGGCATCATGGCAGAACCAATAATCCCGAAAGCATTGTCGATGCCGTGCATCTGGAGCGTTTTTACGAAGGCCTCTTCGGTCGTCATCTTCATTTGGGAATCCCTTTTGGAGCAAGTTTGTGCGGAATGTAAGGTTTTGGTGCGTTTCCTGTTAGGTCCAGTTGACTTTGTCACTTAGGACCAACTTGTTTGAAATTAAGACCATTAGTCTCATTCGTGATCTAGCTGTCGAGCCCGAAGGCTACACGATGTGGAATGCCAGTCGTCTAACTCATACTGCGAAGCGTACGCGCCAAGATTTCGATCCCGTTAGCGATGCGCTTAGATGGGATCGAACTGTAGGCCAATCGGTAAAAGTTCTTTGGAGCATCTTCGCCACTAAAAAACGCATGACCCGGTTCGATCAAAACGCCCTGTTCGGAAAGTCGCTGTGCAAGATGGCGAGTATCGATATGTTTCGGCGCGCGCATCCAAAGGGCTGAACCGCCAAAACTACCGGAGCCGGCGACCGTCAGGCCCGTGTCTTCAACGGCTTTGTCCATCATCTTGCGTCGATCATGAAATGCGCGACCCATTCGACCAACGAGGGCGTCGTAATGACCGCGTGATAGGAAATACGTCACAGTACGTTGGATATGTCCCGGAGGATGGCGTAAAACAGATGCCCTGAGTGCGCGGGCTTCGCGGATAAACGGTGCAGGGCCAACCAAGTACCCAAGTCGCAAACCAGGGAACAACGATTTGGAAAAACTGCCGACGTAAATAACCCGCCCGTTCTTATCGAGAGATTTTAGCGCAGGGGATGGCGGCGTCAGAAAAGACATCTCAAATTCGTAGTCGTCCTCAACGATCAGAAAATCATCCTTCTCCGCTTTCTCAAGAAGGGCCATGCGACGTGACATCGGCATCGTTGCAGCCGTCGGGCATTGATGGCTCGGTGTGGTGAATACCACATCGGTTTCAGCAGGGAGGCTATCCGGTGGAAGGCCATCCTTATCGACGGGAATAGCATGAAGGTGACAGCGAGATTGCTCAAGAATTCCACGCATCGCTGGATAACATGGGTCTTCAATGGCGGCGGTGCGCCGTTGTGTTAGCAACACTTGGGCCGTTAACCACAGTGCGTTTTGCGCGCCTAGGGTAAGTAAAATCTCATCAGGCTTGGCGAGGATACCCCGACGCGGCAGGGTTTGGCGCGCGATAAAGTCGAGCAATTTTGGGTCGTCGCTGTCGTAGTAATCCGCGGTGAGTGCATCAAAGTCTTTCTTGCCCAGCGCTTCTAGTGCGCAAAGACGCCAATTCGCGGAATCAAATAATGTCGGGTCAGCTTGCCCGTAAACGAACGGGTATCGGTATTGAGCCCAGTCTCTTGGTTTGGCGATCCCTTGTGTGGGTGTGAAACGCTGGCCAATTGCACGGCTCCAATCCACGGTGCTGTCTTCGCTTGCGGTGGCGGGAAACTGAGGTGGCTCGGGCGCGTTCTCGGAAACGAAATAGCCAGACCGTCCCTGCGCGACGATATAGTCATCTGCCAAAAGTTCGGTGAATGCGAGGGTGATGGTGATCCGACTTACGCCGAGGTGTGCGGCCAGCTTGCGCGATGAGGGCAGTTTTTCACCAGGGCGAAATCGCCCCGCGAGAATACCTTCCGCGACCAATTGGCGGACTTGGGTTTGCAACGTGCCTTCGGCATCGGGGTGCAAGAAAAAGGTTTCGACGGGTAGGGCCATAGGGCCAGACTAACTGGCCCTATGTGAAAGTAAACTGGACTTAACTCGAGTAAGGCTATTGCTGCTGCGCGACAGCAGCTGCGAATGCGCGACTATCGACCGCGAGGTTCGCTTGGCTGAAGGGGGACTTGTCTTCTTCATCAGAACGGAAGAACTGACTGTCTACCGCGATGATTTTCCACTCCCCATCAACGTTGAGCAAGAACGGCGAGCCACTGTCGCCTTGTGCCGTGTCACATTCATGGAGGATTGAGTTGTCCTCAAACGCTTCAACAACACGACAGCCTTGGTTGCCCGACAGGTTGTCGCCCGTATCCCATGAATAGCCAGCTTGATTGACCAACAGTCCAGATCGCCCGATCTGACTGATGTCGGTTGCAGTAAGCTCATGTACATTTAAGTAACCGATTTCGTCACCAAGGTTGCGATCTAGAACAACCAGCGCCCAGTCGTGACCATTTCCGCCGCCAGCCTCTTGCGTGTCGGGTGTATAGTTCGGGTCAAAGACCGCTGCAGTCACTTTGGCCTCGCCTACTGAATTACCCAGTGAAAGACCTGCACGAAACATAACAGGCGTGTTGGTTTCATTGCCCGTATCCGTAACGCAGTGCGCCGCAGTCAAGACAAGCGACGGGCCAACCAACGTACCCGTGCAAGAGCCGTCTTGCAGTTCTAGCGATCCGATCGAACGCCATGGCGCCTGCGTTGCATCAACCAAGAAGCGGTCGTCGCGGCCAAAGAAATGGTTCTCAAGACCTGCAGGGCGTGAACGGCCAAGGCAATCGGCGGTGTCAGAGAATGCTTCGCATGTGCCATCGCCACCGGAGGCTTCGTTGCAGATACCATCAAACGCTGAGTTACACGTGTCGGTGCGATTGCGCAGGTAAGCGACGGCGGCGCAGTCGGTCACATCGGTACCAGATGTGCAGTTGTCGGTGCCGATACCGGGTTCATCACATTCGTTGTCGTTGGCCCAACGGCAGCTGTCTTCGCCACCAAGCGCCATCGCACGGCAATCGGTCGCATCCGTGCCAACGTCACAATAAATCGTGCCGCCAAAGTTCACGTCATCACATTCACCGTCATTGGAATACTGACAACTGTCATCGCCGAGTTGCGCACGCAAATCCGAAGGGACGAGGGAAAGTAAACGGGCTAAAGCCTCGGGCGAGGTTCCGTACATGTCGCAGTCTGTCGCGTCCGAGCCATCAACGCATTGACCTCCACCGCCGTAGCGCATCTCATCGCATTCGCCGTCGTTTGCCCAATCGCAGCTGTCATCATCCAAGCCCGCGGCCAACTGGCGACAATCAGATGTGTCGGTGCCGTCGTCGCAGTAGCCACCGCCACCGAAACGCGCTTCGTCACATTCACTGTCGTTCGCGTATTCACAGCTGTCACCTATATTGCCGAGCGGCGTCCGTAATAGATCGCCACCTGCCGCACAATCGTTGGTGTCTGTACCCGCATCACAGAATCCTTGGCCACCATAGCGCGCCTCGTCGCATTCGTTGTCATTGGCGAATGGGCAAGAATTGTCGCCCCCGACCAAAGGCTCAATCGCAGCACTTGTGCTGACGGAGGCAAGGCAATCTGTCGCGTCGGTTCCGGGATCACAGGCCCCAGTGCCGCCATAAAGAATATCGTCACATTCATTGTCATTATTCCAACGGCAGGTGTTGTTGCCCAATTCATTGATGGTTTGTTCGGCAATGCCCAGGGCGCGCGCGCGCTCTAGAAAATCAGCCTCTCGTTGAACCTGCCAAGCCGTGCAATCGCTGGTGTCGGAGCCGTCCTGACAAGACCCTGTGCCGTTGTAGCGGTATTCGTCACATTCGTTGTCATTTGCGAATGTGCAGCTGTCATCCGCGATGCCAGCGCGCATCAAGGTACAGTCCGTCGTATCGCTTCCTGCGTCGCAATACCCTTGTCCGCCGTAACGCTCTTCGTCGCATTCATTGTCGTTCGCGTATTCGCAAGTGTCTTGCGCATAGGCGGGAAGGGCGACGACAAACGTCAGTAGGATCAGGAGTGAACGAAGCATCTGTAAAACCTTTGTCTTGAAATCAATGACGTTACATTGGCGCAAAACAAAGGGTCGGGTCCAGTGCGGAACCCGACCCTAAGGGATTTTAGCCAACGATGTGGTGACTAGTTGGTTGGTTTCGCCGCGATGCAATCCATTGCGTCGGTGCCCACCTCACATGCGCCAGTGCCACCCAACGATGGGTCGTCGCATTCTTCGTCGTAAGACCAACGACATGTGTTGTCGCCCAGTGCGTTGATCGCAACTTCGTTATAGCCCAGCGCCTGTGCGCGTTCGATGAAGTTTGTTTCGCGGTCAACCTGCCACGCTGTGCAGTCGGTCAGGTCAGATCCGTCCTGACACGCGCCACTACCGTTATAGCGGTATTCGTCACATTCACCGTCTTCCGCAAAGGCGCAGCTGTCTTCGTTGATGCCGGCGCTCAACAATGTGCAATCCGTGGTGTCAGTACCTGTTTCACAGTACCCTTGTCCGCCGTAACGTTCTTCGTCGCACTCGTTGTCGTTAGCGTATTCGCAGGAGTCTTGCGCATATGCGGGCAATGCAATGATGAAGGTAATGAGGATCAAAAACGAACGAAGCATGGTACTAGCCTTTGGTTATGAATTTCGCCGCACCATGCCCCGAATGAATAGGGCGGGTCCATCCCTGAACCCGCCCTAAGTTACTGAGAATGTTTCGTTTAGCCGACTTAGGCGAAAACTCGCCCTAATGCGGCGCTAACTGCATCGGTGATCTCGTCAATGTCGTCTGCCGTCGCGATCAATGCAGGCGAGAAGCACAGCGTGTTATTCTTGCCTGGAACAGAGCGGTTCGTCGCCCCGATGATCACACCGTTCTTGTTACAGTCTGCGACAACTGCCCCAACAAGGTTTTCAGGCATCGGTTCTTTGGTGGTGCGATCCGTGACCAACTCCGCCCCAACGAACAATCCTTTGCCACGCACATCACCAATTTGTGGAAACTTCTCGGCCAGCGCTTGCAGGTTGGCGACCATACGGTCCCCCATAACAAGTGTGTTTGCCAAAAGATCTTCGTTTTCGATGATCTTCATGTTCTCAAGCGCCGCTGCAGGGCCTGCCGTGCAGCCACCAAACGTTGAGATATCGCGGAAGTAGTTCAGCGGATCAGAGGAGTCGTCTTTGAACATGTCAAACACCGCCTCAGTCGTCACACAGCATGAAATTGCCGCGTAACCAGACGCCACGCCTTTGGCCATCGTCACGATGTCGGGCTTGATGCCGTAGTTCTGGTAGCCGAACCAAGCCCCCGTACGGCCTACACCACAAACGACTTCGTCGATGTGAAGAAGGATGTCGTACTTCTTGCAGATTTCCTGAACGCGTTCCCAGTAACCTTCGGGTGGAGTAATCACGCCACCACCTGCTGTCACAGGTTCAAGGCAAAGCGCGCCGACAGTGTCTGCACCTTCGCGCAGGATCACTTCTTCGATCTGGTTAGCGGCCCAAACACCGTAGTTTTCGTCTGGTGCGCCGGCCTGTTCGTGCTTGCGGTACTCCATGCAGTGCGGCACGCGTACAAATCCGGGGGTGAATGGACCGTACTGTGCGTTCCGCTCATCCTGCCCGCCCGCAGACATGCTAGCGATGGTCGAGCCGTGGTAGTCGCGGTCGCGATATAGGATCTTATGCTTCTTGCCGCCGTAGCGTTTGTGCGCGATTTGGCGAACGATTTTGAAACCCTTCTCGTTGGCCTCAGAACCGGAGTTTGCGTAATAAACCCGTGTCATTCCGGGCATTTTGGAAATCAGCTTTTCTGCGAACAACGCACCAGGAATGGACCCAACGGTGCCGCCAAAGAAGTTCATTTTCAAAATCTGGTCGCGCACTGCATTGGCAATGCTTTCACGCCCATAGCCTACGTTAACGGTCCAAACACCGCCGGACACAGCGTCGATGTGTTCTTTGCCATGCTGGTCCCAGACGCGCATGCCTTTGCCCTCAACGATGATACGCGGGTCAACCTGCGCGCTGAGGTCTTCATTCATATACTGCGTGTGCTGGCTGAGGTGATGCCAGACATGGGCGCGATCAGCGTCAACTACATGGCTCAGGTCGTTCGTCGTCATTCCGTCCATCACAAGTCCTCCGCATGGAATCAGGGGTGCACTCTGGGTGCGTTGCCTTACTATTTAGATTTTGGGGGTACACGAATAGGTCCAGTAAAGGCGGCAATGTAGGGCCAGATTGAAGTGAGAAATGTTTTGACCTTACCGTTACTGGAAGGTTTATGTAGGTGGTGACAAGGGGAGTCGTTATGACCAATTATCGCTTCGATGTAGATGAAATGACCTGTGGTGGCTGTGCTGCGCGCGCGCAAAAGGCGATGGCAGGGGTTGCGGGCGTAACCTCGGCATACATCAATTTTGCAGATCGCACGGCCACAGTTGAGGGTGTCGCTGGGTTGGAAGATTTGATTGCCACGGCTTCGGCAAAGGCAGGTTACCCTGCAAGCCCTATGAAGGCGGACGGCGTGGCACTAGAACGCGAAGATGAAGCGCCAGCCTTGCTGCGTTCAACTCTAATAGCTGCTGCGTTGACCCTGCCGATATTTGTTGTCGAGATGGGCGGGCATGTTTTCCCGTCCGTGCATCATTTTATTGCACAAGTGATTGGGATGCAGGACAGTTGGCTCATTCAGTTTTTCTTAGCGACAGTTGTGTTGATCGGGCCAGGCCGTGGGTTTTTCACCAAAGGTGTCCCTGCGTTGTTACGTGGTGCGCCGGACATGAATTCGCTCGTGGTTTTGGGGGCGAGCGCGGCGTGGGGCTATTCCACTGTTGCAACGTTTCGTCCCCAATGGTTGCCCGACGGAAGTATTGCGGTCTATTTCGAAGCGGCGGCGGTGATCGTGACGCTCATCCTGCTGGGCCGCTACCTTGAGGCACGCGCGAAGGGTCGCACAGGCGCCGCGATTAAGCGGTTGATCGGGTTGCGCCCTGACACCGCAAATGTCGAGAGAGAGGGTGAAGTGATTTCGCTCCCACTCGACAAAGTTGTCGTCGGTGACATTGTCCATTTGGCTGCAGGCACGCGAATACCTGTGGATGGTGTGTTAACGCGTGGCACTGGTTACGTCGACGAAAGCATGATTTCCGGAGAGCCAATGCCCGTTGAAAAAGGGGTCGGCAATGAGCTGGTTGCTGGCACGATTAACGGGACCTCATCACTGGTGTTAGAAGCGCGTTCTGTAGGATCAGAAACCTTGCTCGCACGGATCATTACGATGGTTGCCGAAGCGCAGGGGGCACGTTTGCCAGTGCAAGACCTCGTGAACAAGATAACCCTTTGGTTCGTACCTGCGGTTATCGCGGTTGCCACGCTTACCGTTCTGCTTTGGTTGGTGTTTGGGTCCTTACCGCTGGCGCTGGTTGCCGGTGTTTCGGTTCTGATTATTGCGTGTCCTTGCGCCATGGGATTGGCAACGCCCACGTCAATCATGGTCGGCACGGGACGCGCTGCTGAACTGGGTGTTTTGTTTCGACGCGGGGATGCCTTGCAGGCCCTGCAAGGTGTCGATGTCGTTGCGTTTGATAAGACAGGAACGCTTACCGCTGGTGCGCCTGTCGTAGTGACCAATACGTTGCGTTCGCAGGACCTTGCAGCGGTTGCCGCTGTTGAGGCCGCGTCTGACCATCCATTGGCGAACGCGATCGTCGCGCTTGCTGGTCGCCATTTGCCCGTCGCGACAGATGTAGAAACTATTCCCGGCCACGGCCTGCAAGGCACAGTCGAAGGCCGCCGCATCGTCATCGGCAATGCGGCGATGATGGCTTGGGAAGGCGTTAAAGTGCAGCCGGAAATTCCAGCGGGCCAGACCCCCGTCATGGTTGCGATTGATGGAAAGTTCGCGGGAACGATTGGCTTGTCTGATACGCCAAAGCCAACAGCCAAAGCCACGGTTCAAGCGCTGAAAGCACGCGGGCTGGTGGTGGTGATGATTTCAGGTGATACCAAAGACGCTGCGGGGGCTTTGGGGAAGGCTTTGGGAATTGAACAAGTGCTCGCTGGTGTGTTGCCTGATGGAAAAGCAGAGGCAGTCAAACAACTGCAATCGGGTGGTCGAAAGGTGGCGTTCGTTGGGGATGGGATAAACGATGCCCCTGCACTTGCCACCGCTGACGTCGGCATTGCGATGGGTACCGGCACTGATGTCGCCGTTGAAAGTGCAGACGTGGTGTTGGTGTCAGGCAACCCTGCCGGTGTTGCACGTGCAATTGAAGTGAGCCGCCGCACCTTGCGCAATATCTGGCAAAACCTTGGATGGGCCTTTGGCTATAACATCATCCTAATTCCGGTTGCGGCATTAGGGTTGCTGTCGCCGCAACTCGCCGCGCTTGCGATGGCAGCGTCTAGCGTTTTGGTCGTGACCAATGCGTTGCGTCTTCGTTGGGTAAAAGTAGCCGAACTGGAGGCCATCCAATGAACATTAAAGACGCAAGCACACGTGTTGGGCTGCCGCCCAAAACTATACGCTATTACGAAGACATAGGGCTGGTGACACCTGATCGCGCTGCCAACGGGTATCGCGATTTCAGCGACGCGCATCTGCACAAACTCACGTTCCTTGCCCGCGCACGTAGCCTTGGATTCTCGATCGATGATTGTCGTGACCTGCTTGCATTGTGGGAGGATCAGGACCGCGCCAGTGGCGATGTGCGTGCTATCGCCAAAGAACATCTTGTAGCGATTGAGGCAAAGATTGCGGGTCTTCAGGATATGCGTGCGACACTGGCTGATCTGGTGCAGTCCTGTGCAGGGGATGCGCGACCCGATTGCCCAATTATCGAGAAATTGCAACGCGGCTAGAGCTAAAAAACAACCTAAACGTGCCTAAGTCTTGCCAAAGATCGACGGCAAAATACTCTCAACAAACGCATGAGGGTCAGTATGTTCCGAAGAAACAGAACCGCAGCTACATTTGCTCTCGCAGCCGGATTCTGGCTATTGCGCCGCGGGCCGGTTGGCCTTGGCATAGCCGCAAGTCTGGTCCTCGCATCTGGGATTCTTTTGCAACTTCGCGTTAACCAGATTGACGCGAAGAACGCCGCTGCGCTTGCGGCTGGCCCACCCGCCATCATTGAAATTGCGAATGCCACACCGTCATCCGGTGCGAATGGTGTGAACGAAGTCGTGCTACAATCCGAACTTGTTTGGGAAATGACCTACGATCTTTGGTACGAGGAATCCTCAAGAACGGATTATGTCGCGATGTTCCCGCTTGTTGCTGCGGGCAGCATCAACACCAAGGAAATTCTTGGCTACGCACTGTTCCAAGCGAAAGACGATAGTTTCGAAACGCTAACGCCTGAAACCGTTAAAGCATGGCTCGTGGATGAAGGCGCGCTGGGCCCGGTTTTGAACCTGAACGGTGCGCTCCGCGGCGCTGGTAAATGGCAAGACCACGTTGAGGACGCCTTTGTGCAAGAAGGTATCGCAATGCCAGCGAACCCGATCGTGATCTGGCCCTATGTCGACGGTCGCGAAGCCGCGTTCGCACCTGCAGATTTCGGTGGGTTTACGATATTTGGTGTGTTCTCCAAGATTGCTGGCGCGCTTGGGCTACTCGCACTGTTGAAATTGGCGTTCGCCCAAAAGTCTGAAGATATGCCTGAAATCGAAGATCCCGATACCGCGTCGCATGTTGATCCGGTCGCCTTTGACCCAGCGCCGCAGCGCAAAGCTGCTCCCTTGTGGAAGCAGCGCAGCGGATTGGTGGATGAAGAGGATTACGTACCAGCACCAACACGCCACGAACCGTTACGGTACGAAGAACCGGTCTTGAACGCGCCTGCGGTCACACCCGCGCGCTCTAAATTCGGTATCCGCAAAGTCCTGATTGGCATTGTTGGCGGTTTGTTTTTTCTCGGTCTCGCTGCGACAGTGTCTGACCTGATTGGGAAGTCATCTGAAGCCAATGCCCTTGAAACCCGGTCAATCGAAGAGACCGTTGCACAAAACGCCGCCACTGCAATCGTCCCTGATGCGGACCCGAACCGTCATTGGACCGACATTGATGTCGCGCCGATTGCTGAATGGTTCGTCGCTAAGTTCTTCCTGGCTATTGCTGGCGATGTTGATGCTCAAATCTTGCTGGGCGGTATGTTGATTGGTCTATTCGTCGCCATGTTCGCGCTGCGCTGGTTCTTCATTGTGCGCCGCGCATTGCGGCCCAAAACAACGGCACGGTTTGACAGCATGGGTCTCAATTAGAAATCTACGTTAACACCGGGCAGGTTTAGCGATTTGATCAACTCGCGCAGTTCTTGACGTGCGGCGACGTTTGAGATGTTCAGGCCTTTTACGCCGATGTCGCGTAGGTCCAGCAATGTCAGACCGCGTGGGAACAGCTCGCGGAAAATCACCCGTTCGTTGAAGCCGGGGGCCGTGCGGAACCCGATGCGGCGCGAGAGCTTTTCAATCGCGGCTTCCATCTTTTGTTTGTTCACCATGTTTTGCGCACCCATGCGGTTGCGCACGACGATCCAATCAATCGGCTCGAACCCAGCTTGCGCGCGAAGCTGTCGCGCATTCCAGACCATTTGCGAATAAACGGATGGGCCGGTGATCGTTTCTGCATCGCCGTCGATGTGGGCCAGCAGGTCAAAGTCGATAAAGCTGTCGTTGAGCGGTGTAATCAGCGTATCTGCAAGCGAATGCGCCACCTGTGACAACCGTGTGTGGCTGCCCGGGCAGTCGATCAGGATGAAATCATTGTCCGGCTCAAGCCCAGCAACAGCCACCGACAGGCGATGGTCAAAGATGTTTTCGCCGTCTTTCAGCGTCGCAGGATCAACTTCGGGGAGGTCATGATAAGTCGGCGTGGGCAGTGTCAGCCCTTCTTTTTCAAGGAATTTTTTGCGGTTTTCCACATAGCGGCCCAGCGTTTTTTGGCGCAAATCCAGATCAAGCGTGCCGACCTTATGCCCCATGCGCGACAGCGCTGTTGCTACGTGCATCGAAACGGTGGACTTACCAGCCCCGCCCTTTTCGTTCCCCACGACGATAATATGTGCCACTGCGCTTGCCCCTTTGCTGATCCGGATCGTTGTCCAGAGCGTCGGCGTAACTATACCCAGCGGCGGACGCAAGGCAAAGAGGGATTGACTTGTGACATGCAAAGCCCCATTTGCCCCTCAAGGATGATGCTGGCTGCCGCGTGAGCAGGCGCAGGTTTGTGCAAAGTGCATCTCCTTAAGGTTCCCACCATCACGCAGGGGTGCCACGCCAGATCGGCGGGCCTCGACTTAACTCGGGCATGGGCATTCGGCCCACCGTCAGCTTTTGGCGCATCCTTTTGCGATGTTTCAACCGTTCGGGTTGGGGCGAATTATTTTTGCGGGCGCTTAAGCGTTCGCCCCGATCCAAGGAAAACACATGGATTTTGATATGCTGGGCCTCGCGCCCCGACTGATTGCTGAACTGAAAAGCCAAGGCATCACTGACCCGACGCCAATTCAGGCGCAGGCAATCCCACATGCAATGAATGGCCGCGACGTCATGGGCCTTGCCCAAACGGGCAGCGGTAAAACGGCCGCCTTTGGCCTGCCGATGATTGATATGCTTTTGAAAGAGCAAGGTAAGCCCGAGGGCAAAACAGCGCGTGCGCTGATCCTTGCGCCGACCCGTGAATTGGCAAAACAAATTCAAGAGAACTTGGCGGCCTACACAACAGGTACGCACCTTAAGACCATGTTGGTTGTTGGCGGCGCCGGTATTACGGGCCAAATCCGTAAGCTTGAACGCGGCGTTGACCTTTTGGTTGCCACGCCGGGGCGTTTGATCGACCTGCTTGAGCGCCGCGCTGTGCGTTTAGGGGATACAAAGTTCCTCGTACTTGATGAAGCTGACCAGATGCTCGACATGGGCTTCATCCACGCGCTGCGCCAAATCGCGCCGCTTTTGGCGACGCCGCGTCAGACGATGCTGTTCTCTGCGACGATGCCGAAACTGATGGGCGAACTTGCAGGGGCGTTCCTTGAGAACCCGATCCGCGTTCAAGTGAACGCACCGGGTAAAGCCGTTGATCGTATTGAACAGTCAGTCCACTTCGTTGCCAAAGCCGCAAAAACAGACCTGTTGTTGGAGCTGATCGACAAGCACCGTGATGAGCGCGCGATTGTCTTTGGCCGCACCAAACACGGGTCCGAAAAGCTGCATAAGCTGCTGACGAACAAGGGCTTCGCGTCTGCATCCATCCACGGCAACAAATCCCAAGGCCAGCGGGACCGCGCGATCACGGACTTTAAAGCTGGTAAGGTGAAAATTCTAGTGGCGACAGACGTGGCTGCCCGTGGATTGGATATTCCAGAGGTGAAGCACGTCTATAACTACGATCTGCCGAACGTGCCTGAAAACTATGTCCACCGTATTGGTCGTACAGCCCGTGCAGGTGCTGAAGGTATGGCCGTTGCGTTCTGTGCGCCTGACGAAATGGGCGAACTGCGCGATATCCAAAAGGCCATGAAGGCTGACATTCCCGTTGCGGGTGGTCGCCCATGGGCCAAGGACGAAGAAGAAGCCAAACCCAAGCGGGGCGGAGGCGGCGGTGGTCGTCGTTTCGGAGGTGGCGGTGGCCGTGGCGGTAAGCCTGGTGGCGGTCGTCCTGGCGGCGGCGGTGGTGGCCGTCCGGGTGGTGGTAAGCCCGGTGGTGGCGGTGGCAATCGCCGTCGTAAACCGAACAAGGCTTCATCATAAATTAAGGCCTAAGTTGCATTTTTGGGCACTTACCCTTATGTAAGTGTCCAAAGATAATAAGAAAAAATGGCAGTGCCCGAATGAATTCCGCTATCAACCGCGTTTTACGTGACTTTGTCGCGCCGATGTTTCGTCGCCCAAAAGGACTGCAAGTCGCGGCGCTTTGCACACGTGGCGTTGGTGATGACAAAGAGGTTCTTTTGGTCACGAGCCGTGGAACCGGACGCTGGATCATTCCTAAAGGCTGGCCCATCCGTGGCCTCGCGTCATCGCAGGCTGCATTGCAAGAAGCTTGGGAAGAAGCGGGCGTAAAAGACGCGACCGCCGAACCTGAACCTATCGGCAGTTATGACTACGACAAAACTATGGGCAGCGGCCTCCCGGTCCCGATTGAGACTTTGGTTTACTCTGTTTCGGTAAATGCGCTTGAAAACGACTTTCCAGAAGCAGGCCAGCGTGAGCGGCGTTGGGTCAGCCCCTCGGAAGCCGCCAATTTGGTGGATGAGCCCGAGTTGAAATCCATTTTGAATGGCTCTGCTATCTAATTGACCATTTTTTGGTCATTCGGACGGTAAAAGCATTGATTTGATGCGTTGTTAGAGTCAATTGTGCCCTCATATTCACGGGGGGCACCATGACTGACAACAACAACGGCGATCTACGCCATCTAGAAACTCTGGATCGTGATTTAGCGCGGTTTTCTCGACTTGAAGTAGCGACGCAATATGTTGCACGCCCGTTGGTTGGACCAGGTATTTCACTTCTGTTTATCGTACTCGCAGGCTTAGCTGCTGCGTTGTTCTTTGGGCAAACCAGCAATTCCATGATCGTGATCATTGCGACCTGTCTGGGGGCTTACATGGCTCTCAACATCGGTGCGAACGATGTGGCTAACAATATGGGTCCAGCGGTTGGTGCAAATGCGCTGACCATGGGCGGTGCCATCGCGATTGCCGTGGTGTTTGAAAGTGCCGGTGCGTTGATTGCAGGCGGGGATGTCGTTTCGACCATCGCCAAAGGAATTATCGCGCCTGAAAGCATGGGCACGCCCGAGACGTTCATTTGGGCGATGATGGCTGCGCTTTTATCGGCTGCCCTGTGGGTTAACCTTGCGACTTTCGTTGGCGCGCCTGTTTCCACGACGCACTCTGTTGTTGGTGGTGTAATGGGGGCTGGTATCGCGGCGGCAGGCTTTGCTGCTGTAAGTTGGGACACAATGGGCGCGATTGCTGCGTCGTGGGTCATTTCGCCGGTTTTGGGTGGTGCGATTGCCGCGTTCTTCCTTTTCGTCATTAAGTCACGGATTATCTACCGCGATGACAAAATCGCTGCCGCCCGTCGTTGGGTGCCTGTCTTGGTTGGTATTATGGCGGGTGCGTTTGGCGCATACCTTGCGCTCAAGGGCCTCAAGAAGATCATCAAAATCGACATGCCAACGGCGCTGCTGATTGGCCTCGCGGTTGCGATCTTGGTTTGGCTGGTGATGATCCCAGTGATCAAGAAACAGTCCGAAGGCCTTGAGAACCGCAACAAGTCCCTCAAAGTTCTGTTCGGTATTCCATTGGTTGTCTCCGCCGCACTGCTGTCCTTTGCGCACGGCGCGAACGATGTTGCCAATGCTGTTGGACCTTTGGCGGCAATCGTTCAGGTTTCCCAATCCGGTGACTTCACGCACAGCTTCTCCATCCCGTTCTGGGTGATGGTGATTGGTGCGTTCGGTATCTCATTTGGTTTGTTCTTGTTTGGACCAAAGCTGATCCGCATGGTCGGTAGCCAGATCACCAAGCTGAACCCGATGCGCGCTTACTGTGTAGCCCTTTCAGCGGCGATCACGGTGATTGTGGCCTCATGGCTCGGCCTGCCAGTTAGCTCAACGCATATCGCAGTTGGTGGTGTGTTTGGTGTTGGTTTCTTCCGTGAATGGGACGCAGAACGCCGTCTGCGCAAAGCACGCGTCGCAATGCCCGACAAGCCAGCCTATTCGGTTGAGGAACGCCGCCGCCGCAAATTGGTGCGCCGTTCGCACTTCATGACGATCATCGCAGCTTGGATCATCACGGTCCCAGCTGCGGCGCTGTTGTCTGCCTCGATCTTTTGGGTGCTTGTGATGGTTGTTGGGGCTTAAAACCTAGACCTTTGAATTTGAAACCGCCGCACCTACCGGGGCGGCGGTTTCTTTTTGTTAGTTACGGCCAGCCATGACGCCGCCGTCGACATCCCAAACTGCACCAGTTACCCAATCAGCGTCGGCATTGAGCAGGAATTCAGCCACCTTAGCGACGTCATCTGGCTCGCCAATACGGCCAATTGGGTGGAAGCCGTCAAAGCTTGCCAATGTTTCGTCCATCACATCATCGGGCACGAAATTGCGGTAGATGGGTGTACGTACCACCGCAGGGGCAACGGCATTGACGCGGATGTTGTGGCTACCAAGCTCCATTGCCATGTGTTGTGTCAGTGCGTGAACCCCCGCTTTGGCCATGGAATAGGCCGAAGATGGGGTCGCTGCGATCGCTTGGTGTGCCCACATGGAACCGATGTGAACAATCGCGCCGCCCCCTTGTTTCACCATCTGGCGCGCGGCAGCTTGAGATACGAAAAACCCAGAACGATTGAGGTTCATGTAGATGTCATAGTCATCGCCTGAATGATCGAGGAACGGCTTGGGATTGAAGTAACCCGCAGCGTTGACGAAATGGGTCAATGGCAAGGTTGCGATGTGATCGTTAACCGCATCAATGCCTTCTTGTGTTGAAAGATCAGCCTGAAATGTGGCCACACCCGTTTCTTTCGCGGCTTGTGCTAAGGTCGCTGCATCGCGACCAATTACTGTTGTGGGGATGCCTTTTGCGATCAACCGTTTAGCTGTCGCAAGGCCCATGCCGCTGGATCCGCCAGTGATGAGTGCATGCTGTGTCATAGTCGTCTTCCATTGTTTGTTTTCGTTGGAAGTCATAAATACGTAGGGAAACCAGCCGGCATAAGTAGGCACCAAGTCGACAGGTAGGCACAAAAAGGTACAAGATGTTGAACGCGCACATAAAGAAAATCACCACTCGCGTGACGCCGCCAGCGTCTGCAGAAATCGTACACAAAATATGTGGGTGTAAATGGTCGCTGACTGTTTTTGATCTGTTGGCACAGGGGATCAATCGCCCGGGTGAAATGGTGCGTTCCGTTGACGGTTTGACGACGAAAGTTCTGAATGATTGCTTGCGCCGGAATGTCGAATTCGGCCTTATCAGCAAGGCGACCTACTCTGAGGTGCCACCACGGGTAGAGTACAATATCACGCAATACGGGCAACGCTTTATGGCAGTGCTGTATGACCTTGAGCAGCTCGGTCCACCACCAACTTGAAGCCCAAACGAAAAACGCCGCCCCCAAACAGGAGCGGCGTATTCTTTTCCGAAAAGGTTAGGTGCTTTAGAAGCCCAGGCCTTCGTACTTTTTCTTGAACTTGGAAACACGACCACCAGTGTCCATCAGGCGTGCGCCTGCGCCGGTCCATGCAGGGTGCACAGTCGGGTCGATGTCCAATGCCAGCTGGTCGCCTTCGGCGCCCCAAGTGGATTTCATCTGGTGAACCGTGCCATCTGTCATTTTGACGTCGATGACGTGGTAATCGGGGTGAATGTCTTTTCTCATCTCGATCTTCCTTACGCTTGTGCGGCGCTTTTAGGCGCGCGGTAGTTTGTCTTCTCGACGATACGTGCGGACTTACCGCGACGCTCACGAAGGTAGTACAGCTTGGCGCGACGAACGCGGCCACGGCGGACTACTGTGATGGAGTCGATGTTGGTGGAGTACAGTGGGAACACACGTTCCACGCCTTCACCAAAGGAAATTTTGCGAACAGTGAATGAGCCAGCGATGCCCTTACCGTTTTTGCGTGCGATGCAGACACCTTCGTAGTTCTGCACACGGGTACGTGTACCCTCGGTCACGCGGAAGCCTACGCGAACAGTGTCGCCGGCTTTGAAGTCTGGGATGTCTTTGCCCAGTTCGGCGATTTGTTCCGCCTCGATTTGTGCGATCAGGTTCATGATCCACTCCTTATAGTCACGCGGTTTTTCCGCGGATGTGAGGGCTGCCAGAGCTTTGGTCTTCATCGGGTCAATCGTGTTGCCCACCAAAGGTATTAACGGCCTTGCTTTGCATTTTGGCGGGTTCGCGGTGAAGAGGTCGCGGCCATACCAAAAAGGTGCTGCGACTCAGTTGGGTCACGCACTTGGGCCGTATAGGGCTAAGGGGCGTTTGGGGCAAGAGGGATTGGGGTTTGCGCCGTATTTGCGTTTTTGTTTGTCTACTGGCAGATGCAATAGCACAGACACAGTATAAAATTAGCGGCGAAAGTGTGGGTTCATGTTCCTAAATTCTGAAACGCCAAAGAAATTCCGGTTTAAAATGCGCCGCCCAAAAAAAGAAAAAGGGTCTTCCAAAGTTGCGCGCGCCGTTACCCCGCTAGTTTTCACCTTAGTTGGCGGGATCTTTTTTATTGTGGGGATGTTTTTTATCTATTCTGGGCAACAGTTCACCAAGGCGTCTGTTGAGGCCGAGCTAACCGTCGTCCTTATGGATCGTAAGCGCAGTGATGACGGTTTTGTCTATCAACCTACGTTTCAGTCCCGCAGCCCCGATGGGCAGCTTGTCGAATACGTTCCCAGCATTTGGGTAAGCCCCAAACCGCACACAGAGGGCGATGTGGTTGAAGGGCGCGCCAATTGGGAAACAGGCGAGTTGCGCAGTGTTGGAATGATGAAATCCAGCGCATTTATGGGAACGATATTCAGTTTGATGGGTTCTTTGTGTTTTGTCATCGGCGTCGGTATCGCCATTTGGACCCGTCGCAAGCCAACACGGATTTAGTTTCACTCATACAGTACGCCCGATCGCTACATGATCGTACTTACAAACAACGCAATACTGGTCAGAATACCTAAAATTGGCACCGCAATTGGTACGCGATAGTAATCGCCAGTCGTGGCTGTCCGCCGCTTGATTGCGATCAAGGACAAGTTCACGCAAACAAATACCGCGAGGACGATCTGGGATGTCCATCCAGCGAGACGTTCAATGGGTAGGAATAAGCTCAATCCCATGATGCAAGCGGCCACAAAAGCTGTTGCGACTGTCGGCGTTTGTGTCCGTGGGGAAAGAATGGCGAAAACCGCAGGGAAACGTTTACGTTGAGCCATCCCGTAAATCACGCGAGAGGCCATGATCATTTGGATCAGCACGCCATTGACCGTGGCAACAACTGCCACGGCGGCAAAACCAGTCTGAACAACCTGTGGTGCATTCACGAACACAAGCGTTAGTGGTTCATCTGATCCCGACAGCGTTTCAATCGGAACAGCCACCAACACCGAAACGGCAACCAGAACATAAAGAACCGTCGCCACGAGCAATGTATAAACGATTGCGCGAGGGATGGTTCTGCGGGGCGTTTCGACTTCCTCGGCGACATTCACCATGTCCTCGAAGCCGATAAAGGCAAAGAACGCCAAAAGGGACGCGCTGGCGATGCCACCCCAATGTGTGCCTTGAAGCGGCGGGATTAGTTCTGCCGTTGAGACCCCAGTGCGTTCGGACATGCCAAATCCCCAAGTGATGACAAAAACAAGGCCTAGGATCTCTAGCATCGTGATCGCCGCGGCGACCTTTACGGATTGGTTAATACCCCACCAAGCGATGAGCCCCATAGATGCAACAATTGCGACGATCAAAATGGGGGACGACAGGCCTGTTAACCCGCCAAGGTAACCGGACGCGCCAACGGCAACTGCTGAGGCAGACACCATGCCGGATAATGCGACGAATCCACCGACTATGCTTGCGAGCACTGGTCGACCAAATCCTGCGTCCACATAGGCGGCTTCGCCAGCACTGACAGGGTATCGGGTGGCCAGTTCGGCATAGGAAAACGCTGTGAATGCGACGACGAAAGCTGCCAATAAGAACGCTAACCAAGCGTAAGCGCCAGCTTCGGCCACTGTCGAACCGATCAGAACGTAGATGCCAGCACCTACCGTAACCCCAAGCCCATACAGCGTCAGGAGCGGTAAGGTTAGTGAGCGTCGCAATGTAGGCGTTGCGGGCTTGTCGTGATTAACATGCTTAGCGGTCAAAACGAATACTTCCTACCAATTGAAGAACTGTCCGAAGAACTTAAGCACTCATCGCGATGACGATGCATTGATCAGGATCAAGAGTCTTCAGCCGATGAGAAAGATCGTAACAGATTAATCAGCAGTCAAATTACGCTTTGCCCTTCTTTTCCCACAAATCTGGCCTGCGTTCTTGCGTGATCTTCTCACTCATCTCTTTGCGCCATTTGGCAACTTTCCCATGGTCCCCAGATGTCAGAACTGGCGGGATCGTGCGCCCTTCCCATTCAGCTGGGCGAGTATATTGCGGGTGCTCAAGCAAGCCGTTGGAATGGCTTTCCTCAAGCGCGCTTTCCTCATTGCCCAACACACCTGGCAGCAAGCGTACACAGGCGTCAATCAGAGTCATCGCGGGGAGTTCGCCGCCCGTCAGGACGTAGTCCCCCATCGACACTTCCATGATCTCGTAGTGTTCCAGCACGCGTTCATCGACGCCTTCAAATCGGCCGCACAGCAACGTTACGCCGTCCTGTTCGCTCAGATCTTGGGCGATTTTCTGCGTGAAGGGCACACCCCGTGGACTAAGGTAAATCAACGGCATCCGACCGCGCGCCTTGCGCCGTGTATCGCCCAACGCATTGGCAACGACATCGGCACGTAGAACCATGCCTGCGCCCCCGCCAGACGGCGTGTCATCAACGTTGCGATGTTTGCCGATACCGAAACGGCGCAAGTCTGTTGTTTGCAGCTGCCAAATCCCGTCTTTCAACGCCTTCCCCGTCAAGCTTTCGCCAAGTAACCCCGGAAAGGCATCCGGAAACAGCGTGATGACCTGCGCCGTCCATGCATGGGCGAGTTGGGGTTTGTCTGTCATCAATTCCTGCGGCTTGGCGCTGACTTGTACTGACTTTCGGCCAATGGATTTCGCGGGTTTATCCGTCATTTTGTTTTGCCTTTCCAAGCAGGTCGATTTTTGCCGCAGCCAACGCCTTATCCGATAGCGAAGATCGGTTGAGGGCTAGTAGTTCGTCAATCATTTCATCTTTTGGGCCGATGTTATGTGGCACGTGCGGAGTGAGATTGCTACGACGGCGTTCGGACAGTTCCAATAAATCCACCAACGGCTGTGCAGGACCTTCCGGTCCGGTTAGGCCAGCCAAGTCAGCGGTTGAGACGATTCCCGTTACGGCTTTCTCTATCTCTTTGGTTACGCCAATAAGATCCGCCGCAGGCCCGAAAGTTGACGCGTATTCTTCTTCGTCCATCACCAGTCGCGATTTGCGCAAGTTGTGTTTGTAGGTCGACTTTAGCCACGACTTTGGCTCGCGGGTGGTGAAGCAAAAAATGACTTCGGCTTCTGCGCCGAAGACATCGCAAATCACATCTTCAACACGTGCCATCAAAGTCGGCGTTGCACTGTAATCCAATTGGCCATCCCGCCCGGGCATCCTGCCAGATAGGCTTTCCTCAGAAATCAAAATCTTACGCCGCCCAGGGTCGATCTGTGACAGCATGGCGTGCAATTCGTCGCTGAAACTGTCCAGTAATGCATCTGTGCGAAAGCGTGAGTAACGAACGGCTTGCAAGCCCGCTCCGTCGCGAAGCTTTCCGGGAAGCGCGAGGGCGCAACGCGGCCAGATGTCTTTGCGATTAGCGTATAGGAATTTTTGGGCGCTCGTTGTGCCGGTCTTGTGAAAGCCGGCGTGGACGATCACGCGGCGGCCGGGCATCAGTCCGCGGCTTCGTCGCTGAACAACCCACCTGGTGGATCAATTACAAGACGGCCCGCTGCGAGGTCCACTGTCGGCACGATCGCCTTGGTGAACGGCACTAAGACGGTGTCTTTGTCGGTCGGGCTGATGACTTCAAGAAGGTCTTCAGCGCCATTGGTTTGTACCGCTTTGATGCGGCCAAGTTTCTCTCCACCAGTGTCGAAGGCCATCAAGCCAACAAGGTCGGTGTGATAAAATTCGTCGTCGGGTAAGGACGGCAGTTGGTCACGGCGGGCGAATAGGTCCATGCCACGTAGACCGTCTGCTTCTTCTTTGGTCGTGATGCCGTCAACACGGGCAATTAGCGCGCCCTTGGTTTGGCCTTTGATCACGATGGTCATGATTTCAGTGCCATCCGCGCGGGTCAGCGGGGTGTAATCCGCCAGCGCCTCGGGGTCGGCACAGAATGATTTCAGGCGCACGTCACCATGGACTCCGAAAGAGCCCGAGATGGTTCCGACAATGATGCGGTCATCTGACATGTGCGGTCCTGTTGGGTTGGGGAAGGGTGGGGCAACCGATGTCGCCCCACCCGAAAGCCTGATTACTCAGATGCTTCTTCTGTTGCTGGTGCTTCCTCTGCAGGAGCCTCTTCAGCTGGTGCTGCTGCGGCTTCCGCTTCAGCGGCCTTTGCTGCTTCAGCTGCTTCTTTCGCAGCTTCCTTAGCTGCTACTTCAGCTTCAGCCGCTGCAGCTACTTTTGCAGCTTTCTCTTCGACGCGCTCTTTGGCTTTTTTGCCTGGCTCACCTTTTTTCAGGTTTGCGCGCTCTTTCTTCTCAACAACGCCAGCCGCTTCGAGGAAACGGGAGATACGGTCAGTTGGCTGTGCGCCTTCACCCAACCAGTAGTTCACGCGTTCCATGTTCATCTGAACGCGGTTTTCGTCGTCTTTAGCCAGCAGCGGGTTGTATGTGCCGAGCTTTTCTACGTAACGGCCGTCACGTGGCATGCGGGAGTCCGCAGCAACAATACGGTAAAACGGGCGCTTCTTGGAGCCACCGCGTGCGAGGCGAATTTTCATAGCCATGATGTTAGTCCTTTAGGGTTTGGATTGGTGTGTTTTGTGATGCTGAATGACTTCAGCGATGATGAAGTTGAGGAACTTCTTGGCAAATTCGGGGTCCAGTTCGGCCCGTTTCGCCAAATCTTCTAGCCGAGCGATCTGCGCTTCTTCGCGCGCTGGATCGGACGGGGGAAGGTCGTGGCACGCTTTGAGTTTCCCCACAGCCTGCGTGTGCTTAAACCGCTCGCCCAGTGTATAGACGAGGATCGCATCGAGGCGGTCGATGCTGTTGCGGTGTTCTTTGAGAAGGTCAGCGGCGAGGGTTACAGCATCGCTCATGTCATCGCTCCTTTGTGGTGGCGCCAAATGTTAACCTGTGGGCCGTCTTCGTCGTCGAAATTCCCACCCGGAGCATTGGCGATGCGGGTTTCTTCGGCGTCAAACGTAGCGCCCAGTGCCTTTGCTACAGCGACAGATGCGTCGTTACCTTCATCAATGTGGCTTTGCGCAGTGTTCGTACCAATCACGTCCCAAGCCCAAGGAATGACCGTGCGCATAGCTTCAGTCGCAAAGCCCTTGCCTTCATGAGCCGCGTCATAAAGCGCCCAACCGAATTCAGGTTCTTCGATATTCACAGGGTGAAACACGCCGAAACCGCCCAAAGGCGTTTCAGGATCAGACTTAAGCGCGCCGATGAAATAGCCATAGCCACGCAGCATCCATTGTCCTGGAAAGCTCGCGAAGCTGCGTGCGGCATAGCCTTCAGCGACAGGACCGCCAACGAACTTCGCACGCTTCGACATCAAAAACGCCATGAACGCCTTCGCATCTGATAGCTGCGGCGGACGCAGCACCAAACGCTCTGTTTCAAGCGTGGGGATGGTGACGGTCAGGCTCATTTCTTTTTACCGAACCCCGACAAGCCAGGGGGCAATGCTGCGCCGCCCAAACCAGGCATTCCGCCCATGCCGCCGCTTGGCATTTTCGCACCGAGCTGCTTGGCTGCCTCTTCCATTGCTGCTGGGTCGTTCATGTCTGGCATGCCGCCTTTGCCGAACATGCCCTTCATGGCTTGTTTCAGCATTCCGCCTTTACCCATTTTACCCATCTTCTTCATCATGTCCGCCATCTGGCGATGCATTTTGATCAGCTGGTTTAGTTCGCGTACTTCTAGGCCTGCACCGGCGGCGATCCGTTTCTTACGGGAGGCCTGCAACAACTGCGGGTTGGCGCGCTCTTTCTTGGTCATCGATTGGATCATGGCGATCTGGCGTTTGAAAACGCTGTCGTCCATACCGCTTTCTTCGACCTGTTTGGCGGCTTTCTTCATGCCGGGCATCATGCCCATCATGCCTTCCATGCCACCCATCTTCATCATCTGCTCAAGCTGCATTTTCATGTCGTTCATGTTGAAGCGGCCCTTCTGGAACCGTTTCATCATTCGTTCAGCTTGCTCAGCCTCGATGGTCTCTTGCGCCTTCTCGACGAGGGACACGATGTCGCCCATGCCAAGAATACGACCCGCGACGCGATCCGCGTGAAATTCTTCAATCGCGTCCATCTTTTCGCCAAGGCCGACGAAGCGAATAGGTTTGCCCGTGACTGCACGCATGGACAGGGCAGCACCGCCGCGTCCGTCACCGTCCATACGGGTGAGGACAACACCGGAAATCCCGATGCGCCCGTCAAAGTTTTCAGCTGTAGAAACGGCGTCTTGTCCGGTCAGACCATCGACCACCAAAAGCGTCTCGCGCGGGTTGGCGACGTTACGAACGGCCTCAACCTGTTGCATCAGCTCTTCGTCGATAGACAAGCGGCCCGCAGTATCGAGCATATAGACATCATAGCCACCAAGGCTGGCTTGGGTTTTGGCGCGCTTAGCGATCGCAACAGGGTCTTCGCCTTTAACGATTGGCAGTGTGTCCACGCCAATCTGCGCACCAAGAATCTGCAACTGTTCCATCGCGGCAGGGCGGTTAACGTCCAAAGATGCCATGAGGACTTTCTTGCCCTCACGCTCTTTCATGCGTTTCGCCAGCTTCGCGGTCGTTGTCGTCTTACCGGAACCTTGCAGACCGACCATCAAGATCGGAGCAGGTGGGTTGTCAATTTTCAGGGTGCCGTCGCCGCCATCACCCGCCAGCACGTGCACCAACTCGTCGTGCACGATCTTAACGACCTGCTGACCGGGTGTGACCGACTTGGTTACAGATTGGCCAGAGGCCTTGTCTTGCACCGCTTTGATGAAGTCCCGCGCAACCGGCAAGGAAACGTCGGCCTCAAGCAAGGCAATACGAACCTCGCGAAGCGCTGTTTTAACGTCGTCCTCAGACAACGCACCTTGTTTGGTGAGGCGATCAAAAACACCGCCTAGGCGATCTGATAGTGACTCGAACATGGGCGCTTCCTTTGCGTCGTTTCATCGGTGTCCGTTATATAGGAACGAACGGTTCAAAGCAGTAGAGCCCCAGTGGGCGCAACGCGCTGACTGGGGGCGATCCTTACACATGCAAGGACCGGAAAGACGGTGCTCTCCGGAATTAGGGTGCAGTTAGGACTTCTGCGGGTCTGAGTCAAGCGCTTGGGGGTTCCGATGGGCGTTTAACCAACCGTTGATACTATCGCCTATCCGCTCAATATCTTCGCGCCTTCCAATGCCGACGATTCTAGGCGCGTATCCCGCAGTTCTTCACAATTCTCATGTCGATGTCTTCTCGGATAATTCCGCCGAACGATTGGCGTGGCTGGAACCATCATCAGGTTTTTGCCTATTGGCGCGCCAGTCTTTCATCCAGTCAGAGACCCTAGCTGATGCCGCTAGAACGTCTTCTGCAGGCATGGCGCCATTGGTAAGCTTATGACGCCCTTCGTCCATGCCTTCGCGGACGTATAACGTCATGAGGCGTTTGGGGTCATCTATTGCAGGACCATCTGTGCGTCGGCGGGTGACGCGGGTCGATTGTACCTCGCTTAACGGCCATTTGTGGCGATGAAGCCCAATGGCCGTCGCATGGCGAAAGTCAGCCTCGCCGGTTTGCGCATTCAGCACCAACATCGAACGTTCCATAAAGGTGAGCGCAAACAGCGTCGTCCAAAGTACCGTTAAGAATAGCCACAACAGCAAGGCAAAAAGACCCGCGTCGGGGTTATAGGCAAGTTTAACTCCGCCCCAAAGTCCAAGCCCTGTGAGGACAGTAAAGAACAACGACGCTTTCCAGCGGGTAAAACGAAGGATCAGTAGGTCGGGCGTGTCTGTTGTGATTCTCATGTCGTACGCCAGTCGTTCACGGCGTCCGCCAATTCACGCACGCGATGGATGTGCTTTTTGTATGTGTTTAAACTGTAGTTGCCTGGGTCCATTCCTTCGCCAATTCGCACATTCAGGTATCCCCACCATGTCGCCGAATTTGACGCGCTTTCGATGTCGAACCTTTGGCTGTCATAGAACAGGTCGATATGCGCTAGATCGAACCAACGGGATTGGTACTTGAAGAAAATCTTTCGGCGCAGCTCAAGTCGGCCGGTTGTTTTGTTTAGCACCATTTGTGAGCGTCGCGGCGACAAGAATGTTATCCAGCCCAATATGGCCGGAAAGACACCAACGATAAGCCAGACCCAAGGTGGCGCGCCTGTTCCTAGGAGCAGGAATAAAATTGAAAACATGAGTAAAAACAGCGGGGCGAACAGGAAAAACCCACCCCACTCGCGGCATTCGATTACCAATGTATCCGCTGTCTGTTGTGTAATCCTCATGGGCCGCACTCAAGCGCGGCCCATGGGGTAAGTCAATTCGTCAGGCTGCTGTCGCGGGAACAACTTCCCTGGCTGGTACGAACTCAACATCCGTGATGCCAATGAAGCCAAGGAAAAACCGCAGGTGTGGCGTTAAGAAATCGTAATCTGACCCAATCGCGGTGCCACCCGACGCAACTGCGATGATTGCTTTCTTGCCTTCCAGCAACCCCTTTGGACCCTCAGGCGTATAGGTGAACGTTACACCGGGACGTGCGACAAGGTCCATCCACGCCTTTAACGAAGCTGGAGACGTGAAATTATAGACGGGCGTCCCGATCACGATCGTATCCGCGGCCTGAAGTTCGGCAACCAAAGTGTCAGATAGTTCAAGACGATCTTGGTCCTCTTGGCTGCGGGTGTCTGGGGCAGTCAGGCGGGCATCGGCCCACGGGCCATCAATCTGCGGCAATGGTGTTGTTGCAAGATCTCGATAAGTCACCGAGCCACCTAAATCAGCGGCTAATATTGCGGATGCTGCGCGGCTGGCGCTGGTTAATGTGTTCGCGGATGCGTCGATGTGAAGTGTGTGTTCCATGTGGACCTCATATGTTTGTGATGACTGACATATGGCCTTCGCTCTGGTGAACGCTATAAGCTTATTTCAACATTAAGTGTTCAAATTTGCACAGTGGAAATTGAAGGATCACGCATGGATAATTGGGATGAAATTCGCACGGCGTTTCAGGTGGCCAATATCGGAACGGTCAGTGGGGCCGCTGATGCGCTGGGCGTGCACCACGCGACAGTTATTCGCCACATTGATACACTTGAAAGTCGCCTTGGCGTAAAGCTGTTTCAACGCCATCCGCGTGGATACACGGCAACCGAAGCCGGGCAAGATCTCATGCAGGTTGCTGCTGCGACGGATGATCAGTTCACTCAATTGGCGGGGCGCATCCGGGGGCAGGGTGAAGGGGTCTCTGGTGACTTGGTTGTAACGTCCTTGGTCTTCTTTTCGCCGTTTCTTACGCCCGTTCTGGCGAAGTTCAGGCGTAAGCATCCCGAACTCACCGTTCGGTTCCTAACGGGGGAACGTGTGTTCCGCCTTGAGTACGGCGAAGCACATGTCGCGATCCGTGCTGGTGTGGTTCCGGATCAACCGGACAATGTCGTCCAGCCGTTCTTTAAGCACGCCATGCATCTGGTCGCCGCACCGTCCTATGTTGAGGAATACGGCCTTCCGAACGGGATTGACGATCTGTCCAACCATTGGTTCGTAGGCCACGAAAGCGACGAAAGTCGTGCGCCGTTCAATCGTTGGCTCATTAATCAAGTTGGGCCCAACCGTATTGTGCATCGCGCAACAGATTTTCGCGCTATTACGGATGCGGTCTTAGCTGGGGCTGGTGTCGGTTTTGTTGACTCGTGGACCTTGAGGAACAACCCTGACCTGATCGAAGTTGTTCCAAGTCTTGAGGAATGGTCGGGCGATTCATGGCTGGTGACGCACGTGGATTTGCACCGGACAACGAAGGTGCAAACATTTTTGAAGTTCCTGAAAGAAGAAGCTGCGACTTGGCAGGCATAGGATAAGCCTCCCAAATCGGGGTGATGGCTTCAGTCTTCGGCTGGTTCTGAGGCGTGATCGTCAAGTTCGACCGCAAGGAACCTTTCAAAGTCATCAAGGTTCACGGCTTCAAACTGTCCAAAGCTCTGCATCCAGATCGACGCTTCGCGCATCGCGTCGGGTTCTAGTTTGCACCACTTAACGCGCCCGCGTTTTTCTTGGGAAATCAGCCCGGCCGCTGTCAGAACACCAAGGTGCTTGGAAATCGCGGCGAGGGACATTTCAAAGGGCTCGGCGACATCAGTTACGGCCATATCGTCCTCAAGCAACATCGCCAAAATTGAGCGGCGTGTTGGGTCGCCGAGGGCAGCGAAGACGGTATCAAGGGGCATAACCATGCCTGCTATTGAGCGCACGCTGCAGGAAACGTCAACCAAATGGTTGAATATCGGTTTTCGCTGCACTGCGACATTTTGCGCATGTTTGCTGCTTCCGATGAGTTGAAAAACATAAATAAAACAAACAACTAACGCGATCCATCTGCGCGTTGACTCCTAACTCTGCACCCCCTAGAACACCCGCAACCAAGGAAGGGGCTCCGTGTTGTCCGATCCGTCTGACCAAAATGATCATACTGTCCGCCTTAAGGCGCTCGAAGACAGGATCGCAGCGGCCAAAGGCGAGGACAGGAAACCCCACTCCGAGGAGCATTATTCTCAGGCCAATATGGCATGGCGAATGGTGATCGAATTAGTAGCCGGTCTTGGGATCGGTTTTGGCATCGGGTACGGTTTGGACGTTTTGTTCGGCACCACGCCCATCTTTATGGTGCTGTTCATATTCTTCGGGCTCGCAGCCGGTGTTAAAACCATGATGCGATCCGCCCAAGAGATGCAGAATGAAGCGTTGGCGAAACAAGCCGACAAGAACGAGGAAGACTAAAGTGGCAGACGAAGCACACGGCGAAGCAGGCGGCTTGGCATTTCACCCCCTCGATCAGTTCGAAGTTCACCGTCTTTTCGGTGAAGGCCCGATTCACTGGTACACAATCACGAACGTAACAATGTGGATGGCAATCGCCGTCGTTTGTATCGTTCTGTTGCTGGTTATCGGCACACGCAAACGCGCTGTTGTTCCGACACGTACACAGTCTGTCGCTGAAACGCTTTACGGTTTCGTCTACACAATGGTCGAAGACGTAACAGGTAAGGACGGGATCAAGTACTTCCCGTACATCTTTACACTGTTCATCTTTATCCTGATCTCAAACTTCCTTGGCCTATTGCCAATGTCGTTCACAACAACATCGCACATCGCGGTTACAGCGATCCTTGCTTTCGCAGTCTTCTTCACAGTCACGATCATCGGCTTTGTTAAGAATGGCGCAGCGTTCTTGGGTCTCTTCTGGGTCTCCTCAGCGCCACTGGCACTGCGTCCGATCCTCGCGATTATCGAAGTTATTTCATATTTCGTTCGTCCGGTTAGCCACTCCATTCGTTTGGCGGGTAACCTGATGGCGGGTCACGCTGTTCTTAAGGTCTTCGCGGGCTTTGCGCAGGTTGGCCTTATCATCGCACCAGTCGCCATCCTCGGCGTTGTCGCGATCTACGCTCTCGAAGTTCTGGTGTCCGCGATCCAGGCCTACGTATTCACAATCCTGACGTGCGTTTACTTGAAGGACGCGCTTCACCCGTCACACTAATTACTAAGAATGCTACCTCGAGGAAAAGCCTCGGGGTGCTAAACTTCCAATCGTAAGGAGATACACTATGGAAGGCGAACTCGCACACATCGGCGCTGGCTTGGCTGCAATCGGATCCGGCGCTGCCGCAATCGGTGTTGGTCACGTAGCTGGCAACTTCCTCGCAGGCGCACTGCGTAACCCGTCAGCTGCTGCTGGCCAGACTGCTACGCTGTTCATCGGCATCGCATTCGCAGAAGCTTTGGGGATCTTCTCGTTCCTCGTAGCACTTCTGCTTATGTTCGCGGTCTAAGACACGAATTAAGATCCTTACGCTCGGGGTCAGTCCACGCGATTGACCCCGATGTAAGACCTTAGATTTTGGCCGTTAGGCCCAGATCACAAAGTTTTTCCAAAGGGATGCGATCTATGGCTGATCCAGTCGAAACAGGCGCCGAAGCTGGCGGGGCAGGAATGCCGCAGCTAGACTTCTCGACCTTCCCGAACCAGATTTTCTGGCTCGTGGTCACGTTGATCGTGATCTACTTCATCTTGTCCCGTGTGGCTTTGCCACGCATTGGCGCGGTTTTGGCCGAACGTCAGGGCACGATTACAAATGACATTGCAGCCGCAGAAGAGCTGAAGCAGCGCGCGCAGGAGGCCGAGGCCGCCTACGACAAAGCGCTTGTTGATGCCCGTGCGCAGGCTGGAAAGATTGTTGCAGACGCTAAAGCAGACATCCAAGCCGATCTGGATGTTCAAATGGCAAAAGCTGACGCTGAGATCGCCGCGCAAACGGCTGAAAGCGAAAAAGCAATCGCAGAAATTAATGCAGGTGCAGACGCCGCGGTGAAAGCCGTAGCCAAGGACACCGCCAAAGAGATCGTTGCTGCCCTCGGTGGTAAGGCTGACGCCAAGACGATCACAGCGGCAATCACTGCGCGGATGAAAGGGTAACGACATGAAATATTCAATCGCAGCTCTCATCACTCTCGCAGCGTCGCCAGCTTTGGCTGCAAGCAAGAACCCATTCTCCGCTGACTTCTGGTCGCTGAGCAACACAGACATGATCGTTCTGATCGCGTTCATCATCTTTGTCGGCGTTTTGATTAAGTTCAAAGTGCCAGGCATGTTGACTGGTCTTCTCGACAACCGTGCAACTGGCATCAAATCCGATCTGGATGAAGCTAAGGCACTGCGCGAAGAAGCACAGACTTTGCTGGCTTCTTACGAGCGTAAGCAGCGTGAAGTGCAAGAGCAGGCTGACCGCATTGTTGAGAACGCTAAAGAAGAAGCAACCCGCGCTGCGGAGCAGGCCAAAGAAGACATCGCGTCTTCTGTGACCCGTCGCTTAGCCGCTGCTGAAGACCAGATTGAAAGCGCTAAAGCATCCGCGATCCGCGATGTGCGTAACCAAGCTGTATCAGTCGCAGTTGCTGCCGCTCAGGACGTGATTGCCAAGCAGACAACTGCAACGGACGCGAACAAGCTGATCGACGACGCGATCGCTGAAGTCGGTGCAAAGCTGCACTAACAGCTGACGCTTTATCGAGTTTGAAAAGGCCCGAGCATTGCGCTTGGGCCTTTTTCGTTTCGTTGAAAGTTACCTACGCAATTCGTGCTCAAACCGTTTCTTGGCAATCGCTTCGTTGCGTTCCGCTTTGCCTTCTTCGAACAAAGCGACCTCAACAAACCCCAAATGGGCTTCAACGGCCGCTCGAGCGGCTTCCGGATCACGGGCCTGAAGCGCATCATTGATCGCGCGGTGCTGGTCTAGCAACATGTCGCGCGTCGTGCGCTGTTTGAACATGATCTGGCGGTTGTAAAACACGCCTTCACGCAGCAGTTGATACATCGACCGCATCATATGCAGCATAATCACGTTATGGCTCGCCTCGATGATGCTGAGATGAAAATCAGCATCTAAGCTGGCTTCTTCCGTTGGATTTCGCTTGTTGTGCGCGGCCTCCATCTTTTTGAAGATCGTGTTGATAACTTTAAGGTCGGTATCCGTCCCAAGGGTCGCAGCGCGTTCTGCCGCCAATCCCTCCATGTCTCGACGAAAGGCGATGTAGTCGAACACAGCTTCTTCATGGTTGGTAAATAGGCGCACCAAGGTTTCCGAAAACGCTGAGCCCAGCACATCGCCCACAAATACGCCGGATCCAGCTCGGCTGGTCAGCAAACCGCTGTCCTGCAACTCAGCCAAGGCTTCGCGCAGGGACGGGCGCGACACGCCCAATCGTTCAGAAAGCTCACGTTCTGACGGCAATCGTTCACCAGGCCGCAGAATGCCACGCAAGATCAATTGCTCAATCTGGCGCACGACAGTCTGTGAGATTTTCTCAGGTTGGATGGGTTCGAATGGCATGGCGGTTCCTTTTAGAATTGGTCAAATGATATGACCAAGACGCAGTGCCCGCAAATGAAAAGGGGCCGCGCAATGGCAGCCCCTTTTAAGTAACTTCTAACGACTTAGCCGTTCGGTGTGATCGTAATCTCAACACGACGGTTTTGTGCACGACCTTCCGCGGTCAGGTTCGACGCGATTGGTGCATCCTCACCACGGCCGATTGAACGGATGCGGTTTGGTGCAACACCTGATTGGATCAGAACAGAGGACACAGCCTGCGCACGACGCGCGGACAGGTCTTGGTTGAACGCCGCGCCGCCTGTATTGTCAGCGTGGCCGATGACGTTCACAGTCGTATTTGGATAGTTGTTTATAGATGTCGCCAACGCTGTCAGGTCACCACGCAGTGCACCGGACAATGTCGCGTCACCCGTTGCAAAGAGAATGTCCTGCGGCAGCGTCACAATCAACTGGTTGCCGTTGTTGACGATAGTCGCGTTCGAACCGAGGCTCTGACGCAGTTCCGCTTCCTGACGGTCAAGCAACGTACCGATCCCAGCGCCACCAGCAGCACCGACAAGCGCGCCAACGATTGCACCACGGTTACGGGCACCCGGATCGCTTTCGCCGGACGCACCGACAATCGCGCCAAGACCAGCGCCGATCAACGCGCCAGTCTGGGCTTGGCGGTTCGGGTTGTTCGGGTCAGTCACTGTTTCACAGGCTGTCAAACCAAGAACGCCGGACATTGCGACGGCGAGGGATACTTTGGACAGGGTCATATGTATAATTCCATTATTGGGCACCGGAGTTGGTGCGCTTGGTGATCTGTATATCGGGCAAAGCGCGATGTTATCCAATAACGCGCGAATTGCGGGCAAGGTTCCGCCGATTTCGCATCTTTTTTTGTTAAGCTAATCGGCGTTATCCGGCATCTTCGCGCGCGCTCTCCCATGCGAGCAAGGCGCGTTTCACCGGAAGACCCCAGTGATATCCGCCCAATGCGCCAGATTTGCGCAGCGCACGGTGGCAGGGAATCAACCAGCTGATAGGGTTTCTGCCGACAGCCGTGCCGACCGCGCGAACAGCACGGGGGCTGCCGATGCTTTGTGCAATTTCCGAATAGGTTGTGACATGACCCGAAGGGATTGCCAGCAGCGCCTCCCATACCTTGAGCTGAAACGGTGCGCCGATCATGAACATCGGTGCCTTGTCGGTGGTGTTCGTTATGCCGAACGCAACATCAACCCAAGGCCGCAGAAAGCTGACGTCTTCGATATAGGTGGCATTTGGCCAGCGCCCGATCAGGTCTTCCATTGCGGCCTCGGCCCCCATTTCATCAGCAAAGCCAAGCCCGCAAATGCCCTTATCGGTGCCCATCACAATGGACGGACCAAAGGGGCTTTCGAACCAACCCCAAAAAATCGTCAGCCCCGCGCCGCCCTTGGCATAGTCACCGGGGCTCATGGCTTCCCATTTCAAGAACAAATCATGCAATCGCCCAGAGCCGGACAAGCCGAGGGCGTCCGCAGTGGCTAGTGTTGTGAAATTCTCGGCCAGCATCGTCTTGGCATGATCAAGCCGCAGGTATTGTTGATAGCGCTTTGGCGAAACGCCTACCCAGCGCGAGAAAACCCGCTGAAAATGCGCAGGGGACATGTCCATAGCGCGTGCCAGTTCTTCTAGCGTGAGCGGCGCTTCAGCAGCGTCAATTTCGCCCAATGCGCGGCGAATGACTTGGTAATGATATCGGTCTGACTGTTCCATCAGATCAAGGTAACGCTACGGTGCACGCCTTGCGACCCGATTGTTGCGCCTAAGGTGCACGGGCCTAATGCGCCTTGTCCATTCAGTCGTGGCATTGCAAAAAGGCGCATGGCCAAACTTACAAAACAACTCGACTACAATACGATCCACGAAATCTTTACTCGCTTTCGGGATGGCGACGCCGAACCCAAGGGTGAGCTGGATCATGTGAACGCATATACCTTGGTTGTCGCGGTCGCTCTGTCTGCACAAGCGACGGACAAGGGCGTGAACAAAGCCACAGCCGAATTGTTCAAAGTTGCGGATACGCCACAAAAGATGCTCGACCTTGGGATCGACGCTGTGACGGATCACATCAAGACCATCGGTCTGTTTCGCCAGAAGGCGAAGAACGTGATGAAGACGGCGCAAATCCTCGTTGATGAATACGACGGTGAGGTGCCAAGTAGCCGTGCCGCGTTGCAATCCCTTCCCGGTGTAGGGCGCAAAACGGCAAATGTGGTTCTGAACATGTGGTGGGGCCAACCCGCACAGGCTGTGGATACGCATATCTTTCGCCTCGGCAATCGCAGCGGTATCGCACCAGGCAAAGATGTGGACGCAGTTGAACGCGCAATCGAGGACAACATTCCGGCGGAATTTCAACTACACGCTCACCACTGGATGATCTTGCACGGGCGGTATATCTGCGTCGCGAGAAAACCGAAATGTCAGGCTTGTCACATCCGTGATCTGTGCCTTTACGAGGAAAAAACCACATGAACTACGACGTCATCGGAATCGGTAATGCTATGGTCGATGTGATCTCCCCATCCAGCGATACCTTTTTGGACCAGATGGGCATCACCAAAGGCATCATGCAGCTGATTGAACGCGACCGCGCTGAGCTGCTGTATGCGTCGATGGACAGCCGCGTCGAGGCCCCAGGTGGCTCCGTTGGCAACACGATTGCGGGCATCGGAGAGCTAGGCTTGCAGACGGCGTTCATCGGAAAGGTAAAAGACGACGCACTGGGCAAGTTCTACGCGAAATCCCTAGAAGAAGCGGGAACCGCCTTTCCGCTGCCACCACAAGACGTTGAAGACCCGACATCGCGCTCGATGATCTTCGTTTCCCCAGACGGCGAACGATCCATGAATACCTACCTTGGTGCGGGCGCTGATATTTGTTCGGCTGACGTTCCAAACGTATTTGGCACGGGGTTGTTGTTCCTTGAAGGCTATTTGTTCGACAAAGACGAAGGTAAAACAGCATTCTCCGAGGCCGCGACAAAAATGAAAGCCGCGGGCGGTCGTTCTGTCATCACTATCTCTGACCCGTTTTGCGCTGAGCGTCACCGCGATGATTTCAAACGCCTGATTGCAGAAGACATGGATGTAGCCATCGGAAACGACGCTGAGTGGATGACACTGTACGAAACCGATGATCTTGACGACGCACTGCGCCAAGCCGCGGCTGTCTGCGACATCGTTGCCTGCACCCGTTCGGGCGAAGCTGTTTGGGTTCAGCAAGGCGACAAACGTTTCACCGCAGATGTAACGCCGGTTACTCCAGTGGATGCGACAGGCGCAGGCGACCAGTTTGCAGCGGGTTTCTTGTTTGGTGTCGCTACAGGACGCCCACTGGACGTAGCCGCGCAAATGGGTGTGCTGTGTGCGGCAGAAGTAATCGGCCACATCGGGCCAAGGCCGGAAGTGAACATGGCAGACGTGTTCCGCGAAAAAGGCCTAATTTAATTACGAAAAACCCCTCGCCTTCGGGCGAGGGGTTAGTGTTTTAAGCTTAGATAGAGCGTATTTAAGCACCCAACTTTGCGTGGACCTCATCCAGATCAATTTCGGCAATCGGCATTTTGTTACCCGGATTGTCGAAGTCATATTTGAACAGATTGAAGTCCTTTTTGTAGATCTCATACATCAGATGCATCGACAGATCGTCAAAGTAGTCTTCAACCGGATGAAGGCGCTTGGGGCCGTGGCCCTCGCTTTCGTTGAAACGCGGGATTTCGGCCAAATCAATTGGGTTCGGCGTTTCGATCCCGTTCAGCACGTCCTGCATTCCGTCGTTAAACTGCTCTGTCCAAAAGATTTTGTCGTACTTCCCGCCGTTCACAATGAACGTTGAAATATGACCGGACATGGCAGACCAGTGAATGTCAGGGTCCATCGGGCGACGGAATTTGATGGTGTCACGTGCAAACAACAGGAAGCGGCGGAATGATTTGACTTGGTCAAATTCGAACCCGTCTTCTGGGCTACCCACTTCGATGCCGTATTTCTGGATCAACAGCGGAACAAGATTGCCGCGGTAGCGTTTGCCGTTGCGCTGGATGCCGCAGATTTTGTCAAAGAAACTCGACAAGATGCGCGTGTACGGATTGCGCACGCAGGTGAACGTATAGCTGCTATGGCTTTTGACGTTCTCGGTGATCAGTGGCTGGCTGTCTTCCATTGCCCACTTGTGCATGCCGTCTTGGGCGTCATGAATGTCACCGTCAAAAAATTCGCCATGATCGGAATAATACATGATCTGGCCGATCGTCGAACAGGCGCATTTAGGCACCACGCGGTACACCACGCTTTCTGTTTGCGTCATCCAAGTGCCGGGAAAACCCATCTAACTCGTCCTCATAATTGCGCGTTGCCGTTAACGTCAGCATCGCTTTTCCCCAAAAAAGCAAATAATTCGTGTTTATTCAATGCGTCTTCACGTCTACACAAGAAAAACAGTTCACCTATCAGGGGAAAATTGTTTCTAAAATGGCAAAAATCGCCTTCATCTTGCTATGCCACAAAGACCCTGAAGCCATCGTGCAGCAGGCGCTACAGTTGACTGCGGTCGGTGACTACATCGCAATTCACTTTGATGCCAGTGCCCCAAGGGAAGCATTCGCCCTTATAGAAAAGGAACTTGGGGATAATCCTAACGTCACGTTTGCCAAAAAGCGGATCAAGTGCGGTTGGGGCGAATGGTCTCTTGTTCAGGCGACATTGTATGCTGTGGAAGCCGCGGTTGATGCGTTTCCACGGGCGACACATTTTTATATGGTTTCGGGCGATTGCATGGCGATTAAATCCGCAAGCTATGCCAAGTCGCTGCTAGACGCCGATGATTGTGACTACATCGAGAGTTTTGATTTCTTCGAGTCCGACTGGATCAAGACTGGTATGAAAGAAGAGCGACTGATTTATCGCCACTTCTTCAATGAACGCACCCACAAAACATTGTTCTACAATTCGTGGTGGGCGCAGCGAAAGCTTGGGCTGGAGCGTGAAATCCCAGCAGACCTGCAAATTATGATCGGGTCGCAGTGGTGGTGTTTGCGTCGTCGCACCGTCGAATGGATCATCGACATGACCAAGAATCGCCCCGACGTGATGAAGTTTTTCCGTACCACTTGGATTCCAGATGAGACGTTTTTCCAAACTTTGGTGCGCCATCTGGTGCCAGAACCTGAAATCCGCACGCGCACGCTGACGTTTTTGATGTTCACGGACTACGGCATGCCGGTGACGTTCTATAACGATCACTATGATCTTTTGCTGTCGCAGGACTTCTTGTTTGCGCGCAAGATTTCACCAGAGGCGACGTCGCTGAAGGAACGCTTAGGGCGGCTTTATGCGTCTGATCGGGATGACTTCAAAATTTCCGACGAGGGGCGCAAGCTGTTTGGGTTTCTGACAGGGCGTGGACGTATCGGCCGACGATTTGCGCCGCGTTTCTGGGAAACGGAAACCTCGCTTGGGCGTGAACGCGAATTGTTGATTGTGGCCTGCAAAAAGTGGCACGTCGCAAAGCGGTTCGTTGGGTCTGTGAAACATCACACGACCATTCCGTGCATCGATTATTTGTTCAACGAAGAAGACACCGATTTGCCCGATCTTGGCGGTATCCAACGTACGCTTGGTAAACGAACCCGTCACCGTCGTGCGTTGATGCGGATGTTGTTTGACTACTATGACACGGACCGATTGATCATTTGTCTGGACACAGCGAACCTCGATCTGATGCAGGATTTCTTCAACGACCGCTCAACGACGCGGCTTTTGGAATTAGAATGTGATTTCACCGACGAATACTTGATTGGACACGCCAAGCGCGTCGGCCTTGCTGGGGATCAAACGGCCGATGAAACGATGGAACAGCTTTTGCCGACGATCCGTTACGACGTTGTTTATGAATCCGACCGCATTCGGGATGCAGGTTTCGAAAACCACCTACGTGTGCGTGAATTGGCCAGCCCTGATGAAAACACGCCACCTATTTGTGAATTCTTGAGCGTGTCCGAAGATGTCGGACGTAGTATCTCACAGACACCGTATTTATTTTCCGACTAAGGAGAGACCCCTTGGACTTCGTTTATGATGACCAGAATATTTTCGCCAAGATCCTTCGTGGTGAGATCCCTAACCAAACCGTGTTTGAAAACGATCACGCATTGGCGTTTCGGGATGTCTACCCACAGGCGCCTGTACATGTTTTGGTAATCCCGAAAGGCCCTTACATGTCCTTGGACCACTTTGCGCGTGACGCTTCAGCGGATGAGCAAGTAGCGTTCATGCAAGCCATCGCTGAAGTTTGCCGTTTGGAAGGTGTAGAGGATGGTTTTCGTGCCGTCGCCAATGCCCGGGAACACGGGGTGCAGGAAGTTCCACATTACCACATGCATATCCTAGGTGGACGTAATCTGGGGCGCATGTTGGCGAAGTAACGTGTTTCGAATTGGCTTCGCCAATCCGATCAGCTGGGGGGCAGCCCCCAGACCCTCGGGATACTTTTGAAACAAAAGCAAATGCGAAGAGCTCAGGCACGGGTTAGGTTTAGAAACACGTCCTCTAGGTGCGGGTCTTCGGTGCGCACGTCTTTGATGGTGATGCCCGCGTTATGGACCAGTGACAGCACTTCTTCGGCGCGGATTTGTGATGTTTTGTAGGTGAAGGCGAGTGTGCCATTTGTGCGTTTTTGGCCGTCGACCCCAGTTGGTAGCACATCGGGCAGGTCGCACGGGGTATCTGGCGTGATGACCATTGTTTTGGCATCCAGCTGCCCGAGAAGGTTTGCTGTCGTGTCATTTGCGATGACCGCGCCGTGGTTGATGATGGCGATCTGGTCGCACATCTGTTCGGCTTCTTCCAAGTAGTGGGTCGTGAGGATGATGGTCATGCCTTCGTCGTTCAGGCGCCGCACGTGTTGCCACAGCATATTGCGAAGTTCGATGTCGACGCCTGCTGTTGGTTCATCCAGCACCAAAATTTGCGGTGAATGAACCAACGCCTTACCAAGCAAAAGGCGACGGCGCATGCCCCCTGAAAGGGAACGCGCGTAGGCCTCTGCTTTGTCTGTGAGGCCCGTGAGCTCCAAAAGCTCTTCGGTGCGGCGTTGTGATTTCGGTACGCCATACAACCCCGCCTGAACGTCCAAGGAACCGCGTGGTGTGAAGAATGGATCTAAGTTGGGTTCTTGGGGCATGATACCGATCGCAGCGCGGGATTGGCGCGGGTTTTCGTCTTGATCGAAGCCCCAAATGCGCACTGAGCCCGTGGATTTGGTCACCAGTCCGGCGAGAATGTTAATGATGGTTGATTTGCCCGCGCCATTTGGCCCCAATAGTCCGAAAATGGAGCCACGTGGCACTGTTAGATCGACCCCTGTCAGGGCTTCTTTCGCGGGGCTGCGTTTACTGGCGGCATATGTTTTGCGTAGACCTGTGATTTCCAAAGCGTTCTCGGACATACAGTGCATTCCCATCTTGTTCGCGCGGCGCGGATCGCTAATATGGTCCGCGTTCGATACCGTTCTTATGTGGCACCTAACGTGCCCCCAGCCCAGAGGCAATTGCATGACAACCACCGCCCAAGAAACCAAGATTGTGAACGAGCGGCGGATTGCCTGTGATGGTGGCGAAGGCGCATTGGGCCATCCACGCGTCTGGCTGCAGATTTCCAAGAAGCAAGGTTGGGTCGAGTGCCCGTATTGCGATTGCAAATACGTTTACGGCGACGCTGCGGACTGATGCAAAAGCTGCGCCTGTTCTCAACGATTCTGGCGCTTGCTGTTTCTGCGACATTGATTGCTCGTTTTGGCATGACAATGCAGGAAAAAGAGATTTCGTTTTTGGGCGCTGTCTGGAACGATTTTCGTTATTTCACCATCTGGACGAATATGCTGATTGGTTTGACCAGCGGCGCGATTGCGTTCGGGCGCATGCCGCCACAATGGCTGACTGCGGGTCTGACCATGGCCATCGCACTTGTCGCAATCGTGTTTCATGTCCTCTTGGCAGGCGATGATCCTCGGGTTGGGCTGGACTGGATCGTGAATGGCATGCTGCACACCGTCATTCCGATTGCCTTCATCGGTCTGTGGCTTTTGGCGCTGCCTAAAGGGCGATTGGTTTGGCGTGATCTAGTGATCTGGAGCGCGTTTCCCATTCTCTATTCAATCTATGCGATCGCGCGCGGGGCCGTGGATGGCGAGTATCCGTATTTCTTCTTGGATGTCGGCAATTTGGGGGCAGCGGGTGTAGCCCTTTGGGTTGCTGGTTTGGCTCTCATCTTTCTGATCGCCGGTACAGTCCTGATTAGCTGTGCACGCCGGTTCTCCCGCGCATAAGACCCTTTGCTACCGCTTGAACGATTGAACCCTCTCGCAGTCCCCGTTACCTATGCGAGGTCTGCAAAAAGGGGCTAAGCAATGGCGTTCGGCAAAGGTTGTCATCTACATCTGATCGACGGATCGGCATTTATCTTTCGCGCATATCACGCGTTGCCACCGCTGACGCGCAAGTCTGACGGGCTGCCGATTGGGGCCGTTTCGGGGTTTTGCAACATGCTGCAACGCTATGTTGAAGGTAACGTCGGCGGCGATGTTACCCATGTCGCTGTGATCTTCGACAAAGGCAGCCACACGTTTCGCAACGAAATGTATGACCAATACAAAGCCAACCGCGAGGCCATGCCAGAAGATCTGCGCCCGCAAATGCCACTGACCCGCGATGCGACGCGCGCGTTCAACATCGCCTGTGAGGAAATCGAAGGCTTTGAGGCCGACGACATCATTGCAACCCTCGCACGCCAAGCCCGCGAAGCAGGTGGCAGCTGTACGATCATTTCTAGCGACAAAGACATGATGCAATTGGTCGGCGGCGGCGTGGTGATGATGGATGCCATGAAGGGCAACAAGATCATCGACGTAGACGAAGTGCATGAAAAGTTCGGCGTCGGCCCTGACCGCGTGATCGACATTCAGGCGCTCGCGGGCGACACGGCCGACAATGTGCCTGGTGCCCCTGGAATCGGCATCAAAACCGCCGCGTTGTTGATCAACGAATATGGCGACCTTGAAGAACTGCTTGATCGCGCGGACGAGATCAAACAACCAAAACGTCGGCAAACTCTGATCGACAACCGCGCCCAGATTGAACTGTCCAAACGCCTTGTGACGCTGGACGACGCGATGGAATTGCCCTTTACGCTCGATGACCTTGAAGTACGCGATCCTGAACCTGATGTGTTACTAGAATTCCTTGCGCAGATGGAATTCCGCACGATCGTGAAACGCGTTTCCGACAGATTGGGGGTTGAGGCTCCAGTCATTGAAGACACCTCGGTCGATGTTGTTGAAGGCACGCCTGAACAGCCCGCTTTTGATGAGGAAAAGTACGAATGGGTGAAGGACCGAGGCGCGCTTGAGGCATGGATTGCGCGTATTTACGCCCGCGGCTATGTCGCTGTGGACACGGAAACGACGGGCCTAAACGAAATGGTTGTCGACCTCGTTGGCGTGTCCCTGTGCGTTGAGGCGGGCGAGGCGTGCTACATTCCGCTGACCCATAAAGGCGGCGCTGCGGATGATCTGTTTGGGAATGATGAACTCGCCAAAGATCAGATGGACTTCGAGGAATGCCTCGCGATCTTAAAGCCGATGTTGGAAGACGACAGCATCCTCAAGATTTTCCAAAACGCCAAGTATGACTGCAAGATTTTCAAACGATTGAACATTGACGCGGCGCCCATCGACGACACGATGTTGATGTCCTACGCAATGAATGCAGGGTTGAACCGTCACGGCATGGATGTGCTTTCGGAGCAGTATCTAGGCCACACGCCGATCCCGATTAAGCCCCTGCTTGGGACAGGTAAATCAGCGATCACTTTTGATCGTGTGGACGTGGCGAAGGCCGTGAAATATGCGGCGGAAGACGCCGACATTACGCTGCGCCTTTGGCAATTACTTAAGCCGCAATTGCACAAAACGCAGGTCACGTCCGTTTACGAAACCATGGAACGGCCGCTGGTTTCGGTGCTGGCGAAAATGGAAATGTCCGGCATCAAGGTCGACCGCGATACGCTGTCGCGCATGTCGAATTCCTTCGCCCAGAAAATGGCAGGGCTTGAGGATGAACTTTACGAACTTGCGGGCCACAAATTCAACGTCGGCTCCCCCGCGCAAGTGGGTGAAATCCTATTTGACGAAATGGGGCTTGAGGGCGGCAAAAAGGGTAAGACGGGCAAGTATTCCACTGGCGCCGACATCCTAGAAGACCTCGCGACGGAACACGATTTCCCCGCTCGCGTCCTTGATTGGCGGTCTTTGTCGAAACTGAAATCGACCTACACGGATGCCCTGCAAACCCACATCAATGCCGAAACAGGACGCGTTCACACGTCCTATTCGATCACGGGCGCGAACACGGGGCGGCTGTCTTCAACCGAACCTAACTTGCAAAACATTCCGATCCGTACGGACGAGGGGCGCAAAATTCGGGAAGCTTTTGTCGCCGAAGAGGGCAAGGTCCTCGTCGCGTTGGACTACTCACAGATCGAACTGCGCATCCTTGCGCATGTGGCGGGCATCGACGCGCTGAAACAGGCGTTCCGCGATGGTCACGACATCCACGCGATGACGGCGTCTGAAATGTTCAACGTGCCATTGGATGAGATGACATCCGATGTGCGCCGTCAGGCCAAGGCGATCAACTTTGGCGTCATTTACGGCATCTCCGGTTTCGGGCTTGCCCGTAACCTGCGTATTCCACGTGCTGAAGCGCAAGGGTTTATTGACCGCTATTTCGAACGCTTCCCGGGCATTCGCACTTTCATGGATGACACCGTGGCGTTCGCCAAAGAACATAACCGTGTCGAAACCCTATTTGGCCGCAAAATCCATACGCTGGAAATCAACGCCAAAGGCCCGCAGGCAGGCTTCGCCAAACGCGCGGCCATCAACGCCCCGATCCAAGGCACCGCCGCCGACGTCATCCGCCGCGCCATGATCCGCATGGACGACGCGATTGCGCACTTGCCAGCGAAGATGCTGTTACAAGTCCACGATGAATTGGTGTTTGAGGTGGATAAGGACGCTGCGGATGAATTGATCGTGGCCGCGAAGGAAGTCATGGAAAACGCGGCCAATCCGGTGGTGAAGTTTGACGTGCCGCTGGTTGTGGACGCTGGGATTGGGGCGACATGGGCTGAGGCGCATTGAGTCCTCTCTGGGCTAATAAAACTCACCTCTGGCTGCGCGCGGCACTGTCGACAAGCGAAGTCGAAGGCCTGCGAGCAGTTGGTGGCGTAGAGGGTGCCGCCGGACGCAGGCTAACCGTAGACAATGCGACCTCCGCCGCTATCAAGCCAGTTACTCAGGCGATTACGCCGCATTTCAGAGATTTTAAACCGGTACGAATGGTCTCCTTTTCCAAGACAAATGACGCGAATTGGCAAGTGCCTTGGCATCAGGATCGAGTCATTTTGGTACGAGATCGTATGAACGTTTCTGGCTTTACGAATTGGTCGAACAAGGTTGGGCAATGGCATTGCCAACCCCCGTCAGATGTACTTGAGGACATGCTGTTCGTACGTGTTTTTCTGGATTCGTGCGACGCTCAATCTGGCGGCATGGAGTTTGCGGTCGGCAGCCACGCAAACGGTATCGTTCCAGCCAGCGAAGCTGCAACTAACGCCGACCGCTTTCCGACGAGTATCGAAACGGCTGAAGCTGGGGACATCTTAGTTTTACCCATGCTTACCCTTCACCGCTCCGTGCCTGCGAAAGCGCCAAACGGTCGCCATGTCCTGCGGCTGGACTTTGCACGCTCTGCGCTTCCGGAACCGATGCTTTGGAGCGACTTCAAATAAGTCGTCAATGAAACGCAAAACGGACGCGCTGAGGGAGGGGCAGCGCGTCCGTTTCGTCGTCTTGGGAGGAGACGTCAGGGTTAGTTTACTTTGTCGCCTTCAATCACATCCTGCTCAACTTTCTGAGCTTTCGCGATTTCGATCCGGCGGGGTTTCAGGGCCTCAGGCACTTCGCGCGTGAGGTCGATGTTGAGCATACCGTTTTCATGGGACGCTCCCGTGACTTTCACATGATCGGCGAGATGGAAGCGGCGGCTGAATGCGCGGGTCGCGATGCCGCGGTGGAGGTATGTTCGCTCAACCTCGTCATCGGCCTTTTTCGCCGTGACGTGAAGCGCGTTCTCTTTGACTTCGACAGAGAGGTCTTCTTCGCCAAATCCGGCAACGGCAATCGAAATGCGCCAGCCATCATCAGCGGTTTTTTCAATGTTATAGGGCGGGTAGCTTTGGCTGCCTGTGTCGTTGGACAAGATGCGGTCCATCATATCTGTGATTTGGTCAAAGCCGACAGTGGCGCGGTGCAGTGGAGCCAGATTTAAAGTACGCATGGTGTATCCTTTTCAAAGCGATAACAATTTGTGCCTTCCCAAAGGGGCAAGGCGGGTGGTTCAGGACCCATGATTGGCATCCCGATACAGATTATTTGGGGAGGGGGCGTGCACTTTACAAGAGTTTGACGTGCAGCATTCAAGTAGCTTGAGCGGTGATTTACGGGCGGACGAACAAAGCGCCTGTATCATTGCGTTCGCCTGGACGAATGACGCGTGCCGAAGTGGGGGGTGTCGCAAACAGTCCGCGACCGTCTTCCAGTGCTAAGCGCAACGTGGCAATCGGTTCAGCAAGGTCCATGCCAAGCGCGACCTTAACGCCGTCCAATTCAGCCATTGCTGAGAACACTGATACAAGGCGTGGAACGCCGTTTTCATTGCGAAACACAGGCGCGCCAGAGGCCCCGAAATCAATTTCGCAACTCATCACCAGTAGGCCCGCTTGTTGGCCCGTGACGTCACAGGTTTCCTGTAACGACGGGCTTTCGGCGCGATCTTTGGCGTAGGACACAACACCAACCTGCGAGCCGCGAAGCAGACTCGTGGATAGCTCAAACGGTTCGATGCGCGTATTTCGGATCGGTTGGTCCAGCTGCAACAAGGCTACGTCATAGCGTACGACTTCCGAGGTCGTGTCAGAACGGTTGTCGTAAGAAGGGTGGATAACCGCGTTGCGAACCGACCGCGTGGCCTCGGCGCGGCCATTTCGCAGGCCTGCAAGGAACGAAATACGGTTGAAATCCACGGCTTGCCCACCGTTGGTTTCATACATGCAGTGGGCGGCGGTCAGGACTAAGTCAGGTGCGATCAACGTGCCGGTGCAAAACCCTTTGCCATCAATGTCTAGGCGACCAACGGCTTCCCAGCCGCGGGCGTCATTTCCGGTTTCCAAAGACTGTAGTTCACTGGTTTGGGCCTGCGCAGAAGCTGCAGCCATGATCCCAAAAGCCAATGATAAAAGTAATCTGCGCATGTTCTGCCCGTTGTTTCCCTGTAATTAGCGTTTCTTTAGGGCACAAATGTGGCGCATTACCGCAGGTTCGGCACTTCAGGTGCGCGTTTCCCGGGCTCTGTCAGGGCAGGGGGTTTTGGCCCGCCTGTTGCCCAGTCCAGCAGCTCCACGGTATGCACGATCGGGATCTCGGTCGCGCTGCCAATCTGCATCATGCAACCGATATTTCCGGCGGCGATAATGTCGGGCTTCACTGCTTCCAACGTCTGAATCTTGCGCGTTTTAAGCTGTTTGGAAATCTCTGGCTGCATCAGGTTGTATGTACCCGCAGAGCCGCAACATAGATGGCTGTCGGCAGGTTCAGCCACTTTGAAGCCAGCTTTTCTCAGCAAATCCTTCGGGAAAGTCTTAATCTGCTGACCGTGCTGCAACGAGCACGCCGCGTGATAAGCAACCGTCAGGTCAGGCGCGCCACCTTCCGGCAGGTCCAGTTTCATCAGTACTTCGGAAACATCCATCGCGATGCCTGCCACGGCATCCGCATCCGCAGCCAATTCTGTTTCACGGAACATGTGCCCGTAGTCTTTTACCGTGGTCCCGCAACCAGACGTGTTAATGACAATCGCATCGAGACCTCCATCCAGCATCTCAGCGCGCCATGCTTTGATATTCTTGGACGCCGCTGCGTGGCTTTCGGACGTTTTGCCCATGTGGTGGGTCAACGCCCCGCAGCATCCTTGTCCTTCAAGAACAACCACTTCGGCACCCAACCGTGTGAGCAAGCGGATAGTGGCATCGTTGATATCCGTGTTCAGCGCCTTTTGCGCACAGCCCGTCATCAGAGCTACACGCATCTTTTTGTTTTGCGCAGGAAAGGTCTGTGGATCATCATTGCGCGACACGGGTGGGATGGTTTTCGGGGCCATCTCTAGCATCGCCCGTAGGCGGGCATCCGGCATGAACCGCGCAAAGGGCCGTCCGATCTTGGCCCCAAGAAGCGCAACCCGAAACCGCATCGGATACGGCAAAATGCGCGCTAGAACCCAGCGCAAGGCACGGTCAGAGAGTGGGCGTTTATAAGTGTTTTCAATGTACTCACGCGCGTGATCAACAAGGTGCATGTAGTGTACCCCAGACGGGCAGGTCGTCATACAGGCCAGACATGACAGACAGCGGTCGATGTGTTTGACGGTCTTTTCATCTGGAACACGCTCGTTCTCCAGCATGTCTTTGATGAGGTAAATGCGCCCGCGTGGGCTGTCTAATTCATCGCCCAAAACTTGATACGTTGGACAGGTTGCTGTGCAAAAACCGCAATGGACACAGTTGCGCAAGATTTCATTGGAGCGCTTGAATTGCGGGTCCTTCAATTGGGCTTCGGTGAATGTTGTTTGCATATCAGCGTCCCGCCATGGCGTAGGAGATGAAAAGAAAGTGGGGAAAGAAAGTCGCGGTCAGCGCAATGGTCATCCGGCTCCAAACAGAGGTGGAGGGACGCGCCTTCAGTACAATAATCATTGCCAGCCCCGCGATCGCAGCACCCGTACCAAATGGCAGTACAAGCCGCGACAGGGTCGTTCCCATAGGCGCTACAAGCAAGAACAGCCCGATGCCGCCGGTCAACGCCGCTCCCGCAAGCGCCCAATGACGCGCTATCCAGCCAACTAAAACGGCAGCGGCACACGGTACTAACATAAATGTCATGACAGGTCCCATCACCCCATCAGCCCCGCATTCAAAATCCCACGTGGGTCGAATTTCGCGCGCAGCCCTTGCGACAACGCTGTAACAGTTGGGTTTTCGGGCTGGAAGACAGGTGCATCAGCGCGCATCGACGCCGACCCTTTGATCAAGGTGGCGTGACCACCCTTACCCGCGCTCATGTCTTGCAAAGCCTTGTGTGTCGCTTCTTCGGTTTCGGTCACGGCGAACCACATCAACCCACCGCCCCAGTCCATCGCCAAATCCGCCCCGCGGGTTTGCCCCAGGCTTTCGGCGAACTCAGGCGCAGCACTTGGTTTGATGGAAACTCGTGTAACGGCGCCGTGGTCTGCGAAACACTTCACATCCCGAATGTCGCGCCACATAGCGGCGCTCGCCGCATCCTCGGTTTGTGTGATCTCGCCAAATTTTGCGAGCAAGTCGCGTAGTTTCCCTGCACGATAAGCAACCGATGCCTCGAACCCTTCGATCCGGATATGAGCCAAACCGTTCACAAAAGCAGCACCCGTCACCTCAAACGGCGACCCTAACGCCGCTGACATAGCGGTAACACTGTCGCGCAACGTTAAGTCATGAAGCACCAATGTGGTTTCGGTTTCTGGTTTAGGCAGCACTTTCAAAGACACCTCACTTAGCACGCCCAATGTCCCATAAGACCCTGCCATCAGCTTTACCAAGTCGTAGCCAGTGACGTTCTTCATCACACGCCCACCGTTCTTGATGATCGTGCCCGACCCATCCACAAACCGCACGCCAAGCAGGTGGTCACGACATGCGCCAACCGAAATCCGGCGCGGGCCGCTTGCGTTGGTTGCAACGATGCCGCCGATGGTTGGCGTGCCTGAACTGCCCAGCAACCTGCGGTGGTCCATCGGCTCAAACGCAAGTCGCTGGTTTTCAGCGTCTAGCGCGGTTTCAATATCTGCAACTGGCGTTCCGGCTTGTGCGACGATCGTCAGCGCACCGGGTTCATAAAGCGTAACCCCATTTAGCCCAGCAGTGCTCAGGACATTACCATCGACAGGATTACCAATGTCGCGTGTGCCGCCACCGCGAATATGTAGCGGTCCCGGTGCCGCCTTCACGGATTCTGCCAGCTCTTGTTCTGTTTTTACAATCATCAAACTACTCCGCCGCCATTCGCCGCGATGCGCTGCTGTCGAGCGGAAATACTTTTGCAGGGTTCAACAACCACTCAGGGTCAAACACATCCTTCACAGCCATCTGAATATCCAAATCTTGTTGCGCATACTGGTGGGTCATCAGGTCCCGTTTTTCAATTCCAACACCATGCTCGCCGGTCAAACAGCCACCTGCATCGACACACAGCTTTAGGATTTCGGCCCCCATCGCCTCACACAGTTCCAGATCGCCCGGCTTGTTGGCATCATAGCAAATTAGAGGGTGCATATTGCCGTCGCCTGCGTGGAAAACGTTGCCGACCTTTAGGCCAAACTCATCAGACAACTCTCCAATACGGCGCAACACCATCGGGAGAGACGAGACGGGGATCGTGCCATCCAAACACATGTAGTCGCTGATCTGCCCAATCGCACCGAAGGCGGATTTACGGCCCAGCCAAATGCGGGCGGCCTCTTCTTCATCTTGCGCTTCGCGTAACTCAACTGGGTCGTGTTTGCGCGCAATGTCTTTGATCAATGCAAGCTGTTCATCGATTTCTTCAGGTGCGCCTTCGACTTCAACGATCAGCAGCGCGTTGCAATCAGGGTAGCCTGCTTTGGCGTAGTTTTCGGTTGTCTCAATGCACAAACGGTCCATGAATTCGATCGCCACAGGCAAAACACCCGCTTTGATAATATCGGCAACGCAGGCGCCTGCGACCTCGTTGTCGTTGAACGCCATGAGGACAGGACGCGCGCCTTCGGGTTTGCGTAAAATACGCAACGTGGCCTCGGTGACAACGCCAAGCTGCCCCTCTGATCCGCAGATCAAGCCCAGTAAGTCCAGGCCCGCGGCATCCAGATTTTCGCCACCGATCTCGGTGATTGTGCCATCCATCAGCACCATTTTGACGCCCATTAGGTTGTTCGTCGTCACACCGTATTTCAAGCAATGTGCCCCGCCGGAATTCATCGCAACGTTGCCTGCAATGGCGCAAGCGAGCTGACTGGACGGGTCAGGTGCATAGAAGAAATCCATCTCCTCAACCGCGCCTGTAACACTTAGGTTTGTGCGACCGGATTGAACGCGAATGTAGCGATCCTCGTAGTTGGTTTCCAACACACCGTTTAGCCGCGCGACGCCTAAGATCACGCAGTCTGCGGTGGGCAAAGCCCCCCCCGCCAATGACGTGCCAGAACCGCGTGGTACTACAGGCACGCCCATCTCATGGCACAGCTTCAAAACGGCCGCGACTTCCTCTGTTGAGGCAGGAAGCACCGCACAAAGCGGCGGACATTTGTATGCGGTCAAGGCATCGCACTCATAAGCGCGGACTTCAGATTCGGTATGGATTACGGCTCCAATCGGCAAAACTGACTGCAAACGTTCAACAATTTGCGATTTCCGTGACAACACGTTCTGGTTTGGAGTTGGCATTTCCATGAGAGACATCCTTTAATTGGTAAATAAATATAACCAATTTGAAGTCGTGTCTATGGCGTTAAATCCAGCTAGGGTCCGAACATGGAAACTATCACAAATTTAGGCAGCCTGAACGGGCTAGATATCATTGCGTTGCTGATTTTCGTTGCCGTCTGGCAAGGTATCAGCTGGTGGATCGAACACCCCACCGCAAAGCACCCTTCGGTGACCGTTTTGATGTCGGAATACCGGCGAAAGTGGATGCTGGTTATGATCACGCGCCAGCCTAGAATTTTTGACGCGCAAATGATGACGAGCCTGCGCCAAGGCACGTCCTTTTTCGCCTCGACTTCATTGCTGGCTATGGGGGGGCTGTTGGCCTTGATCGGCAATGTAGACCCTTTACAGAACGTCACCATGCAGATCGGTCATTTGGAAACCCCTGCAATGGAGCTTCAAACAAAACTGCTATTGGTGCTTGTTCTTTTGGGCAATGCATTCCTGAAATTCGTCTGGGCAAACCGTGTGTTTGGGTATTGCTCGGTGATGATGGGCGCGGTTCCAAATGACCCTGCTGACCCGCAAGCCGTTCCATTGGCACGCAAAGCAGCGGAACTGAACATCCGCGCAGCAATGAATTTTAACCGTGGGCTTCGGTCTATGTACTTTGCACTGGGGGCAGTTGCGTGGATCGCTGGCGCATGGGCGCTTCTTGCGGCGTGTCTGGCGATCGGATTTCTTGTCTGGTCTCGCGAGTTCACATCGATACCGCGCGAAATTATCTTAAACGATATTCCCGACACCAAAGTGTGATTGGGAATGGCGGTGAAGTGTTGTACTTTGCAGATATGAAAAAATTAGCACTTCTTTTGCTAACAGTTTCACCCGCGTTTGCAGACACTGCGGTTGTCGAAGCTGTGGCTTTTAGCAATGGCCGCTTTGATGTGACCTTGTCGCATCCCGACACCGGATGGGAGCATTACGCGGACGGTTGGCGCATAGAATTGGCCGACGGTACGATCCTTGGCACGCGTGTTCTCGCGCACCCGCATGTGAACGAACAGCCATTTACACGGTCCGATCAGATTGCGGTTCCTGACGGTGTGACCGAAGTCTTTGTGCGCACGTCTGACAATGTTGATGGTTGGGCTGACGATACGACACCCTTCGTACTTCCATAGAGCAGAACCCTATTTGGCTCTTTTGTCTTTTTGGTTCTGCAAATGATCGGGAGGGGTCGTGCCACCCGTCGCGCGCCAGTTCTTATGTTGCTGAGAATCTAGCGGCGAACGCATCGTGATGAGCTTTCGAATATTCCAAAGCGCTAGAATGACGACGCCCAGCACAACATAACCAATTGCGCCAAGGGATTGGACGAACTCGATCATCTGCGACCTTCACGCAGCCACGCGCCAATCACCAGCATGCCCGCCAATAGCAATGCCAGCCACGCCGGCATTAGCGGTGTAACACTGACATCTGCGGTCCGGTAAGCGTCCCGTGGAGTTACCCCGATCCAACCGCGCCCAAAAGCAACGCGCCCTGCACGTACATCGCGTAGGGAAGGCTGCCCGTCTGGAATCGTAATAATGCCGCCATTTGTTGATGCGACGAGGTCGGCCAACACTTCACCACTGGCAATTGTCTGTTCAAACTCACGCGGTGCGGCGGGCCCTAGTGCTACGACTGTTTCGATATCTCCGTCACGTAAACGGTACAGCCCAACTTCAGGCGCTTCCCAAAGCAGTTCGTAGCGCCCTGGTGATACTTCTTCCAAAGTCACGATTGTTTCAGTCCCATCAGGATGAATGATCGTGATGTCGCCCGTTTCTTCGTTCAACGTGCGGCGAATGATCCGCATGTTAAGCCCATTGGGTTCGATCCAAAGGGCTTCTTCTTCAAGTTCGGGTTCTTTCATCATCCAGTGGGCGAGGCGGCGCAGCAATTCCAATTGCGGCCCACCACCTTCAAAACCACGGTCCCAAAGCCAAGCATGATCGGACGCCATCAACGCCACGCGCCCTTCGCCGATACGTTCTAACATCAACAAAGGTTGCGTATTGATGCCAGACATAATGACGGTGGAATCCTCAGACGGTAAAACCTCGATCTGGCGAAGCCAACGACCCCAACCTGGCACCCCGTCCTCGCCTGCATTTGGGGCAAATGCCTCAAGGCCCTCAGTCACTGGATGGCGTTGACCAAGGTCCGTAATCATCGGTGTAAAGCCTTCTTCATAGACCCGTGCCGTAGGGCGACCCGGTAGAACTTCGCCAAGTGGTGAGCGATAGATGCTATCGGCGCTGGCATAATCCGGACCAGCCGAAATCAACACCGCACCACCCTCTTGAACGTAGGTCGCAATGCTTTCGAAATAAGCAGACGGAAGGATACCCCGTCGTTTGTAGCGATCAAAAATGATGAGGTCGAACTCATCAATCTTCTCCAAGAACAGCTCGCGCGTTGGGAAGGCGATCAACGACAATTCGTTCACAGGCACGCCGTCTTGCTTTTCCGGTGGGCGCAGAATGGTGAAGTGCACCAGATCAACGGAGCTGTCGGATTTGAGCAAGTTGCGCCACGTCCGTTCCCCCGCATGGGGTTCCCCGCTGACCAAAAGCACACGCAAACGATCTCGCACACCGTTGATTTGTACAACGGCTTCGTTGTTGCGATCTGTCAGCTCACCCTCAACGCTGGGGGTTGCGAACTGCATCACATTCATGCCGCCGTGGGGTAGATCGATTGGCAGCTCAACGTCTTGGTTCACGGGTACCTGAAACGCCAATGGCGCTCCGCCATCAATCGCAATCGTCAGGTCGACGAAATCAGCATCAGGTGCGGCACCTTGGTCTTCAACGCGCAGGGTCAGTGTCACAGGTTCGCCCAAAATCGCAAATGCGGGCGCGTTCTTCACCACAAGACGACGATCCCAATCGTCTTCATACCCTGTCAGAAGAACATGCAGTGGCGCGGGCAGTGCAACCGGGGCAGCTGGCAAATCATGTGCGCGACCGTCCGTAATCAGAACCATACCCGCGACCCGCGCTTGTGGTTCTTCCGCCAGTGCCTCGGACAATGCGGTCATCAGCTCGGTGCCCGCATCATCGACACCATCGCCCAACGTCAAAACCCGAAGTTCGGTGTTCGGGCGACGGGTGACTTCGGCCTGCAGGTTTGCCAATGCTTCAGCCGATTGCGCAGGACGATCAGAAATGCGTTGGCTTGCGCTTTCATCGACAACGGCGATGACAATATCAGCCAGTTGCGCACGGTCTTCGCGTTGTAAGGACGGGTTTGCAATTGCACCTAGAATTACAATCGCCGCTAGCGCGCGCAACGCCCAACCAAGCAACCTGCGCCAAACCGCAATCAGCAGTCCGACTGCCACTAACGCGGCAAGACCATAAAGCACAACAAGCGGAACCAATGGGTCGAGAATGACATTACCAATCATGCGCGCCACCCTTCTTCGTTAAATTCCGCATCATCATTGCCCCAACCGATCCAGCAGGGAAGGCACGTGGACCTGATCCGACTTATAGTTACCCGTCAACACATGCATGATCAGGTTCACACCAAAGCGCAGCGCAATTTCACGTTGCCGATTGCCCGCTTGCCCACGCCCAATCGGAACAAGTGGATTGCCAAGCTGGTCCGTGGCCCATGCCGCCGCCCAATCATTCCCGCCAATCACAACTGGTGTGACGCCATCATTCAGGTCACGAAACGGCATGCCTTCAGACAGTTCAGCGTCCGCAGGGGCGGCCTCAACCCAAACATCACGGCCAGGGTGACGGCCCGGAAAATCTTGGAGCAAATAGAACGTGCGCGTCAGCACATGGTCTTGCGGGATGGGTTCCAGCGCCGGAATATCTAGACCACGTGCAATCGCTTGTAGCTTGCGTCCTGCGGGCGAGGACGAGCCGAAACGCGCAAGGTCTGCATCGCGCGTATCAAACAGGATCATTCCGCCCGAACGAAGATAGCGGTTCAGCTTGGTGTATGCCTCTCGGGTCGGCAATTGCTGATCGGCAGTTATGGGCCAGTAGATGAACGGGAAGAACGCCAGCTCGTCGGTTTCAAGGTCAATGCCTACCGGAAAGGACGGCTCAATTGAGGTGCGTTGGAATAGCGTGTTGGACAGCCCGTAAAGCCCAGCATCCGACATCTCATCAACGCGGGTGTCACCTGTGATGACATAGGCCAATACGACGTCAGCAGTCGACGTGATTGCGAAACTGTCCTCTTGCGCGCGCACGTTTTGCGGAGCGAAAAGCAAAGCAACCAAAACCGTCGCCGCAGCACTTGCACGCGGGCCACGCAATCGACCAGACAAAGCCAATGACGCAATGATGTCGATGGTCAGCAGAACAAGCGCCGCAGCCAAAAGCCATCCCTTCAGCAGCGTTTCACGGACCACATCAAGCCCTTCAACAGCGATACGCGCAGGCCAAGTTGCCGCCGTGAGTGTTCCTTCGCGACCAATTGCATTCACTGCGATGCGACGGTCTTCGCCAGCATAAAGGCCGGGTAACATCGCTGCAGTCGGGCGTGCCGTCGCAAGGTCTTCTCCCGCAACGCCGGACAATGTGTCGGCGCGATCAAGTTCGCCAAAGGCATTTAATACGTCTTCGGGCATCCATATTGTTCCTGTTAGATCGTCAGCCGTCGGCGCGGCGGGACGTGTGGACACGGCGAGACGTTCCAGCATTTGCACAAACAACCCAGAAATCGGCAGCGTCGACCATTCTGCATTGGCTGTGACGTGGAACAACACAATTGATCCTTCGCCAGTAAGTTTGCGTGTCACAAGCGGGGTACCATCCGCCAACTGCGCAATAACGCGGCTAGCCAATGTCGGGTCCGGTTGCGCCATAACTTGGGCGGTGATCGCCACATCGTTCGGGATTGGCAGGCCAAAGAACGGGCTGGTGTCTGGGAACGGCGCAAGCTCTTTGGGTTCTCCCCATGACATCGCTCCACCAATGGAGCGTCCGCCAACGCGCAGGCGGACGGGCATCAACGGGTCTTCGTCAATGCGGCTAATGTCGGACGCGGCAAGGCGTGGACCTGCGAAGCGGACCAGCAAGCCGCCGTTCTCAACCCACTCGATCATAGTGTCAGTTTCAATGGCTGTCATCGTCGCCACATCAGCAAGAATGATCACATCAGGATTGGCAAGAAGGACGTCTTCGAGCGAGCCTTCAATCAGGTCTGCCGTTGGGATAAGTGCCCGTTCTAGGTAGTGAAGCGGGGAAAGCAGTTCCAGCGCTTCACGCTCGCTTGCACCAGCCAACAAGGCAACTTCGCGACGTTTCAACGCGTCATCCGTTAGGGTGACCGCACCAGCTGAGCGTACGCCACGAATTTCAAAACGGGTCACGCGGTTGCGTAACTCGGGGGGAAGATCGAAAGTTGCAGTCGTTTCTGTACTGCCGGCCTCAAAGCTCGCAGGTGCGGTTGCAAGCTGGCGTTCGATGCCCGCCGGATCAAGGCCGATTGCGGCAACACTGGTTTGCGAGCCAACGCCACTTGCCGCACGCAGGACTGTTACGGAAACGTCGCCGTCAACAACCTGTGCGGCGCGCAGCCCAAAGATGGGGCGAGGCGATTCAAACGCGGTGACTGTTCCATGGGTTTCAAGCACGGAGAGCAAGGTTTCGCGGCCGTCACGTGCGAGGCCGTCTGACATCCAGAATGTGTCGAAGGATCCGGTCAGGGTTTTAGCCCATTCCATAACCGCTTCTTCATTCGGCTCAAACGGGTGCGGCGTGAGCGCTGCAATCCGTTGCCCAACGGCTTGCGCATCTTGGAACACGGGTGCTTCTGGCGGCAAATCTGTGAGGGTTACGAGAGCCGCGGTGCGGCCATCGCGGGCGGCCTCAGCCAAAGCAGCATCAATCCGGTCAACGCGGCGTGGCCAGTCGCGGGCGTCGGCCCAAGTTCCGTCAACAAGGACCAACAATGGGCCCGAGCCCGGTGTTTCGTCTTTCGGATTCAACACAGGACCAGCGAAGGCAGTAATGATCGCGGCAACGGCGAGAAGGCGCAGAAGTAGGAGCCACCAAGGGGTTCGATCTGTTTGTGTGCTGTCGTCGGAAAGACCAAGCAATAGCGCGACACCAGGAAAGCGGCGGTGAATTGGTGCGGGTGGCACCGCACGAAGCAGTAGCCACAAAATTGGCAAGATGAGCAATCCGAGGAGCAGCCACGGGGTGGCGAAGGCGATGGGGCCGATGCTCAGCATGATTTAGTCCACCGTTGCTGGGGCGCTGCCCCGTCCTGCGGACTCCTAGGAATATTTGTGAAACAAAAGCAAATACGGTTCATGCGCGGCGTTCCAGTGCGGTGAAAGTCCAGAGCAAGGCAGAAGTCGCGGAACTATCGGTGTGATGGGTGTGAAATTGCCAACCAGTCGCGCGGGCGAGTTGGGACAGGCGATCCTTGCGCTCAGCGAGGCGATCTAAGTAGCGCGATTTTAGGTCGCGTGCTTTGAGAGTTTCGTGGCTCAGCGTGCCGGACATGGACTCAAAAATAGTGCGCCCATCGAAGGGAAAGGCTTCCTCGGTCGGGTCGAGGATTTGCACAAGCGCGCCGCGCACATCGCGTTCGGCGGCTTTTTGCATTGCGGTTTCTATGCCTTCGAGGTCGCCCATAAAGTCAGAGACAAACAGGGCGCGAGAATGGGGGAGCATGCCGTCCGCGTTTGGCGTGCCGAAGTCGTCGGAGTGGTCTTCCGACAAGAGCGCGGCCATTTGGGTGACTTGGGTTTCGCCGCGCCGTGGGGGGAGAAGATTACCTGTTAACCCAACACGTTCGCCGCCGCGCAGAAGTAGAATTGCAGTGGCTAGCGCGAGGGCGCGTGCGCGATCCGCTTTGGTTGTGCCGTCTTTGAGCGAGGTGAAAGACATCGATGCAGATTGATCGACCCAAAGAAGGATGGATTGTGCGATCTGCCATTCTTTGTCCTGCACGAACTGGGCGTCAGACCGTGCCGAGCGACGCCAATCAATGGCACGCATTTCGTCGTGGTTTTGCGCTGGCCGGTACTGCCAGAAGGTATCGCCAACACCTGCACGTCTGCGGCCATGATCGCCCACCATCACAGTCGCGGCGAGGTGTTCTGCTTCGGCCAACAGGGGCGGAAACGGCGCGGCGAGGCTTTCGGCACGTGACCTTAGAGAGAGGGGCGCATCGCTCATGCGGCTTTAGAAACGCTTGTGATTTGGGTCGCGACTTGGTCGATCACGTTGGCGAGGCTTTCGCCGCGGGCGCGGGCCGCGAAGGAAAGCGCCATACGGTGCGTCAACACAGGGGCAGCCATAGCACGCACGTCTTCGGCGGACGGAACAAGGCGCCCGTCAAGCAATGCGTTGGCGCGAACTGTCAGCATCAAAGCTTGTGCAGCACGCGGACCGGGCCCCCAGCTGACGGTGTCTTTAACCAAGTCGGGTGCTGTTTCATCATCTGGACGGCAGGCACGGACGAGGTCGAGGATCATTTCCACAATCGCATCACCCACTGGCATACGGCGCAGCAAGGTCTGTGCTTCGAGGAGTTCGTCGGCTGTGAAGACGGCGCTGGCCTCACCTTCAGCAACACCTGTCGTTGCGATCAGAATATCGCGTTCGGTTTCGCGGTCTGGGTAGGGCACGTCGATCTGGACAAGGAAACGGTCAAGTTGCGCTTCTGGTAACGGGTAGGTGCCTTCTTGCTCAATTGGGTTTTGCGTCGCGAGGACATGGAAAGGCGTTCCTAACGCGCGGTGTTCGCCCGCGATGGTGACTTCCTTTTCCTGCATCGCTTGCAGCAGTGCGGACTGGGTTCGCGGCGAGGCGCGGTTGATTTCATCAGCCATCAGAAGCTGACAGAACACAGGGCCTTCGATGAAGCGGAAATCACGGGTGCCATCAGCAGCGGTCTCCAGAACTTCGGAACCGAGGATATCAGCAGGCATAAGATCAGGCGTGAATTGGATCCGGTTGCCGTTTAGCCCCATTACCGTGGATAGCGTGTCGACCAGCATCGTCTTTCCCAAACCGGGCAAACCGATCAGCAATGCGTGTCCACCACATAGAAGCGAGGTTAGCGTCAGGTCCACGACGTTGTCTTGCCCGATGAAGCGTTTGGCGATGGACGCGCGGGCTTGCGCCAGTTTGCCGCCAAGGGTTTCGATCTGGGTCACAAGCTCTGCGTCGGAAGGCATGGCATTCTCTTTCTTTTGAAGCATATAGTCGCGGGATAGTTGAACAGATATCGCAGGCAAGCCCAATGGGGAAAACAAACGAAAGTGATGGATCGGTGACTGTTTCGGCGGAAAGTCTCGCATCGTCGGCACGCGCGGCGGCCAAAGTACGTGGTTTGCCCCCTGTTGAGAAGTGGAATCCGCCGTTTTGCGGTGATCTGGATATGCGGATCGCGCGGGACGGGACGTGGTTTTATTTGGGAACCCCGATAGGGCGGATTGAGCTAGTGAAGCTGTTTTCGACGATTATTCGCAAAGACGGGGACGACTATTTTCTGGTGACACCGGTTGAGAAGGTAGGAATCACTGTCGAAGATGCACCTTTCGTGGCGGTGGATTTTGAACGTGTTGGCGATAATTTGCGGTTCGAAACCAATGTCGGGGATTTTGCCGTGGCGGGGGCTGACCACCCAATTCGTGTGGTGCGGGATTCTGAAACGGGCGAGCCGAGCCCTTACGTTTTGGTGCGTCGCAACCTTGAGGCGTTGATAGATCGCAAATCGTTTTATCGGCTTGTCGATATTGGGGAGACGGCGAATCATGACGGCGAGGATTGGTTTGGCGTTAGGTCTGGCGGGCAATTTTTTCCGATCATTCCAGAGGCGGAGTTAGACGTTTAGTGTCGCGGTTCTGTGCAAACCTGACGATGCTGTTCACCGAATATCCTGTGCTTGAACGTCCGATTGAGGCGGCGAAAGCAGGGTTTGAAGGTGTGGAAATCCTTTTCCCGTATGACGTAAACGCAGCTGAGCTGGGCGCGGTGTTGGCACGGGCAAAGATGCCGCTGGCGCTGATAAACTGCCCACCCCCTAACTACATAGACCCAGATGGACCGCGCGGGTTCGCAGCGGTCGTTGGTGAAGAAACGCGGTTTCAGCAGTCTTTCCGACGCACGATCCGTTACGCAGGCGCGCTGGGCGCGGAGCATGTACATATTATGGCGGGCGTCGCCGAAGGGCCGGACGCGCGGGCGTGTTTCGTTGAAAACCTGAAATGGGCGGCGGCATTTGCGCCAAAGCAAAGCCTGACGATTGAGCCGATCAATACCCACGACATGCCGGGATATTTCCTGAACAGTTTCGATCTAGCGCTTGAGATGTTGGATGAAGTCGATGCGCCGAACCTGCATTTGCAATTTGATGCCTATCACGCCGCCCGAATCGAGGGCGACGTTTTGGGTGTTTGGGACAAGGTACGTCATAAAGTGGCGCATATTCAGGTCGGCGGCGTGCCGGATCGACATGAACCCGAAGGCGGTGATTTCGACTATCCAACTTTCTTTAAGCTACTGAAAAAGAATAACTATAAAGGGTGGATCAGCGGCGAATATCACCCAGTAGGACGGACCGAGGAAAATCTTTCTTGGATCAACTGACATGCTGCTGACAGTATGCTGTCAGCAGGGGTGTGCCAAAAGGCTCTCATCAACAAACTCAAGGAGATGAGAAATGACTGACCAACCCCAAACACAACCAATGACCGCATGGATCGAAATTCCGGTGACTGACCTCGACGCATCCCACAAGTTCTACGATGCCGCTTTTGGCTGGTCGTCCCAGTTGGTGACCGACATGGGCCCAAACCCGATTGTTATCCTGAACGGAGCTGACAACGGCGGCGGCGGGCACTTGTACCCGGGTAAGCCTGCGGCAAATTCTGGCACGACGGTTCATTTGACTGTGACCGATACGCTCGAAGCAACGGCCGAGCGCGTGGGCAAAGCTGGAGGACAGGTGCTTGGGCCGATCGTCGACATTCCGCCGGGTCGCTTTCAATACATGACTGATCTGGATGGCAACTCCATCGGCATGTTCGAAGTGAAAGCCGCTTAATGAGACGAGCCGACCGCCTTTTCCAGATTGTTCAATATCTGCGGGGCGGTCGGCTGCTTACGGCCCAGATGTTGGCCGAACGGCTCGAGGTCACAAAGCGGACCGTTTACCGCGACGTGGCGGATCTGGTCGGCTCTGGTGTGCCTATCGAGGGCGAGGCTGGCGTCGGGTATGTGATGAGGGCGGGGTACGACCTGCCGCCGCTTATGTTCAATTCAGAAGAAATAGTCGCACTTGTCGCCGGAGCGCGAATGATCCGTGCCTGGGGTGGTGCATCCATGGCGGCGGCAGCCGAAGAAGCGCTGGTCAAGATCGAGGCGGTGTTGCCCGATGAAGCCCGCGCGAAGGCTGCGGCGGTGCCTGTTCACGCGTTTACAATGCACAATATGACGGATGAAATTCGTGCGCGAATAGACCGGATTGAAGCGGCGGCGGACGGGCGTATTCGGTTAGAGCTGGATTACGCGGACCAGCATGGCGCGACGTCGCTTCGTATCATCCGCCCGCTTGGGCTGTGGTTTTGGGGAAAGGTTTGGACGGTCGTGGGGTGGTGTGAATTGCGCGATGACTTCCGGATGTTCCGTTTGGATCGAATTAAAGGAATGCAAGAAATCGGACCGTTCAAGGTTGAGAAAGGCCGGTCGTTGCGGGACTTTTATGCGACCGTCGATCGCGGTGCGCCTCGGTAACAGTGATGGCCGAAGGCAGCGTTGGATGCCTCCGGCGGTTTTTTGCGAAGATGACGGCGTTAGTTGCTCAGCGACTGCGCGAGACGCATGAGTTGCACTGCTTCCGTACGATAACCGAATTGGTCGTCTCCGCGGTTGGCATTGGCCAGCGCGATTGCGTCATCCCAGCCCCAATCGTTGAGGTAGGTGTTATCCCGAAGAAGTTGACCGAAGCCTGCAATTGAGGCCGCGAACAAGGCGTCAGTTCCCGGCGTTCCAGTGCTGGTGAACGGGGTTTCGATCAGCTGGCTATTATCTTCGCCCGGGGCTTTGTACCGCAGGCGCAGGAAGCCGAGCTCGTCAGAGGTGCTGGTTGTTTCGGCCGCTTGGTAGCGCAGTGGATCAGACAATTGCGCAGGCGAGCCAACGGGCGTGATTTCATAGATCGCCGTGACGGTGTGGCCCGCGCCAAGTTCACCAGCATCAACAGCGTCGTTGTTGAAATCCTCACGGTTCAGCGCGCGGGTTTCGTAGCCGATGAGACGATATTCGGCGATGGTCGCGGGGTTGAATTCCACTTGGATTTTTACATCATTGGCGATTGGGAACAACGCGCCGGTCAGATTGTCGACAAGAACTTTCTGCGCCTCAGACAAGGTGTCGATATAAGCCGCCGTTCCGTTGCCGTTTTGGGCTAGGGACTGCATCGTGGCGTCTTGCAGATTGCCGCGACCAAAGCCGAGGACGGACAGGTAGGTGCCACTGTCGCGTTTGTCTTCGATGTAGGTTTCAAGACCCCGTGGATCTGACAGGCCGACGTTGAAATCGCCGTCCGTGGCAAGGATCACGCGAGAGACGTCTCCGTCCTCAGTCATCGTCTGGGCCATCGCGTAAGCGGCTTCGATCCCGCCTTGGCCGTTGGTGGAGCCACCTGCACGCAGGTCACTTAGGGCTTTCAAGATTGCCGTACGGTCAGACGCTTGGGTCGGCTCCAGCGCGATTGAGGTTGAGCCCGCATAGGTAACGATTGCGACTTCATCTTCCGGGCGCAGGTTGTCGAGCATCAGGCGGAAGGACTGGCGCAGCAGGGGTAGTTTGTCGGCGGATTCCATTGATCCAGATGTGTCGATTAAGAACACGAGATTCAGCGGCGGGCGGTCTTCTACTGCGGGCATTTCGCCTTGGATGCCAATGTGGACCAATTGCGTGTCGGCGTTCCACGGCGTTTCGAAAACGTTGACAGTCGGTTGGAAGGGGTGCGGGCCTTCGGGTGCAGCGTAACCGTAAGGGAAATAGTTGATCAGTTCTTCGATGCGCACGGCGTCGGCAGGTGGAAGCTGGCCGCGTGTCAGGGAGGACCGGACGAGGGAATAGGCGGCGGTGTCCACGTCAATTGAGAATGTGGAAACTGGCTCGTGTGACGTGATTTTCAGCGGGTTCGGGACATCGTTAGCGAAAGCTTCGGTGGCGGCTTCGGGCTGGAGTTGGGCAGCCAAATCGTCAACCGTAAGACCACCAACGGAAAGGCCGGGCGTTCGGGGTGAAAGTTCGACACTGAGGTCAGAATAGAAGCCGTCTGCAGATTCCGGCATTACGGTATCATTGTAACCCAAAGTGGCTGTGCCAGAGAATGTTATGCCTGAAATGTCTGCATTCTCGACGGGTGAAGGGGAGGCGAGGGCGCTAGGATCGGCAGATTGCTGCTGAAGTGTTTCGGCGCGCACGCGGCTTTGAACCTCGTCGGCCATCACTGTTGGGACGACATCCAAAATCGGTTCCGCCATATTGGCAAGGCCGGCGTCATTGCTTTGCTCTTCAGTTTGGAGTGGCGTAGCCGGTCCGCCTTCGGTGCTACCTAACGCGACAGTATCCGGTGCGGCCACTTTCGCTGTTGTCGGGATGTTCAAAATATCGCGCCCTTGAGGGGTGCCGATCATGAAGCCGCAAGCGACGATGGCGGTGGTGACGGTCAATCCGCCACGAGATGTGAGATGTTTCAGCATGTCTTTTACTCCAGTCCATTTTGTTGGTCTGGTAGTGAGACGGGCGGCGTCGCGCGATCCTTGGAGATCGGCGAAGTTTTTTGTCGCGAGGGCGATATTTTCGGCCTTTCGCGCGGCATTTGGTGTGGGCATTGCGTCGTCCATTGCGGACTTGAGGTCGTCTAGATTGAATTCGTCACTCATGCTGCGCCCTCCTTTTCCTTAAGGGATTTCAAGTGTTTTCGAGCTTCTGAAAGACGCCAGCTAATGGTGCCTTCTGAAACGCCAAGAATTTCGCCAGCTTCGGAATGGGTCATATCATCTAGTACGAGGGCCAGTGTATCGCGCAGGTCTGGCGCGAGTTGGCGCATGGCTTGGGTCAGCCAATCAGCGCGTTCAGCGTTTTCCTCTATCACCGCCTGGCGGTTCAGTTCCCAATCGCCCCAGCCGTCTGCCGCTTTACCATGGGTGGCCTGTTTGCGGCGACGATCATGGGAGGCGTTAACGGCCACGCGGTACAGCCATGTGGTGACTTTCGATTGGCGTTTGTAGCTTGCGAGTTTGGCAGGCAGGGCGGCGCAAATGTCTTGGGTAAGGTCTTCAGCTTCGTGTTTTGAGCCCGTTAGCCGAAAACAAAGGCGAAACAGGCGGTCGTACTGGCGGGCGATCAGGCTAGAAAAAGCCTGTCCGTCGCCATTTGCCGCTGCTTGGGCCAAGTCTTCGTCGCTAACTGTCATACGCATCACTAGGGTATGACGGGGGTGAAACGTCAATCCTTGGAAGAAAAGTTAAAAAGGTTTGGTAACCACGACCCATAGGATCGCGATGACGCCCAGCACGCTGATTTCATTAAAGATACGCAGGTACATGTCGCTTTCGCGGAACTCACCCTTTTTAGCGCGCATGACCATGCCACCTGTCATCATGTAATGGATGAACAACAAAGCCACGAGGCCGAGTTTGACGATCACCCATGTATCGAACGCAAAAACGGCAGCACCGAGGTAGATGCCAGTTAGCAAGGCAATGACCATGAGGCCTGCGGAAAAACGGTACAGACGGAAGGTTAGGTCACCAAGGGGCCCGAACACGCCCGTTTTTGCAAAGTCGCGTTTCCAATAGATGAGCGCACGGGGGACGGCGAAAATGGATGTCATCCAACCCATAACGCTGAGAATATGTATGATCTTGATCCAATCCATAGACCTGTAATGGCGGATGGAGGGGGTACGTGCAAGCTGTGCGAAGCAGAAGCCAAGCTGTGAAAACGCAATAAGGCCGCCTTCGGTAAGAGCACCAAAAGCGGCCCATATTTTTCAATCGTCAGGCGTAAGTTATTCGACCGTGCGGTTGCCCCAAGTTTGGTTCGCAGCGCGATCTTCGCTGCAAGTTTCAAGCGAAAGGACTTTGATCTGGTTGGTGTCGCTGCGCCCCGTCCGTGTGTCATCGGCGAGTGTCAGGCACATGTCTGTAGCTGATGCAGGGGTGATTGTACCCTCGCCAGAAAAAACAATGCTTTGCATCGAGTCGTCGTTACACTCGGCCAAGTCGACTGTTGTGCCGGCTTCGGTAGATGATATTTCGGCGCAAACATCGAATTCCGGCATGTAAAGCTGGCCATCTGCGAAGCGATCCGTATCGAAGCCTTGATCAACCAAAACCTCGCCTAGCGGGCTATAACACGTGTGTCCCTGGAGCCCATCGGCTGGTTTGGGGCTGTCTAACGGGTATCAGGATGCACCGTTCGTTTACTCGGTTTATTATTTGGGCTTCACAATCATTGCGGTGCTTCTGTTCCAGCATCGTCTGCGCAGTTGGCATCCATCGGTTCACGGCGTTGTCCCGATCCTAACTGTGCTTGGCTTGATCGCCGGTTTTACTCTCGTTGTTCTGCCCGCTTTGCCTGAAATTGATCTGACGCTCGCACCCCTCGATCCGCCGGAGTTCATGTTCGCGGATGCGGTGTGTTACATTCCAAAATCGTTCGAAATTCTCTTTCAGCAAGTTTTGATCCTGACAATCGTTCTGATCTTCCATGCATTCAGGTGGCAAACGTTGCAGCTTGGTTTGTTGACGGCAGCCCGGTTTGGACTGTTTCACCTGACGTTGATTTTCAACAATGTCACGGTGTTATACGTCGCGCGGTATACAATCGCTGCGATTTGCTTTGGTGTCGTTGTACCGAACGTTATGCTGGCGATGCGTAACGGAGCGACACTTTCTTATGGGCTTCATTGCGGGTTTTATGTGGCGGACAATATCCTCACACATTTCATAATGGCTGTGCCGCCGTAACATTCATACATGACCTTGCTGCGCATGGTTTCATGCGCAGCAAGGCAGTTTTTAGACGCTCATGCAGATGTATTTCATTTCCATGTAGTCATCCATACCGTGGTGTGACCCTTCGCGGCCCAAGCCGGATTGTTTGACGCCGCCAAATGGGGCGACTTCGGTGGAGATGAGGCCGGAATTCACACCAACCATGCCGTATTCCAGGGCCTCGGCCACTTTGGTGACACGGCGCAGATCATTGGCGTAGAAATAAGCAGCGAGGCCGAAGATCGTGTCGTTGGCCAGTGCAATCACGTCATCTTCGTCCTCAAATTTGAACAGTGGAGCGAAGGGTCCGAAGGTTTCATCGGTACTGACCAGCATGTCTTTGGTGGCATTCGTGATGATGGTCGGCTCAAAGAACGTACCACCCAGATCGTGGGGCTTGCCGCCGGTGGTGATGGTGCCGCCTTTGGAGGTTGCATCATCAAGGTGCTCTTGAACTTTCTTCACCGCGTTGTCGCCGATAAGCGGGCCGAGTTCGGTTCCGCTTCCAAACCCATCCCCGACTTTAAGCGCCTCAACCGCAGTTTTCAGCTTTTCAGCGAATTCATCGTAGACACCCGCCTGAACGTAAATGCGGTTGGCGCAGACGCAGGTTTGCCCGTTGTTGCGGAACTTGGAGATCATCGCGCCTTGGATTGCGGCGTCTATGTCGGCGTCATCAAATACAATAAAGGGTGCGTTGCCACCCAGTTCCATTGAACATTTCATCACCTGATCTGCAGCTTGCCTGAGTAAGATACGCCCGACATTTGTGGATCCCGTGAAGGTCAATTTACGTACGGTGTGGTTCTCGCAAAACTCTTTGCCGATTCCGGATGCATCCGTCGACGTGACGACAGAGAACAAGCCATCAGGCAGGCCCGCTTCTTGGGCGAGTTTAGCCATCGCGAGCGCCGACAGCGGTGTGAGTTCGGATGGCCGCACCACGAAGCCGCAGCCAGCGGCCAATGCAGGCGCAACTTTGCGGGCGATCATGGCGTTGGGGAAATTCCAAGGTGTAATGCCCGCAGCAACGCCAATAGGTTGCTTGATAACGCTGATGCGCAGGTTGGGTTGGTGGGCGGGAATTGTCTCACCATAAACGCGTTTGGCTTCTTCCGCGAACCATTCAACGAAGGACGCGCCATAGGCGACTTCACCGCGTGCTTCGGCGAGTGGTTTCCCTTGTTCTGCGGTCATGATCGTGGCGAGGTCGTCTGCGTTTGCTAACAACAGATCGTTCCATTTGCGCAAGACGCTCCCGCGGTCTTTGGCGGTCCGTTTGGCCCAAGCGTGCCGGGCGTCGTCGGCGGCTTCGATTGCGTCTGCGACTTCTTCGCGGCTGAGGTCGGCAACTTGGGCAATCACATCGCCACGCGCGGGGTTGGTGACGTCAAATGATTTGCCTGACTTGGCTTTTACCCATTTGCCGCCAACAAAAGCTTCGGTGCAGACAAGGTCAGGACGGGTGAGCATCGATTTGAGGTCAGTTTTGGAATCAAGCATGGTTTTCTCCGGCATGGGTTCGGCGTACATTTACGCCAGACTGATACTTTGTCCATGATGAGGTTCCATGATACCTGACCAAGCCTATGCAAACTCGACCTTCATTCCAGATGGTGAGAACTATTATGGCATGTGGGAAGCTAAGGCGGCGGCGTTTCGTGCAGGGCATGAGGCGAAAGTTTTGGGCGTGTCTTATGGTGCGGGGGCACGAAACACGTTTGATATGTTCCACCCCGTATTTGAGCCGCGTGGAACGGTCATTGTGGTACATGGTGGCTACTGGATGGCCGGTTCGCCGACGATGTTTTCGCATCTAGCGGCTGGTGCGGTGGCGCAAGGGTTTTCCTGCGCGATGCCGTCTCACACGCTTGCGCCGAATGCGCGGCTTTCTGAGATCGTGAATGAAGTTGCCATGGCGATTGCTGCAATCGCTGCGCAGACGAGCGGGCGGTTATATTTGGTTGGACATTCGGCGGGTGGGCATTTGGTGGCGCGGATGGCGTGCGCAGACATGGCGGCTGATTGGTCGCCTCGTGTGCGGCGGGTGATGGCGATCTCGCCCCTCAGCGATCTGGCTCCTTTGATGGAAACCTCAATGAATAAGACGTTGCGAATTGATGCGGATGAAGCAAAACGCGAAAGCCCGATCCAGCACAGACCCCAAGGTATTCCCGTCACAGTCTGGGTAGGTGGAGGAGAGCGGCCCGCGTTTTTGGATCAAGCCAAGTGGTTGCGTGACGTATGGGACTGCGATCTGACTGTTGATAGTGATAAGCACCATTTTGATGTGATCGAAGGGCTAGAAGACCCAACAAGCGCAATGATGCGCGCGCTTTTTAAGTAGCTTCGAACGCCCCTGCGTAGCGCAATTTTGGTGTATCGTTCAGGGTATAGGGTAGCCCGTGAAACGCGGCTTCGGCAATCAGGATGAGCGTATTGCTGGTCCCAATTTGGCGAAACAACCCGTAGGGGTGCTGCGTGAGCATCGGAATCGCGGCACCGACCAGTTCGACCCCGAAAACGATTTCGACTTCGTTTGTGTCAATCGTTGCGTCTGGCAGATCTCGGGTCAGGGGTTCGGGTTTGTTGCGCCCCATTGGGGTGATGCAATAGTCGACGGCTTCCAGTTCACTCGCGAAATTGCCGTGAAAGACATGAAGGCGGTTGGCGTTGGCGCTGCTTGCATGCTGGGTTTGTTCCATTGCGCGAGTGTCGCGGCGGGGATTTACCACAGTGAGGTAGGGCAGGATTTTGCCCCACGGTATTAGGCTAAGGATCGGGAAATACATCAGTTTGATCGGATATAGAATGGAGCTGAGTACTTTTTTCATATGGACGGCTTTGCTGCTGGTGGGCGATCACTGTCGCCTGAGTTCGGCTCTCCGGCCGGTTCGATAAGGAGCACTTTGGCCTCGCCCGTCGCACGGGGGCGGTGGACCATGCCTTGCGGGACCACGCAAAGATCTCCGGGGCCGAGGGTCACCGCATCACCATCTTCGCCGTCCAACGTAACTTCGCCTTCAAGGATCAAAAAGAAATCATCCGTACTTTCGTGTTTGTGGAACGAAAATTCACCCGTGAACTTTACGACCATAACGTCATTGCCGTTATAGGTTGCGACGACGTGCGGGTCCCAATGGGTGCTGAACATTGCCAGCTTTTCCGCGAGATTGATCTTCTTGAGGGGCATTTGCCGGTCCTTCGTTACCACTACGCTTTTCGTCTAGCCGCGCATCCAATGACAGATTTGGCATTTTTTGATGCAATTCGCGTGGCCAACATGCTCGGAGTTGCTGCAAAGTTCTAGAAATTTGTGCGCCGGAGCAAAAACTGACGTTGAAGGGGCTAATAGGGGTGGTTTTGGGCCTGATGTGACTGCTAGTGTTTGCGAAAGAATTTTCAACCGAGGACTGAAATGCAGATTGCCAAACGTTATTTTCGCGAAACGCTAGGTGTATTGGGGCTATCGCTTCTCGCCGCTTGCTCCACTGAAGTTGAAATGATTGGCGATGTGCCGGTAACGGAGATCGTTGAAGGCTATGGGCTTCTTGAGGACGGTGAATACACGCTGCCGCCGATCCCACCTGAGTATTTGCAAAGTGTAAATCAACGCGCAATCGTTGAGTATAACGGACCAGAGCGAGCAGGCACGATCGTTATCGATCCGCATGCGAAGCTTTTGTATTTCGTTGAAGACGACGGCATGGCACGGCGTTACCCGATTGCGGTTGGCCGCCAAGGTGCCCGTATGAGCCGCCCGTCTACTATTCAGCTTAAGCGCGAATGGCCGGGTTGGACGCCGACAGCAAATATGTTGCGCAGTCAGCCAGAAGTTTATGGCCCCTTCGCCCAAGGCGTTGAGGGTGGTTTGGCCAGCCCACTGGGTGCGCGGGCGCTGTATTTATTCCAGAACGGGCGTGACACCCACTTCCGTATTCATGGCACCAACGATTTGCCATCTATCGGTAACTCTGGTTCCGCGGGCTGTATCCGTATGTTCAACCACGACATCATCGACCTGTACCCCCGCGTGCCGAACGGCACCCGCGTTGTCGTTCGCTCAAAGACGCAGTCGGTTGAGTTGGAGGGCGAGGAGCTTGCCAATCGTGGTGTAATTCTTGCGCCGAATATCGTTGATCCGGATTTGATTTACGGCACTGGCGAAAATGATGCAGTAGTTGAGTTGGATGAGATCGCGGAAGACGTCGCCGTTGATCCGCTGAGCGCGAGTACTATTTCGGGCGGCTAAAGGACTAGTGTGAACTTCATTACTCCGTTCACCAGCAGGTGGGCGGCGTAAGCAGACCAGAAGCTAAGGCAAAAAAGTCCAAAACGCATCCAGCGGCGGTGATACGTGTGGCGCAAGATCATCGCGGACAAAGGGTAGAGAACCAAAGTGCTACCCAAAATCAAGCCGATGCCCCATAGGGAATCTGCGTTGCCATTCACAACAACCATGAAAGTCAGCACGCCGAGGATCCAAGGAACCTCTGAAAAAACGACAACCGGCGTGACAAACATTAAGCTGAACGCCCCAATTATCCGCCCACGGGTCGGGCGAAAAGTCTCTTTGAATTGACCTTTGGTTTGGCGGATCAGCCACCACAGCATCGCCAGTCCATAACCCAAGACCAGCAAACAAGAGATGGCAACAAAAATCGGTAATGCTTTGCCGCTGGTCGCGTATTCCAAAAGCGCTGGGCGTCGCCCTAAATGGTAAAACACCAAGATCAACGTACCCAGGCAGAGGGCGAGGAAACGAGGTGGAGTGATTGTTTGAACGATGTTCATATGTGATGTATAACGGCTAGTGACGAAAATAGCAAAGGTCCGGAAAACCCGACCTGTTGCTACAAAAAACAACGATATTTCGCTACTCGCGCCATGAAATTGTCGTTAACAATACCTATATAACCCACAACTAATAATTGCAGTGAGGAACACGATGGCCGATTTTGACGCTCAGATCCGTAAATCCCAGACAGAGGTTGCGGAAGCTCAATCCAAGATTTCAGAACTTACCAGCCGGATTGAGACCGCGCGCCAGAAGATGGCCGAAGGTGCCGACATTGCCGTCGATATCGAGAATGCCTCGCTTGAGGACGTACATGCTCATACCGAATTGATGAACGCGAACATCGCGGAACTGATCATGGGCTTGGACGATGTGACGTCCGGCTTCCAACAAGACTTCGACGAGATGCGCTCCAAGACCGGTTGGGAAAGCTTTGTTGGCTTCTTTAGCGGCGCCAAGTCGGATTCCATGCGCGAAGAGCGGATGCGTAGTGCGTCTGTGGACGACAAACTGCAGGACCTGATTTCAAAGTCCGACGTGATTACCAAGCTGCTGGAAAACCAATTGGTGATTTTGGAGGAGCAAAAGACGAAGGTTGAAGGCAATCTTGGCGGAACCCTGACGGAACGTGAAACGGTTGTCGGTGAACTTGAGGCAATCCGCGCTGAGATCCTCGGCATGGACCCTGCGATCATCACGCTTGAGAACAAGATTTCCGTTGAACAGGACGCGGCTGCGCGCACCAAGCTTGAGACTGAACTGGCGAAGATGAACGGCGCTTATAACGAGGCGGTTCAGCAGGAGCAGGTGAAGCTTGCGAAATCCCAAACGTTGGAACGCTACATCGAGAAGGGGAAGACCTGGATCGACAGTCTGCAGAACCAAGCGGCGACGCAGATGGTGCTGATCAACAAGCTGCAAACAGACACCAAGCAGCGGGTCGTTCTGTATGACGCCCTGACGAAATCCTTGAAGACGGCGCAGCAGCAAGACGTTGCCCATCGCATCAACGAGATCGGCGTGAAGACGGACCAAGAAGCACAAACCGCGATGGCGGCGATTGGCTCCGCGACGAACGCACGTATGGCCGAAATGATGGAAGCCCACGAAGACCACATGGTGTTCGCCCGCGAAGTGCTGGAGCAAAAGGCCAAGGCCGATGAGCGTTTCATGCGGCGGTTCGCGAAGATCGTTGAGAAGCACGACAGCAATGAATATGGGGCTTGATCCGAAGGGATGGAGTCTGAAAGCAATATAGGGCAGCCCCCGTCCGCGGGTGGGGGTGAAGCCCCCGCCCAGGGGGGCGGTCGGGGGCTGCCCGCGACGCAAGCGTCACGGGCTCGACAGCCATTTTCCGAGCTGCTCGGGACCTTCGTTGTCTTTGTGTTGCTTTGTGGTTTTATTGTTGTTGCTTCGTCTATTACCGCAATCGCTGATAAATTCGGCCTCGCTTTTGGCTCTGAAACAATTGATGTCTTAGGCGCATTGGCTCTGTTCTACGTTCCAGTAAAATGGTGGTTGCAATGTCCACATGAAGGTCAACGATATGACTGACGCCGCCTACGATCATTTCCAGCTTGAAGACACCCGCGTCACGCGGCGGTATTTTGGCAAGTTTGAGAAGATAATCGGCCATCTTGGCCGTGTTGCGGCGACGCTTGAGGCGGAGAACCGTTTGTCCAAGCGCGATGTTGAGGTGATGACGCGCTATATTGTTGGGCTGAACTACACGTTTCAAGCACTGGCGCATAAGTACCATTTCAGCGGGCGGTTCGCCCATGCGGGTAAGCTGACGTTTGATCGGGTGGAGAGCGGTTTTCCCGTTCACAACGAACTTCTGAGCATGGCGAATGATGCAGCGCAGGCGGACAAGCATCTCGCGGGCATGCGCTCGGTTGAGCAGCTTAAGCAGGACATGGTGCGGGTAATCCTGAACGAACAGGAAATCCCCACGAAGCTGCAATACGCGCTGAGCCAGCGGTTGTATTACGAAGAGCTGCAAAAGGGTGAGCTATTCTGGGCGCGAAATGATCCGACGGCTGTTTGGCTTGGCAACAAGCAGAAAATGCGCCGTGAATTCATGGTCCATTGGGCCGTTTATGACAGCATGATCAATCTGCCGACGATCTACATGATGGAGGTCGAGGATACAGGGCGTATTGGCCTGCCTAAGGATGATCGCCGTTGGCCTGAAGTGCAGGCGCACCTGATGGCGCAATCACTGGGCGGCCTCAAGCTGTTGACCATCGCCAAAGGGTTCGATGAAGATTTTGACGACCTGCACCCCAAACGCCTACGCCGCTTCCACGTGGGGCCAATGTACTCCAACGCGTTCACGCGGCAGGCTGGACCGCTGCGGGAAGTGCTGGAATTGGCACGCGCACCCGTCGGCGAAGATTGGGCGTTGGTTTGGACGGAAGAAGAACTGGTAAGTTCGGAAACGCGCCGCGAAAAGTCCGGCTGGTTTGGCACGGTAGAACGCGAAACCTTTGCGTTGGACCCCTTCGCGGGACATGGCGCCGAGTCCGGTGCAACGAAAGTAGAACGCAGCATCATCTTGCCACAACGCCCGTATCAGGCCCTCGAGGAGCGCAAGCCTGCGGGGTTCAACGACGTGCGCAAATTCGTGGTTTCGCCGAACGGCAGCGTGTTGAGTTACAAATAGATTTGAGGACGTATTTATGAGCCAAACTAGTGACACGATGGAGCTGCGCGAGGAAGATATCGCAAAGCATTACGAAGCTGCGACTGCGATGGTCATGGGCTTTGATCACACGCCCCGTATTGCGGAAACCAAAGAGGTCGCTGCGCCTGAGAAATCCAGCGGGATCGGCACGCGGCGACGGTTTCGCACGACGACGCTCGGTCTGGTAACACGGTCTACGGCGCGCACTGAAGGGGTGCAACTGGCGGCGCGTATTGAGGCGGCTGATGATGGCGATGGACTGACGTCGCCTACGCAGGCCAGCGTACAGCATGGGCTGCGCCGCGCCTTGGCGATTGCACTGGCCGTGGGTGAGCAATTTAGCGACCGCACAGGGTTGGCGGATCTGAAACGCGCTAACCTTGAAGGGTCTTTGGCAGCGGGAAAGAAAACTGAGTTTTCCGAACTGCTCGCGGCAGAGGCCCTCGCGGTGCTGTATGTCTTTGGCAATGCCACGTCCTTCCTATTGGCGTCCCATGCAGGCGAGGAAACGGTTGAAGTTGGTGAAGTCGAAGAGGTGCTGAGCGACAATTCAACGCTCGCCCTGCACGGCGCGTTGTGGGAGCTGGACCAAGACATCGGGCTGTTTTCTGATAGTGACGAGCGGCTTGTACCTACGGTACTTGCTTACGCCGAACAGCTGATGGCGAAAGTCGCGGCGCGCGCGAGCACCGCTGGACGGCTGGCTGCGTTTTCTGATGCGTCTTGGAAGGTTGAATCCGATGATCTGACCATTCGCGGGTTCAGCCCTGCGAGTGCGGCGAAGTCGTCGACCCTTACAATGACGTTCAAGAAACCCAATGAGGTCGTCGGCAACCACATCGCCAAATATCAAGCGATGAAGCTGGCTAAGATGGTCATGGCCTATGATTTTGAACGCAAACTGAACCCGTTTGCTGAACTCGGCGGCTTTATCTTTACCTTCATGGGGGATGGTGCGCCTGGCACGGGTAAAACTACGCTGATCCAGATGATGGCAGGGCTGATCTCCGAGTACTGCAAGGTCGCGGATTATCCTTTCCGGTATCAGAATCTTTCGACGGACAATATCGACAGTTATCAGGGTAAATCAGGCCAGAACGCCAAGGCGTTTATCAACAACGTGATTGATCCGAACGTTATCGGCTTTGGCACGATTGACGATATTGACCAACTAGCGGGGAAGCGTGGCGATCGCCAATCTTCGGCGGGCCAGCTTGAGATTACAGCCGTGCTCATGGAAAGCTTTGCGGGTGCCAACACGGTCGTGCGCGGCAACTGCACGTTCGGGATGTTTTCGAACTATCCTGAAAACGTCGACGATGCGCTGCGCCAGCGGGCAGGGGCGCGGTTCCTTGTCGACGGCCCGCAGACGCGGGATGACTACATCGACATCCTGTATCTGTTGATGGGCAAGAACCACGATATTCCGGTCGGCGAACATGAAGTGTTCAGCGCGCAGGAAATCAAGAAGGCCGTCGCTGCCAGCTTTGAAGGGCATTCCAAACCGCATGAGCCTGGGTTGATGAACGTGTTTGATCGCGTGTCGAGCGACATTGGTGAACTGGACACGATTGCCAAGCTCGGGACCTATCTGAAAGGCATCCAAGAGGCTGACCCACGCTTTACGGGGCGTGCGATCAAGAACATCACGGACGCCGTTAAGGTGCGCGCGATGGACTTTGAATTACCGGACAAATGGATGGAAACGCCTGACCTGTTCATGGCGAAGGACTACGACACCAAGCTGGCGATGATCAACGATATGCGCAAGCCAATCACCGTTGAAATGGTCATTCAGGAAATCAACCGCTACGCGGATTCAGAGTTCCGCTATGCGGATAAATCCGACGAGGTGGCGATCGAAAACATGATGCGCGACTTTGAGCGTTCCGAGGAAGCCAAGCGGCGGTATTTGGAGAGTAAGGGGTAATGGGACACGCTGCTGGGGCAGGTATTTTTGTTGTTGTTCCGTTTCTGGCGGGACTCTATTTGATTGTGCTAGCCTTGATCGGCTGGCGACTAGGGCGCCAGTCTGCGATGAAAGAAATGACCTACCGCACCTGTGCCGTTTATCTGGGCATTGCCTGCATTGGTCCACTTCTATGGGCCTTAATGGGTGGAGCGCTTGGACTGGTTGACTTCGTTGCAGTGGTCGTTCGGGTCTTAGGTGTTGTCGGTGGGTTTGCTGCTGTTTCTTGGGCGATCAATCTGGACGACTATTGGACGCTGCAGCGGGGCATGCGGTTAGAGAAAACGGAGCGCAAGAGTGGGTGAGGTCTTCTCCACAGGGCTAATCCTGCCCGCAATGGCCCTCGCTATGCTGGGCTGGGCCGTGCCGCGCGTGTTGGCGCTGTGGTGGCCTGAGGGGGTGAAGTGGTTGTTGGGGTTGGCGCTGGTTTCTACAGTGGTGATGGCGGTCTGCGGCGCTGGGTTCTTTGCGTTTTTGTATTCCGCGGAGGGCGTGAGTTTGGATGATTTGTATGCGACGGGCGGGCTGTCCGTTCCTGTGCATTTCGCCAAACTGAGTTTGATTTCGGCGTTGCTGTGGGGGCCGTTGATGGTTTTGAGTCTGGCAGGTGTGCCGAAGAATTGGGTGAAGGAGGTATGGTGAGATGATTGCTTTGGCAATTTTTGCCGTTGGGTTTCTTGTCGCTTGGAAAATGTCGCTACAGGTAACTTTGTGGGGCGGCGGGCTCTTGATTATCATGCTTGTGTTGTACGGTCTTTTGATGTGGTCCACCACGATGTCGACACCAGAGGATATCTTTATGGCTAATTTCGTGCCGGAAAGTGAGCAGGACGCCGAATTTAGCGTAAACCTCGTAAACAGAGTCATATTGGGCGCTATCGTGGGGCGCACAGCGTTGGTTGTTTCGTCGTATACGCTCGGCGGATTATTGGGGCGGTTTGCCCTAAGATTTAAGAAAGAACGGGTATGAAGCGCCTCATCTCTCGCGGTCTAATGTTTGGCAACCTCATCCCTGTGATGAGCCCCATTTTGGTGGAGCGCTATAACCGTGCGCTTAAACGCCTGACTGGAAAACAAACCGAACTCAGCGATTTTCATATCGATATTTCGGGATATTCGCCGGAGATCGGGGATGAGTTGGGGGATGATTTGTACCTCAACCATGCGGGGGTGAACCGGCAGTTTATTTTGCTGACGACAGAGCAGAAGACGGCGCCGTTGCTCAATGCGAAGTTCTCAACCAGCCGTGGGATATTGCGCCAGTTTATTGAGACCAATGAGGCGCAGTTGTTTGCGTTGACTGCGCGGGATGGTGTCGCGGGGGAGCTGGTGAATTCGGTTTATGCGCTTGAGACACCCAAGCGGTTGTTTGATGTGCGCCATGTGGACATTGAGGCAGATACGACGGACGGGGCGGTGGCCTCTGCCAAGAAGCTTGGCGGGATGATTGACCGCTTTATGCGCGAGGACGATGCGTGGTGTGATGATGTGTTGATCGGCAATATGATCGGGCTGGCCAAGGACACGGGCGACATTACCCGCAACCCGCTGAAGCTGAACACGATGACGTTTGATCAGGACAATTTCTGGACGGCGCATTTCGGTGGGATCTACGTGTTCCGCGCGCTTGAAGCGCCTGCAGCGATTGTGATGAACGGTAACGATGATCTTGGAGAGCTGCCGATTGAGACGGTTGTTCAAGGGGATGAACGATCCGCGATTGCGCAATTCCTGAAGGTCAACGATCTGGCCGAACCGATCGTGGAAGCACGCGGCATTGATAGCGCGGCTATCCTACGCCAGAAGATGGATTTCATGGTTGCCGATGTGGCGGCTGGATTAGGTGAAGACCTGTCCGGTGCCACGCGACGGGACCTGCGCAATTTGGGACGGCGCTATCATGACAAGCTGCCAGCTGCGTGGCAGGGCCTCGCTGATTTGGTGCGCTGGGCGGAAGACGGTGGACCTTGGCCGCGCATTGATAGCGAGCATCCGGCGTATTTCTATACGCTACGTGCCAAAGACCATGCCGATGCGGACTTGGTGAACATGTTGTTGGCTGAACTGTCGCCAATGGACGTGCGTCAGCTGTTCATTTGCCACAAAGAAGCATTCTACCGCGCCTATATGGGCTGGCCGGATGAAAAGAAGGCTTATGTGGCGGATTTCTTGTCAACGGAGTATCAGGTGGATAAGGCCGGCACGCGGGATGCGTTGTTTGGGCACGAAGCGGCGATGGATGAGCCTGCGCCAAAGAAGGATGACCTGATTGATCGGGTTGGTCCTTGGGGTGCGGTGAGGAGGAGATGAGATGCAATTTGTAAGACTGGTCGTATTCGGCTTCCTGATCCTGTCAGTGCTGTACCTGTGCATCACGCTGTATTCACGTTCTATCCGGCGCGAAAAGCTGGAAGACGAGTGGGACGAGAATCCGCCCGAAGGTGCAACGCCAGACATGCGTGCGACCTTTGTCAAAGATGGCATGACCAAGTATGAGAGCGGTCTTCGCAAGAAGCTGATCCTGCTGGTCTACGTCATTCCGCCAATTGTTGTTGGCACCATCATTTATTTCATCAACTGAAAGCAATAATCATGCGCAACGCTCGTCGTATTCTTCGGATTGCCCTGTTCTTGATCATCGGATTGTGGCTGCACTATGTGATGCCGCACCGCGACGTCGCACGGGTGACCTCCACCGAGATTATTCGCACAGATTTCTCTAACTTTAACCGCATGTTCTATGCGCAGGCTGACAGTGGCACCGTCGAAAACCCGACACGTGATTTGCGGCTGATCAACACCGAGCGCAAGGCGACATACTTTTTCGGACTGATCCGTGGCGGCAACGAAACGATGGTGTATCGAAATGAAGATACAGGTTGGATTTACCCACCGTATTTCAAGTTCGATAGCTCTGACTTGCAGGCGGAATCTGCGGCGCTCATTTCAACGTCCGAGCCGCAGCAATGGGTCGTGATAACGCATTATGGCTGGCGCGTGCGCTGGGCGTCCATTTATCCGAATGCCGTGTCTATTCGCCCAGTCGAGAGCGAGGATTATCGCCCGTTCCCGTGGGTGAATTTGTTGATATTTGCATTGCTTCTTACAGGGTTCTTGTTTTTGCGTGCCATGTGGCGGCAGTTTAGAGAGCGCACGGTTGATCCGTTGGCGGATAAGGTCGGCGATCAGTATGACCATGTGAGTGCGGATCTGTCTGAACGCAAAGGGCGCGTTTCCCGTTGGCTTGGCACCTGGCGCAAAAAGTAAGCGTTTTGCGCGTGCCGCGGGCGTGGAGGGGGGCTAGCCCCCCGTCCTGACGGACTCCCCCCAGGATATTTGAGAAACAGTGACAAATGGGAAGTTCCACTTGTTTGGGTTTACTCGCCGTAAGGAATCCAGATCGTTTTGACTTCGGTGGACTGGGCGCGCCATGTGCTAGAGGGCCATGCACGTTGCGTCGCGTTGTTGACCCAAGTGCGTTTGAGGTTAGCGGCAGATTTTGCTTCGATGACCTTTGAGACATCGGAGGTCGAGAAGGACCAGACGGCGTCGATGTTGGCGTGGGCCGCCATATGGGGCGCGAGGTCTGTGTGACGGCCTGTAAGGATGTTGGCGACACCAGCGGGCACGTCCGAGGTTTCGAGCACTTGGTAGAAATCTGTCGCGGCCAGTGGGAAAGCCTGCGAGGCGACGGCGGTGACGCGGTTTCCCATTGCCAATGCGGGCGCCAGCGGTTCGATCAGGCCCATAAGCGGGCGCGTGTCGTCTGTTAGAACGGCGATGTTTCCGACAGGTTCGTTCATCGCCAAGGCGACACCACGGATCGGTACACCCTTAGCTGCGCCGTCGTATTTGTCGGCCCATGCAGCCCATGTGAACAGATGCTGGATGGCGTCATCGACTTCTTTTGTACCGGACTTGCCGCCCGTCAGTTGGTTGATGCGGGTTGCGAACTCATCCGCGCGGGCGGACAGGTTCTCACCGATGTAATACAGGATCTGCGCGCGCAGGTGGCCTGTGGATTTAGACCAACCTGTTGCAGCGGCATTGGCTTCAACCGCGTTACGTAGGTCTTTGCGGTTCGCAAGGCTTGCGTGGCCCAACAGCTTGCCGGATTTGTTGAAAACGGGCTCAGAGTAGCCACTATCTGGGCGGGCTTGTTTGCCGCCGATGTAGAGTTTTGCGGTGCGATCCAGCGGATCGGCAGGCGTGCCGTCTGTGGTGGTGAAAGCTGTTGGGGCGGTCACCTTTGAGGTCTTGCCTTTGGGTTTGGTGTAGCCTTGCAAGCCTTCCCACCCGCCTTCACGCCCGAAGCCAGACTCGCGCACGCCGCCGAAACCGGCAGCAGCATCCATGAGGTTTGTGGCGTTTAACCAGACGATGCCGCTGACCAACTTGGGCGCGATATCCAGCGCGAGGTTCACGTTTTCCGTCCACACGGATGCTGCCAGCCCGTAGCGGGTGTTGTTAGCGATTTCCACGGCCTCGGCAGGGGTTCGGAAGGTGCAGGCGACCAGAACGGGGCCAAAGATTTCTTCCTGCATCAGCGTGTCGGCGGGCGACATTCCTGTGATCAACGTTGGTGGGTAGAAGCAGCCCTCAGGGGCCGCGCATTGGTACATCTCGCCGGATGTGTTCGCGGCGACGATGGCTTTGATTTGCTCAAGCTGCACAACGTCAGCAATCGCACCCATATCCATGCACTTGTCCATCGGATCGCCAATGCGAAGCCCGTCCATTCGGGCGCGTAGTTTGGCGTAGAAACGATCAGCGATACCTTCTTGGACCAGTAGGCGCGATCCCGCACAGCAAACTTGGCCTTGGTTGAACCAGATGGCGTCGACCAAACCTTCTACGGCGGAATCGATGTCAGCGTCGTCAAACACTATGTAGGGGGACTTGCCGCCCAATTCCAAGGAAAGCGCTTTTCCCGAACCCGCAGTTTGTTCGCGGATAATGCGGCCGACGGCAGTTGAGCCAGTGAAAGCGATTTTGTCGACGTCTGCGTCGACCAGCGCGGCACCTGTTTCGCCGTCACCAGTGACAATGTTGATAACGCCAGGCGGAACACCTGCGGCTGTACAGATTTCACAGAACACCATTGCGGACAGGGAGGTGTATTCGGCGGGTTTAAGAACAACAGTGTTGCCCATCGCCAGTGCGGGCGCGATTTTCCAAGCGAGCATCAGCAGCGGGAAGTTCCACGGAATAATTTGCCCACACACGCCGAGGGGTTCGGCGTTTGGCATTTCCTCGTCCATCAGCTGGGCAAAGCCCGCGTGGTGATAGAAATGGCGGATGGCGAGTGGCACGTCGATGTCGCGGCTTTCGCGGATCGGCTTGCCGTTGTCGAGGGTTTCCATCACGGCCAACAGGCGCGAATTCTTCTGCATCAAGCGGGCAATTGCATAGAGGACACGCGCACGCGCTGCACCGTCTTTCGCCCACTTGGGTTGGGCTTTGCGTGCGGCTGCGACAGCCTTGGCGACTTCATCCGCGGTGCCTTTGGTGACACCTGCGAGCTTCGCGCCTGTCGCGGGGTTGGTGGATGCAAAGTCATCGCGTAGTGGGCCCCATTGCCCGTTGATGTAGTGGCCTGCAATGCCGCCACGATCCGCTAACCATTCGAGCGTTTCCGATGCGCTTTCAGGGGCAGGGCCGTAGTCCATGGATTCGAAGATGTCTTTTACTGTCATGGTCTTATCCAATCGCGTGACGCCAACCAGCGGAGTATCCGCCAGTGACGTGATGTTCGAGTTGCCGTTCGATGTCGCCGAGCAGGGATGACGCGCCGAAACGGAACAGGTCAGGTTGCAACCAGCGGTCGCCAAGTTCGTCTTTGATCATGGATAGATAGACCAATGCGTCTTTGGCTTTGCTGATCCCACCTGCGGGTTTGTAGCCGACCTTAATGCCTGTGCGGTCATGGTAGTCACGGATCGCGCGGATCATCGTGAGGGTCACGGGCAGGGTTGCGTTGATGGGTTCCTTGCCGGTCGAGGTCTTGATGAAGTCAGCGCCAGCCATCATGCAAACCACCGACGCACGCGCGACGTTGCGCAACGAGCCGAGTTCGCCCGTTGCAAGGATCGCTTTGACATGGGCATTGCCGCAGGCAGCGCGCATCTCGGCCATTTCATCGTAAAGGGCCTGCCAGTTGCCTTGAAGGACGTGGCGGCGGGTGATGACGATGTCGATTTCTTCGGCGCCGTGGCTGACGCTTTCGCCGATCTCGGCGATGCGCAGATGGAACGGGGATAGACCTGCGGGGAAACCAGTAGATACAGCGGCCACGGGAATGCCTGACCCTTGCAGCGCGTCGACTGCGGTTTTGACCATATCATGATACACACAGATCGCGCCTGTGGTCAGGCCTTCCATGTCGAGGGCCTTAAGGAGGTCTGCCCGAACAGGTTGGCGGGCCTTAGCGCAAAGACGACGTACGCGGCCTTCCGAGTCGTCACCTGACAATGTCGTAAGGTCCATCAGGCTGATTGCCTTGCACAGCCAAGCGGCTTGATAGTCCTTCTTCACGGAACGACGCCCAGGAAGGGTAGCTGCGCGGCGTTCTATTGCGGACGTATTCGCCTGGACAGCCTTAACCCATGACAAATCCAAGGGGATTCCGTCATTGCGGGGCTCTTGAACCTGCGGCAAGTGGGTTTTGATGGGGTCTGTCGTTTGCATTTTCAGCACCGTGTTGTGAAGCGAAATCCTGTCATGGGTGTGGCGCATTGGCAAGCCATCCTAAGGGTTCGCTACGCGAGGTTACGGGCGGGGCTGAACAAGCTCGCGTTGGCGTGCGCGGCGGTAGCGTTGTGGTGTTTCACCGTGCGAGGCGAGGAACAGTTTGTGAAAGTGCGACAGGTTTGGAAGCCCGCAGTCTGCCGCTATTTCTGCAAGCGGATCGGATGTGCCGGTAAGCCTGCGTGCGGCGTACTCCATGCGTTGCGTATTGATGTAATCGGATGGGGTGATTCCAAGGAAACGGCGCATGGTTCGCGACACATGTGGATGCGCGCGCCCTGTTGCAGCAACGAAACCCGCAGCACCATTCCTAAAGACATCAGGGTTTTGCGCGGCGGTGCAGGCAGAAATAAGCCAATCGGGCGCGTCAGGCGAAAGCCCTTCAGGGGGGCGATCAAGCGCGATGAGTAGAGGCAATATGAACGCTTCAAGGAACAGTTTGCGGCGCGGGCTGCGTTCTAATTGGAGCGCAGCTTGGTTCAATGCGGCGAGCTGGCGAATATCCCGGTGGGCGATTTCAATGCCACGGCCCCAAAACGCGACACCAGATAGGTCGTCGTGACGGTTGCCAATGGCCTTGATAACGCCGGGGCGAATGGCGAGGGACACGACCATAGATGCTTCATCGTTCTTGTGCGCGCCTTTGGCGCGACGCCCTTGAAGTCCATGAGGTTGGTCGGGTGAAATGAATAGCAAATCGCCTTCGTTAAGATCACGTTTTCCGGTTTGGGTATGTAGCCGCACGGTGCCGTTTTGCACCCAAAGCATTTCATGGAAGTCTTGTACGTGCAGTTGTGGTGGGCGGCGTATGTCCAGTTCGGCGCGGCTGAAAACGAAGGCTTCATCAGAGCCGAATATGTCGCTGGCGGAGAGGCTAATTTGTTCCATAAAATCAAATTACCATGCTCAAGGTATGATTGCACGCGGCGCAAAGCCGCGCATTGAGGCGCGTGACATCTGTTGATCTGCGCGGTAGGCAGACGATGAAAAACCACAGCTGCTAAACACACAGGGGATTCCCATGTCATTTGATCGCTCTATCAAAATTGCACCGTCCATTTTGTCCGCTGACTTCGCCAACCTAGGCGCTGAAATTCAAGCGGTTGAGGCGCAAGGCGCTGACTGGATCCATGTGGACCCTATGGATGGGCATTTTGTGCCGAACCTTACGATTGGGCCAAATGTCGTGGCGGCCATTCGCCCGCACGTAAAAACCTTCATGGATGTGCATCTGATGATCTCGCCCGCCGACCCTTACATTGGCGATTTTGCCAAGGCGGGCAGTGACATGATTACCGTTCACGCCGAGGCTGGCCCGCATTTGCACCGCTCATTGCAGTCCGTGCGCGCGGAAGGAAAACTTGCTGGCGTTGCGGTGAATATGACGACGCCGTTGGACGGGTTGGTCGACATTCTCGACGACATCGACATGATCCTGATAATGACGATCAATCCGGGATTTGGTGGCCAGAAATTTACGCATTCAATGGTTGATAAAGTCGCGCGTTGCCGTGCGATGATTGGTGATCGTCCGATTCATATTCAGGTGGATGGCGGCATCGACCCGACGACGGCACCTTTGGTGGCCAGAGCCGGTGCCGACGTTCTGGTTGCGGGGTCTGCGGTGTTTCGTGGCGGCTCCGTTGCGACGCCGGACGTTTACGGAGACAACATCCGCGCGATCCGTGAGGCGGCTGAAGCCGCGCTTTAGGGTCTGCACGGAAACTGCACAAACGCGATAATGTGTCTGCACAAACGTTTTTCATAAGGGGCAAGCCCGAATGAAAAGGATGCAGACCTATGACGACGTTGACCCAAGCCGTGCCTTCAAAATTACAACTGGACGGCTGGTGGCTGGACCATGCTACTCGCCCGTTTCCCAAGCGCATTGTTACCGCTAAGGTGCTTTCCAAGGAGACCGCGCAATGAGCCAGACGATCCTGATTGTTGATGATGACGGCGACATCCGCGACGTGGTGCGTATTGCGCTTGGCCAGGCGGGGTTTCAGACAAAAGAGGCCGCTGATGGGCGTGCGGGGCTTGATGCAATTGCACGACTAAAGCCTGATCTGGTGGTTCTGGATATTGGATTGCCAGAAATGGACGGATTGGAAGTCTGTCGCACGGTAAGGGTGAACTCCGATGTGCCGATCTTGTTTCTGACGGCTCAAGGGGACGAGATTGACCGTATCGTTGGCCTTGAAATGGGGGCGGATGACTATCTGCCCAAACCGTTCAGTCCGCGTGAATTGGTTGCCCGTGTGAAAGCAATTTTGCGGCGCGGTGGAACCGCTGCAGAAGATCAACCGCTGCGCCATGGTGTGCTGGAGGTCGATCCAAGTCGCCACCTTTGCCGTGTGCGCGGGGACATTGTGACATTGACGGCGCGGGAAATGGATCTGCTGGTGAAGCTGATGACACGGCCTGACCAAGTCCATTCGCGCCCTGCGTTGGTGGATGCCATCTACGGTGTGAATGTCCATGTAAGCGACCGGACAATGGACAGCCACTTGCGTAACCTTCGCGCCAAATTGAATGCGGCGGGTTGCGGTGATTCCGTTGAGACGATGCATGGAATTGGCATTCGTATGGGGCCTTGTTCAGATGTGAAAAGCGCGTGAAAAGGATCGTCGTAAAATGGCGCCCGCCGCTTTGGTTAGTGGTTGCAGTGACACTGTGTGTTGTGCTGTCGCTGCCGATTATCGGTATCTTTTTTGTGCGATATATGTGGCCTGTTTTGGGCTACCAAGAAGCAGTGTACCTCGCCGCGATTGGCGTGCTGGTTGCCACATTTGTTACCGGTTGGGCCCTTTGGCGGTTGTTGCTACGGCCGGTCCTCGCGATGCGCGACCGCGTTTCTGGTTTGCGCCAGAACGCAACTGATGCGCTTGACCCGTTGGCGCATTATGGGACATCGGACATGCAAGCGCTTGGGCAATCGTTCCTTGATATGGGCCGCGCTTTGCAAAACCGTGAGGTGGTTCTGCGCAGCTACGCAGATCACGTCACGCATGAGCTGAAATCGCCCTTAACTGTTGTGCGTGGGGCTGCCGAACTTTTGGCCATGCCCGATTTGCCTAAAGATGAACATGAACGTTTGTTGGAACGGATCGAGGCATCTGTTGAACGGATGACCGCGCTCTTGGATGCGCAGCGCACGCTTGCACAGGCACAAGAACCTGCCGCCCGCGGGCAAGTTTTACTGTCTGATGTTGCGCAGGGGGGTGAGGTGATCGAGGACGGCCTTGTACCGCTCTCTGAAGACGCGCTGCGCTTGGTTTTGGATCATCTCATTGGCAACGCAACCGCACACGGCGCGACTGACGTGTCCGTTTCCTACGACGGAACGTTGGTTGTGCAAGACAATGGCTCAGGTATCTCAGACGGGAACGCGAAGCGCATTTTTGAGCCGTTCTTCACCACAAGGCGGGAAGCAGGAGGGACGGGAATGGGGCTGTCCATCGTGCGGCGCACGCTGGATGCGCACGACGCGCAAATCACGCTGGTTCCTAGCGATCTAGGTGCGCGTTTTGAGATAAGTTTTTAAGGGTTCATACCCTTTTTGGTCAGGAACGAGGGCAGTTTCTTTGCGTCATCCGGATTGGGTGCCTCAACCTCAACCGTAGCCTCAACCTCGACTTCGGGTTCCGGAACTGGATCTGACATCGCTTGAATTGCTGCTACGCCGCTTTCCCCCAAAGGAATGGTCGCGAAGGGGCCGCCGAGGCACAGCTGTGCACGGTCAGACGGGTCAGCCGGTGGCGCGCCAGCAAACAGGCTTTCAGCCCAGTTTTCAGCGTTATCTTTTGGTCTGTAACCCAAGAAAGCGGCTTTTGCGTTCGAGACGGGCGCACGGTCATTGTTGGAAATTCCATAGACGACGGAAAAGCCAGTTGTGGTTGCGGTGACCGATCTCTCAACAAGGTGGCGCAAGTCATCAAAGCTAAGCCACGTTCGCAAGGCGCGCAGGTTTTGCGGGACTTTGGTACAGGAAAAGATGCGCAGGTGCACGGATTCCATGCCGCGTTTGGCCCAGTAAAGTTTGCCGAGGTCTTCGGCGAAGCATTTGGCGAGTCCGTAGAACGTATCTGGTGCATGATCAGCGTCGGTGTCGATGCCGGCTGCGTTTTCGTGCATGCCAACCGCGTGGACGGAGGATGCGTAAATGACGCGCTGTACACCGTGACGGTGGCCCGCTTCCCAAACGTTGTAGGACGACAGAAAGTTCGGGCCGAGGAGGGTCTCAAACGGGCGTTCGTCTGGGATGGATGCGAAATGCACTGCCATATTGGCACCTTCCATCAGAGGCAGGACCTCCTCGAAAATCGCGCAGTCTGCTTTCACGAATGTCTCGTTCTCAAGCAGCGTTTCAGGCGCATCCGCAATGTCCACAGAAACCAACTCGTCGGCCAAGGCCGCCAATGTCACACGAATTTCCATTCCAAGGCTGCCGCAGGCCCCTGTGAGGACGATTTTCTTGTGGAGCTTGCCCATGTTCCGACCTTTCTTTTTGTTGCCGCCACGCTTCACGCTTGGACTGCAAAGGTCAAGGGCGTGTTAGTCGATGATGTTGAATGTCGCGCGGATTTCCGCGTCTTGCTTGGCGGATAAATGCGCAGGATTATGGGTGCTTAGGATGTCATCTACCCGCTGTTTCGCGCGGTCCGCCGCGGTTTGCGCGCCTGCGTCTGCCCATGTCTTGGGTTGTGCACGATCGGCTAAGGATGGGTAGTGATAATCGCGCTCCATTGCGGCGTAGGTGTGATCGGACCCAAGGAAATGGCCGTCGCCCAGAATGGCTGCGCAGATCGCGTCAAAGCCAAGGTTTTCGTCGCTTACTTCTATGCCGCGTAGTGTGCGGTAGGTCATGGCGTGCATTTCATCATCAAGCACGAAGGCTTCAAACGACGCGCCCAGCAGTGCCGCCGTCATACCCGATGATTCATAGATAAGTTTCCCACCTGCGAGGGCTGCGGCCACGGATGTCATGCCCTTTTCAACACCATATTGCGTGTCCAGCGCCCTGGCGTCAGTCATGGACGCCGCCACACCGGACGGTAGACCCAACCAGTTGGACAGTTGCGCAGAGGCCGCGTTGAGAACGGTAGTTTCGCCACCACCACCGGCAAACGCGCCGGAACGCAGGTCAATCACCAGAGGCCAGTTGGAGAATATCATCGGAAAGCCAGGGGAAATGACGTTGACCATGACAAGGCTCGCCAGCGTTTCGGCCAATGACTGGGCGAGGAAACCTGCGAGGGTCGCTGGGGCCGTCGCGCCAGCCTGTGCCGCCGTGATGCACGACATCGGAATGTTATGCTCAATGCATTTATAAACTACATCAACGGCGTCTTCGCCAAAGCGCATCGGCGAGATCACGGGGCTGATGTGGGTTTTCACGAACGGGCGTTTTGCGAACGCGCCTTCGCCGCCCGCTGCAATGTCGAATAGGTGGACGATCGGATCAACGTGCTCGGCGATGGTGAACGCAGTCGCGACAGGTTTCGTTGTGCCGCGCATCAACGCGTAGGCTGTGTTCACGTCAAGATCGAGCATGTCGGGAACGTCGGTGGCGATGCAACAACGGGTGAACCAAGCGACATTATCAAGCGCGTCTTGCAGGCGGGTGAAATCATGCAAGTCTTGCAAGGTTGACGGGCGATAGAGACCCGTGTCGCGGTCCAACGTGTTTACCGCTGCTCCGCCCGTGCCGAAATAAACTTTGTCCCCGCCAACTTCGATGGTGCGGCTTGGATCACGGCCATGCAGGGGAAATATCTTGGCGGCCTTGTCGATAATGTCTTCAACCAATGCGCGCGGCATCCCGATGCGATCCGACCCAAGGTCATTGCACCCTGATTCAATTAGGTCGTCCCACAAACGTTTTGGGACTTCACCCATTCCAAGCTCAGACAGCAAGCGCAACGCCGTGTCATAGATCGCCTGGCATTCGGCTTCAGACAGTGGGCGGTACTGGCCGCCAATTTGCCCGGGTGCGGCGGGGTTCACAGCAACTGGAACCGCGCGTTTGGCGTGGCGGGCCGCGCGGCCACCTGCGCGGCGGGATGATTTGGGTTCTGTCATAGGAGAAGCGTCAACGTTGAAGGGCTTTCATGCAAGTATCGTGGACAAGATGCGGAAAATCAGAAACGTTGATTCCTATATGGAGAATCAAGCGCCCCCTTTCACATTCCGCGCCGCACAGACATTTGTGGCGGCCGTTGAAGCACAATCCGTCACCAAAGCCGCGCATCGTCTTGGCATTAGTCCGTCATCCGTTTCCCAACAGCTCGCTGGGCTTGAGGCGGCGCTTGGTGCGAAATTAATTGAGCGCTCGGCACGTCAATTCAGGCTGACTAAGGCGGGCGCGATGTTCCTTGATCCGGCCAAACAGCTTTTGGATGATGTAAGTGCGGCTAAGGCGCGGTTGGTCACAGCGGACCAAATGCCGCCAATGTCCGTTCGGATTGCTTCGATTGAAGAGTTGGATGCCACGGTAATTGCCCCGTGGCTGGTTAAGCAAACAAAGGCGTTTCCGAATATTGCGTTTACGCTGAGCAGCGGCGCAAGCCATGAGAACAACGAAGCACTCAGCACACGCGCTGTGGATTTGATGCTGGCTGTGGATACGGTTGCAGAAGCTGATTGGGTGGAACAACACCCGATCTTGCGCGATCCGTTTATCTTGGTTGCAGCACCTGAACTCGGCGACGCGCCGGACGTTGAGCAGCTGAAAGCCAGTCCTTTCGTGCGCTATGCATCTGAACTGCAGATTGGACGGCAGATTGAAGCGCAGTTGCGCAGGTCCAACCTACAACCAGCACGAAGTTTTGAGTTTTCGACCAATCAGGCCTTGTTTGCGATGACCGCTGAGCTGGGTGGATGGGCGATCACGTCCGCGCTTACATACTTTGGAACACCGCTGGCGGGTGATCTTGTGCGGGCGCTCCCATTGCCCGTTCCTGCGTTCTCTCGCCGTATGGCGCTTCATGCCCGACGCGGGGCGTTGGGGGAACTGCCGCACCAAATGGCCGAGGATATCCGCTTCTTTATAAAAGAGCGCATTTTCGCGACTGCTGAGCAGCGGTTGCCATTTCTGAATGGTGGGCTTCAGATACTTCGGTAAATCGAAATCATTGATTTGCTGGTGTTTGACTGGATTGCGCGACTCTCTTCGATCTGGTCAGATTTGAGGTGTAGATACCAAAGGATGCCTCCATGAAAACTCGAACCAAAGCTGTAGTCATCGGCGGCGGCATTGCCGGCTGCTCAACCCTGTATCATCTGACCCAAGAGGGTTGGACGGACGTTGTTTTGGTGGAACGTGATGAGCTCACGAGTGGCACAACATGGCATTCCGCCGCGCAGGTTACGAATTTCGGCGGCAATCAAACGATGGTCGGGCTGAAGACCCATTCGATCAATCTGTATAAAGAGCTGCGCGATGATGCGGACTACCCCGTGCAGTACAACCATGGCGACGGCGGCATTCGTTTGGCCAACACCGAAGAGCAGATGGATGGCTATCGACACTTTTCATCAATGGCGCGGGGCATGGGCGTGGATTTCGAGGTGCTCGACGCCGAAGAATGCGCGCGTCGCCATCCACTGATTTCAACGGACAACCTGTTGGGCGGTCTATGGGACCCAAGCGACGGTGACATTGATCCGGCTTCCTTGTGTCAGGCGTTGGCGCGACGTGCGCGCAAGGCGGGTGCAGAAGTGTATCGCCAAACCAACGTGACTGGCCTGACCCAGCACAAGGATGACACGTGGACGGTTCACACCAGCAAAGGCGATATCGATTGTGACGTCGTGGTGAATGCTTGTGGTTACCGCGTGAATGAAGTGGGCGCGATGATGGGTGTTCATCATCCAGTCGCTTCTATGGAGCATCAGTATTTTGTAACCGATGAAATTCCCGCAATCGTTGAAGCAGGTCACCGAATGCCGCTGCTGCGTTGTCCGATTTCAGATTACTATTGCCGCCAAGAAAAAGATGGTCTGCTTCTCGGGTTTTATGAGCAGGATTGTAAGACATGGGGCATGGATGGCATCTCGCCTGACTTCTCCAACGATCTCTGCCCAGACGATTTGGATCGCGTAACGGACGTGCTTGAAGGCGCGTTTGAGCGGATGCCAGCGTTGATGGAAGTGGGCATCAAGAACATCGTCAACGGCCCGATTACCTATACGATTGATGGTGCACCACTGGTTGGCCCGATCCCGAACAAGCGCAATGCGTTCTGTATCATCGGACTGCGGGCTGGTCTGGGCGAGGGCGGTGGCCACGGTTGGTTGTTGGCGCAACAAATCGTTCACGGCGAGGCTTGCTATGACACATGGTGCCTCGACCCGCGTCGTTTCACGGGCCACACCAACGTGGAACTGACTGCGCTGAAGGCGATTGAGGACTACCAAAACGAGTTCCGCTTCCATTTCCCGAACGAGCATCGCCCCGTTGGCCGCAACGCGAAGACAACGCCGATTACGCCTGTGCTTGAGGCGGAAGGCGCTGAGTTTACCATCGTGAATGGTTGGGAACGGGTCGAGTTCATGAAGCCGACCCCTGATTTCCATGTCACGCATACATTCAAGTTCGACGAGAGCTTTGACATTGTCGGCGAAGAAGTTGCCGCCGTGCAAAACGCTGTTGGCATCTGCGAGGTCAACGGTTTCAACCGGTTTGAAATCACCGGTGAAGATCGCCACAAATTCATCGACCGTATGTTCTGCGGCAACATCACCAAGAAAGACGGGCGTGTCGGCCTTGGTTACATGTTGAACGACCACGGCATGGTCAAAGGCGAAGCAACGATTGCGAACCTTCCCGCAACGGATCGCGGCCCTGCGCGCGCTTGGTTTGGGTCAGCGGCGGCGGCTGAATACCATGACATGGACTGGCTGCAGATGCACATGTCTGATGACGAAGACGTGCAGATCAAATCACTGACCAACGACCAAACCATCCTGGTTGTTGCTGGCCCAAAGGCGCGTGATGTGCTGTCGGCTGTGTCGCGTCTGGACTGGTCCAAGGCGGCCTTCCCGTGGCTGTCTGCGCGCGAATGTTTCATCGGGTTTGCGCCTGCGACAGTGCTGGGCGTCAGCTTCTCAGGTGAGTTGGCCTATGAAATCCATATTCCGAACGCGCATCTCTACAATGCCTATAAAACCCTTCGCAAAGCAGGCGAGGCGTTTGGCATGAAGATGTTCGGTGCCAAGGCCGTAGATTCCATGCGGATGGAAAAAGGGTTCTTGCACTGGAAGGCCGATATTTTGACGGAATTTGACCCTTTTGAGACTGGGTTGGATCGTTTTGTCAAAATGGACAAAGGTGATTTCATCGGTAAAGCCGCATTGGAGAAACGGGTGGCTGCGGGCAAGACGGTTGAATTTGTTACGATGGAATTGGACACCGTCGAGGCTGCTGCACATGGTGGGTCGTCCGTGATGGTTGGCGACGACGTCGTGGGTACCGTAACGTCGGGCGATTGGGGTTACCGAACGGGCAAGAACCTTGCTTATGCGTTTGTTAAGCCCGAGCATTCCGCAGAGGGCACCACGTTTGAAGTGGATGTTCTGGGCAAGCGCGTTCCAGCCACAATCATCCCGATGGGCCCGTACGATCCGGACTATTCGTTGATGCGCAGCTAAGGTACTCATGGGCGTAACACAGGAGTTTCGCCCATGACCGTCACCCGAAAAGACCTATTCGAATTGCCTGAAGGTATGATCTACCTTGATGGTAACTCATTGGGACCATTGCCGAAAAACGTGAACTCTGCGTTGGGTTCAATGGTTACGGATCAATGGGGCGCACATCTTATCAAGGGCTGGAATGTCGATGACTGGATGGGCCAACCCATGCGGGTGGGCAACATGGTCGGCAAACTGGTTGGCGCTTCTGAGGGCAGTGTCACGATGGGTGATACGCTTTCGGTGAAGGTTTATCAGGCACTTTCGGCAGCGGTGCAAATGCGCCCTGACCGCAAAGTCATCCTGTCTGATAGTGGCAATTTTCCGTCCGATTTGTACATGGCTCAAGGGCTAATTGCACAACTCGGGCAAGGGCATGAGCTTCGGATTGTTGATCCGCTTGATGTGATGGATTCCATTACGGACGAGGTTGCCGCGGTGATGATCACGCAGGTTGATTACCGTTCTGGCCGGATGCACGACATGGCTAAAATGACCAAGAAAGCCCACGACGCGGGTGCTGTGATGATCTGGGATCTGGCGCATTCGGCGGGTGCTTTGCCTGTCGACCTCGCTGGTTGCGGGTGTGAGTTTGCGGTTGGGTGTACGTACAAATACCTCAACGGCGGGCCGGGCGCGCCGGCGTTTATTTATGCCCGCCCTGATGTGGTTGAGGGCATCAAACCTGCGTTGTCAGGGTGGCTTGGCCATGATGCGCCATTCGCATTTGAACAAGACTATCGCCCCGCGATGGGGATTGAGCGGATGCGGGTTGGCACGCCACCCGTGCTGCAGCTAACGGCACTAGAAGCAGCATTGGGTGTATGGGATGGCGTCGAGATGGCGGACGTTCGCGCCGCGTCCGTCGCCTTGACGGACTTGTTCATCAACGAGGTTGAAAAACGCTGCCCCGACCTGACGTTGTTTTCACCGCGTGATGCAGCAGAGCGCGGAAGCCAAGTATCCTTCGCCCATGACAATGCCTTTGCGGTGATGCAGGCATTGATTGCGCGGAACGTGATCGGGGACTTCCGAGCACCGAACTTAATCCGCTTTGGCTTCACGCCGCTATACATCGATGAAAGCGACGTGTTGGGCGCGGTCGAGATTCTCGCGGATGTCTTGGACAATCGCATTTGGGATGATCCGAAATACAAGACCAAGGGTCGCGTGACCTGAGAACACCGAATCTGAACAACCAGTGATCATGAACTTGTTCGCCATTGCTTCCCAAAAAAAATGCGGGCGGACAAATATTTAGAAACTATGTGGTCTTTGATACCGGATGAACAAAGACCACACTTGGTTTTGGCAAAGGATTGGTTTCGCGTAAACGCACCTGTAAACGTTCATCTGGGAAAACATCCAAGAGAGGCTGCTTCATGTTCATCGGGCTAGATCTAGGGACATCGTCTCTTAAGGCAATTTTGGTAGATGACGCCCAAACGGTTTTGGCCGAACATTCGGTGCCGTTATCAGTGCAACGCCTGCATGACGGGTGGTCCGAGCAAGACCCTAAGTCGTGGTGTGATGCGGTCGTGGAGGCATTTCGAGCACTTAGTACCAAGGCAGATTGCAGCCGGCTTAAAGGCATAGGGTTGGCAGGGCATATGCACGGCGCGACGCTTATCGGCGCTGATGACAAAGTGCTGCGGCCTTGCATGCTGTGGAATGACACACGCAGCCAAGTTGAGGCGGCGCAAATGGATGGTGACCAGCAGTTTCGCGAGACTACAGGAAATATCGTGTTCCCCGGATTTACTGCGCCCAAGGTCGAATGGGTTCGTAAGAACGAGCCTGAAGTGTTCGGAAAGATTGCAAAGATTCTGCTGCCCAAGGACTATTTGCGGTTGTTTCTAACCGGTGAGCACGTGTCAGAAATGTCGGATGCGGCTGGCACAGCATGGCTCGATACAGGTGCGCGGGATTGGTCCGATGATTTACTCGCGACGTGCCAATTGGAACGCGTCCAGATGCCCACGCTTGTTGAAGGATCGGCTGCGTCTGGCCGTCTGCGGGCAGATCTTGCTGCTGAACTTGGATTGCCACAGGTCGTGGTCGCAGGTGGCGCTGGCGATAATGCGGCAGCTGCGATCGGCGCGGGTGTTGTGGAAGACGGGACAGGTTTCTTATCCCTTGGAACGTCCGGCGTTTTGTTTGCCGCGAACGCAGGATACCGCCCAGATCCAAAGACGGCCGTGCACACGTTTTGTCACGCTGTGCCAGACACTTGGCACCAGATGGGTGTGGTCCTTGCTGCGACCGATGCGCTGAACTGGCTGGCCAAGCTAACAGGACAAACTGCAAGCGACCTGACGCGCGATTTGGGCGACGTTACGGCCCCAAGTAGAACGATGTTCCTGCCGTATCTCGGTGGGGAACGAACGCCCCATAACGATTCCAACGTGCGCGGGCAGTTTTTGCATCTTGATCATGCAACGGATGCGACGGAGGCGGCGCGTGCGGTGTTGCAAGGGGTCAGTTATGCCTTTGCGGATTGCAAAGATGCGCTTGGCGCGACGGGTACGACATTGGATCGTGCGTTGGCGATGGGGGGCGGTTCGAAATCCGAGCACTGGATATCGATGCTGGCCAGTACATTAAATATTTCGCTAGACCTTCCCAAGGATGGCGATTTTGGCGCGGCACTGGGCGCGGCACGGCTGAGCTTGATGGCTGCTGTGGGGGCAGGGTTAGACGTGGCAACCCAACCACCTTTGGCTAAAACGATTGAACCTGATCCGGCGTTAAGCGATGCGATGGCTGAGGGGCATGCGCGCTTCAAGCATGCGTATTGTGTCTTGAAAGATATTTGAGGGAACGAACAGAATGGCTCCGAAATTCGGCACTAGTGGATTACGCGGGCTCGTCGTTGAGCTGACCCCAGAATTGGTAACGTCGTATACACACGCGTTTTTAGAAGCCTGTGACACAGGCAGTGCCGTTCGCATCGGATGGGACTTACGCCCGTCTTCACCCGAGATCGCCAAGGCGGTGATTGATGCGATTGCCGCGGCAGGCGGAACGGCGATTGAGGACGGGGCATTGCCGACACCTGCGCTTGCGCTTGCCGCGCTTAGCGAAGGGCAAAGCGCGATTATGGTGACGGGCAGCCACATTCCAGCGGATCGAAATGGGCTAAAGTTTTACACGCCAAACGGTGAGATTTCTAAAGACGACGAAGTCGCGATCCTCGCGACGCTTGGGGTGGTAGCTAACGGGATCGGCAAAAAGATGAATTCGCAAGGCGAAGCAATCGCTGCATATATTGCGCGTTACGTTGACGGTTTCGGCACGGATGCTTTGCGCGGTCTTCGGATCGGCATTTACCAACACAGTTCTGTTGCGCGGGAAACTATGGTGAAGGTAGTGCAGGCGTTAGGTGGCGAAGCGGTTCCGCTTGCGTGGTCGGATACGTTCATTCCGGTTGATACCGAAGCTGTTGACCCCGAAACACGTGCACAGCTTGCAGGATGGTGCAAAGAAAACAACCTTGATGCGTTGATCTCGACCGATGGCGATGCGGACCGCCCGATGGTGGCGGATGCCACGGGCGAGATTGTTGCAGGCGATGTGCTTGGACCATTGACGGCGCGGCTTCTTGGGGCTGAACAAATTTGTACGCCTGTTTCATCGAATACGATGGTTGATGCGATACCGGAGTTTAGCGACATCGTGCGCACGCGCATTGGCTCTCCTTACGTGATTGCAGCGATGGAGACGGGTAACGTAACGAAAGTCGTTGGGTATGAAGCGAATGGCGGTTTCCTGCTAGGATATACGGCTGATGGTCCCGCTGGATCGTTGGCCCCCCTTATGACGCGCGACTGTTTGTTGCCGATACTTGCGCCGCTGTACATGGCACGAAAAGCAGGATGCGGGTTGGCTGAACTGGTCGCTGGGTTACCTTCGCGATTTACTGCAACGGACCGATTGACCGGAATTGCGACTGACGTTTCTGGCCCCTTTCTTGAGAGCTTGTGTGCCGACGCGGTGGCGCGAACAGCGTTTTTTACGGGTATGCCTGCTGAGAAAGATGTTGATCTAACCGACGGTTTGCGTGTGACGTTTGCGGGAGGAGATATCGTGCATCTAAGACCGTCCGGAAACGCGCCTGAATTTCGGTGCTATGCAGAATCCAGCAGCACCGAGCGAGCAGGCAAACTGCTGGCTATGTTCCTAGAAAAAACCAAAACACTATTGGCGTAAGCTTACTTGGATTCCAATTCTTTGACGGCTTCGAACTGGGTCAAGAAAACCTGACCTGATAGTTCAGACAAGAAATGTTCGCGCTGAAGGCGGTCCATAACTGGCCCTTTGACCTCAGACAGGTGAAGGCAGACGTCCATTTCTTGCAAGCGCTCGTTGATAGCCTCAAGAGATTCCAACGCGCTAAGGTCGATTTCGTTGATGGCAGAGCATTGCAAAATCACGTGGCGGATATCTTTGTCGCCAGCAACGCGATTGTGGATTTTGTCTTCAAGGTAGCGTGCGTTCGCAAAGTACAGGCTCTCATCGACCCGTAGGGTCACAATGCTCGGGTCAGTAAGAACATCGTGGCGTAGGATATTGCGGAAGTGTTCGGTGTTCGGCACTTGGCCGACTTCGGCGATGTGCGGTTTGGACGACTTGTAGAGATGCAGCAGGATCGACAGGCCGACACCAGCAGAAACGCCGATCTCAACGCCAAGGGCGAGCGTTAGAAGGATCGTCGCGAGAACTGCAAAGAAGTCAGCCTTTGAATATGCCCAGCTGCGCTTTAGGATCGAAAAGTCCACGAGGCTGAGAACGGCGACGATGATAGTCGCTGCCAAGGTTGCCTTGGGGAGGAAGTATATCAGTGGCGTGAGGGCCAGAGCGGCGATCGCCAGGCCAATAGCGGTGAACGCACCCGCGGCTGGGGTTTCAGCACCCGCATCAAAGTTCACGACAGAACGGGAAAATCCGCCCGTAACTGGAAAACCACCTGTCAGTGATGCGCCGATATTGGCCGCGCCAAGCCCGATGAGCTCTTGGTCGGGGTCAATGCGTTGGCGTTTCTTGGCCGCGAGTGTTTGCGCCACTGAGATCGATTCAACGAAGCCGATGATCGAGATCAGGAAAGCGGGCAGGAGGAGCTGTCCGAGGAGGTCGGGTGAGAAAGATGGCAATGTCAGTGGTGGCAGGCTTTGTGGGACTTCGCCAACAATCTTGACGCCTTTGTCCGCCAAACCAAACAACCAAACTGCGAGCGTTGTAAGGACAACAACGGCAACAGGGCCGGTTTTGACCAAGACACCTGTCAGGCCGCTGGAGAGGCCAAGGTTTCGTAGCAGTGGCTTCAATCCCTTTCGGACCCAGAACAGAAACCCGGTCGCAAGGATGCCGATGATGGCGGTGATCCAGTTGATCTCGCCCAAGTGCGTGACCAACGAAATGACCAGTTCGAGCAGGTTGTGGCCGTGTGCATCAATCCCGAAGATGTGCTTGAGCTGGCTGGCTGCGATGATGATACCGGACGCGGTGATGAAGCCTGCAATCACTGGGTGGGACAGGAAGTTGGCGATAAATCCAAGACGGAACAACCCCATCGCCAATAGAATAACGCCTGACAATCCTGCCAAAGAAAGCGCCGCGACAGCATACCCCATCGTGCCTTGTTCAACGATATTGCTCAGTGCGGCGGCCGTCATCAATGACACAACTGCAACGGGCCCAACAGCCAGTGCGCGGCTGGTTCCGAATACTGCATAAAGCATGATTGGAACGATAGACGCGTAAAGACCCGCTTCTGCCGGCAACCCTGCTAAAAGCGCATAGGCCAATGACTGCGGGATCAGCATGATCGTCACGATCAGTGCAGCCACGAGGTCATTCGTTAGCGCAGAACGGTTGTAGGTCCGCCCCCATGCTAAGATGGGCAGGTAACGCGTTAGGTCAGTTTTCATCGGGTTCTCAAGGAATTAGGGGCCCTTGCTCTGTCGCAAGGGCCATTAGAGCTGTTACTTCGCAATGATTTTTTCGGGTTTCGCCATCCATTCACGGCCCTTCAGCATGCCTTTCCAGTAGATAGGTGGCAGCATCTTTTCTTTCAGGAACCACGCAGCGCGTGACGGTTTTGTGCCATCGACAATGAACTTCGGGAAGCTTGGTAGCATTGCGCCGCCGTACCCGAATTCCGCCAGAACGATCTTGCCGCGTTCCACAGTCAACGGGCAGGAGCCGTAGCCGTTGTATTGCGCAGCCGCTGAACCACCACGAATGTCTGCGATGATGTTGTCCGCGACAACAGGCGCTTGAATACGTGCTGCGGCGGCAGTTTTTGCATTCGGAGCGTTCATCACGTCACCCAAAGACCAAACGTTGTCGAAAGTTTTGTGGCGCAGCGTGGCTTGGTCAACGTCGACCCATCCAGCAGCATCAGCCAAGGGCGAAACGCGAATGAAGTCGGGCGCGGTCTGTGGTGGGCAGACGTGCATCATGTCAAATTCCATCTCGATCCGCTCAACCGGTGCGTCCGGCTTTGCGACATCAAACCACGCCTTCTTCGCAGGGCCATCGACGGCCACGAGGTTGTGGAAGAAGTTGAGGTTGGCGTCGTATTTCTTGACGTATTCCATTAGCGCAGGGACGTAGTCCTTAACACCGAACAAAACACCGCCTGCGTTGTTGAACTGGATGTCGATGTTGTTAAGGACGCCGCGGCGATGCCACGCATCACCTGACAGATACATCGCCTTTTGCGGCGCGCCTGCGCATTTGATCGGCATTGGCGGCTGCGTGAAAATCGTGCGGCCTTCCATCATACCGTTGACTAGTTTCCAGGTATAAGGGGCCAAATCATAGCGGTAGTTTGACGTCACACCATTCTGGCCGAGGGTTTCGACGAGGCCCTCAACTTTGTTCCAATCCAGCTTGATACCTGGGCAGACAATAAGGCGGTCGTATTTCACAACGCGACACCCATCGAGGATCACGGCGTTGTTTTCGGGCTCAAACGCGGCGACCGCGGATTGTATCCAGTGGACACCTTTGGGGATCAGCGACCCCATGGTGCGCGATGTTTGCTCGGGCGCAAAGATGCCGCCGCCAACCATAGTCCAACCGGGTTGGTAGTAGTGAATATCTGCAGGGTCGATGACTGCGATTTCCAAGTCAGGCTGGCGGGACTTGAGGCTTGCAGCAGCGGCGATGCCACCTGCGCCTGCGCCAACGATCACGACGTTGAAGCTCGCATCACCTGTGTCGGTCGGGGTCTTGCCGCCGTTTACGATACGGCGAACAACGCCGCCCATTTCATAGCCTGCAGCTTTTGTCGCGGCGAGAATATCAGCAAGGCTGCGCTTCTCAGCTTGGCCGAGTGACCAGAGCGTCGCGGAGCGCGTCCCCGTGCGGCAATAGGCCAGAACCGGACCGGGCATCGATGTCAGCGCTTGGTTAAAGTCGCTCGCATCTTTGTCGGACACTTTACCCGCCACGATCGGCAGGTACATGGCCTCAAGACCCTGCTTTTTTGCAGCCGTGGCTATCTCGTTAAAGGTTGGCTGATCAGCGCCTTCACCATCCGGCCGATTGCATATGATCGCCCGAAAGCCCGCGTCTTTGATCGCCTTTAAATCAGACGTCTGAATTTGCGCGCTGACGGACAGATTAGCTGTTAAAGGTTTGAGGTCCATGCTCTCAACTTTCTTATGTGGTTTAGGCAGTTTCCCCGCCAATGACTGGCGAAGAAACAAGGGTTGCGCTGTAGGCTTGTTCACCCAATCGCGTGAGAAGTTCGAGTTGCAGCTCAAGCCAAGCTTTGTGGCCCTCCTCACCCAACGCGATGGTCTCGAATAAGGTGCGCGAACCGACGTCGTTTTCGTCGTAAGCCTGTCTTGCAGCCTTCAAGTAAAATTCGACGGCTTCTTCCTCGTCGGCCAGATCTGCCTTGAACATTTCTTTCAAATTGCTCGCCCGTTTTGGGGCGTTCGCAAAAGCAATTTCAGGGTCGCCCTTCAGAAACAAAATGCGTTCTATGAACATATCGGAATGACCGATCTCTTCGGCCTGTTCTTCGCGCATTTTAGCGGCCAGTTTATCAAGGCCCCAGTCATCAAGCACGTGGGCATGAAGTTGGTATTGATGGGAGGCTGTCATCTCCATCTGAAGGGCTTTGTTTAGATTGTCGATTGTTGTGTGATTAGACATTGGAATCTCCTTCGTCTCAGCTGGTTACAGACCGTTGACGGGTACTTTCAGGACGGGGTTTCCGTCTTTGTCTTTCGGGATTTCACCTGCACGCATGTTGACCTGCAGGGACGGGATGATCAGTTTTGGCATCGCCAGTTGGGCGTCCCGTTCCGTGCGGAACTTGATGAAATCCTCGCGGGTTTTGTCACCGCCAACGTGGATGTTCTCGGCCTTTTGCTCGGCGACCGTGGTTTCCCATTCGATCGCACGACCGTTCGGACCGTAGTCGTGGCACATGAAAAGGCGTGTCTCATCAGGCAGGGACAGCACCTTCATGATGCTGTCGTAAAGCTCAGCTGCGTCACCACCTGGGAAGTCAGCGCGTGCAGAGCCGCCATCAGGCATGAACAAGGTGTCACCAGCGAAAGCGGCGTTGCCTACTACATGCACCATACAAGCTGGTGTGTGGCCCGGCGTGTACATTGCAAATGCCTGCATGCCACCGATCATATACGTGTCGCCATCCTTAAACAGTGCGTCAAACTGCGACCCGTCACGTTCGAATTCAGTGCCTTCGTTGAAAACCTTACCGAAGGTTTCCTGAACAACCATAATCTTCTCACCAACGCCGATCTTGCCGCCAAGTTTATCTTGGATGTAAGGCGCAGCGCTAAGGTGGTCAGCGTGGACGTGGGTCTCGATGATCCAATCCAGCGTAAGGCCACGTTCTTTGATCTCAGCGATGAGACGGTCGGCGGCCTCATATGTGATGCGACCCGCGGCGTAGTCGATGTCCATCACGCTATCGATGACTGCGCAATGGTCGCTGTTCGGGTCTTTCACGATGTACGTGATCGTGTTCGTCATCTCATCAAAATGAGCGGAAACATAGGGTTTTACAGTCAGGTCGATTGGGTAGGCCATTTGGAAAACTCCCATTCTTTATGCTTGTGCGGATGCCCGTTTAGCGAGGGCGGATTGAAGAAATTTAGCCGTGAAGATGCCAGCGAGTAATGCGCCAACAAAGATGAATACTTCCGAGCGGCCAGTGCCGAGCGCAGGTAGCGCACCACCAGGGCAGAACCCTGCAATCCCCCAGCCCACGCCAAACGCAGCGGAGCCAGCAATGAGTGGTAGGTCAAGATCACGGCGTGTTGGTAGATAAAACTTCACGTCCATTATTGGAGCTGGGCGTTTAAGAACAAAGCGGTAGCCGATGAAGGTCACGACAACAGCGCCGGCCATCACAAAGATCAGGCTTGGGTCCCATGTTCCTGCGAAATCAAAGAAGTTAACGACTTTGGCGGGGTTCGCCATGCCGCCGATTGAAATGCCAACACCGAACACGAGGCCGATTAGGAAAAGTAAAATAAGGCGCATGTTTAAACTCCGAAGATGTGGCGGACCACGTAAACTGTAATGATTGTGGCAATCATAAAGGTGATGGTGGCGACAATTGAGCGGGGCGAGATCCGCGCCATGCCACAAACACCGTGGCCAGACGTACAACCGCCACCAAACGTGACGCCGACACCGACGATGAAACCGCCAATAATCAGCATGGTCGTCGAGACAGGCACCTGAACAGCAGGCATTTCACCGGTGAACAACATCACAACAAGTGGGCCAGCGATCATGCCCGCCACGACGACAGCGCGCCATGACCAGTCCGAAAAACTGGACGGTTGAAAGAGGCCAGCGAGAATGCCGGTCGCGCCCATGATGCGGCCAGCAACGGCCATCAATGCCACAGATGCAAGACCAATCAAGATCCCGCCACCGAGTGACGCATAAGGAGTGAAAGCTGTCTCAATCATAGCTTGCACGTCCGAATGCCGAAGATGCGGTAAAGCGGGCAAAAGCGCATGGAGGACGTTGCCAACATTACGATACCGGCGATCACGGAAATTACGGTCGCGGTTGTGGAATCAAACAATGCCATCCCGCTAAGGAAGGGCGCGGCCAGCAGCACAATGCCTAGAATGATTCGAACCGTGCGATCAATTGAGCCAATATTTGCAGTCATTTCGTCGTCTCCTATGAGTGATTAAGTCAAACATAGCGTAACGGGCAGAAAACGACGGTGATATTGTCACCAAGTTGAAAACTCATTCAGGTATTGTGATTGGCCAGCGTCTTAAGTTGGGTCATATCGAGCAAGCTTACGCGACCGCGGGCTTGTTCGATCCAGCCGCGACGTTGAAATTCCTGCAGCTGACGGGAAACGACTTCACGCGCTGTTCCCAATTCGACGGAAAGCTTCTGGTGGGTTGTTTTAACGACGTTGTCACTGTTAGCAAGGTTAACAAGTTTATCTGCGAGGCGTACATCCAAACGCTGAAATGCAACCTCATCAATCATGCGAAACAGGTCGGTGATACGTTTGGCAAAAGCGGCAAATACAAAGTCGCGGAATGACTTAGATTGCGCCACAAGGTCATCGAATACCTCGCGCGGTACGGCGGCTGCCTGAACCGTGGTTTCCGCGATACCGTCCGCTGCATAGTCTTCATAGGCAAGCAAACATGCCGTCGTCAAAACGCAGCTTTGCCCTGCATGGATGCGGTACAGCACGATTTCATGTCCGGTGTCTGACACCTGTTGGACACGCACAGTTCCATCCAAAAGGAACAGCATGTTTTCGGGGGAATTCCCTGGCCCAAACAATGTTGTCCCGCTTGGGACGTCAACGATCACGCTTCTGCTAAGCAGCAGTTCTTTAATCGGCGGTTCCAGACGAGATAGCCCCGGAAAACGCTCGACCCAGTCGGTTTGAATGTTCATTTTATTTCCTATGCAAAGGACGGCAAGGGTTCAGTTAATTATTAGGGCAAATGTAGGAACGGTACATCCGTTTCAAGATAAATAGCCTAGTGCTTGAGTGAATGCGAAATTGTTGTAGCGAAAAAAGGATTTCGATTTTCTACCCACTGGAGTTTGAGAATTTTCAGCAAAAGTCGTGGGTTGGAGAAACCCGTTTCGACATTTTCTAACATGGCAGTAAACAGCATTTAGCTGAAGCAACTTAGCGGCTGGCAAACACTCCGAGGTCATGCGAAAATAGAAGTATGATTAGTTTGCTCGCACATGATTTTGAAGGTTTGCAAAGGTCGGTGCTGTGATACTCAATTTGTTTCTTGTTTTCTATCGCTTGCTATGGATTCCACTGCTTCCACTCGTCTTGATTTACCTCTGGCGACGGGGGAGGCGCGATCCTGATTACGCAGGAAAGATCGCTGAACGTTTTGGCTTTTACCGCACACCCCTCCCGCAAGACGCAATATGGTTCCATGCAGTAAGTTTGGGGGAAACAAGATCGGCTTTGGCGTTGATAAAGCTCGCGCTTGCACGCGGTGACAAGGTCGTGCTGACCCATTTTACACCGGCAGGGCGGCGTGAGGCCGAGCATCAGTTCAGCGCTGAAATTTCCACTGGCCAGCTTGCGGCAATTTGGGTGCCTTTTGATATGCGATGGTGCTACCGGCGCTTTTTCAATGCGTGTCGCCCTAAGATTGGCTTGACGTTGGAAGTGGAGATTTGGCCCGCAATGATTTTCGCGGCCAAAAGGGTGGGCATTCCGCTTTACATGTGCAACTCGATTTATGGAACGCTTCCATTGGCGCGTGACAGCAAGGGATTGCGACTTCGGCAGCGTATTATCAAGGGGTTTGCAGGGGGCTTTGTGAAGTCGTCGATCCAAGCAGAACGCTTCGCCTCTGTGGGCCTTGAAAACGTCACCGCGACAGGAGAATTGCGTTTCGATCAACCCGTTCCACCTGCGCTTCTTGAAGCAGCTCAACGATCGCGCCCATCCTTAGCTTCAGGACGTGAGGTCGTGACGATTGCAAGCGGTGTGGAAGGTGAAGAGCAGCTTTTCATTGATGTTGTGACGAAGTTAGTCGAACAAGCGCGTGCGTTAGATAAGCCGTCTCCGCTCATCGTCTATGTGCCGCGCGCACCTGAGCGTTTCGATGCGGTCGCAGACGGGTTAAAGCAAGCTGACCTCACCGTTCGTCGGCGTAGCGATTTATTTGATTCGAAGTTGGAGCAGGTCGCAGAACTCGAGGGCACTGACGTTCTTGTTGGCGACAGTCTTGGAGAGATGTATTTCTATCTCGCTTTGGCAGATCGCGTTGTCGTTGGCGGCGGTTTTACGAAAAATGGATCGCATAACATCATTGAACCACTAATGCTCATGAAACCCGTGTTGACTGGCCCCTACGTCTGGACAATCGAGTACCCGTTTTGCGAGGCCGAGGCTGCAGGTGTTGCGGTCAGCTTGCCCGATCAACAAGCGCTGTTGGCGGCACTTTCCAAGCCAACGACAGTCAACGTTGCGCGGATCGAAGCGTTCCTTGCAGAACACGGTGGCGCGAGTGTTCGAACGCTTGCTGCAATTGATAAAGCCCTAGGAGAAGTGACAGATGAAACGCTCACGCATTAACGACATCATTGCTGAATCCGATGAAATGATGCGGAAGTACGGTTTCGCATTGCCACCGTTCGCCTATTGGACGCTTGACGAATTCAAGTCCCGCAAAGATATCGCCAAAAACGTTATCGACGCGCGTTGTGGTTGGGACATCACTGACTATGGCGATGGTGATTTCGACAAAATGGGGCTGTTCTTGTTCACGCTGCGCAATGGCCGTTTGGCGGACCTGCAGCGTGGCGGAGGCATGTGTTACGCTGAGAAATTGTTGATCTCAAAGAAGGATCAACTTAGCCCGATGCATACCCATGTTATCAAAGCTGAAGACATCATTAACCGTGGTGGAGCGACCCTAATCGTTGAGCTTTATGGTTCAGATGCGCAGGGGGATTTCGACGAAACTGAGGGCGGCAGTGTTCTACGCGATGGAATACAGCGTAACTTTACCGCGGGTGAGAAATTGCGCCTCGCGCCTGGTGAAAGCGTTACCTTGATGCCCGGTGACTGGCACGCTTTTTGGGGCGACGGGGGTGACGTGTTGATTGGCGAGGTTTCGACGGTAAATGACGATGAAACTGACAATATTTTTCGCGACCCAATCGGGCGCTTTTCTTCGATCGATGAAGATGTTGATCCATCCCATTTGTTGGTCAGCGACTACCAGACTTGGCTGGCCTGAAGCGTGACTGATATCCAAACCTATCCAAAAGAATTCCTGACAACTTTATTTTCCGAAGCGGTTGCCGTAGCCGACCCGATACGTGTCGTTAAGACGCATTTGCCGAAACGCCCCAACGGCCGCTTCATCGTCATATGTGCTGGGAAAGCTAGCGCACGAATGGCCGAAGCGGTCGAAGCGCACTACGGTCCGTGTGAGGGATTGGTCATCACGCGATATGGCTATGACCGCCCGACGCAAGGGATCGAGATCGTGCAGGCGGCCCACCCGGTTCCTGATGCTGCAGGGGAGACAGCGACGGTTCGAATGTTGAAAATGGTGTCCAATTTAGATGCAGACGATGTCGTGATCGCGCTCATTTCTGGTGGTGGTTCGGCTTTGCTGTGTGCCCCAGGCGAAGGACTTACGCTGGAGGACAAGATCGCTGTTAATCGTGCTCTGCTAGCATCCGGTGCGCCGATTTCCGAGGTGAACATCGTGCGAAAACATCTTAGCCGCGTAAAGGGCGGGCAGTTGGCCGCTGCTTGCTACCCAGCGAAGCTGCTGACGTTGTTGATTTCCGATGTGCCAGGTGATGACCCAAGTGAGATCGCTTCTGGGCCAACCGTGGGCGAGAACAGCGCTGCGCAAGATGCCTTGGACATTATTGAGCAGCATAACATTACAATGCCGCCGCATGTTGGTGCTGTGATTGCAGCGGGGTCTGGGGTTGTCGCACCGGATGACACGCGGTTGGCGTATGCCGAAACCAGAATAATTGCAGCGCCCTCTCATTCGCTTTCGGCCGCTGCGTCACTGGCCGAAATGGCGGGTCTAGACGTTCGACAACTGGGTGATGCGCTTGAGGGTGAGGCGCGTGACCTAGGGGTCGAGCAAGCGCAGTATGCGGTGAAACTGCAATCGGAAATGACGAAAACGGCTAAGCCGATCTTGCTGCTTTCGGGTGGCGAATGCACCGTCACGCGCAGGGGCAATGGAATCGGCGGGCCGAACGCAGAGTTCGCACTGGCTGCCGCTATCGCGTTAAACGGGCAAGAAGGTATACATATTCTTGCTTGTGACACTGACGGAGTGGACGGAGCGGCTGAGGTTGCTGGGGCTTTTTCTGGCCCGCAAACGCTTCGCGCCGCGCAAGATGTTGGAATTTCCCCAAGCGCCGCGCTTGCCGACAATGATGCCCATAACTTCTTCGATGTAGTCGCTGGGCAGATTGTGACTGGCCCCACTCTGACAAATGTTAATGATTTTAGGGCGATACTGATTTTTGCGGTGAATTGAAGTGGCGGAGAGCCGGTTTTCTTGCATCACGTGACTAAGTTTCAATGTCGAGAGCACCACACGGAATGCGGGTGCCGCGCTGTGGTTTTGATTGCTATCAATTAACAAGATAGGAAACATCAGAAAGTTTCAGTTTTTTGGCTGGCTCCATTGCTTCACAATGTTGATGAAGCCAAGGAGACCCCAATGAAGCTGTCATTCTTTACGATGCCGATCCACCCGCTCGGTAAGCCATTTAGCAAAAGCCTTGCCGAGGATCGCGAAGCGTTCATCCTCGCGGACAAGCTGGGGTTCGCAGAAGCCTATTGCGGGGAACACACCACCGATCAGGCCGAGATCATCACATCGACCGTCGCATTCTTGGCCAGCCTTGCGTACGAGACGAAGAACATCCGTTTGGGTACAGGTACGGTTAACATGCCTAACTCACATCCAGCCCGTGTCGCAGCCGAAATTGCGATGCTGGACCACATGTTGGAAGGCCGTCTGAATTTCGGGATTTCCCCAGGTGGTCTGATGTCGGATGCCGAAGTTTTCGGGAACCTAAAAAGGGACCGCAACGCGATGTTCCTAGAATGCATCAACATGGTGTTGGATATTTGGGCTGGTGAAGCGCCGTACAACTTGAAGGGCGAATTCTGGGAGGTTTCCACGGAAAACACGATGATGCGCGAGATTGGTCAAGGCGACATTATGAAGCCTTACCAAGATCCACATCCTCCGATTATCGGCACCGCTGTGGCGCCTTTCTCGAAGGGCGTAACGGCCATGGCTGAACGTGGTTGGCAGCCGATTTCCGCCAACTTCTTGCTGCCGAAATGGGCTAAGACCCATTGGCCGAAGTACGTGGAAGGTTGCGAAAACGCGGGCATCACACCGGATTATTCTGACTGGCGCGTCGCCAAGAATATCTGCGTCGCCGACGATATGGAAACCGCGCGTGCCTATGCACGTGATCCGGGAAGTCCTTATGTTCTTTACTATTCGCAGCTTCTTACCAAGTTGCGCTCTGGCGGACGTCTGAACCTATTTAAAGAGGATCAGAACATGCCTGATGACGATGTTACGTTGGACTACGTGCTTGATCGTTTGGTTATCCATGGCGATCCAAGCTCTGTCGCGGATCAGGTTTTGGAACTGCGTGAGGAAACAGGACCCTTCCAGCACCTTGTTTATGCCGGCCATGACTGGGCTGACTACGACTTGGGCCGCAAGGGAATGATCCTGATGGCTGAGAAAGTCATGCCGATCCTGAACGAGGCGACAAAATCCGAACCGGCCTACGCTGCGTCTTAAACGCGACGGACAATACATACTGAACATCAAGCAAAGTCGGATTTGCGGCTTTGCTTTTGGCGGCCACAAACGGCGCCGCGCCACCAAACGGGAGATAGCCTGTGACAACTGCTGCCAATGCCACCGAAATTGACCCGAAAGCCTTTCGCCGCGCACTCGGGAACTTTGCTACTGGGGTAACGATCATTACGGCCCGCGGGCCAGATGGGACCAACGTTGGCGTTACGGCCAGCAGTTTTAATTCTCTGTCAATGGACCCGCCTCTGATCTTGTGGAGCAGTATAAAGGGCACGCCCAGCTGCGCGATCTTCGAACAGACGACCCATTTCGCCGTGAATATTCTCGCCTCAGACCAAATGGAAATGTCGAACCATTTCGCTCGCCAACAAGAGGACAAATTCGCAGGTGTTGAGTGGGAAGAAGGCATCGGTGGATCGTCAATTTTTCCAAACTGCGCAGGTCGGTTTCAATGTGAAGCCTATGACAAGCTGGACGGTGGCGATCACTGGATCTTCGTGGGCCGCGTGGTGGCCTTTGATGACTTCGGCCGCTCGCCGCTGTGTTTCCATCAAGGTTCTTATGCGATGGTCCTGAACCATCCGGCAACCTTCCCGAAGGCTGATCCTGAAAAACCCGACGCAGATGAAGGTCTAGGCAGGATGCGTGATCATGGATTTTTCATGATGTTACGGGCGGTTCGGGCCTATCAGGACCGTTACCAGCCAAAGCTTGAGTCGGTGGATCTAAGCCTCATTGAGTCGCGTATATTGCTGGTATTGAATGATCTTTCTGGTGTGAGCGCAGATGAACTTGTTCTTCATCTGCATGCACCGATCAATGAAACACGGGTGGCGCTCGACACTTTGATCGATAACGGATTGGCGGAAGCTACAGGTGCTGGCTATGCCTTGACCGACGCTGGTCGGTCGAAGGCTGATGCGTGTTGGAACATTGCCGAAGCGCACGCCAAAGAAACATTTGAGAACTTCAGCGAAGCACAGGTTGAGACCTTCAACGAAGTGCTACGACAAATTATCGCCCGCTAAGGTCAGGTTTGGCAGAAGGTCAAAACCTGACCTTAGCGAAGTTAATCTAAGAACGTCTAACGGTTACGTAATATTGCGTGTAGCTTCATCGACTTCGCGCACCCGCTCAGCGTTGTCCGTGGCCAAGCTTCCATCCTTGTTCCAAAGCGAGTTTTCAAAACCCACGCGCGCCTTGCCACCCAATTGCGCGGCGCGCACCAAACTGTCGGTCTCAGCGGTGCCGAATGCGCAAACCATCCAATCGAATGTCATGCCGTCCGCCTGCGTAAGCGGCTCTAGGTAGGCTTCAAGTTCAACGGCATTCTCAGATCCGTTGGCGTAGCTACCTTGAACGAAGATGATCATATGCGCCTTGCCAGGGATCAGCCCGGAATTGCAGGCGCTAACAAAGGCCTGCACTTCTTCAGGCGCATAAAGGATGTGTTGAATTTCCACCCCATTGTCCGCCGCCCAATGGTAAAAGTCCCGCGCTTCGGGCCAATCTTCAGGAAGGCGCACCAATTCACGCAAGCCTATTGAAACATACTGAGGGCGTAGCGTTTTCATCATCTCTCGTTGTTCGTGGGCCTCGTATCGACCTGCCGACTCGGATGTAACCTGCAGATACATGTCAGGAAACGCGTCCTCCATCCGGTCTAGCAATGCACGGTATCGCCCCGCGTCGAGAAGGTGCTGGCCTTGTTTGTCGCGAATGTGCATGTGGACGCCGTCTGCGCCAGCTTCGCGGCAAAGACGGGTTGTCTCAATTAATTCGTCATCAGTGAGGGGTAGTTCTGGATGGTCGGCCTTGGTGCGCCGCGCACCGTTCGGGGCCACCAACAGGCGGGGCAGGGGCCTCAACGACCTGTACCGGGTGTTGCATTAAGCGAACAAAGCCACTTCTGCTCTAGAATTCGTTTCATCAATAATTGTCCCTTACATCTTCACTATTTTTGCAAATTATCAGAGCTAGACCCTTCACAAACACAAATAATATTGGATACTGTCCACAACAAAATCGGATACCCAATATGAAACTACAGCAACTTCGATATTTCGCTGCGGTCTATGAGCAAGGCTCGTTTTCGGCTGCGGCTGACAAAGTGAATGCCACCCAATCCGGGCTGTCAATGCATGTTAGTCAAATCGAGAAACGATATGGGGTGACGTTGTTTCTTCGCAGTTCGGTCGGGGTGACACCGACTGAGGCTGGGCGGTCGTTTTATCTTGAAGCGGTCAAAGTTCTGGCTGCGGCCATTCATGCCGAAGACCGCTTGCAGACCCTGTCGAAGTCAGTTGTTGGGCATATTCATGTCGGGCTTATGCCCACCTTCACACGTTCTGTATTAACCCCTGTATTACTTCGGTTTGCTAAGGAATATCCAGAAGTCCGCCTATCCATTTCTGAAGCCTATTCGGGTGAATTGGCGGCGGAAGTGTCTGAAGGACGGTTAGATTTTGCAGTTGTTCCGGCATCATTTGAACTTCAAGAGTCCTTGGTTTCCAAACGGATGGGGGATGATCGCGAATGTCTTGTGTGTGGTACCGGCCTTAAAGTTCCGATGAACAGCAACGGTGCGCTTCTCAAGCAAATGTCGCCGTTGCGATTGGTGCTGCCGGGTAAGGCAAATGCACGGCGGCGACTGATTGAAAACTACTTGATGGTGAATCAGATTGAGGTTTCCGACATTATGGAGCTGGACACGATGCACGGAACGCTAGGGCTTGTCGCCAATTCGGAATGGGTCACGATCCTGCCGGGTATCATGTGTCAGCCTGACCTCGACGGGACCCGCCGCAAGGTCGCTCCTCTCGCTGATCCGCCACTTATGGTGGACTACATGCGCATCGAGTCGAGTAAACGCCCGTTGAGTATCGCAGCGCAACCGTTTGCGGACATCCTCCAAGAAGAGTTGAACTCTGCACTGGAAATCGCACCGTTTAGTCGCAACTGACCACGTCGCATCGCACGGTGCCCTTCCCTTTGCGTGGAGTCTTAGTGCTGAAATTTTGACATCAGGTTTCCTGATGCCTGTTGCGATCATATATAATTTCCACTGTAGGCTCGCCTTCCGTTAGATTTTGGGTCAAAGGGGGCTAGCTCAGGTGACAACTCAAACTCTTCATTCTACCGTTTCGGGGCGCGAAGAAGCGCCTGCGTTGCTTTTGCTCAACAGTTTGGGTGCAACGCAAGGCATGTGGGATCAACAGCTCCCGCTGCTTGAGCAGTACTATCGTGTGATCCGATGCGACGCGCGTGGTCATGGGCAAAGTCCGACACCTGCATCACCCTTTTCTTTTGATGATTTTGTCGCGGATGCGATAGGGGTCTTGGATCAGCATAGCGTCGAAACAGCCGCAGTCATGGGTTTGTCCCTTGGTGGCATGACAGCGCTTGGTCTTGGGTTAACGGCACCGGAACGAGTCAATCGCGTGATATGTTGTGCCGCGCGTGCCGATGCGCCACTTGCATTCGTTCAGAACTGGCGCAATCGTTTGGCTATATTGGAAAGCGGTGGAATCGAAGACGTATGGGAGAGTACCGTCGGTTTTTGGTTTGGGGATGAAACCCGCCGCAGCCACCCTGAACGGGAAGTGACCTTGCGCAATAGCTTTCTCAAAACAACTGAAGAAGGCTATCGAGGGTGTGCTAATGCACTGATCGATTTGGATTATTTACGTCATTTGGGCGGCATGACCGTGCCAACGCTTTTCCTAGCAGGGGCCAATGACACTGTGGCGCCGCCCGACACGATGCGCGTTATGGCGAATGCCTGTCCTGGATCCGCGTTTTCAGTAGTGCCTGAAGCCAAACACATCATGAACCTCGATCGACCTAACAATTTTGTCGTCGCCCTCCTTGGTTTCTTGGGTCTGGATCCCAACTGACTTCACGCAACGCTTTGTCAATATCGGCGATTCAACGTGAGGTTGATCGATCATCGAGGGACTACCTATTCATACATTTAGCAGTGCTTGGTGGTGGCGCGTATTTCATTACACATGGCAAACGACTTTCCGTCGTTCAAATGTGGTTATCTGATGCTAACCCTCAGAAAAATTGAAAGAAATACGTGCCACGGACCTATCAACATTCCTGAAGGCAGCTAGGAGAAAAGAGCATTTCCATTGAAGGCTCATAGATTGCATTCTTTTTAGATCAAAGCCGTACTCCTGGGGAGGTGAGCGCGCTTTAGTGGGGGATTTCAGAGGCTTGCATGCGCAATTCACTCTCGCCCGTCGCTATTCATCTTTCCCATACAAAGCGAACAAACGCGTTTAGGAAGCAAATATGTCGACCGTCAAAGAGAAGCCGATTTGGAAATTCACCGTCACTGGGCGTCAAACTTCTAACACGCAATCCGTCGCGGAGGCCCGTGGCAAGAGCGCGATTATCGATGAGCCGATCCAGCGAGGCGGCACCGATGAAGGTCCTATGCCGGTTGAGTATGTGTTCATGGGGCTCGTGGGATGTACCCATGTGATTTCTAATAAACTTGCCGCTGCAAATGGCATTACGTTCACGTCGATGGATATCGATATCTCCGTTACAATGGACAGCCACGGCACCCGTTTGATCAACCCGATCGATGTTCCGTTCCCGTCTGTTACGTTGAATATCAATGCAGAATTTGATGGTCCTCGCGAAGGCGCTGTAAAGGTTTCTGAGGTCCTGCGTGAGTACTGTGCTGTTTCGAAAATGTTGCAAGAGTCCGGTACCGTTGTGTTCGAAAACTGGACGCTGAACGGCGAAACCGTTCCGCAGGTTCAAGGGTGAAGTGAATGCTCCGACCCAGCCTAACTCTCATAAGGACTGCCCGTCATGCTGATGCAGATGGTAGAAATCCTAGGTCCGATCAGCATCATCACGCTGATCGGGTTTTTGATGGGGCGTTCGTCGGTCGGGCTGGAAACGCGCACACTCAGTACTGTGGTCATCTTGGTCGCAACGCCAGCGTTGATCTTTCATACGTTAATCTCGATGCAGGTGACGCCGGACACGATCAGGACCATGGGCGGGGCTGCGCTTGTGTGCATTTCGGTGTCCGGGCTTTTGGGGCTCGCTGCACTTCTTTGGCTGGGTGGTCCGATACGCAGCTTCCTTCCAGCTTTGATGATGCCGAATTCGGGAAATATGGGCCTACCGCTGGTGGTCTTGGCCTTCGGTCCCGACGGGCTGCGCTTGGGGATCGCGTATTTCTTCGTCGTCGCACTGATGCAGCATACGCTGGGCATGTGGATCTATTCGGGAAGCATCAACCCAAAAACGTTGCTACGCCAACCGCTCATCTATTCAGTACTAGCCGTATTGGTCGTGACATTTACGGGCGTTCCGGTTCCTTCCGTCATTTTGGTGGCAACAGATTTGCTGGGCGGCATGATGATACCCGCAATGTTGATGCTGCTTGGCGCATCGCTTGCGACGCTCGAGGTCGCCGATCTGCGCCCTGCGCTGTTGGTTGCCCTGGGCAGATTGCTTTTCGGCCTCGCGTCCGCGTTCATGGCGATTACGATCCTCGGATTGCAAGGACCGGTCGCAGGTATCGTGTTCTTGTTGTCGACTATGCCGACGGCGATCGTGATTTACGTTTTCGCCGAGAGGTTTCAACAGAACGCCAAACAAGTGGCAGGGTCTGTCGTGGTCTCGACCGCTCTAACGTTCATTTGTCTGCCCTTGCTCGTCTGGGCAGCGCTGACAATTTCAAGCGAAACTGGAGCTGCCGCGAGGGGGGCTCCGCACTCACAAACCGAAACATTCACCGACAGCACAAGGTTCGGGCACTAATGAAAAACACCGTACGTTCAACTTTCGAAGGAGGCATCTTGTGAGCAACAAAAACCTCTTCAAGTCGCCCGAAGTTAAGATGCTCGTCGTCTTATTCCTCGGTGCAGTATTGTCGCTAGTCTTCTTGTCGTTTCTGGTTGCTGAACCCAAAGCGCTGTTTGGACGGTCGCTTTCGGCGATTGCACCGACGCTCTTTCCTGGCATCGTTTTGTTCTTGATGGCCGTCATGTGTGGAATCGAGTTCTTTATGATCCGCGCTGGCACTGTGGCTGAACCCGAAGAGGGCATGAGCCGTCCAGAATGGGTACGTGCAGCGATGCTCTTTGGGACATTGACGCTTTTTGCTCTCACGATGCAGCCTTTCGGTTTCTTGATTTCAACCGCAATCGCAACGACGCTGATCTCGCTTCAAATGGGTGCGCGATCACCGATCCAGATCGCGCTTGTGGCGATAGTTGGACCTGTGGCGCTCTATTTGGCTGCCACACAGTTGCTGGCGGTTTCGTTACCTGAACTCAACTCAATCGAACTGTTTTATTCCCGCGTTCTATCGCTGCTTTCCGGCGGCACTGGAGCGGGCGAATGATCATCAATAACACCAAGACCAAGGGCACTAATAATGTTTGAAATGTTCGCTGAAGGCTTTGCGATGGCAATGCGCCTCGACACGATGGCGCTGATGAGCATCGGCCTTTTCGCCGGAATGCTCGTTGGTTCTTTGCCTGGGTTTACGACCTTGATGGCAATGGCGATCCTGTTGCCCATCTCCTTTTTCCTTGAGCCAATCGTTGGCATTCCATTCCTATTGGGCATCTACAAAGGCGGCATTTTTGGAGGCAGTGTTCCCGCGATCTTGATCTCAATGCCGGGCACAGGTGCTGCGGTGGCGACATCGCGTGATGGCTATAAGCTCACCCAACAGGGCAAATCGCGCAAAGCGCTTGATATGGCGCTGTTCGCGTCAGTCTGGGGCGATACGTCGAGTGATATGTTCACCATTATCATGATGTTCCCGATCGCCGTTTTGGTTATGCAATTCGGGCCGCCCGAACTGTTTGCCGTGCTGTTGATGAGCCTCGTGATTATTGCCGCTACTTCAGGTTCTAACCCGCTTAAAAGCTTGATCATGATGATGTTCGGCCTGTGGCTGTCCTTTATCGGGACTGACCCACTTGGTGGTGTCGAACGCTTTACCTTTGGCCTGTTTGAGCTGAAGTCAGGCATTCCATTGCTGCCAATGTTGATCGGTGTGTTTGCTTTGCCAGAAGTGGCGTCTGTCATCATCCGCAATGAAAAGAGCCGCAAGTTGGCAGCGCTTGTCGGCGAGCGTCTGACATTCGCTGAATTCCGCCGCTGCCTTAAGACCATCTGCCGTTCAACGGCAATTGGTACAGGTGTCGGAATTGTACCTGGCTTGGGGCAGATCGTTGCCGCCATGATGGGGTACTCCGCAGCGAAGAACGCCTCTGATCATCCAGAAACATTTGGCGAAGGCGAGCTGGAAGGCGTCGCTGCAGCGGAGGCCGCAAACAACGCGGTAAATGGCCCGACAATGGTGCCACTGCTGACACTTGGCATTCCGGGCGACAACGTGACGGCGATCTTACTGGGGGCATTTGTGGCACAAGGCCTGCGCCCCGGACCTCAATTGTTTGAAGAGCAGGGCGCGACCGTATTCGCGATCCTCGTTGCGATGGTCATTGCTAACCTGCTTTTCCTCGTCATCGGATACCTATCCATTCCGATGTTCTCGCGACTGGTGACGATCAAGACATCGATCCTCATCCCGCTGGTGATCATGTTTGCCTTTGCAGGAACCTATGTGTTCCGTTCCGACGCAAACGACCTGCTGATCCTCGTTGCTTTTGGGGTGTTCGGGATCATCGCTAAGTCGGCAAGGTTTGATGTGATGCCCATGGTGATGGGCTTCATCTTAGGGCCATCGATGGAGTACGCCTTCGGCCAGACCGCGGCCATGTCGGGCGGTAATCCGGTCGGGTTCTTCGTTACGGAACGAATTGGCGCGCTGGCTGTTCTGCTCGCCACCCCCGTTATTGGCTACCTGCTGTGGAAACGTCTCTACGGCTCACCCAAGACGACATAAACGAATTGTCGCGGCGCAGGGAGGCGCCGCGGCAAATGCTACCAACTAAGGGAGAAGACTATGTTTACGACTTTTGCTAAGAAATCGCTGGCTGTGCTGGCTGTCACAGGGACCGCGATTGCGGCGTCCATGTCACCCGCACTTGCGGAATACCCTGAAAAGCCGATCACGATGGTGATCCCGCTTGGTGCGGGTGGTTCGCATGACCTAAACGCGCGTGTTATCACGTCCATCATTCCAACCTACCTTGAGCAGGCGATGATCGTCCGTTTGACGCCAGGTGCGGGTGGGCAGAAAGGCACACAAGAAGTCGCGAATGCGCCTGCTGACGGCTACACGCTTTTGTTCACGCACAACTACATCGACATGCTGCAACAGCACGTAGAAACGCTGCCATATGATCCGGCAGAAGATTTCGTAACTGTTGCACGTGTGAACTTTGCACCGATCGCTGTGGCCGTGCTTGCTGACAGCCCTTACCAGACCATGGACGATTTGATTGAGGCGTCCAAGGCGGATCCAGGTGGCATTCAGATGGCGCATTCGGGGAACTGGGGCGCGCTGTTTGTGCCGGCCGCACAGATGATGAAATCGCTTGGTATGGAATGGAACCTTGTACCGTACCAAGGTGGCGGGCCAGCTCTTCAGGCACTGCTTAGCGGCGACGCTGATGTAACGATGGGTTTCCCTTCCTCGCTGTCCAGCCACATCGATGCTGGCACGGTTCGCATTCTTGCAACGGCAGGCCCTGAACGCATCTACGACGACATCCCAACGTTCACCGAAGTTGGCGTAGAAGGCGACATTGGCTTCATGCACCGCGTGGTTCTTGCACCTGCTGATACACCGGAAGATGTTCTTGCGACGTTGAGCGAAGCATTTGTTGCGCTGGGCGAAGACCGGACGTTCACACGCATGATGGGCCGTCTTGGTGAAAACATCGAGATTATCACTGGTGCTGAATACGACGCGATGCGTGCTGAACAAAGCGTTGCATACGAAGCGTTGGTTGCAGACCTGACTTCGCAATAAGGGTCGATCTGAAGTCCTTGAAAACGCCGGGCTTCGTGTCCGGCGTTTTTGCGTCTTCGACCATTGGATCGGCATGAATTATCGTGCCAGAATGAGTACGCTTTAAAACAGATGAGAGGACTAGATGATGACGTCTCAAACACCTGAAAGCACACAGAAAGATGCGACCGGAACGATCGTTCTCTACGAAGAGATCACCCCGTTCGCACGTGGTGACAAAGTCGAAACGCGCCTGATGGTGGGCCGCAGAACCGACCCACAGGCCCCGTTCACAACCGGTACGACCGTTTTTCCCGCAGGCAGCGCAGCCCCATTGCATACGCACAATTGCGCTGAACAGGTTACGATACTGTCAGGTGAGGCCGAGGCAATGGTTGGTGGCGAGGTCATGACGCTAGGCGCACTAGACACCAGCTTTGTTCCAGCCAACGTCCCGCATTACTTTCGCAACATTGGCGACGGGCCGCTGTCGATCTTGTGGATCTATGGCGCACGCGAGGTAACGCGAACGTTTACCGAAACCGGAGAAACCGTCGCCCATATGTCGCCACGTGATCAAGTTTGAATGTTAGGTTTCTCGTTCACACAAAGGGATCAGGAGATCACATAGCAAGTATCAGCAAAGCTTGTTTGCTCGGATAACGACGTATTTATACAAATCATCAATACCTTAGACAGGATGGAATAAAAATGAGACAGGTTGAAGTCGCCGTGATCGGCACAGGTTGGTGCGGTGGAATGCGAGCGGAGTCGCTGGCAAAGTCGGCACTCGTCGACAAGCTTCATATCTGTGAGATTAACCCTGAAAGAATGGCTGAGGTCAAAGAACTGACCAATCCCGCGTCCGCGACGGCCGACTATCAGGACATCATCCGCAATCCCGCGATCGAGATTGTCTACATCTCGACAACGCCGGAACCGACCCATTACCCGATTGCACGTGACTGCCTGAAGGCGGGCAAACACGTGCTGCTGGAAAAGCCCATCGCGATGGAACTGTCCGAGGCTGATGACTTGATCAACATCGCAGAGGCGAACGGCGTGAAGTTCACCATCGGCTATTCGCAGCGCTTCAACCCCAAGATCGCTTGGGCCAAGAAGGCGATTTCTGAGGGTAAGCTGGGCAAAATCGTAAATGTCATGGTCAGCCGCCACCTGTCACGCACCCTTGGTGAACGTATCGCGGGACGTGTAAAGCTGTCCCCCGCGGCGATGGAATCCACCCACGATTTGGATTTCGTTTACTGGTTGCTCGGCGCGAAACCGACGAAAGTTTATTCGCAAGGCGCCTACGGCTTCATGGAAGAACTTAACGGGTCTTATGACTGCATGTGGAACACCGTGAACATGGATAACGGTTCGCTTGTCATTGTTGGTGGCGGTTGGAACTTGCCACCCAGCTACCCGAACTATTGCGCCACTTGGATTGAGATTACAGGCACCGAAGGGTCCCTCGTTCTTGACGACACCTCGCGTGATAACTGGTTGAACCTTGCAGACGGCGGAACACAGTTTCCAATGTCGACCATGCCTGGTGAGCACGTGGATCACATGTATGCGGGACAGATGGGGCCAGAGACACTGCACTTCCTTGAATCTGTTTTGTTGGATCGCGAACCGCTTGTTTCCGCTGAACACGCACGCATGGTAATGGAAAGCTACCTTGCGGCCGACATCTCCGCCGAGATTGGCGAGCCCGTTAGCCTGCCGCTTTCCAATAGCTCATTGGCCAAGCTGGCCGATATGAAAGCGGCGCAGTAACATTCAATGGTGGGCATCGCTTTGATGCCCATCCACAATCGGTGACCCATGACGGACACGCTTCAAACAATCGGGATATTCGGGCTCGGGCTGATCGGCAGCGCGGTTGCCCGCCGATTGATTGGGGCAGGGCACATCGTTCACGGATTTGATCCCGACCCTGCACGCAGCGTTGCGCTGGAAAATCTTGGTGGAAAGCCCTGTTCTGCCACGCAGGTCTGGGACGCTGACGTGATATTCTCGTGCGTTTTCGATACCGACCAACTGGCCGCTGTTATTGAAATGGCCCCCAATGCTGAAAAAGTTCTGGTATCGGTAAGTACCTGTGATCCTGACCAGATGCGGGGCTTGGCCGATGCCGCTGCCAAACGTGGCGTCGTTTTGATAGAAGCGCCGATTTCTGGAACAAGCCGCGCGTTGAGCAACGGGGATGTTTTATTGCTGGTCGCTGGCGATGAAGGCACCGTTGAACAAATCGCCCCGATCCTGGCTGCTATGTCGCGCCAGTACATGCATGTCGGCGCAATCGGTAACGGCAATCGCGCGAAACTGGCGATTAACCTTGTTCTTGGGTTGAACCGTGCGGCACTCGCCGAAGGGTTGGTCTACGCAGAAGCGCTGGGACTGGCCCCGAACGATTTTTTAGACATCGCGAAAGCATCCGCAGCCCAATCGGCCGTGATGAACACCAAAGGCCAGATGATGGCGCAGCGTGAGTTCGCAGCCCAAGGGCGGATCGCGCAATCTGCCAAGGACTTTACCCTAATACGTGATGGGGCCGCTGCCATCGGGCAAGGTTTGCCGTTCACAGAAACCTATCTGGCGATGATGCATGACGCGATTGAGAAGGGCGAAGGAGACTTGGACAATTCCGCGGTCTTATTGCCGATCGCAAGAACGCGCCCGAAAGGCGACTGACGTCTACATTTAGACCTAGCGTTGCGATCAGTTCCGCCATCATAGATATTGATATTCGCCAGTAGGAACATTGCTTTCAAGCTGCCGAGAACGCCTGATACGCTATTTTCAATGACCGAAAGCCCGCCAGTGGTGCGTCTGTTGCAGCGTGGCGAATGGCTACAGAAATGTCATTCGCGGTTCAAGAAGTAGCCTAAACTAGGCGTATTCAACAAAGTGGAGATCCGAATTGGGAGAAGTCTTAAAGGCGGAGTGGTTCGATCTGAACGAAAGCTCACGCGACGGATTTTGCGCGTGGCTGCACAATGAATACCTCCCCGCTGTTCAGGCGACTCAAGGCGTTGGATGGGTTGGCCACTACGAGATCGTCCCTATTCCACATAAACCTTACATCGAAGGCGCGCCGTGGCGAAAAGAGACCACGGATCCATCCATTCCAACGGGCTGGGAAAACGTAATTCTAACCGCTGGCATGTCGCCAGAAGTCTTCTTTGGCCTTGATAATGGTCTTGATGAACTGACTGCAGACAACGCTGAAAAACTGTCCACCCGCGAAAATTACCGGAGCGCGGTTTTCATTGAAGAGCAAGTGATCAATGCGCCGGACCAACGCAAGTCGCCCTATGGCATGGGTCCGCCACCGGCGATGCAGCTTGGCAACTACAACACCAACGCACCCGAAGATGAAGAAGAGCTCGCGCGGTGGTATCGCGCCGAACGATTTGCACGGGTGTCAGTAACCGAGGGCATGATCCGTGGCCGTAAGATGATTTCGATGTCGGGATGGCCGAAGCATGGTGTCCTTTGGGAGTTCACTGACTTGCCCGAGGGTGACAGCAGTTTTGAACATCGTTTCGTCGCTGCTGATCGCGACGAAAACTGGGAGGGACGGCACGTCCTTGAATACGTAACGCACGCCGTAGGCAGTCCGCATGCCGGACGTCGCGTTTGGCCGAAAGTCTAACTTTGCAAAGATCGCAATGAATTTTATGGGAGGAATACAATGTCACAACGCCTAACTGGACTAAGCCACGAAGAAGCGACCGGAACCACCAAAATGGTCTATGAAGGCTCGGATCGCTTTCTAGGTCGTACCGCTAATCTTCAACGCATCTTGGGGACGCATAGCCCTTATATTGCCCGTTGGTTTGGCGGCTTCGTCGCTGCTGTGCGCCAACCTGATCTTGGTGCCACGACAGACCCGCGGTTGCGCGGTCTTGCCAGCATCAAAACATCGATGGTCAATGCCTGTGAATACTGCACGGCGCACACTTCGGTCTTTGGGCAGGGGCTTGGCATTTCAGACGAAGAGCTCGAAGCGATGATGACCGACGCTTACAAGACAAGCCCGCTGTTTGATGAACGCGATCGCGCAGCTATCGCTTGGGCTGAAGCTATGACAAACAACACCGCGCAACGTGACAAGAACGTCTGGGAAGTTATGAAGGCGAATTTTACGGAAGCGGAAATTGTCGAGATTTCACTGGCGGCTGGGATGTTCAACATGATCAACCGCTTGAACGACAGTTTTTGGACAACGCTTGAGTCTCCTGAGCACAACAAAAGGCAATGGAATGCTGTTGAAGGCCTGTCTGTCGATGAAATCGAAGCCTTTGCTGGCAAGTTTGCTGAAGTGGGCGCAGCTGAACGCAAAGTGTAACACTCCACGCGCTCACGCATTTTCCAACGAGGCGGCCGTTTCGGGCCGCCTTTATTGTTTAGATATGGGTCAGACAAAAAGCGCTTCTTCGACCAAACGACCATCGAGGCTAGCGAGCCCTCCAACTTTCGCAATTTCGCGCATTTCCTTACGCGACAAAACCGGTTCAGCGCGCGAACCGTATGCTTGTTCGACGGGGCAATCGAGTAGGTCCGGGATCACAGCATACAGTTTTAAACGATTTAGAATGGGGAGCATCTGCAACGCCACCGGACCGGGGTAAAAACTCTCGCTTGGGATGTCGTTCGAGATCAGGGTCGCATGTTGATCCAGTAAAACATGGACGTAGGTTATCCGTCGAAGGCCGCGTGCAAATAAGGCCAAGCGTGTCTCTAGCGGAAGGTGCTTTGCCCACACATAGATATTCGCACCGGTCTGACTGTTCCGCATAAGAAAGTAGTGTTGTGGAGAGACTATCAGGGGCGGGCATTGCCTATGGTGCCCGATTTGATGCGCACAGGCGCTGTGTTTTCGGGCAAGGCAGCACTGCCACCCAAGTCCGAGGAGGCAATCCAGCGAACGGGTTCCGAACCTAATTCAAGTGTTGTGACCAGATCGCCAGGGCGAAGGGTTTCGACAGGACGATCACCATCTGGCGTTCGAATGAGGGTGCCAAGCTTGAAGCAAGGCACTCCCATCGAAACCAGCGTTGCGGGGGGAATGCTTGCAGGCGCGACACCGCCTAATGTGATGCTTTCACCGTTTGGAAACGTCAGAACTGCGTTGCCTGACCCATCGTCGCTGACTGTGACATCGGACGAGGTGACCGGATCTCCAACACCGTTTGTCGACGCTGAGACATCCAGCTGATCGTTGGTGAACCCTTCGGAGTCGCTGTCACCTAAATCGAAGCCGATAACAGTGTCATGCCCGGAACCGTCGCCATAGATAAACACGTCGTCGCCCGCGCGCACCGCTCAACCAATCGTTGCCGGTGCCGCCATAAATCGAGTCGTTCCGTGAAACGCCGATGATTGAGTCATTGCCACCATCACCAAAAAGCGTGTTCGTGCCACTCCCCGTGGTCCAAGAACCAATTAGGTCGCCGCCATTGCCAGCGTAAGCCGTATCGTTGCCGTCGCCGAACTGAATGGTGTCGTCATCGCCGTCCCAGCCATTCACAGCGTCCCCATTGGCATCGATGTAACCTGCGCCGATATCATCGCTACCAGATGTCCCGTCAACGATGCCGTTTGGAGCGGAAAACGGCGGGGGCGAAATCGTTGAGGCTGAGGAAAGGGTATTAACAACACCGAGATCTGGAACGAAATAGACATTGTCATCATCCCCGAGCCAGTACTGACCTGCTTCAACCGTATTGGTGTAGGGGGTCCCGCCTGCGGTGCCAGACCAGCTCCATTGGCCGGCACCTATCGCCAAAACGCTAGTAAACGTGATGGGGCCACCGCTGATCGCGTCGCCTGCGTTCAGATTGCTGTCACCCAGCGTGACAAAATATCCAGTTGGCATCTCAGGTTCTCCACTGTCGCCTCGATGGGCGATTTTTGTTCGTGGGTTTTCCATCGATTCGAATGATTTACGCTAAACTCGCTTATCGAAGTAACCTTAAGTTGCTTCAAATCAGTTGATTTGCTTCGCCGGCTAACGCAAATCTGTTTCGTATTTTAACGGTTTAGCTTTTAACGTCTGCGCTCTGTCTGTCGTCTGGGACTTGCGTGTTTCTGATTTGGACGGGGTAAATCGGCAGATCGCGACTTTGTCGTCACAGAGCCTCAGCTTAGGTCTGATGGTTGCTCCTACGGTTCGAGCCCGTTGGCGACTGCGGTGTCCTTGTCTAGGACCTAGCCAATTTTAGGTTTGCCACGCGCCATCATGTCTCTGACGTTCATTTGCGTCGCTCGAATTGCTTGCTCGATCTGGACGATTTCACGAGAGAAGCGCGAAGTCGGTACGGGCACGGATATCGCATGCAAACTGCCAATCCAATCTTCGAAGGCGAACCCGATCGCGCTGATACCTTCCGAATGTTCGTCATCATCATGTGCGATACCGTTTTCGGCAATTTCATCTAATATCTTGTTCAGTTTGGCGACGTCGGGCTCGATGTTTTGGCGGGCCCACTCTTGACCGGCAAGTTTCAACGCATTCTTGCGAGGAAGCATCGCGAGACATGCTCGGCCATTTGCCGTGGTCGTGACCGGGAAGACTTCCCCAACGGAGGAAATCGCACGAAGACGATGGGTGCCTGGCACTTGGTCGAGGAATATCATCTTGTCATCCCTCAAAACCGACAAGTCAGCGGTTTCACCGGTTGCCTGTGACAATTCCGACAGCAGAATTCGGCAGTGCTCAACGATGTTGTAGCGGGTGGATTCCGCCAGTGCGCCGAGTTCCGGCCCAAGTCTAAGCCCACGACCAGATGCATCGGCAATCACAAAACGTTCATTCTGGAGTGCCGCCACGATTCGTTGAACTGTGGATCGGGGTAAATCGACCGATGTCGCGATCTGGCCGAGGCTCATGCCGTCAGGCTGGTCTTTCAGTGCACGGAGAATCGCTGCCGCTCGGGCAATCACTTGAATTCCGGACTTATTATTTTCGTTTTTATCCAGCGGCATGGAAAATCCCCGTAAATCTCTGGGTTCTGTAACACTCTGAAACTACTGCCTTGTCAAGACACGAGCCCACATAGCGATACAGAAGTACCGTATCGTGAATTTATTATTGACGTAAAGCGCGACAATATGTTCTAGTTTTGGGGACGGGATCGGGAGGAACCATCCTGACAATCTAATTTCAATAACGTTGCTGCGGCAGCGAACGGAGGAGTTTTATCTAATGGTCGAGATCCGCGGCATCGAGTTTCAAGCAAACACCGACAACGACATGGGACTGGAGTTTGTAAACCTGAGTCACCGGTTTGGGTATCAGTGCCCGAACTGGCCCTACTTCGATGATGTTCATATCGAACGTAAACACTACATGGCCAAATCCGGCGTTCTGTCTCAGACGATGACACATACGATGCACGTCACCACACACATCGACGCGCCTGCGCATGTGGTTCAAGGCACACCGTTCATCGATGAAGTTCCGCTGCCACACTTCTTTGGTTCGGGCCTTGTCGTATCTATCCCCAAGAAAAAGTGGGAAAAAATTACGGGCGACGATCTTGAAAAGGCCTGTGGTCATGCGATCCGCAAGGGCGATGTTTTGATCATCAATACCGGTTGGCATAAGCAATACGAAGACGGTGACTACTTCGCATATTGCCCTGGTCTCGTGCAGTCCGCTGCTGATTGGATGGTCGAAAAAGGCGTTAAGGTTGTTGGGCACGATACGCAGGCCAATGATCACCCGCTTGCCACTGCTATCGGACCTCAGCGCAATGGCCCAATCATGCCACACCTCGAAGCTGAGTATCTTGAGTGGTCCGGTGGCGTTCCTTGGGAGGTTGATTTCCCTGAGTGGGAACCGGTTCACAACACGCTTTTCAAGGCAGGTATCCTTGGCATCGAGAATGTCGGCGGTGATCTGGATTCCGTTACCGGTCGACGTGTGACCTTTGCGTTCTTCCCATGGAATTGGGACCGTGGAGACGGCTGTATCATTCGTTTGGTTGCGATGGCCGACAAAGGGCAGGACTACCGCATCGAAGCTGGCGAAAAATTCTAGAACCAAGATTGCTGCCCCTTAAGCGGAGGGGCGGCACGCCATTCGCATTAACTGCTGGGATGAGAAAAATGCACCTCAAACGTTTCCAAGACGCGCAGCCTTATGTTGCGCCCAATCATTTCGAATGCCACGGGCTACGCTTGCAAGGTTTCGAAGAAGGTGGACCAACCAATCAATGGATCGGGTTTAGCCAGTTTCTGCCTGGTGGCGGAGCTGGTCCAGATTCCACGCCGTTCGAAAAGGTCTACGTCATGCTTGAGGGCGAGATGACTGTGATCGTCGATGATGTTGAGACGGTCATGGGTAAGTACGACAGTTGCACCATCCCCGCCGGAGAGGTTCGCAAGATAGAGAACCGCAGCAACGAAACGGCCAAAATGCTGGTCGTCATTCCTTACCCACCGGAGACTTAAGATGAACGTGATGCAAAATCCCCTTTCGATGTTCGACGTGAAAGACAACGTCGCCCTGATAACCGGCGCTTCTGGTGCGTTCGGTATGGTCGCAGCGCGCATTCTGGCGGGCGCCGGAGCCAAGCTGGTTCTGGTTGCGGGCAATCAAGCAGCACTGGATGAAATTTCAGAAGAGTGTCGTGGCATGGGCGCTGATGTGACTGCGATCAACACCCGCCCGACCGATGAAGCGATCTGCGCCGATTTGGTCGCGCAAGCTGTCAAAGCTTATGGTCAGCTCGACATCCTTGTTGTCGCATCCGGCATGAACAAAGTGGCGCTGATCAATGACATGCCACCTGAAGATTTCAACGCAGTGATGGATGCGAACGTCACGCAGACATGGTTGTTGTCACGTGCGGCGGCTGGGCAAATGAAAGAACAAGGTAAGGGCGGTAAAATCGTTCTGGTGTCTTCTGCGCGCGGCCTTTTGGGGCATCCAGCGGGTTACACTGCTTATTGCACGTCTAAGTCTGCAACCGACGGTTTGACCAAAGCACTCGGTTGTGAGTTGGGCCCAACGGGTATCACCGTAAATGCGATTGCCCCGACCGTTTTCCGTTCGCCGCTTACCGCGTGGATGTTTGAGGACACGCCGGAAGCAACCAAAGTCCGCGATGGATTTCTATCGCGTGTTCCCAAGGGGCGGTTGGGTGAGCCCGAAGACCTTGCAGGGCCACTTCTGTTCCTCGCGTCTAAAGCATCTGACTTTTACACAGGGCATATTCTCTATGCCGACGGCGGATACACGGCGGGCTAATTGATGAAAAAGAACCGTCAAATAGCAGTTATTGGCGCTGGCCTCATGGGGCACGGCATCGCGCTTACGCTGGCGCGTAGCGGACAATACGTCAGGATCACGGATCCCGTCGTCGAGGCGCGCTCGACCGTGTCACAGCGGATCATGGATAGTTTGAAGGGGCTTGGGGAATCTGATGAACGGATCGCCAAAATCTTGAAAAAGATCGAGATTTCAGGCTCAACCGGTGCGGCAGTGAAAGACGCGGAAGTGGTGTTTGAAGCGGCTCCGGAAAAACTGGACTTGAAGCGTAAGATCTTCGCTGAAATCGAAGAACATGCGCCAGAGAACTGCACGCTGGCTTCCAATACATCGGTAATGCCGATCACCGAAATCATGAGCGAACTGCGGCTTAAGAAACGCGCGCTGGGAACTCATTGGTGGAACCCGCCGCATTTAATTCCACTGGTCGAGGTTGTCAGTACCGAGTGGACAGATGACGCAGTTGCAGACGATATGATGGATTTGCTGGCAGATGCGGGAAAAACACCTGTGCGCGTCCGGAAAGACGTACCTGGTTTCATCGGTAATCGCCTGCAACACGCGCTGTGGCGCGAAGCGATAAGCCTCGTTGAAAACGGCATTTGCGATGCTGAATCCGTGGATACAGTGATCAAAGCCAGCTTCGGACGGCGGCTTGCAGTGCTTGGTCCGCTAGAAAATGCGGATTTGGTTGGCACTGATCTGACGCTCGATATTCATGAGAACGTGCTTTTCGATTTGGAAAGCCGGAAGGGCCCATCGCCCTACCTTGAACAGCTCGTCGAGGAGGGACGGTTGGGCATGAAATCTGGTGAGGGTTTCCGCAATTGGACGCCTCAGACAGCTGATGATGTACGCAACCGTGTGGCGCGGCATCTCAATCGACTTGAGGATATTTTGCCGAAGAAGGGCGACTGAAGAAGCGGCCATACCGGCCGATTTAGGGAGGAAGATCAAATGAAAAGAACACCTTGGACACGCCGTGGTTTTATTGCCGGTGCCACCACAACGTTGGCTGCACCTGCGATCTTGTCATCAACACGGGCCTACGCCCAAACTCGCACCTTGCGAGTCGGTCACGTGAGCCCACAGACAGGGCCTTTGGCCGCGTTTGCGGAGGCCGATGAGTTCATTCTGCAAGGCGTCGTGGATGCTTTTGCAGGTGGGATCGAAAACAACGGCACCGCGTGGAACATCGAGATTATTTCAAAGGACAGCCAATCGAACCCGAACCGCGCAGCAGAAGTTGCGGCGGACCTTATCCTAGATGACGAGGTTGATATCATCGTTGCGGCATCCACGCCCGACACAGTTAACCCTGTCGCGGATCAGGCTGAGATTAACGAGGTTCCCTGCATTAGCACCGATTGTCCTTGGCAGCCCTACTTCTTTGGCCGCAATGGCGTTCCAGGCGAAGGTTTCCAAAGCACGTACCACTTCTTCTTCGGGATCGAAGACTGGATCGGCGCGACGCTTGGCATGTGGAGCCAAGTCGACGTTGGCACACAAGTCGCTGGAATGTTCCCGAATGACGCGGATGGAAACGCATTTGGTGATGCCCAGAACGGTCTACCACCAGCAATGACCGCCGCCGGATACAACATTACCGATCCTGGTCGTTACCAACCCCTATCGGATGATTTCTCGAACCAGATTGCAGCCTTCAAAGAGGCTGGTTGCACGATCGTAACAGGCAACATGATCCCTCCTGACTTTGCGACGTTCTGGGGCCAATGTGCGCAACAAGGGTTTAACCCAAAGATCGTGACAATCGGGAAAGCATTGCTGTTCCCGTCCGTCATCGAAAGCCTTGGCGACCGTGGCGATGGTTTGACAACCGAGGTTTGGTGGTCACCAGATCATCCGTACTCGTCGTCTCTGACTGGGGTTAGCGCACGCGAACTGACAGACGGGTTCACAGCGTCGACAGGGCGCCCTTGGACACAACCGATTGGGTTCAAACATGCGTTGTTCGAAGTCGTCGCCGATGTGGTGCGCCGTGCCGAGGATCTTGAAGATCCAGCAGCAATCGTTTCGGCGATCGCGTCCACGAACCTCGATACAATGGTTGGTAACGTGAACTGGGACAACGGCCCGATCAACAACGTCACCAAAACGCCACTTGTTGCAGGTCAGTGGCAGAAGGAAGGCGACGGTTTTGATTTGAAGATCGTAGGCAATGCTGGCCAACCCGATATCGCCCTGACAGGTGAATTGAAGCTTCTTTCCTAAAAGAAGAACATCCAACCGCGCCCAAACGAGGCGCGGTTGGAAACATAACGACGAGGGAACGATGACGGCAATTCTTCAACTAGACCGAGTGTCTAAATCTTTCGGGGCGGTTACCGTTGCCGATGACCTGAGTTTTGGTGTCGAAGCCGGAGAAGCGCTTGGTGTTATTGGCCCGAATGGGGCCGGTAAGACGTCTATGTTCAATCTGATCACTGGAACGCTGAAACCCAACTCCGGCACTGTGCACTTCGACGGGCAGAATGTTACACCGATGAGCGCGGCAAAACGTTGCCGTTCTGGGATGGCCCGCAGCTTTCAGGTACCACAACCTTTTTCGGGGATGACCGTCTTTGAAAACGCGATGATCGCTGCGACTCAAGCGGCTGGCTTGTCTGGTCATGTTGCGGAAGAATTTTGCCTTGAGGTCTTGGAACAAACCGAACTGCTCGATCGCGCGAATACGTTGGCAGGTGGTCTTACGCTACTGGGCCGCAAGCGATTGGAACTAACACGTGCGCTCTGCGCCAAACCCAAGTTGCTGATGCTGGACGAGATCGCCGGTGGCCTAACGGAGGCGGAATGCACCTCGCTGGTGCAAACAATCAAAGACATCCACGCAAGCGGCGTGACGATCATTTGGATCGAGCACGTCGTTCACGCGTTACTCGCCGTCGTGGACCGTCTGATCGTCATCGATTTTGGCAAGAAAATCGCCGAGGGCGAACCGCACGCTATCATGCAAAGCCCTGAAGTTCAGGAGATTTATCTTGGGATTGAAGCCGATGTCTGAACCCAGTTTGCAAATCAACGGCCTTGAGGCCCATTATGGGGACTTTCAAGCTCTATTCGGGATCGATCTCGAAGTCGCCGAGGGCGAGGTTCTCGCGATTATTGGGGCGAACGGCGCGGGCAAGACGACCCTTTTACGCTCGATTTCTGGACTAAACAGCAATGAAGCTGAAATGGTTAAATACCGAAGCGAGCCTGTTGGCGCGTTGCGGGCAGACCAGATTGCGGAGAGGGGCATCGCGTTGGTGCCAGAAGGTCGACAGTTATTTCCCTCGTTGTCAGTCGAGGAGAACCTGATCATCGGTGGTCAAATTGGCCGCAAGGGCCCGTGGTCTTTGCAGGCAATCTACAAACTGTTCCCGATCTTGAAAGAGCGCCGTGCGCAGCAGTCAACGTCGCTGTCAGGTGGCCAACAACAGATGGTCGCGATTGGCCGGGCTTTGATGTCGAACCCTGATTTGATCCTGTTCGACGAGATCAGCCTCGGCCTTGCTCCAATCATCATCAAAGACATCTACGACGCGCTTCCCGGTATCATCGGCGAAGGTATGAGTGCGCTGATCGTGGAGCAAGACATCTCGAAGGCGCTGGCTGTTTCAAGTCGATTTTACTGTCTTCAGGAAGGCCACGTCTCGTTGAGCGGGCCTTCGGCAACAGTCGCCCGTGAAGACATTTCGCGCGCCTATTTCGGAGTAGAATAACATGGATTGGGTAAATGCAGTTGTTCAAGGGATTTTGCTGGGTGGGCTCTATGCGCTTTTCGCGGCAGGACTGTCGTTGATTTTTGGTGTGATGCGTTTGGTCAACATCGCGCATGGCGACATGATCGTGCTTGGGGCCTATCTCGGGTTGAGCGTTACAGCCGTCTTGGGCATTCATCCTTTGCTGGCACTCTTTATTGTTGTGCCTTGCATGGCGATCATCGGCTACGTTTTGCAACGTGGGATATTGAACCAAACGCTGGGCGGGGACCTTCTTCCACCTTTGCTGGTTACCTTTGGATTGTCGGTTATCTTGCAGAACGCATTACTCGAGATTTACACAGCAGACCCTCAAAAGATGAACGCTGGCGCGCTTGAAACGGCCAGTGTTCCGATTGGCGGGTTGTCTTTGGGCCTTTTGCCTCTCCTGACGTTCGCGATGGCGGTCGTTGTGATCGCTTCGCTCCAGTGGACATTTTACCGGACCGCGCTTGGTCGAGCGTTCCGCGCGACTTCAGACAACCAGGAAATCGCTCAGCTCATGGGGTTGAACAAGCGGCACATCTTTGGGTTGGCGATGGCGTTAGCCTTAGGCGTGACGGCGATTGCTGGCATCATGCTCGGCATACGCACAAGTTTTGATCCGTCCGTCGGCGGTGGGCGGCTCATCTTTGGCTTTGAAGCTGTCATCATCGGTGGATTGGGTAACCTTTGGGGGACGCTTGCTGGGGGTGTAATCTTGGGAGTGGCGCAAACGATCGGTGCGAAGATTGATCCGGGCTGGCAACTGCTCGCGGGTCACCTTGTGTTCCTTGCAATTTTAGCTGTGCGGCCCAACGGCCTTTTCCCGAGGATAAGCGGATGAACCTTTCGGACTATCATGTAACCCGTACTTCGCGCGCGACCAAGATCGCTGCTGTTCTCGGCCTGCTAATTTTGGTTGTTTTGATCGCAGCACCTCTGTGGGCAGGCCGCGCTGATATGCGACTTTTGGGGGAATTGTTCCTTTATCTCGCACTGGCTAGTTTATGGAATTTGATGGCAGGTTATGCTGGCCTCGTATCCGTTGGGCAACAAGCCTATGTCGGGTTTGGTGGCTACATGCTTTTCGCACTTACGATCTTTGGTGGGCTGCATCCGATCGGAGCCATTCTTGTTGCTGGCGTTCTAGGCGCTTTAATTGCAGTGCCTGTCGCGCTGCTTATTTTCCGGCTACGCGGCGCCTATTTCGCGATTGGCACATGGGTCATCGCCGAAGTTTTCCGGCTTTCGTTTGCGCAGATCAGTTCGCTCGGCGGTGGGTCAGGCTCGTCCCTTCCTGCGGGAATTGTGAAATCCTTGTCCGAGTCCCGTTCCGGTCGCGAACATCTTAGCTACTGGCTTGCGCTTGGGGCGGCAGTTATTGTGATTGTTGCCGTGTACCTGTTCCTGCGCTCGCGCAATGGGCTGGCGTTAACGGCTATTCGCGACAATGAACTGGCGGCGGGATCGCTCGGGATCGACATCTGGCGCACAAAGTTCATCGTATACGTTGTGACCGCAGCCCTCACAGCAATGGTTGGCGCGCTCATTTTTCTGCAAAAGTTGCGTATCTCGCCCGATGCTGCGTTTTCGGTGAATGATTGGACGGCCTTTGTCATTTTCATCGTTGTGATCGGCGGGATTGGCACGATCGAAGGGCCGATCATCGGCACGCTAATTTTCTTTGCACTTCGTGAATCACTGGCTGATCTTGGAACGATTTATCTCATGGTGCTGGGGGTCGTGGCGATTTTAATCATGCTCAAGGCCCCGAATGGGATTTGGGGCCTCGTGCGGGGCCGTTTCGATCTCGAACTGTTCCCGCTTAGCTTTCGTGTCAAGAAATCAAATTCGTCAAAAGGAGCCTAACCATGGCCAAGAAGCAAAAGACAATCATCACTTGCGCGGTCACGGGGGCAATTCATACGCCAACGATGTCAGACGCACTGCCTTATACCTATGACGATATTGCACAGCAGGCCTTGGAAGCTGCCGAAGCGGGCGCATCTATCTTGCACCTTCACGCGCGTGACAACGAAACCGGTGCACCCTCGGTCGCGATTGACGATTTCGCGCCGTTCTTGCCGCGCATTAAGCAGGCGACAGATGCAGTTGTGAATATTTCGACTGGCGGGTCACTAACGTTGTCGATTCAGGACCGGATCAATCCCGCCAAGACGTTCTCGCCAGAGATGTGTTCGATGAACATGGGCTCAATGAACTTTTCGTTCCACCCGCTCGCTGGGCGCTATAAAGACGATGATTGGAAGTTTGACTGGGAAAAGGATTACGTCGAGAATTCTGACGGCAATATCTTCCGCAACACGTTCAGGGATATCAAAGAGGCCGCCGAAACCCTCGCCCCGCACGACGTCAAGTTCGAACATGAGTGCTATGACGTCGGCCACCTTTATAACCTGAAATTCTGTATGGATATCGGATTGTTCAAAGCGCCGGTTTTCATCCAGTTTATCTTTGGCATCCTGGGTGGTATCGGGCCGGAGATCGACAATCTGGTGTTCATGAAACGCACTGCCGACCGTCTTTTTGGCGATGACTACCGTTGGTCGGTCCTTGGGGCAGGCGGGTCTCAGATGACACTGGGAACGACAGCCAGCCAGATGGGTGGCAACGTACGTGTGGGTCTCGAAGACAGCCTGTTCATCTCACGCGGCAAGCTCGCTGAAAGCAATGCGCAACAAGTCGCCAAGATCCGTCGCATCGTTGAAGATTTGGGGTGTGAGGTAGCTACGCCAGATGAGGCGCGGGAAATTCTTGACCTCAAGGGTGGCGATCGGGTCGCGTTCTAGGCAAAACGGGTGAGAAAATGCCACAGATACAAACACTCAACAGCACGCTCACGGGTCTAACGGAACTGCATTTATGGCACGCACCGCTATCGAGTTGCTCGCAGCGGGTTCGCTTGGTCTTGGCTGAACTTGGCCGCACCTACGAGAGCCATTTGGTTAACCTAGAGGCAGGCGAGCACGCGACAGAGGAGTATCAGGCGATCCATCCCAAAGGGGTCGTTCCTGCGCTTGTTGATGATGGCAAACTTTATATCGAGTCCGTTGATATCATTCAGCATCTGGGTGGAAAAAATGATGATTTGATGGCCGCTGACGCTGATCTGCTTGCCCTTGCGGATGGCGTACAACTGGATCTGAAGCTGCTCACATTCGAGTTTCTATTTCGCGGCGCACCGCCCGCGGACCTGGATCGCGGGCGCGCTTTTCAGGAGAACCACAAGAATGCTTGGCTGCGTCAGTTTTATCTCGATTTTCAGGCTGGTTTCGAACGCGATCGGGTCGACTTCGCAGTGCGTCGAACTGATGCCGCATTGAAGGTGCTTGAGGCCCGGCTAGCTGACGGACGTCCTTATCTTTCGGGCGACGTTTTCTCGCTGTCGGATATCGCATGGGTTCCTATTATCCATCGTTATGGATTGATGGGTTGGCCCTATGAGGCAGTTCCAAATCTGACCTCGTGGTTTGCGCGGGTGAAAGCGCGGCCAAGCTATGACGAAGCCTTGCTTTCATGGCAGCCGAAAGAAGTTCAAAACGCGTTTGACGACTACACCATGAAGCGTTGCGAAGAGGGCACCGGCATTCGCGCCTTTGGAGGTTTGTAAGAATGATTGGGAACCGATTGGTCTTGCGCGCCCCAATTTTGGGTGGATCATGCTCGATTGGTTGGGCCTTCGTGTGCACGAAAATGAGTGGAGTTATTCCTGAATTTCGCACGTTAGCCTCTGATTTCAGCGGGCAAACCAACCGGTACCTAACAAGAATGAGAAGCGCTAAATGAAAATGCTCGGTCTCGATCATGTAAATGTCCGAACTGCCAAGTTGGCCGAAATGGTCCGTTTTTACGAAAACGTTCTTGGACTAAGGTCTGGAGCGCGGCCAGATTTCCCGTTTGCGGGAGCTTGGATCTACATCGCGGAGAATCCTGTCATTCATCTTGTCGAAGTGGCTGAGGAATGCGCTTCAATCGAGCCTAAGATCGAACACTTCGCGCTTCGGGCCACTGGTTTGACCGAATTGACTGAACGTTTAACACAGGCTGATATTCGTCATTCAGTTGACCGTGTTCCTGGCGTGCCCATTGTGCAGGTTAACTTAGAAGATGTGGACGGAAACCACATTCACATAGATTTCCACTCAGATGAGATGGCCGGACGCGAGTAAGATATGTGAAAAACTGCACAATCTGATCGTGGGTCCGGCTCACAACCAAGCGATGGAGAAATTGTTGAAGTTGAGGGTGGCCCGCAAACCCCGAGAGAATTCCAACGCGACGTTGGTGCGCCCGGCGGTGACGGCGAAGGCGGAGGAGCAAATGGCCTACCCTCTTTCGAGGGCGGAGCACTTGGTTCACCACCCGTTGGCTTTGAAACTAACGCCAATTTCGGCGCAACGCGGGCAATGGTCCTGCTTGGGTCACACAGACGCTTCAGTGAATAATGATCCCCAATTTTGTATTGTACATCAAGAAAGCGTCGATGAAGATGCGGGCATCCCTAATGCGCGCGGAAAGCCGCGGCAGCCACTTCAGATTGGATTACCCCGATACAGATGATGTGAACAGGCGCGCTTGGATCAAACTTTACCAAGGCACAGACGGGTCAATGCGGCTTGAACAGTAGCTGTTTGACACGCGGCCAACTTAACGAAGTCCTTTTTAGACTTCAGTGACCCAGCGGGTTGAAAGCTGAACTAAAGCGCTATGTCGGTACAGCGAGGTCCGGTTATTCCAAGTGAACGCCCTCTAAAGGCTATCCAGCGCTGACCTGCTTTTGTTAAGGTCATAGACAATGCGTAGGTAGGAGGTGCTCATGATTGGTTGGAACGTGGCTGGGAAGGTTCGCGCTAAACCGGCGTGTGGTAACGAAACAAGCGTTGGCACAGTAAGCGCAGGTTCAGAAGTTAAGCGGCTGTTCCACGGTACTTGGCTTGCGCTGATGTTGGTGGGTTTGATTGCGGTTCAATCGCCCGCTTCGGCGCAATCGTTGTCACGCGAAACTCCTTCATGGCTGCAACAGCATGTCGGGACCGGTGAAGGGCAGATTGCGCCTGTGGTCCTTGAACGCGCGCGTGATCTTTATCGTCAACAGGTACGGCGCGCCGGTGTTCGAAATCCGTGCTATATGGCTATGGACGCGACACGGCCGAGTACGTCCTCTCGAGGGACGCCAACCCAGCGATATTACATTATTTGTGAAGAGCAGGGGTCGTTTACGGCAGTGTCGTCTGGATACGGGAACGGGCGCAGCATACCTGGGGCGGATTTCTCGAATGGACGGGAATGCGCGCGCCACTTTAGCAATGCGCTCGGGTCGAACTTGACGATGGGGGGCGCGTACCTCACAGCTGAGGCGCGCACGTCTCATAAAGGTTACATTAGACAGGGCGGTCAAACTGTCCCGTTCAACCGGACGTTCCTCGTGTTTGACGGGATGAGAGAGACGTCGAATGCACGGGATCGCGCGATTGGCGGGCATATGGCGGCGTTTGTGCGGTCACAATGTCGGATGTCAGTGCCCAGCAGTCCCCACGCGGACGAGGATGGATTTGTGCGGCTCGGTCGGCTGATTGATTATACGAGTGGGCGAAGCAACGGGTGCACGACGTGGTCGGAAGACGTGTCACAGCAAATTATCTCGCTGGTCGATGGGAACCGGACGTCGCTGTACATTTACCCAGAGTCGCGAGACATCAATGCGATTGCAACTTCGGTAAACAATGGGCGTTCACCTTCTGTAGACGGGCATTATTGGAACAGCTCGTGCCTTAACCAAATTGGCGCACCACGGTTCTGGCCTAAACGCCAACTTGAGCCGATAATTCGAGAATGGCGCGCCTCATTGCCCGCACCGAACTACAGCCCCCTACCGATCTGTCAGTAAAGACCTCGATGGTTTTGCAACGAAGCTCAAGTGCTCCCAAGCGGCTAGCGGAAAACTCTTCGCAATGCCTTGTAACAGATTGCTTTTTCCAAGAAAGAAATCGCCGCAATGTCACTTTTAGACAAGGCCATGATGGCGCCGCTACAGTTACAAACTGCGCTGGAAAAACCGTCGATCCGCGAACTTAGGTTTGCGAAAGTGAGCGACGCAAACCGTCTCGTGCTGCGGCATCTGCAGCATCAGCGAGGATCTGGGCTTTCAGCCCGTCCTCACCAGTTGGAGCTATCGGCACGCCGGCTGCAATGCAGGAGACGAAATGTTCCATTTCCGCACGATAGGCAGCTGCATAGCGTTCCAGAAAGAAGGGTTGGGTCGCGGCAGTTTGGTGGCCTGCGCCTGTCGCCAGCTGAACCGAATTTTCGAGCATATTGTCCGCACGCAGCATACCCTTTGAGCCATGCACTTCGATCCGTTGATCATAACCATAGGTTGCGCGGCGCGAATTGCTAATCTGGCATATCTTGCCATTCGCGGTCTTCAGGGTCACCACAGCAGTGTCGAAATCCCCCGCCTCGCCAATCGCGGGGTCCACTAAACAAGAGGCTTCAGCGGTCAATTCCACGGGCTCTTCGCCAAGCAAGAACCGGGCCATATCAAGATCGTGGATCATCATATCTCGGAAAATCCCGCCTGAGGTTTTGATGTATCCGATGGGCGGTGGCGCTGGATCTCGCGACAGGATCGTGACGAGCTCAACGTCGCCGATGACTTGATCGGATATCTGTTTTTGAAGGTGCGCAAAGCTGGGGTCAAAACGGCGGTTGAAGGCCACCATGAAAGGCACGCCAGCCACCTCAACGGCGGAGAGGCACTCTCGGATACGATCGACGGAGAGGTCGACGGGCTTCTCGCAGAAGATTGCTTTTCCGTGCGCGGCGGCCTTGTGGATCAGGTCGTAATGGGTGGTTGTTGGCGTGCCGATGACGACGGCGTCGATGCCAGGATCTTCGAGCATCTGATCGCTGGTCATGACCTTCGCATTCAATTGGCTGGCCAGTGCGTTCGCTGCTTCGGGCAGAAAGTCAGACACAGCTACAGTGCGCGCTGTTTTCATTCCTGAAAGGGTCGCACCGTGAACTTGGCCGATCCGTCCACATCCCAAAAGTCCGACGTTGAGCATTCTGTTATCCTTTGAGCGGAGCCAGCACGCGGCGTGCGGCGGCAATCATGGGGGTTTCGGTGTCTTTAAGGATCGACACACGGTCGAACCTTTTGGAGTCGGCGGAGACGGCATCACGCAGAGCGGCGCCGAACGCCATGCGCAATTCGGTCCCGATGTTGAATTTGCAGATGTTTGTGTTGCGCGCCAGACGAGCACGCTGTTCCACAGGTACACCAGAGCCGCCATGGATCACCAACGGCACGTTTGTCACGGCCTGAATTTCGGCGATGCGCCCTTCGTCTAGCCCGCCTTCTTTTTCTTCTTGCAGGTGCACGTTACCAACCGAAATTGCCATCGCGTCAACGCCCGTTTCTAGAGCAAATTTGGCGGCCTCAGCAGGGTCTGTGCCTGCGGAAGCCTCACCCTCGGCATAACCCACAAACCCGATCTCGCCCTCACAGGAAATGCCTGCAGCATGGGCCATATCGGCGATGCGTTTAGTTTCGGCTACGTTGTCGTCGAAGGGTTTGCGCGACCCGTCGAACATCAGCGAGGTAAAGCCAGAATCCAGGGCTTCGGCGCACTCATCGTAAGTGTAGCCGTGATCGAGATGGGCGACGACGGGCACAGAGGCGTTTTCGGCCAGATGGCGGAACATTTTGCCAAGGACGGGCAGGGGCGTATGGGCGCGGCAGCCGGGGCCAGCCTGCAGAATGACGGGGCAGTTTTCCGCTTCTGCGGCCCGCACAAAGGCGCGCATATCTTCCCAGCCCAGTGTCACTAGTCCAGCAACTGCGGTGCCATTTTTCAACGCCGGTTGCAGAACATCTGCGAGAGTTACCAATGGCATGTGTTGCCCCTATTTGAACTTTGCGATCATATCTTTGATGCCTGGGATCGTTTCGATCTGATAGGCATGGGTCGGCTGGAAGTATTGAACGAGGCTGCGTTGTGACAGCCCGCCGAGGATCGTGAAATAATACATCTGATAACCGGGCAGTACCGCACAGGGGTGGTATCCGCTGTCGAGACAAATCGTTGAGCCATCTACGATGTGATAGGCGTCACCCGCCTTACCATCTTCGCGCTGCAACATCTGTACGCCTGAACCGTGGTTGGGTTTAAAACGGAAGTTGTATGTTTCGTCGTGTCGCGTTTCTTGCGGCAGGCGGTCGGTGTCGTGTTTGTGGCTTGGAAAGCCTGACCAGCCACCTTCACCGACGGTGAACAACTCAGAGACCAGCAGACGGCCAACCTTGTCGTGATATTTGGTGCCAAGAATATGTTTGATCTTGCGGTGGGTTTTGGTGTCGTCCGACCCGTATTGTACAAGGTCGAGTTCGTCGTTGCGCACCGCGAAAGCATCCAGAACCTTGTCGTAACGCGCGCCTGCGATGAAAATTTCGACTTCATCTGATGTGCAGACCATTTCGGCTTTGGCGGCGGTCGGCACATAGACGCCCTCAGGTTCGCCGTCCCAAACATCTTCGCCGCGCCCGCCGATGCCGTTCGCTTTGAAGCCTTCGATATTCACATCAATACTGCCTGTGGCGGGCACGATGCAGGTTTCGTAGCCGGGTACTTCGTATTCGAACGCTTCACCCTTTTTGAGTTTGACGATGTTGAAATAGTTCAGCGGAACGGTGCTATCGTCGATATCAACGATGGGTTTGTTCTGATTATCAAACGGAGCAATATGCATGATCGTTCCTTTAGCGTTGGGTTGGGCCGGGGTGGGTGGCCAGAAAAGTTTCGAGAGTTTCCGTGTCTGCCATCGCGGGCGCACAGCCGGGCCGCGATACTGTGACTGAGGCGCAGGCAGAGCCGCGTAGAATGGATGTTTTTAGGTCATGGCCATCGGCCAAAGACGTCAACATACCCGCCATAAAACTGTCTCCCGCGCCCGTTGGTTTCAAGGCTTCAACAGGATAGATGCCGGTGTGGATCTCCTGCCCATCGGCAAAAGTGATCGCGCCCTCTGGCCCCATTTTGTAAACGACGAGCGCGGCGCTGGTCTGTGAAAGATCGCGCGCCTTATCGAGACCCTTGTCGATGGACCCCGCCATAAAGCCGAATTCCTCGTCGTTGCCGACGATCATGTCTGACGCTGCTGCAGCGCGACTGAGCACGTCGGCAGCGACCTCGGGGGAAGGCCATGAGTAGGGGCGGTAATCGACGTCGAAGATAACCGGAAGGCCCGCTGCTTTGGCCAGTTCAAAAGCGCGGAAGGTGGCAGAACGGGATGGTTCTGCGGCGAAGACGGTGCCAGCTGTGATCAGGGCGCCAAAACGGGCATAGTCCACGGCCTCGACGTCTGCCTCGTTCATCTCGAAATCAGCGGCGCCATTTCGGTAAATTACCGATTGGTGTCCCTCAAGGCGGCTTTCATAGACGGCGAGGGAGTTGCGAAATTCGCCGCCCACGGGGGTCACGTAATCCGCACTCACGCCATAGCGCTTTAATTGGTTCACGCAGTAACGCCCGATACTGTCGTCGGACACGCGCGTAACAAGCGCCGCTTGCCCGCCTAGTTTGCAGATGCCCGCTGCCGTATTGGCCGACGATCCGCCAAGTCCGGCGTGAAAGACTTCGGCGTCCTCTGTTGCGGTGCCCGCAGGCGTGAAGAAGTCCATCCCCGCGCGGCCGACGATGACGAAATTGTTGGCTTTGATCCCTGACAGCAGCGCGTCCATCTTATACGCCCTTACGCTGTTTGGATCGGCTGCTTTCCCAGTCTTCGTGGGCAGCTTTGACCTTGGGGTTGTCGGTAATGTGAGGCGTTCCAACTTCCCACCATGTGTGGCCCTCTGTCGTCCATCCTTCATAGGGATCGACTTTCATGACGATGACGTAGGTCTGGTCAGCCGCCTTTGCCCGGGCAAAGGCATCGGCAAGGCCAGACGGGTCTGCAACCGTTTCCGCCAACGCCCCCATGGAGCGTGCGTGTGCCTCGAAATCAACACCGACCTGATTGGTCGCTGTTGGTGTATCCGCGATTAGGTTGTTGAAGCTCTCGTTGCCGGTATTGTTTTGCAGTTTGTTGATGACAGCAAAGCCGCCGTTGTCCAGCACCATGATGATCATCTTCTTCTGGGTCAGAACCGAGGAATAGACATCCGAGTTCATCAGCAAGTATGACCCGTCACCCGTAAACACGATCGTATCTTGATCTGGTTCTTTTTCGGCCTGCGCAATCCGCGCGCCCCAACCGCCTGCAATTTCATAACCCATGCAGGAAAAGCCGAATTCAACATCGACGGTTCCGATGTCCAGCGTTCGCCAATTCGCGGTGACTTCGGCAGGTAGTCCGCCAGCAGCGGCGACGATCCGATCACGTGGATCGCAAGCTGCGTTTACCACTCCGATTGCCTGCGCATAAGACGCAGGGCCATTCCCGAGACGAGTATTGTTTGCGACATAGTCGTCCCACTTGGCCCGTTCGGCTTTGGCGGTTGCGACCCAATCGTCTGGGGTTACGTAATCACCCAAAGCATCTTGCAACGTGCCCAGTGCCAGTTTGGCATCGCCGACAACGGTTGCGGACATGTGCTTTGCCGCATCATGGCGCGCCGCGTTTAATCCGATGATCTGTGCGTCTTGGGCAAATGCGGTCCATGAACCGGTCGTGAAGTCTTGCAAGCGTGTGCCAACCGCGAGAATGACATCAGCCTGTTCAGCAATTGCATTTGCACTGTCTGATCCAGTTACCCCAAGTGGCCCGATGTTAAGGGCGTGGGTCGCTTTCAGGTTCGCACGTCCGGCGATGGTTTCGACAACTGGGATAGAATGCGTTTCAGCGAAAAGCGTCAGTTCTTCGACAGCGCCTGAATACTGTACCCCGCCACCCGCGATTATCATCGGGCGTTTGGCGGTTTTCAACAGGGCTGCGGCCTCGGTGATTTCGGCGGTATCTGCGGCCTGACGGCGGATGCGGTGCACACGTTTATCAAAGAAGGACAGAGGGTATTCATATGTCCAACCCTGTACGTCTTGCGGCAGGCCAAGGAAGGCGGGCCCGCAATCGGCGGGATCAAGCATTGTATTCAACGCGGCCGGCAAGGATTGGATGATTTGCGCTGGATGCGTGATCCGATCCCAATAGCGGCTCACGGCTTTGAACGCGTCGTTCACGCCGAAGGTCGGGTTTCCGTAGTGCTCGAGCTGTTGCAACACAGGATCGGGAAGGCGGGTGATGAAGGCATCACCACAAAGCAGCAGCATAGGCAGGCGGTTCGCATGGGCTAGCGCAGCGCTGGTCAGCAGGTTCGCCGTGCCGGGGCCTGCACTTGCTGTGCAAAACATGAAGCGGCGACGCAGATGCGCCTTGGCATAGGCCGCCGCAGCGAATCCCATACCCTGTTCGTTCTGACCGCGATAAAGAGGCAGCACATCTTTGTGGTCGCGCAGCGCTTCGCCAAGGCAGGTGACATTGCCGTGGCCAAAAATGCCGAACCCGCCTCCGCAAAGGTGCGTTTCCGCGCCATCAATCTCAATGTATTGAGCCGCAAGGAACCGCACAATTGCCTGTGCAGTTGTCAGCGTAACTGTTTGGTTTAAGGTCTCCACCGTGGCGCCCCCTTTGAGATTACGTTTGGCGTGCGACAAATCGCTATTGACCTGCGCCCCCAATCAAAGATAGCCGTTTTGCAACCGGTTGCAATGAGATTCTTGTGGGAGAAAGAAAAAGTGTCTGAGATTGGGATAGGGCTGATCGGCGGCGGCTATATGGGTAAGGCCCATTCGGTTGCTTATGCGGCGGTGGCAGGGGTCTTTGATACGGCACTACGCCCCGTCCTTGAGGTGATTTGTGCGTCATCCACTGCATCCGCAGAACGTTACCGAGCTGCCTATGGGTTCAAGCGCGGAACCGATGACTGGCGCAGTGTGATAGCTGACGAATCTGTCGGCGCGATTGTGATCGCTTCGCCCCAATCGACCCACCGTGAGATCGCCGAAGCCGCCTTTGCGCTGGGCAAACCTGTGTTTTGTGAAAAGCCGCTGGGTGCCTCGCTTGAAGACAGCCGCGCAATGCTGGCGGCAGCTGAGGCTGCAGGTGCGATTCACATGACTGGATTTAACTATATCCGCACGCCTGCTTCGCAGTTTGCGCGGCAACTGATCGCTGAAGGACGGATCGGGGCTGTCACATGGTTTCGCGGTGAACATACCGAGGACTTTCTGGCAGACGAGACGTTGCCTGCCACGTGGCGCACTACAGGCGCGGCCAACGGCACCATGGGTGATCTTGCGCCCCATATGATCAACGCTGCCCGTGCCCTTATCGGGCCGATTGTAAGCCTGAACGCCACAGCAGAGACCGTCCACGCGAACCGCCCAGGTGGCACCGTTGATAACGACGATCAGGCGCAAATGATGTGCCGTTTTGAAAACGGGGCGCAGGGGCATCTGTTCTTCAGCCGCATCGCGACTGGGCGGAAGATGGGCTACGCCTATGAAATTCACGGCACCAAAGGCGCGATCCGTTTCGATCAAGAGGATCAGAACGCGCTGCATCTGTATACGATGGATGGCCCAGAGGCCGAGCGCGGGTTTCGCAAAATCCTGACCGGCCCAGCGCACCCAGACTACCTGCCGTTCTGTCAGGGGCCGGGCCACGGGACGGGCTATCAGGATCAAATTATCATCGAGGCCCATGACTTTTTGCGGGCTATTCATGAACAACGCAACATCTGGCCGACTTTCGCCGAAGGGATGGAAGTGAACCGCGTTGTCGCTGCAGCACTGGCCTCAAGTCGCACAGGCGCTTGGGTCGATATCAAAAATTTCTAATCAAAAAGGGCTTGAACATGATCAAGATTGGCAACGCACCTTGTTCTTGGGGTGTCGAATTCGCGGATGATCCGCGGAACCCGAACTGGCGCAAAGTTTTACAAGAAAACGCGGATGCGGGATACACGGGGATCGAACTTGGGCCTGTCGGGTACATGCCCGAGGACCCAACTGCGCTGTCTGATGCGCTGGAAGAATTCGGGCAGACTTTGGTGGGGGGCGTTGTCTTCCGCCCGTTCCATGACCCTGACGCTTGGGATGATGTGATGGATGGCGCAGTGCGCACCTGTAAGGCGCTGAAAGCGCATGGGGCGGAACACCTTGTGCTTATCGACAGCATTTCGCCGCGTCGCGCGCCTACCGCGGGCCGCGTGGGTGAGGCCGAGCAGATGGATAAGGCTGAATGGACAGCGTACCGCGACAAAATCGCGACCGTCGCCAAGATGGGCACCGAGGAATACGGCCTGACCGTAGGTATTCACGCCCATGCAGGCGGATTCATGGATTTTGAACCCGAGCTGGATCGCCTGCTGGCGGAAGTCGACGAAGCGATCCTCAAGATCTGTTTCGACACAGGTCACCATTCTTACGCAGGCTTTGATCCAGTGGCTTTTATGCGCCGCAATATCGATCGGATCAGTTACATGCATTTCAAGGACATTGATCCGAAGGTGAAAGCGCAAGTCGTAAAAAATCGCACCGACTTCTATGACGCGTGCGGTCAGGGGATATTCTGCAACCTTGGCGACGGGGATGTTGACTTCCCGGCCGTGCGGCAGGTTTTGATGGAGAACGGGTTCTCTGGTTGGTGTACGGTAGAGCAGGATTGCGATCCAGAGGGCGATACCTCGCCCATCGATGACGCGAAGCTGAACCGTGCGTATCTGAAATCCATTGGTTTTGAAGGAGCATAAAGCCATGGCGAAGTTGAAATGGGGAATGATTGGCGGCGGCGAAGGCAGCCAGATCGGGCCAGCGCACCGCCTCGGTGCTGGACTTGATGGTTTGTTTGAGTTCAGCGCGGGTGCGTTGGATCACAGACCTGATGAAGGCATTGATTATGGGCAACGGCTCGGCCTTGGGGATCGCGCCTATGGGTCGTGGCAGGACATGCTGGAAGGCGAGAAAAAGCGCGAGGATCGCGTTGATCTGGTTACGGTCGCTACGCCAAATTCCACCCACTTTGAAATCACCAAGGCCTATCTAGAGGCCGGATTTCACGTGCTGTGTGAAAAGCCAATGACGATGACGGTCGATGAAGGGCAGGAGATTGTCGAGATCGCTAGCAAGACGGGCAATATCTGTGCGGTGAATTATGGCTACTCAGGCTATTCATTGGTCCGGCATATGAAGGCGATGATTGCGCGTGGGGATATCGGGAAAGTCCGCCTTGTGAACGCAGAATTTGCCCACGGGCATCACGCGGACGCAACAGATGCAGACAACCCTCGCGTGCGGTGGCGCTATGATCCTGCACAGGCGGGTGTATCGGCTCAGTTTGCCGATTGCGGCATCCACGCGCTGCATATGGCCAGCTTTGTGACAGGTCAGGAAGTCACTAAACTCTCTGCCGATTGTGTGTCCTGCATTGATGTGCGCACCCTTGAAGACGACGCCATGGTCAATTTCCGTATGGATGGTGGAGCGGTTGGCCGCCTTTGGACGTCCTCCATCGCAATCGGTCGGCAGCACGGGCTGGGCATCCAGGTGTTCGGCGAAACCGGTGGCCTGCGTTGGAGCCAAGAGCACCCCAACCAGCTCTACTACATGCCATTAAACGAGCGCATGCAGATCATTGAACGTGGTGAGGCAAACCTCTCACCAGAGGCGGATCGAACGACGCGGGTGACCATCGGCCATGCCGAGGGCATGCCGCTGGCCTTTGCCAACATCTACACTGACTTGGCCGAGGCTATCGGTGCCCGCAAAGAAAGCCGCAAGATGGACGCTGCGGCGAACCTATTCCCACGCGCTGAGGATGGGTTACGCTCGATGTCGGCCGTTGTGGCTGTCGCTGAATCCGGCAAGCAAGACGGTGCGTGGCTTGATGCGCGCCCTCCGATGTTTCGGTAACAAAACGGGCGCCCGATGAGTTCGGGCGCCTAGGCTAACTGTAGTGTTCCGCGTTCAATAACCGATCCATTAAACAACCGCGCTTGCGGCTGCAGTGTCGGGTCGGCAACCAGTTGCACGACGCGCGCGATTGAGGCGGCGATAATCTCGGTTACGGGGTTATGGATCGTCGTCAGGTTAATGTTTTCCCAACCCGCCATTTCCATATCATTCAACCCGATAATGCCGATGTCATCGGGCACATTCAGGCCCGCTGATTGCAGTGCCGACATGGCCCCGATGGACAGCACATCATCACCGCAGAAATATGCTTGCGCGGGTTTTGACGCCAACAGGCGGGCCATCTCGGCGCGGCCAGCCTCGAAGGAATAGGCGTTTGCGAAACTTGTCGTCGCGGTGACCTTTGGGTGCTTTGCCACTTCGGCTAGAAATCCGGTTTGGCGGTCGATGGTCGATGTCGCATCGACAGGGCCGCCCAAAAAACCAACCTCGGTGTAACCACGTTCAATTAAGGTTAGCGCGGCCAGTTTGCCCGCCGCGATGTTGTCGATTCCCAAAACATCGACCGCTGGGGTCGCCGTCTGGCGACCAAAGGAATGCACAACCGGAACGCCTGCATCGCGAAACGCACGGGCGAAATCATGGGGAAGGGTGGAGGAAGCGACGATGACACCGTCCACCGAATACTGGCGTAACATCCTTACGGAGGCCTCCGGGTCGGTTTCATCTGTCAGGTTCACCAGTAGGGGCCTCAGGTCGCGTTCGTGCAGGCCGCGAGTGAATAGGTCAAAGACCTCTAGGAAGATCGGATTGTGAAAATTGTTGGACACAAGGCCGATCATCTTAGTGCGGCCTGTGGTCAGAGACGAGGCGAGAGCATTGGGGCTGTATCCCAATTCTTTCGCCGCCTTCATTACTTTTGCACGCGTCTTGGCGGAGACTGACGCGCCCTCGGTAAAGGTGCGTGAAACCGCAGAACGGGACACGCCCGCCATTTCTGCTACGTCTTTTAAGGTGACAGCCATGACGTCCTAATCATCGGAAAAGGCATTGTAGTCAATCGTGGCGAACCGCCACGCACATATAGCGCCTATCCCGATGAAAATTATCGCCCAGAGGACGGCCCCTGTGCTGAGTTCAAACAGACCCCATGCGACCAGCACCACGACGACAACTATGCGGATCCAAACGGGCGCAAAGAACGGGTGGTAAAGGTCGATGAGTTTCCTCATGCGACCCCTTCGTATTCCGCACCCGTTTTGGCACCTGTAATGTAGCTCACGACGTCCTCGCCTGTGTAATCACTATTCTTGATGTCGAGGTTCGCACAAATGCGCCCGCGGCGGAAGACAATGATCCGATCAACGAGATCGAACACTTGCCGCATGTTGTGCGACACAAGGATCAGGCTTTCTCCCTGTTCTTTTAGGGTTCTGATAATGTTTTCGACCTGTGCTGTTTCTTGCACACCAAGGGCGGCTGTTGGTTCGTCCATGATCGTCAGTTTAGAGGCAAACGTCGCTGTGCGAGCGATGGCCACACATTGGCGCTGGCCACCGGACATATTGGCGATGCTGTTCTTGATGTTCGGGATTTTGACGCCCGTCTTTTCCAGCCCTGCCATCGTGTCACCACGCATGCCTTTGTAGTCGAGCATTCGAAATGGACCGAGCCAGTTGAACTTGGTTTTTTCACGTCCAAGGAACAAGTTGTCAGGCACGTTGAGGTCATCGGCCAGCGCCAGCGTTTGGAACACCGTTTCGATGCCAGCTTCGCGCGCATCCAGTGGCCCTGCAAAGTGGACTTCGTCGCCATCAAAGGTGACGGTACCACGCGTGCGTTGTTCGACCCCCGTGATCTGGCGAACGAAGGTGGATTTACCTGCCCCGTTGTCCCCCATGATCGCGACGTGTTCGCCGCGCTCCAGAGTGAAGTCTGCCTCCTCTAAGGCATGGACCCCACCGTAGTGCTTGGTCAGGCCTTTGGTTTCCAGAATGATATCTGACATTGCTATGCCCTCCCTTATGCCCGCGCCGCGGCGCGTTTTTGTTGCCATTGATCAAGCGCGACTGCGCCGACGATGATGATGCCAAGCACCATTTCCTGATAGTAAGCGCCAAGACGCAGGAACGTGAAGCCAGAGGTGATGACGCCGATGATGAGCGCCCCGATCACCGTACCGATGATTGATCCGCGCCCGCCAAACAGCGATACGCCGCCGATAACGGCCATCGCAATCGCTTCTAATTCATAGGACAGGCCCATTCCTGACTGCGCTGTCAGGTTCTTGGAGGTCAGGATTACAGCTGCGAGGCCAGCCAGACCGCCCGCGATCAAATAGACCAGCACGAGGTGACGGGGCACGTTAATGCCCGACATCCGTGCAGCGGCCTCATTTGAGCCAATCGCATAGGTGTGTTTGCCGTAGACGGTATAATTCATGATGAAGTGGAACAGTACGGCCAGCGACAAGAAGATGATAACCGGCATCATACCCGCGCCGATTTTTGCATAGCTTTCTGTTGGAAAGGATACTGGGTTGCCCAGAGACCACCATTGCGCCACGCCGCGCGCGAACAGCATCATGCCGAGTGTCGCGATGAAGGGCGGGATGCGCGAATAGGCAACCAATAGCCCATTGATGATGCCAGCGATCATCCCGACTGAAAGGCCAACAAGGATTGGAATAACGACCGGAAGATCCAATGCCCATTCGCCAAAAATCGCCTTTGGGTTCGGACCGCCGTTAACTTCGGCGACTTGAGCAAAGCTCATCGCGATCATTGCCGTCGCGCCGACGACAGACCCTGACGACAGATCGATCCCAGCTGTGATGATAACTTGGGTCACCCCTAGGGCGATAATGCCGATGATGGCGACCTGAATGATGATGATCCGCAACCGCGCTTCGTTAAAGATGCTGTCAAAACGGTCGCGCGTATCAAAAAGCAAACTTTGCTGCATGAAGATCGCGCCGAGGATCTCGAAGATGATCACAATCAACACAAGGGCTGCGAAGACGTTCAGCTCATTTGGCCAATGCCGTTTCGATTTGTCGTACGTCAGGCCACCAGTGCCTTCGCTTGCGTCGGACATCGTTCCGTTCTCCTAAATAGTCGGGGCGAGATTATTGAAAGTGCGGGGCCGCTTGTGCCGCCCCGCACGTCTTTAAGTCTGTCAAAGCAGATTACTCGATGAAGTCGCCGATGTTGTCTGGTGTGACCAGCTTGAACGGGATGAAGACCGTTTGGTCGACTTCGTCGCCGTTGATCAACGCGATCGCTGTTTCGATAGAGCCAGCGCCCTGACCTGCAAGGTCTTGGAACACTGTGACGTCCATTTCGCCAGCCTGCATGGAAAGCAGAGCATCGGAAGTCGCGTCAACACCGCCAACGACAACGTCGTCCATGGAAATGCCTGCAGCTTTCATCGCCTGGATCGCGCCTAGTGCCATTTCATCGTTGTTGCCGAAAACAGCGTCGAATGGCTCACCGGAGGAAATCCAGTTTGTCATCAGATCGTTCGCTTCATCGCGTGACCAATTCGCTGTCTGCTCGTCGATCAGCGTGATGAAGTTACACATGTCCATGCCGATAACGTCATGGAAATCCTTGGAGCGCTGAACAGCCGCTTGGTTAGAAAGCTGACCCATCAACATGTACGCAGTCGCACCACCGGATTTGCCTTCAGCACGCAGCTGACGACACATCTGGAACGCAGCCAATGTACCGGATTCAATCTCGTTGGATGCAACGAACGCCTGACCTTCTGGCAGTGTGTCCATGTTGACTGGCTGACGGTTCACGTAAACCAGTGGAACGCCAGCAGCTGCTGCCGCGTTGGACATCGCTTCGGTTGCGTTGGTGTCAACTGCGTTCACAATGATTGCATCAACGCCAGACGCGATGAAGTTGTTGATCTGGTCGAGCTGCTTAGCAACGTCGTCAGTCGCATCTTCGATCTGTAAAGACACATCGTCGTTTGCTTCGTCGAACGCTGTCATGCCGTTGCGCATCACGGTCAGACCGTTGTCGTCGAAACGTGCAACGGATACACCGATCTGCTGCGCCATTGCAGATGTTCCCATCAGCGCTGTCAGGCCTGCGGCCAAGAATAGTTTGTTCATTTGGTTTCCTCCCAAAATCGTGCCCGGCACACGGTTCATTTTCCGGGGCCCTGTTTAAAGGGCTTTTACTTCATTCCTCCTCAGGCCTCCCTTTCGGCGATTTGAGAAGTTATGAATTTCGTTGAGACGGCGATATGCGAGATTGGATTTTTCAACGCATGAACCTCGTCTGAGAAGGCTTCAAAAGAGAACGGGCCGTCGTATCCCTGCGCCCTTAGGCTGGCGATCTGTTCGATATTTCCGAGGCGGTCATGATCATCGACAAGTCCGCGGTGCGCGTCTGTCATTTCGGTGAATGCCACAGTCGGGTTGGTCACGCCCGATATATGGACGATCTTCGTGTCTTTGGCGAAAACCTCTGTCTCACCCGCGAGCGCATGGTGAAATGTGTCGTGGATTAGAGCAAAACAAGCAGGGTTTTGCATGTCGTTCAACACGGCGCGGACATCGGATTTGAACCTCAAACTGCTGTTGGCAAAGCCAAGCGGTTCGATCAGCCCTGTGATACCTGATCGTTCGAACATCGGCTGCAGGGCTACGAGTGAAGCGTTCAGTAGACCCCGTTGAACATCGCGCTGGACCGGGGTGTCATTGATGCGGGGGATTAAGGCAATCGCCTCGGCTCCGCAGCCTATAGCCTGATAGATTAGGCTCTGAACTTGCGCGCGGGTCGCTTTGGTGTTGTCGTTGAAACCGTAAACCTCAGCCAATGCCAAAATGCGCAGGCCTTTGCTTGTGGCGGCATCACGGATGGCAGTAGGCGGTTGCCCATCGAAAAGGGTCCCTGTCAAATCATTGCGCAGCTCAACGCCAACACAACCCATATCACACGCTGCGTCCAAGACCGAAATGGTCGAGGCGCGAGGCATAGTTTTATGGTTCAGACCGATAGCAAACATTCGGAGGTAGCCCTTTGATTCGCTGGTCAGTCTAATCTGGATGGAGATTTTTGCAACCGGTTGCATTTTTGGGCAAAGCATGAATTTTTGGTTTGCTCAAGCACCAAAGGAGCGCCATATGCTTCGCGTTCAATGTGCAGAGCTGCATTTCATAGGTAGCGGCTCTATCGCGAAATAGGCATCGGATGTTTCGATTATGCCTGCGAGTTGGGTAATGAAAACAAACAGTCCAACTCTTCGCCGAAGCGGAAGGCGAACATTCGCTGCGGATATTTGTGCGGTCAAAATGGGCCCTGTATGGGTCGCTAACCTAATACGGCTTCGTAGTTAAATTTGACCAAAAGAAATTACGTCTTGCTAAAACAGGTGACGCTCTTTCGCGAATAGAGCAGCTTGAGTTCGGTTTGAAACGCCAAGTTTTGACAACAGGTTTTTGACATGCAGCTTTACTGTGACTTCTTGGATGTCGAGATCCCGTGCAATTTCTTTGTTCGACAGTCCAAGACACAATTTTTCCAAGGTCTGCATTTCACGCGCCGACAAATTCGCAAACTCACCACTTGTCTTCTCTCTGGGGTCGTTCGATCCGAAGTCGAAAGGGATATAACGCTCGCCCGCCAGAATGAATTTAATGGCGTTAACCAAAGTGTCTGCTGTCAGTGACTTTGGAATGAAACCATGGGCCCCACGGTCCATGGCGGCGTTCGCCACGTCACGATTGGCGACACCTGACATGATGGCGACCTTCGCGACTGGGTGGGCCTCGCGTGCTTGAACGAGTCCATCTAGCCCGTTCATTCCAGGCATATTGTAATCCAGTATCAACAGGTCGATAGAATCGATCCCCGCCATCAGCTCCAAAGCGCCGCCCAAGTCTGGTGCCGTCAGAACATTGAATTCTTCGACGGTTCTTAGATATGCCGCGATTGTATCGCGAACGAGATCATGATCGTCGGCCAAAAGAATATTAGGCATAGGTCTATCGTCCTTTATTTCTACCTAAACTTGCACAACAAATATGATCTAAACGTGGCAAACCTATACCAAAGTATAGATCGCTATGCCGATGCCCTAAACTATTTTTTCGAATTTCTTTTATTTTCAGTTGATCTGATCAAAGGAAACGGAAAATGGCCGCACTAATCCACTCACGGAAATCGATCCTCTTTCTTGTTTTCACTACGTTTTTTGCGTCATCGGCGGCTTCTCAAGATGTACTGGCGCTTCAGGTTACGCCAAGTGAGACGTCTTCGGACATTATCGAGTTTAGCCTCGAAGAGCTGGACGCGTTTGAGCAAGTCGAGTTCACAACAACAACAATTTGGACTGACGGCGAAACCCAGTTCTCAGGTGTTTCGCTAAGGGCGTTGCTGGAAAACATTGATGCAAGCGGCACAACAATCGAGATGGTCGCACTTAACGATTATTCAGTGACCATGCCGATCTCTGACTTAGAAGATAGCGCGCCCATCATCGCCACGAGAATGGACGGAAGCATCATGTCCGTGCGCGACAAAGGACCGTTCTGGGTGGTTTTTCCCTATGACAGCGATCCAAAGTACAGCACCGAAGTCACCTTTGCGCGCAGCATTTGGCAACTGAACCGATTAAACGTCATAGATTGATAAAGGATCGCACCCTAGGGTGGCTTCAGCGTAGGGGGTTGAAGTGAAATTGAATTCAGAAAAGTACAGACTCGTGATACTGGCAGGCCTAGGTCTGCTGTCCTTGTTGTTGGTCTTAATGGTGACCAACCTTTTGTCGCAACTACGAGACCTTTCGACCGCTCAGGGTGACAGCACGCAATGGAGCATTTCTCAGCTAGATACTGAATTCGCCAATCTAAACGCAGATCTTTCCGATCAGTTAGCAACGGGACGGTTTTCAGATGAAGAGCTGAAGTTGCGGATAGATATTACGCTAAGCCGCCTCGACATTGTAAACTCGGGTCGCGCCGCACTGCTTATCGGTGAAAACGCCGAGCTGAGCTCTTTGATCCGTGCACTCGGTCAATTTGAGGCACAGGCGATATCCATTTCGGACAGTTCGACCCCGCTCACCAACGATCATATTTCTGAGCTGCTGGTTAGCGTTACGGATCTGCGTCCAAATGTTCGTAAAATTGCGTTGCTGGGCCTAAGCCTTTCAGCTGAGAAATCCCAACAACGCCGCGCCTTGTTTGCCGAACAGCTGAAACGCACAGGAAGCATCGCAATTGTATTGCTTGTATTGATGGGCGCGCTTTTGATGTTGCTGGACCGCATGTTCCGTCAAGCGGCCGTGAATGACGCGGCGCTGCAATCATCGGCAAAGCTGCTTAGCTCTACAGTCACAGCGTCGCTTGACGGGATTGTTACGGCGAATAGCGAAGGGGAAATCATTGATTTCAACCTGTCGGCTGAGAAAGTTTTTGGTTGGAGCCGAAGTGAGATGATCGGCAAAACGATGGAGGAAACCTTCATCCCTCACCATATGCGCGATGCCCACCACAATGGCATGCGGCGTTATCTTGAAACGGGCAAACCACGGGTGGTGGATGCGGGTCGGGTCGAGCTGTCGGCGTTGCGCAAAAGCGGCGAAGAATTTCCTGTCGAGCTAAATATCACAGCTACCGAAGATGAGGACGGCACTAAATTTATCGCTTACATTCGCGATATCAGCGAAAGGAAAATCGCCGAACAAGAATTGGTCGACGCACGAGATCGTGCGGAAAAGACTGACAAAGCCAAGTCGCAGTTCCTAACCTTAATGAGCCACGAAATGCGCACACCGTTGAATGGCATCATGGGCGTGTTGGATTTACTTAAGACGACCAAACTATCACCTGCCCAAGAGCGTTATGCCGACATCGCCCTCGCATCGAGTGAGATACTGTTGGAACACACAAACGAGGCGCTGGACATTACACGGATTGAAACGGGTAATCTGAAACTTGCGCCACAACAGTTTGACCTGCCGGAAATGGTCAACGGTTTAGTGGATGTCTTAGAACCGTTGGCGCGTGAAAAGAATCTAGACCTAAACGTTGAGTTGGACGATCTCATTTGTATCGATTTCTATGGGGACAGTAATCGCATCCGTCAGATATTGACGAACTTGATCGGCAACGCGATTAAGTTTTCAGGCAGTGGAGAGATCACCGTTCAGGTGGGTGGTATTCACGGACCAGAGCATTCGTCTGTAAAGTTCAAGGTTTCTGACACTGGACCGGGAATTGCGCCGGAACACCAAGAGCAGGTGTTCGACGACTTTGTAGCACTTGCCCCTAGCGAAGGACGGCAATCACGCGGCGATGGCCTTGGGCTCGCAATTTCGCGCAAAATTGCGCGTCGAATGGACGGTGATATCAGCTTGAATAGTGAAGTCGGAATTGGCTCAACATTTACCTTAACGGTTCCTTTGCAACGGAGAGAAGAGGTACCGAATAGCGGCCCCGCCGAGCAAGAACCTGTCGTGTCTTTCACAAGTTCCTGCAAGGTGTTGGTGGTCGAAGACAACAGCATTAACCGCAAAGTGCTTAGCGATATGCTTGAGGGGATGGGGCACCACGTGACCCAAGCTATCAATGGTGCTGATTGCATTGAGAAAGCAGCACTGGAAGAATTCGACGCCATTATAATGGATATCAGCATGCCGATCATGAATGGAATCGAAGCTACGCGTAGACTTCGTCATGATAACGGCCCCAACGCGGCGACGCGGATCGTGGGGCTAACGGCACATGGCCGGGAAGAGTACCGTGAAGAGGCGGAACAAGCTGGGATGAACCGTTTCCATACAAAACCCATTCGCCTTGATGCTCTGCGTACTATCATCGCTGAGTTATCTTCGACCGATAATGTGTTGCTAGGCTCTTCGACGCACCCAGATGCATTGGGTGAAATGCGCAATACACTTGGCGCCGAGAAAGCGAGCGCTGTTGGGAAACAGTTTTTCGATGAGCTGAAAGAGTTTGACGCGCAAGCCCGAGATGGCGCGTTCGACGCTGAGCCCTTAACGCTTGCAGAGGTTGCGCACAAAATGAAGGGCGCTGCGTCTCTTTTTGGTTTCGAAAAGCTGGAGATAATGTTGCAAGAGATTGAGCACGACGCGCGCCTAGGGTCGATTCCTGACCTCAGCGCGCAGTTAGAATCAGTTGAAAACCTTGCCCGTAAAGCAGAAGCAGATTTCGACAAGCGGATGTCAGCGCCACTTTAAGATATCCGTTCGAAGGGCGGACTATCCGAACGAGTAGCCGATCTATTCTTACGTTTCGCAACCTACACCCTCGGTCCGGCGTTCTCGGGGCGTTCTATCATTATTTCTTTGTTCATCAACAACGCGGCCCGCTTGGAGGGTCGATTTGAAAGGACATAGAAAATGACAAACTCAAAGAATATCATTGTAGTTGGCGGCGACGGATTTTGTGGATGGCCTACAGCTCTGCACTTGTCAGGGCAAGGGCACAACATCACGATCGTTGACAACATGTCACGTCGCGCAATCGATGCGAAGATGGGTGCCGACAGCCTAACCCCACTTTCCTCAATGGAAGATCGCCTTCTCGCTTGGAAAGAGAAGACTGGCCTTACGATCAAGTTCGAGAAGATTGATGTCGCCCGTGAATTTGACCGTCTTCGTGACCTTATGGCGACGGTTAAGCCCGATACGATCATCCATTTTGGTGAACAACGTGCCGCACCGTATTCGATGAAGGGTGTCTGCGAGAAACGCTACACCGTCGACAACAACATTTCAGGTACCCACAATCTTCTTGCTGCATCTGTTGAGCTTGGCTTGGACGCCCACTTCGTCCACCTCGGCACAATGGGGGTCTACGGATACGACGACGATGGCATCGAGATTCCTGAGGGGTATCTTCCGGTCTACATCCCAGGTGACAACAAGAAGATTTTCCAGCGTCACATTCTGTACCCAACCAACCCAGGCAGCGTGTACCACATGACCAAGTCCATGGATCAGTTGCTGTTCCAATTCTACGCAAAGAACGACCACATGCGGATTACTGACCTGCACCAAGGAATCGTTTGGGGCACGCAGACGAATGAAACGCGTTTGGATGAGCGGCTCATCAATCGCTTTGATTATGACGGTGACTACGGAACGGTGCTTAACCGCTTCTTGATGCAAGCTGTCGTTGGCCACCCATTGACGGTACACGGCACCGGCGGACAGACCCGCGCATTCATTCACATTCAGGATACGGTAAAATGTCTTGCATTGGCTGTTGCAAACCCACCCGCACGGGATGGAAAAGTCGCAATTTTGAACCAGATGACGGAAACGCACACGGTGCGGGCGCTTGCCAATCTTGTGGCTGAAACGTCTGGTGCGAAGATTGCGAATGTCGACAATCCACGCAACGAAGCCGCAGAAAACGACCTGCGTGTCTCGAACAAAACGTTCATCTCATTAGGTCTAAAGCCCGTTACATTGGCTGAAGGTCTTATGGATGAAACGCAGCAAATCGCAGCAAAGTATGCGGGACGTTGCATCCGGAAAATGATCCCGTGCGTGTCCACATGGACTGACAATCAACGCCCCGGTGTGATTGATCCGGACAACTCACGAGCAGCTTAACCGACTGGCTCGGTCGCAGCATTCCGCTTGGAGGTGGGGCGCTGCGATCTTGTCGATTCAGCTTCAAAACATATCGGTGAAAATTATGCGAATGATAGGCATTGGGCTTATGGGATTTCTCCTTGCAGGCGTAGCTCTCCTGCTATCGACGACTGGATTTTTGGATAGAGGGCAACACTATTTTGGCGCGCTTACGCAGGATCAAAACCTCGTATTTGAAGATCGTAGGGCCGTTGAAACGAGTGGCGAGGACATCGGATTGGTCTATCGGTCCAATCCAGACCATCCGGTCATTTTGTCTGGGCTTCCGGCCTATCAAAGCGTTCAATTCAATCTTCCATTGGATGCGCGACCTACATCTGGACACCTCCAAGTTGATGCAACACTTCAGGTTCTTGACGGCGTTGAAGGGGTTCTTCGGATCTCCATTGATGGCGCCAAAAGAGGCGAATTGTTGCTGCGTCCAGGCGTGGTCGAGCGTACCTTACAAATTCCGCTTTCACCGACGGATTTTGTAAGGGACCAGTTGGTCGTCTCTTTCTCATTGCAAGGCGAGGGCCCCGGTTCTTCCTGTTCTAGGAACGAAGGTTTGGAAGCCGTCGTTGAGATCGAGACGACCAGCCTTTTGGTTCTCACCTTAGACCGCACATTAGAAACACCGCGTGACAGGGTTCATGCGTGGGGTAATTTAACACGCGTTGCATGGCCAGATTGGTTGCAACGCGAAGAACGCATTAGACGTCTAATTCTTGCTGCTCAGTTCGAACGGTATGGCATTCAATCGGTGATGGTTGATGGGCATTCCAACGATGCTCTGACAACCGACGAGATGCGCAATGCACTCCCGTTTTTTGCGGCGCTGGGCAGTGACCTTGGAGAGGCTGAATGGCCCAAGGCACTCGCACAAAGTGGAACAAACGCAGGCATTCGCCACTTTTACCGCCGCACGACATGGCGTGAACGATACGATGTGCGGGACGATCCGGCCATGAAAATTCCAGAAACCTTTGACCTTCATCTCGCACTTGGGCGGCAAATGAATGCTCAAGGCTGGACCGTGACGGTCGTGCTTAACAACCGTCTTGTGCATCAAGAAATCGTTGCGCCTGATCACCTTCAATTCGAGGCTTCGGTTTCCCTACCTGAAGAGATGCAAACCACCGTAAACGTCCTCGAGGTTAGTGTGGCGTCTCCTCACCTCTCAACCGGTGAGTGCGATATCGGACCTGAGCTTTTTGCTGAATTGTTGCCGACATCCAGACTGCACCATGGCGATACGACGTTTATCGATCCTATCGGCGATGTGCGCGCGACACTTGCGGATCTTGGTCGGTTGAAAGTCGGGATGGTAACGGATTTCTCGGCATCTGACGCCCAAGCGATGAGTGAAATGTTGGGGGCTTTGCTGCCAGATGCTGTTGCTGTTGGACCGAACAGTGAGTCAGCCAACATTATTTTGACGTCCTCTGAAAATGTTATCTCCAGCCTTCAAAACGTCGGACCTGTTTGGTTGGTTACACGCGATCCAGCAACGCTAAAACTGGGGGCAGAATTCATTCAAGAAGGCTCCGAATTACCGCGTCATAGTCTGGGGGTCTTAGTGGTTCCGAATGGCGTCAACCTAATGGATTTAGCGGGATGAGCGATACAGATGACAAGCGCGAACAGATCAACTTCATCTCTGTAGATAGCGCACCGAAACGATTTGCGGGTGCCGTGAACGATTGGCAGGCTCCGAAAATGTTGTTGGTCTTTGTGGCGCTTGCGACGCTGCAGCTTTGGCTCGTCAACCTTGAGGGCGCGGCACGGATTTTCCCTAACCATGACTATGTGTTTTCGCTTCATGAGGGGCGCCATGCGATCGCAATCCGGATATTCCTAATATCGTTCTTTGTTTCCTTCGCCGCGTTTAGCAACGGCGGGACGCGCGGCCGCGTTATGTTCGGGCTCGATATGATTCTCACGTTTTTGGCTGGGTGTGCTGTTTTTGATTTGGCCAATGCAGCCGCGCATAGTGTTATTGGCCAATCCTTGTCGTTACATTTCAGCGCAATCCTTTCGGGGCTGTTTGGTTTCGCGATCTATTCGTTCAAGTTGCTTGAGCGTGGGCTGATGCCAGCCCGCATTCGGATTGAGCATATTCCAGTCAGTCAGGGTCGCGCTTTCTGGCGCATAGGGATTACGACGCTTATCGCAATGTTCGTCTCGATCTGGGTGGGCGGAATGGATATTAACCTCGTTGAGGTTTTGCGGCAGTGGACATTGCTTGGCGGGATCGGGCCGGGTGTTTTTCTCTTTCTGCCAACGTTGTTCGGACAACTTTATCTGCTTGCGGTCTACGACGTTTGGACCGCCAAAACGCCGGACTTTAGGCCACCTGTTTCCGTGATCGTACCGGCGCACAATGAGTCCTACATCATCAAAGACACCATTAATGCAATGGACGCCGCAGCCCTGCATTACGGTGGTGACGTCCACATCCTAATCATGAACAACAATTCAACGGATGATACCGAAGACATCGCACGCGAGACTCTCGACGCATGCAAGGCCGCAAAGGGAAGGGTGATCAATGTCCCCAAGCCCGGAAAGTCGAACGCGTTGAACGCGGGCTTAGACGCCTGTGAGACCGAATTTCTAGTTCGGGTAGATGCCGATACCTTGGTTGGCAAAGATAATTTTTCGCGTGCGATGCCTTACTTTGCCAACCCGCAAGTTGGGGTTGTCGGTGGGGTTCCCGTGCCGCCTGGTGGGGCGCTATTTGATCGTGCGCGCCTTCTCGAGGTTTTGGTGAAACATGGTTTCTACTCGGTTGCTATGGGTGCGGTGAATGGTGTTGTGGGCATCCCTGGAATGTTCGTTGTCTATCGGACCCATCATCCACGTTATCTTGGCGGATTTGTTGAGGGTATGAATGGCGAAGACACTGACATTTCTTTGCGCATTGGCGAACTTGGATTCCACTCGGTCGTTGATCCGAGGATCCGCTATATTTCTGAGGTTCCATCGTCGTACAGCCATATGCGTGAGCAACGTATGCGATGGTTCCGCTCGATTTATCATATCTCTTCGAGATGCCGAGATTTGATTTACGGGCCAAACAAGACGCTCCGCGGTAAGATCATCCTGCCATATATGCTGATCAATTCCGCGCGCCGCGCAATGTTGGTTCCACTGATCCTCTATGGTGCGCTTGAATGGGGTCTTCGACTTAACCCTGACAGTCCGATCATTTGGCAATCCATTGTCGCCGTCACAACCGGCGCACCGGCGATCATGGCTGTGTTGGCGTCGCTCTTGAATGGGGTGCCCAAAGGTATTCTCGCGCTGCCCGAATACCTAATATTCCGCGTGCTTCGCGCCTACTTCACCCTCGAGTCCATGCTGAGCATATTGGTGGACGAAAAGGGTGAAGACTTAGAACACGTTATTCGGCGCGATATCGTTTCGGATAGGCCAATTCGCGTCGCTTGAAGGAAGTTACTTAGGCAAAAAAGTAAGGTTTTTGATGAGCACTGAATTCTTGCAGCTTGAAAAGGTACGAGTGGCCCCAAAACAGACGCATAACATTAGATTAATCACTGTACCGCAGCTTCCTCTACGAAGGCCTTATCTGTTTTGTAGCGACGATGTGCCATGGGTTGCTGCTATGCCGACTTTGTTGGGTTGAGCTGTAATTTCAAAGATCAAAGGTCAATTGCCGGACATTCGATACAGTTAAATTGCTCGGCACGTTACGGTTGGCCTCGACAGTTACGACGGCAGAACGCAAGAACTTCCATTGGGCTTCGGGGTGTGTTGTATATCTAGACATCGTGTCGTTTCTCATGATCTCTGAATAGCCAATCGCGCAGTCACACCCGTTGCAGAGTCTTCAAATGTCAGCCGGCCTCCATGCAATTTTGCAATTGTCGCTACAATTGTAAGGCCAAGCCCGTGGCCATCTATCGTTGCCGTGTTCTCTCCACGCTGAAATGGGGCCAAGAGCTTTTCAATTTCAGCGGCAGAACTTTCAGAGCCCTCATCTTCGATGATGATCGTCGCGGATTGCGCGTTTGCCTCCAGTGATACAGTCGCGCGTCGACCGTATTTCAGAGCGTTTTCGATCAAGTTAGTAATTGGCCGTTCAAGCGAAACGGGGCGGCCATAAACTGCTGTGTCACGGTCGTTGGATACCACACCGTAGCCTACAGGGCGCGAAACCTGTGTTTATAAGGTTGGTCAAGAGTTTTTGCGGTGGAAACCCGACGATTGTGGTGTTGGCACGTCTGGCTGCACCGTTAGGAGTTGCGCCTAATCAGTTGCTTGAGGAAAACTAGAAATAGAGCCACGCCAACGACCGGTATGCGGGACAAAGTGACCGTTTTACCTATAGCCTTCAAATGTCCGATGTTTGAATTAGGTCTACTTTCAAAGCGCCCTCTAACAAGCTAGGCGCGATAACATGACCGAATTCTAACATGTCCGCCGAAGGTGGTATCAGATCAGGTATCTGGATAGTTTTGGCACCTGAAGCGACCGCTGCTCTCGTGCCTGTTTCACTGTCTTCGAAAGCAATGCAATCAGCCGCGCTCACTCCCAAATGTTCCGCAATTTTATGATACACTTCGGGATTCGGCTTCCCTTGTTGAACGAGGTCTCCGCCGACAACCCCTGCCAGAAATGGAAGCAGGCCGGTTTTTTCAAGATGAGATCGTGCCACTTCCGTCTCGGTAGAAGTTGCGACGCCCATCAAATACCCTTTTGAAGAAAGGACTTGAAAAAGCTGAAGGGCTCCCGCTTTTAGGGGGATCTCGCGCTGAAGCGTCGCAGAAATTTTTTCACGCCACACTTCGTTGAAGTCTTGGAATTCGACTTGGTCGGGCAAGCTTTCCAGGATGACCCGATCACACTCCGGACGCCGAAGTCCAACACACCTCAGAAAAACTTCAGGACTATCTGAAAGGGAAAAGTGACGTCGAGTCTCGACAAAATTATCAAAGCAAACCTTTTCTGTATCCAGAAGGAGGCCGTCCATATCAAAGAGAATTGCGTGTGCGGTCATGGTGTCCTCAGCTAATTATGTGTTTGTTGGAGCGCGCATAGGCATTGAGTGCATCTGTCATAACAATCCTATTTTTATCCTTGCTTTCAGACTGCAACGCATGACGCGGACCAACTCCTCGGTGTGTGTTCATCGGGGCGCCTTTGCGTCCCACATCAACATTTATTTCTTGACTGCCCAAAAAACTTACGCATAAATGTGCAGTATGTGCATATAAGTGCACTTTTGAGAAATTCGTCAAGTGGAAAATCGGGAGGATTTTTTTCTTGAAAGCAATCAACGGAATTCTTGAATGTCATCAACGGAGGAGAGTCCCATGAGAAATATGTTACGTCGCAACGTTCTATCCACTATGGCGTGCCTTGCCATTACTGTGAGTGGCACCGCAGTGACCGCACAAGAAGCAACCGGCCAACTGACTGTTTACGGCAGCACACTTGAAGATGTTGTGCGTGATGTCGCTCAAGCCTTTGAGGCTAAAACCGGTATCGAGACCGTGTATGTGCGGGCATCGACTGGAGAGACGTTAAACCGAATCCGCGCCGAGCAAGCGCGCCCGCAAGCCAGTGTTTGGTTCGGCGGCCCCGGCGATTCCTACCGGGTGGCACAGGAAGAAGGACTGTTAGAGCCTTACATTTCACCATCCGCAGAGAACATCGCCGACCAGTTTAAGGATCCGGACGGTTACTGGACGGGCCTTTACACCTCAAATCTCGGCTTCGCCAGCAACCGTGGACTGCTTGCTGAAAGAGGCATTGAGGTTCCCACATCATGGGAAGATCTTCTTGCACCAGAATTGGAAGGCTTGGTCGCTGTTGCGAATCCGGCCACCTCGGGAACTGCGTATGCATACATCAGCACAATCGCGCAGCTGATGGGCGAAGAAGAAGGGTTTGAGTACCTGGATCAAGCCAGCGAAAATATCGCTCAGTATACAAAGAGCGGTAGCGCACCGGGCCGTATGGCTGGATCAGGCGAAATTCTAGTTGGCATCTTGATGCTTCAGGACGCGTACCTGATCCAACAACAAGGTTTCGATCTGGAACTGTCAACACCGTCAGAGGGTACAGGTTTTGCTCTTGAACCAGCGGCGATGCTGAAAGACGGGCCTGACCAACTCGAAGCACAAATGTTCATCGACTATATCTTAAGTGCTGAAGGTCAGTCGGTCATGCAGGAACACTTCCACCTGCTTAGCTTCACCAATCCGGAATTGTCGCCACGCGCCGAGGCTTCTGCCTTAGAAGATATGGTGCTTATCGACTATGATTTCGATTGGGCGGGTGCAAACAAGACTCGTTTGATTGAAAGATTTCAGAACGAAATCCTGATCGCTGAATAAACTATAACTCTGACTTTAAGCGTTGGTCGCATGAAAAAAAGTAAACAAAAACAAGGCGGCACTCGCGAAGAGAAAAGCACCTATGCAGTCTTCGGACTTGCATGGGTGTGGCTCCTCGTTTTAATAGCCTATCCCTTGGTTCAGGTTTTGATTGCTGCGTTCTTTGTGAACGGTAGCTTCTCTCTGAGCGAGTTCGTCTCCCTCTTCGAAACGGCATACTATCGCCGTGTTATCGCAAATTCGTTTCGCCTAGCGGCGATCGTTGCTACCTTTGGGACAGTTATTGCATTGATATTTGCTCTGGCCGTCACCAAAGTTAATATACCCGGAAAGAAATTTTTCCACATCGTCGCACTGGTTCCGACAATCTCACCGCCTTTTGCATTTGGGCTTGCGGTGATTATGCTCTTCGGGCGCCAAGGTCTTATAACCCATGAAATATTGGGTTTGAACACAGGTGCAATCTACGGGCTAAAAGGCATGGCTGTGGCCCAGATCTTTGGGTTTTTCCCATTCGCTTATTTGCTTTTACGTGGCGTACTGCTTGGCCTTAATCCTGCGCTAGAGGAGGCTGCATCGACGTTAGGGGCCAATCGCTTCAAGACGCTCTTCAGTGTAACATTGCCGCTTATGGTCACCGGAATCGCGAGCGCCTTCCTTCTGCTGTTTATCTATTCCATGGCAGATCTTGGAAACGCTCTGCTTATCGGCGGTAACTATACGGTCGTGTCATCACAGATTTATCTCGCAATTGTCGGCCAATTTGACTTCGCTCGTGGGGCCGCTCTGTCGGTTACGGTTCTTTTCCCTGCGGTCGTGCTCTTTATTTGGCAGAAAAGACTGGAACAACGCACAACCTACGCCATGGTATCCGGTCGTCCTTCAGGCTCATCAACCTCTATCGGTGAACGCGGTATCGTCTGGTCGGCGTGGGCTTTCTGCGCCTTCATCGCACTCATCATTGCGGCCGTTTATTTGACCATCCTAGCCGGGGCATCGACACGGCTTTGGGGTGTTAATTACACGCCAACCTTAGACCATTTCCGAGCTGTTTTCGGGGCGGGAAACTTGGGCCTAAGGGCGCTGCAAGATACCTTCTTCCTTGCTTCAATCGCTGCGGTCTTTGGCGGTGTGCTTAGTCTTGCGATCGGGTACATGGTGCAACGTGTGCCGGTTAAAGGGCGGGGCATGATCGACTTTCTAAGCATGATACCAATGGCTGTGCCCGGCGTTGTTATTGGTATTGCCTTTGCCATTGCCTTCAACAAGCCCCCGCTGATCATTTCGGGGACGGCGCTTATCATCATACTTTTGTTTATTGTGCGCACGATGCCTTTCGGTTTGCGAATGTCTGTCGCCGCCATTGGACAAATTGATGTAGCAATTGATGAGGCATCGCTGACCCTTGGTGCGAACAGGTTCCAAACCTTTGCCCGCATCACTGCACCTTTGATCCGGACCAGCTTCGTCGCAAGTATCATTTATATGTTCACTCGAAACATAACGTCTCTCAGCGCGGTGATTTTTGTCGTGTCCGCAAATTGGACACTGGTCACGGCGGCAATGCTGTCAGAGATCGAAACGGGGAGAATTAGCGTGGCGTCAGCATTCGCAGTGGTCCTCGTCGTGATCGTCGTTGCAATAAACATAATCTTGTTCCGCTTCATTGAGCGGCAAAAAACATCATAGGGGCTATGAGCATGGAAACCTCAACAACACAGGGTAACGACCTTCGACTCGTAGACTTGGAAAAGGAATTCCAAGCGCCAGATGGTGGAATGGTAACGGCTGTAAACAAGATATCCTTGGATGTAGCACCGGGCGAATTCGTTTCGCTACTTGGCCCATCTGGATGCGGCAAGACCACCATCTTGAGGATGGTCGCAGGCCTAGAGCAGCCAACGCGCGGTGAGATTTCGATTGGGGGGGAGCGTGTAAATGAACTTCCGCCATACAAGCGCAACATCGGCCTTGTCTTTCAAAGCTATGCCCTTTTCCCGCATAAAACGGTCTTCGACAATGTCGCCTACAGTCAAACGCTTAGGAAAAGACCTAAGGCTGAAACAAAAGCGAGTGTCGAGGAGATGCTCTCTCTCGTTGGTCTAGGCCATCTTGCGGATCGCTCCCCAGCTCAGCTCAGCGGCGGCCAGCAGCAACGTGTCGCTTTGGCGCGGGCATTGGTGTCCGATCCAAGAGTTCTTTTGTTCGATGAGCCGCTGTCAAACTTGGATGCGCGCCTGCGCGTTCAGGTCCGCGCTGAGATCAGACGGGTGCACCAGCGTCTGCGACCCACGGTAATCTATGTTACCCACGATCAAAGTGAAGCGATGAGCTTGTCGGATCGCATTGCAGTCATGTCCTCTGGGCAGGTTATGCAAGTCGGAACGCCGCAAGATATCTACCAACGGCCGGACAATAGATTTGTCGCAGACTTCGTTGGCAGCGCGAACTTCTTCCCAGCACGCGTGCTTGAGCGAAAGTCAGATGGGCTCGTCGTTGAGTTCAGCGGCGGCACATTCAATATCGGCTCATGGGCTCCCGGCAGCGAACAGAGTGACAATGTTTTGCTTGTGATCCGGCAAGAGCATTTGGAGATTGTGCCGGAAAGCGAAAGTTCCGTTCACGGCATCGTTCGCGGCTCTGAATTTTTGGGAACGCACACGGAATGCTTGATCGAAGTCGGTGGACAAACTGCATTGGCAACATTGGATTCGAGCGGGGGCATAGAACTGCCAACCGAAGGCTCTAAAGTCGGCATCCGGTTCCAAGAAAGCCGGGCCCACGTTATCCCCAACTCGCCGGAATAAACTTTTCCGGACTGAGTTGAGGCTCCCTTGTTGCAGGCGGATGTGCCTATTTCGCCTGCAGCAAAACCCGCGCGGTATCTTCGTCTGTAATTAGGCCGTTAATCAATCCGCCTCGCAATGCGGCTGCAATGGCCCCGTGCTTGGCGCGACCTCCGGCAACGGCAATGGTCAGGCGATTGGGCGGAACTTCAAGTGGAATGCTGGCGACACGAGCATTTGTGCCCTTGGGACAGATTGCGCCCTCCTCATCGAAGGACCAGCCAATCATTTCTCCGACCGTGCCGGTGCTGATCAACTCATCGAGCTCGTCGCGATTAACAAAACGATCCTTGTATATGGGTGCCTGTGATTCAACCTCTCCCAGACCTAAGAAAGACACTTTCGATTCCCGAACAAGATCATGGACCATTTGAAACGCCCGTTGCGAACGAAGAAGATCGCGCTCCTCGAGGCTGTTGGCGAGCACCGGAGTGAGGAGTGGATAACATTGCGCTCCGATCCGATCGGCGAGACGCATTGCTACATCAAAGCCACTGGCGCGCCCGTCCCGTGTGACGTTCCCAACCATGGAGACAATCTTGTGGTCAGGGCGTTCCAAGCTGCTTACCTCATCGACCGCGGCCCGCAGTGTGCGTCCCGTTCCAATGGAAATGGTCACCGGTTTTTTCGGCGTCAGAAGGTCTTCGATCTTCGCGGCCGCTAAGCCGGCAATGGCGATCTCGGTGTCTGCGAGACTGGGATAATGCGGCGCCACGTCGGTGAAGGTGAGAGAAAACTTTTCGCGCAGTCTCTCGGCAAGTTCGATGCAATCGACCGAGTTATGTTCAACGCGAAATTTTATGAGTTTCTCGCGGACCGCTGTCGCTACGAGACGTTGCACCGAATGGCGAGATATCTGAAGCTTGTCCGCAATCTCGCTCTGGTCGTTGCCTGCAATATAATAAAGCCAAGCTGCCCGTGCAGCCAGCTCCAGTTTGCGTTCCTTTGTCGGCCTTGTGGTTTTCGACACAGATTTGCTTTCCAGTTGTTAGCCCGTCGCAGCAGCCTTTGAGTTGCTCCTCAATCGCAGCAAGGGGAGCTATCCAGCTTCCGAGAGTATGTATGAGTTACCTTCCCCTGCAAGTAATTTGTTAAGATGTACCTTTGACCCTGCCTTTATGAATTCGGACTAATGGTGGGACAGTCCAATTGGCCCCTGAGCAAGATGGGAAGTCGCGCGACCTGTGTCCTGTTAGCTCAACGAAAGCAGACCTCTGTTCAACTCTCAGAAACGGTCGAATTGGGCTCAAAGCCGCCATTCGCTGCGGTTGAAAGTGCCACGTGCTGCCGAACGTCTGCTTGCTCATACGCTGAGCCTATACTTTGCACCCGCAGCGAAGGGCCGCTTTCCGCCCGTATTACCGGAACCGCTTCGGGCCCAAAGCCGACCATGGCGTTGAAGCTTGATGCTGCGCTGCAACTCCCCCAAAGCAGACATTGGCGGTCACATGTAGCATCTTGGATGGTTGGGCTGCCGCAGCGTGGTCGTTTCTGACTTTGACAGACCTCAAGGCAGCGACTGCCCGCTGTAATTGTCAAGAACACACACCTGGCAAACGCCTTACATAGAAACGCTAATTGCCAAGCTCTGATTTCACAGCGGCTTCGAACCCAGCTGACACAAAGTCTAGAAACTGTGGGTATCCATGGTTGAGGTCGTCTGCGCGAAATCTACCTCCAGACATAACGTCAATTCGTTTCGTTTCTGAAAAGAAAAAGAAACTTGTACCCAGCGTCAATGTCAGGGCACGCATGATTTGTTCGTCATTTGCTTCAGGGTGCGCGAGGCGAAGTGCGTTGATTTGGGTGTGTTCCCAAACTCCGGCAAGGTCTCCAATGATTTCTGTGATGCGGGGTGTCGTCATCATTCCAGCGATCAATTTGGAATAGTGACGCCATCCCGGATCTTCGCTGAGGCTGTATTCAAGCCAGGGTCTGAACATTGCATCAAGCACGTCCCGCGCCGAAGGTTTGTTCTTTGTCCGAGCGAGCGCGTCGTTCAGTGCTGACATACGCCGGCCGCGTAGCATTTCGTATCTACGTGCAATCGCGGCGGCCAACACATCTTCCTTGCTGCCGTAGTGATATGTAATCGACGCAGGATCCACGCCGGCTTCTCGTGCTACTTGACGCAGCGAAACTTCTAACAACCCTTCGGTCGCGAAAACACGTTCTGCGGTGTTTAGAATTGCCGTTTTGGTCGCCCCTACCGAAGTCGAGGTTTTGCTTCGTTGCCGTTTGGCAGTGCTTTTGTCCATTGGTTCACTCAATACCTATCTCGGCATGCTTATGGCGGTCATGCATCGTTGTAAAGATTTTAGGCATTGTTGACAAATTCTTAAACATTGTTTAAATACGAGTCGAACTGCCGCACGGGAGATGCGGTTGAGCATTGGATTTTTTGGGAGGAATATTATGTCTGCATTGGAAATCGCCGAGGGCCTACGCCGAGTCATCACTGGAAATAACACGAGCGGTAAATCTATCATCGCAATCGATGACGGCCCGGCCGAGGTGCTCGAAAATGGCACCATCGGATTGTACGAGGCGTGGAACGATGAAGGCGCGACGATCGTGCGCACAAATCACGAAGACGTTGCAAAGGGCGATGTTGTCCTTGCGCCCCCTGCAAATGGTGTTCGGGTTCGGTGGTTTTCGATCGCACCGTTCGGCAAAGATGTCTCGGCTGAAGATCAACTTGAATCGCTCAATGAAGCCTTTGATGCGATGGGTGGTCACGGTTCACGTGTGAATGTTGACAGCCATCCAGGCATGCACTTGACGAAAACGATGGATGTTGTCGCCGTATTCAAGGGGCGCATCAAATTGATCATGGAAGATGGTGAGGTTGAACTGAAACCCGGTGATGTGGTGATTCAGCGCGGCACGAACCATGCCTGGGAGGCTGTTGGTGACGAAACAGCGATCTGTTTGGGCGTGCTGGTTGACCGCGAACTCGCGTAATTTTCTGTACCGGAGATTGCGCATGTCATTGCCAGACCCATCCCCTCAGCGCGGCGCCTGTATTTGGCAGCCTGATCCTTCTGAACCAAAATCCCAGATGACGCAGTTCAGGGAATGGGTCGCGGATCGGCGCAACATTCCCTTGCCTGACTATGCCTCTTTGCAGGCGTGGTCGATCAGCAATCTTTCGGATTTTTGGGCCGATTTTTACGACTACTTTGAGATCGAGAGTGCCGTACCCTATTCACGTGTCTTGAGCGAAGGTGTTATGCCGGATGTTTCATGGTTTGACAGTGCCGAAGTCAATTTCGCGGCGCATATGCTTCGCGACAAAGGTTTTGATCCCAATTCTGTCGCCATTCATGCGTCTAATGAAGCAGGCGTTACCCGAAAGATCACTCGGGCGGAGCTGTCTAATCAAGTCCGAGACTTTGCGGCCTATTTAGCGTCCCAAGGCGTTGGCAAAGACAGCCGAGTTGCCGCCTACCTCACCAATACGCCTGAAGCCGTTGTGGCATTCCTTGCCTGCGCGGCGCTTGGAGCAACATGGACCAGTGTTTCGCCAGATTTCGGGGTCGACGCGACGCTCAGTCGCTTTGGAGCATTTAAGCCCAATGTGTTGATCACAGTGGATAGCTATAACTACGGCGGTAAATTCTTCGATCGCCAGGACGTAGTAAATGCCATTTTGTCGGATTTGCCGTCCATTGGCACTGTTGTGCATGTTCCGTCAGCGAAAGCGACCGCTAACCCATTCGACCGCCATTCAATTTCTTGGGACGATGCCATTAACGCGGGCGGCGACGCGCCATTTGAATACGCATCGGTTCCCTTTGCCCATCCTCTGCTTGCGGCATTTTCATCAGGTACGACCGGCAAGCCAAAGGGCATTCTGCATGGCCATGGTGGATTGACGCTAGAAGCGTTCAAAATGAACGCGCTGCATGGCGATATGGGGCCAGGCGACGTTTATACATTTTTCACCACCACAGGTTGGATGGTTTGGTTTATGGTGATTGGCGCCCTTGGAACTGGGGCCGGGATCGGGCTTTACGATGGAAATCCGCTAATGGATGAAGCGGCTCCATTCTGGAAGTTCACCGAAACCAGCGGCACCACCGTTTTAGGAGTGAGCTCGGCCTTTGTTGCGAACCGCATCCAAGTCGGCGATGCCCCAAATGACCGCTTTGATCTGACTGCTCTGAAAATGGTGATCTTTGGTGCATCCCCCGCCGCTCCTGAGAGCATGGAATGGGCCGCCCAAAATATTGGACGTGGCGCACAAATGGTCACGGCTTCGGGCGGAACAGACATCTTTACCTGTTTCGTTGGTTTCTGCCCTGATGTTCCAAGTTATGCTGGAGAGTTTCAGTGTATTTGGCTGGGCACCGATGCGGTTTCGATGTCCGATCAGGGCGAGGTACTGAATTGTGAAGTGGGTGAGCTGATTATTCGCCAACCGATGCCGTCAATGCCCGTCGGTTTTCTGGACGACCCAGATAAATCCCGACTACGCGCTGCCTATTTTGACGACTTCCCTGGGATGTGGCGTCAAGGTGATCTGTTTTTAACCCATGGCGACGGCACGTCGCGCATCTTGGGCCGATCCGACGCGACGCTTAACCGTGGCGGGGTTCGGATTGGCACGGCCGAAATTTATGATGTGGTTGAAGCCAACCCTGATGTCGAAGATTGCCTTGTCGTGAACGTAGAAGATGGCGATCGTTCAACGATGCTCTTGTTTCTGCAAATCGCCGATGGCTGCGCGTTGACGGAAGAATTGCAGACAAATCTGGTCAAGCGCCTGCGCAGTGAGGCCTCGCCGCGCCATGTTCCAGATCAAATGTTGGCAGTCTCCTCCATTCCTTACACGATCAGCGGTAAAAAACTGGAAGTTCCGGTAAAGCGTATCTTGATGGGGGCCGATGCTGAAACTGCAGCCAATCGGGGTGCCATGCGCGATCCGGCGGCACTCGACGCAATCATCGATGTCGCAAGAGCCCAAATGCAAAGGGAGGCAACCTGATGGACGCTTTCATAATTGATGCCGTCCGTACGCCGCGCGCGATTGGCAAGGCACCAAAAGGTGCCCTGTCGCATCTGCATCCGCATAGGTTGGGGTCTACAGTTCTTCGCGCATTAGCCGAACGAAATGACATCGATACCAGTCATGTAGATGACGTGATTTGGGGCACCTCGGTGCAGCGTGGATTGCAGGGCCACAATTTAGGCCGGATGGCGGCATTAGAAGCGGGTTTTGATGAACGTTCCAGCGGCATGACCCTAGACCGTTTCTGCGGCACCGGCATTACAACCGTCAGCCTTGGTGCGGCGCAGGTCATGTCTGGCATGGAAGATTTGGTCGTCTGTGGCGGCAGCGAAATGATGAGCCATACGCGTATTCACCCCGAACTTGTCGGGAACACGCAACTGGATAGTGAAAACCTTGTTCTGCGTGCGCAGCACCCGCAATCGCAACAAGGCGTTTCTGCCGATGCAATCGCGACATTGGAAAGGATTGACCGGACTGCCGTAGATGCACTCGCGGTTACGTCGCAAGTGCGTGCGGATATGGCAATCAAGGAAGGGCGCTTTCACAACGCTATAGTGCCCGTGCTTAACGATGATGGGTCTGTCGCGTTGGACCGCGATGAATTTCCACGCCCCGGCACAACGGCAGACACACTTGCGTCTTTACCCGCGATTTTCAAAAGGGTTGCGCGAGCCGAGATTGGGCCTGATGGCGCTACATTTGGCGATATGATCTATCAGAAATACCCGGACCTACGCGATAAGATGACATGGGTGCACCATGCCGGAAATGCCTCTGGTATTGTTGATGGAGCGGGCGCAGTCCTTCTTGCATCTGAGCGTTATTCAGAACGCAATCGTTTAAAACCACGGGCACGCGTTGTGGCGACAGCAAACATCGGCGACTGCCCGACTCTCATGCTCAACGCTCCAGTACCGGCCATCCGCAAGGTGCTGGACAAAGCGGGGCTTTCAATAGCGGATATCGACGTTTTCGAGATAAACGAGGCTTTTGCTGTCGTTCCCGAAAAAGCGATCCGTGATCTGAACTTGGACCGTTCTAAAGTTAACATCAACGGCGGCGCCATTGCCCTTGGGCACCCAATCGGAGCCACTGGCGCGATTCTGATTGGTACGGCGCTTGACGAATTGGAACGATCCGGTGGCCGCTATGCATTGATTACCATGTGCGCAGCGGGGGGGATGGCGCCAGCAATTATCATAGAACGACTCTAAAACTAAAAACCGGGAGGAACTAATGTTTAAATCAACTTTGACCGCAGCAATCACCACAATGGCGATACTGCCAACCGCAAGTTTTGCGGAAGATTACAACCTGACTGTCGTAACAGGGCATCCGTCCGTTTTTCGATGGGTCCGTATGATCGACGAAGCCTTTATTCCTGTCGCCACTGAGGCGCTGGAGGCTCAAGGTCATAGCGTAGCGTTCCAGACACAATATGGCGGCGCAATCGCCGGTGTCGGGGAAGAGCTTGAGACCGTTGAAAGTGGCTTAGCCGAGATTGGGGTTTGCCTCAGCGTCTTTGACCCTGCCAAGTTGGCCGAGCCAAATGTCACTTATTATACACCGTTTGTATCCACAGACTCGCGCGTGATCGCCAATGTTATGGCGGATTTGCATGAAAACGAACCTGCAATGACGGCTGGCTATACCGAAAACGGCGTCACTTATATTGGTGCACCGGTCATTCTTGATGACTATTTCATCATGTCGAATTTCCCGATCAACACGCCGCAGGATCTAGACGGACGTCGGATCTCTGGCGCCGGACCGAACCTGAACTGGTTGGCTGGTACGGGTGCCGTGGGTGTCGCCGGTAACCTGACGACCTTCTACAACGAAATCCAGAATGGCGTTTACGAAGGGGCTTTCCTATTTGCTTCTGCCGCAATCCCAAGTCGTCTGTATGAAGTTGCACCCCACGTCACCCGTGCACGTTTTGGTGCACAGTTCGCTGGTGGTCTTTGCGTAAATTCCGACTGGATCGAAGACCAACCTGCAGAAGTGGTTGAGGCTCTTAGTGCTGGCGCAGATGCTGCTGGAGCTTGGTACCTTGACGACCTCGAGGCTGCGGTTGAAGCTGCCTATGCGCAGTTCGATGAACTTGGCGTGACGGTGGTCGAAATTTCTCCGGCAGACAACCAAGCTTGGGCCGATGGGATGGACGATGCAGCGCAGACGTGGGCCGCTGAACTGGACGAACGTGGACGTTCCGGCACCGCAGTTCTGAACGCCTATATGGACGCAATGCGCGCCGCAGGTGCAGAACCACTGCGCACTTGGGATGCACAATGACACTCGACGAAAAACCAAAGCAGCGCGAGGGTCTCGCGCTGCAACTTCTTAACACGCTGACCCAAACGCTAAATGTTATCGGGTCTTCGTTGATCGTGGTGGTTGCCTCGATCGTTTGTGTTGATGTCATCAGTCGAAACGCCGCTAACGCACCGTTATCAGGCGTGCCTGAGATCGTGACACTTTGTATCGTTGGAATTGTATTCCTGCAGGCACCGCAAGCCCTGCGCGAAGGTCGTATCCCGCAAAGTACGGCGATTTCTGATGCATTGGCGAAAGCCTCTCCAACCGCCGCACGTGTGTTGGGAACTATCTTAGATTTTTTAGGAATGGTGATCACGGGAATCGTGTTTTACGCAACCTTGCCAATCTTTCTTAAAGCGTGGGAGCGCAACGAATTCATCGGCTCTATTGGTGATTTCACGGCTCCGGTCTGGCCAATCAAGCTGGCCGTCCTGATTGGCAGCGCAATGCTCATCTTACAATTGTTGGCGGGATTGATCCGTCGCTGGGAGAAATAAATGTCCCCTATTGAAATCGGCATGTTGGCACTGGCTGGAATGGGGCTACTTGTCATGTTGGGGATGGCAGTGCCATTCGCGCTTATGTTGGCATCCTTCGCGGGTGTCTGGGCTATCCGAGGGAACCCGGAATTGGCCGCAAAGATGGTTGGTCTGGCGGCAAATGACGCCGTCGCCAGTTACTTTTTCGGCGTAATACCTGTCTTTGTTTTAATGGGTTTTCTTGTTTCCCAGGCAGGGTTCGGGCGCGATGCGTTCGATGTTGCCAATAGTCTGTTCAATCGGATTAAAGGCGGGCTTGGCATTGGAACCGTAGGGGCCAACGCAATTTTTGCCGCGATTACTGGCGTTTCGATCGCTTCGGCGGCCGTATTCACCAAGATCGCCGTCCCTCAAATGCGTCGCCACGGCTATTCAGCGCGCTTCGCGACGGGCATTGTCGCAGGGTCCTCGGTTTTAGGAATGTTGATCCCGCCATCTCTGTTGTTGATCCTGTTCGGGATCTTGACAGAATCCAGCATCGGAGACCTGTTTATTGCAGGCATCGGACCTGGTATTTTACTGGCGCTGGTATTTGCCACAGGCATTTACATCATGGCAAAATGGTACCCCGGATTTGTCGGTGAAATCGACGATACACATACGCCAATGACCTCTCTCACGCTTTTGAAGAAAGCCGGTCCAATCGCTGGACTGATCCTGTTGGTTCTCGGCGGTATTTATACAGGCTTCTTCACACCAGTAGAGGCTGGAGCCGTAGGCGCACTCGGCGCGTTCCTGTTAGGTTTGTGTATGCGTAGGTTCACCCTTTCTTCATTGCGCACAGTTCTTGTGGAAACGGGTCTTGTCACGGCGGCCGTCTGCCTATTAATCATCGCCGCGCAAATGTATTCGCGCATGCTGGCGTTCACGGGCCTACCGCGCGGCTTGGGCGAACTGGCGACAAGCGGAAATTTCAGCGTCCTAATGATCTTGCTGGCCTATGTCGTGGTCGTGATTTTTCTAGGTATGATCCTTGATTCATCGTCCATCATGCTGATCGTGGTGCCGTTGATGTTGCCCGTTATCGAAGCACAGGCGATCGACCTGATTTGGTTTGGTATCGTGACACTGATCGCAATTGAAATCGGTCTTCTGACCCCGCCCTTTGGGTTATCGGTGTTTGTCATTAAGGCCGCGCTCGACGACGACGACGTGTCTCTTTTCGATATCTTTATGGGAGCTGCGCCGTTCGTCCTTATGATGTTGATTGTTTTGGGCCTCGTCATGGCGTTCCCTTGGATCGCAATCGGACTGCTTTAAAAATGCTACATCTCTATCACAGCGCATATTCGACCTGTTCTCAAAAAGTACGGTTGGCTTTGTTTGAAAAGGGGCTGACCTTTGACACCACCGAAATGGAGTTCTGGAGGGGCGATCATCTCACCCCTGAATATCTGGCGATCAATCCGAACGGCGTGGTGCCGACATTGGTGCATGATGGTCACCCCATTCTCGACAGTTCGGTGATTGTTGAATACCTCGACGATGTTTTTCCCAATAACAAGCTGAGCCCAACCGCCCCCGTTGCGCGCGCAAACATGCGCAGTTGGATGCGGTATTTAGAAGAAGTACCGACAACGGCAATCCGCGTGCCATCCTTCAACAAGGTGTTTCGTCAGCTACGGATCGATCTTAGCGACCAAGAGCTAGAGGACGAAGCAAACCGCCGTCCCCTGCGAAAAGGCTTTTATCAGGAAATGGGGCGAGAGGGGTTCAACGACGCGCGATATGAGGCCTCTCTGGGGCAATTGCAGCAGACCATCACGCGCATGGAGCAGGCGTTGACGACAAACCGCTTTCTGTGTGGTGACGACTTAACGCTTGCCGATATTTGCGTGATCCCAACAATAGACCGAATGCGAGATATTGGATTGGGCGACATGGTGACCGTGTCCAAATGTGTGCAACGCTGGTGGACTGACGTTGAACAACGCGAAAGCTTTGCCAACACGTTTTACCCCGGAACGCGTGTCAGCGAACGCTATAAGGTTCTGCCCAACGGCACCCGAAGCAAAGCTTTCGCACACATCAGCACCTGAGCCCATCCACCCAAAGATGGAAGCTACGTATCAGTCTCGTGTGTATGATCTTATTTCTGGACTGAGCAAAACGGGAGAGATGCAAGAAGCGCAGGAGTGTAAAAACTCAAGCCTTTGCAAAAACTTACGAATTAGTGTTGGTTGCGGGAGGGCGCAATCGCCGGAACCTACCAATGCTAATGTGTGTCGTCTAAGCTGACACCAAGGGCGGGAAGCGGACCTTCGCTGCGGGTGCAATAATGTATCAGACATCCAACAAATACAGACATTCCGGTGGAGTTGGGGCATTCCTTTTCAAGAGCCGACTATGATGACCCCAAAGCCTAACCGAGACGGTCTTCTTTGATGGATTTTGGACTGACAACAAACCCTGAGCCTCATTGCCAAGATGCTTGGCGATGTTATCAGGGTGGTAATGTTGAGTGAGTGTCTGAGCGCCTAACATTGGCGGTTGCCAACGATTTTGCAATCTCTTGGTTTGCAACACGGCGAGCAACGAGCAGCGCTACAATCCAGCCTGTACTAACAGCCGTCCCGATCCCAAACCAAACGCCCCACACGTCCAAGCCAAACACGCCGACATAGAGCCAAATGAATAAGGCTACGCCGACACCTTGTCGGTAGACACTGATCCAAAGTGTCCAGATCGGACGTTTGAGACCTTGTAGAAAGGAATTAATTGCAAAGAGCATCATGTAGATGGGAAAAAGAAAACCATCGACCAAAAGATAGCTGGCACCAATATCGATCACGGCTGGGTTTTCGGTAAAAAGCCCCATCGCGTATCGTCCGCCAAACCATAAAAGAGGCATTGCAAACACCGACATTGCAGAGCCGATTTTCCAACACAAAAACAGCGCATCCTTGACCCGTTGGTGATCCGAGGCTCCAAAGCTCTGACCGATGATGGGAAGCAACGCACCCGTCATCCCCAAGACCGGAAGCAGCAGAATTTGTTCGATGCGCAGGGCCACGCCGTAGGCTGCGATTGCGTCTTCACCAAACCCCTTCAACGCGTATTGAACCACAAAACCCGAGATAAACATCACCATCATAGCGGTGCTTGCCGGCAATAGCTGGGCGGTGATCTGTCGGAATTTCGTGGCGTTGGGGCGCAGTTCGGCGAGCCTTGCATCGCGCAACACATCAAGGGCGAAAACACCGCGCAACACCCATAGCATCACCCCCGTTTGGCTGATCACGGTGGACAGCGCGATGCCGTTAAAGCCCATACCGTCCCAGATGCCGGGCACACCGAACATAAGCAACGGATTGAGAACGACGTTCGCGAAAAACGCAACGATCAAACCGCGTTGCAACGTTACCGTGTCGCCATGCGCTTGTAGGATGCCGTTTGCACCGTAAGCCAAGAAAAAACCGGGCAGTGACAAGACGAGCCAATTGAAATAACCCGTTGCGGCATCGCGGTATCCGCCAGGTTCAGACACGAGGGCAATCAGGTAAGGGCCGACGATCCATCCGAGAACCATCAAGATAAGCGTCGCGATGACCCCGAAGGCGATGCCTTGTAAAGCGAAAGCTCGCACACTGCTGGTGTCACGCGATCCTTTGGCGTTGCTAACAAGCGCAGACATTGCAGCACCCAGCCCGAAACCGATAGCCATCATGATAAAGAACGCTTGGAACCCGATTGCGAGGCCAGCTTGCGCCTCGGTTGACAGGCGCCCCGCCCAATAAACATCGACTAAGTTATACAGCGTCGAAAACAACATCCCGAACGCCGCAGGTACAGCAAGAGCGCGAAAATGAGGTAGCAGCGGGCCTTGGGTCAGGTCTAGATCGCGTGTAATACTCACGCTTCTGCTACTTGCATCCGCCGTTCCAAGCGCCGGACAAAGGCCGATACAACAAGGATCAACACAAGATATTCTAGCACAAGCACCGTGTATATTTCCAAAGGTCGGTATTCTGAAACCGACAGTTCATTTGCTTTGCGGGTTAATTCCTGCATTCCAATGACTGACACAAGCGACGACATCTTCAGCATGTAGACCAGCTGATTGCCTAATGCGGGCAAGATACGCCGGATCGCTTGAGGCAGGATCACAAAACGCATTGTATCGCTATAATTTAACGACACAGATTTCGCCGCTTCATATTGCCCGCGGGCGATCGATTGAATGCCTCCGCGGAAAATCTCGGCTTGAAATGCACTGTCTGATAAAGCCAAGGCCAAAACACCGGCCCAAAACACGTTTAATGTGATGCCCGACAGCGCAGGTAGACCGTAGTAGACCCATAAGATCAGCACAAGGATCGGTACGGCGCGCACAATTTCCACGTAGGTGCGATTGAACCTGCGCCAGCCTTTCTTTTCGGACAATCCGGGTAACGCCACGAGCAGCCCGACAATCACAGAAATCGAGATTGCCGTGACAGACAACAAGATCGTGTAATACATCCCTGAGAGCATGAACTTGAGGTTGATCAAGCCCTTAGGCGTGGTTGGATCAACCACATACCAGCCCCAGTTTCCAGAGCATCCTGTGAGCAGTAACAAGGTGGCGAATAACGCGATACATTTCATGCGGGACATCTCAGTGTTGCAAGATTTGTTTGAGGAACGTCGCAAAACGTTGCGACTTTGGCGCGGTGAAGACCTGATCAGGCGGGCCGATCTCGACGATTTCACCTTGATCCATAAACACCATTGTATCCGCCACTTTGCGCGCAAAGCCCATCTCGTGGGTCACAACAATCATTGTCATCCCCGATGAGGCAAGCTCGGTCATAACATCCAAGACTTCTGCGATCATTTCAGGATCCAGGGCCGATGTCGGCTCGTCGAAAAGCAGTATCTTTGAGTCCATGCATAACGCGCGAGCAATCGCGACGCGCTGTTGCTGACCACCCGACAGTTGGCGAGGGTATTTATCGGCTTGGTCAGGAATACGCACCCGTTCTAGATAGGTCATGGCCCGTGCGTTTGCCTCTGCGTCTGAGAGGTTCAGAACACGTCGCGGGCCAAGGGTGAGGTTTTCGAGAACCGTTAGATGCGGGAACAGATTGAACTGCTGGAACACCATCCCGACCGCACCTCGAATCTGGTCGTGGCTTTCTGAATTATCTGTCAACTCGATACCGTTAACGTTAATGTGACCGCTTTCATGCGCCTCAAGTCGGTTAATACAGCGGATCAGGGTCGATTTTCCCGATCCTGATGGGCCGCAAATCACCATGCGTTCCCCCTGCGCGACATCCAAATTGACGGCCTTCAGGGCTTGAAAATCACCATAAAACTTAGAAACATCGCGCATTTTGATCACGGGTTCGACCATAGGCGCGTTATCATTCGTCATGGAATTTCCTTTTTGGGGCGGCGGAAGCCTGAAATAGTGCAATTGGACCGACGTCAATCTTTGCATTGCTTCTAACAAGTGGCAAATTAGATCTCGAATGTTACTCCAAGAGGGAAGACCCATGAAATTTTTCAAAATTGCCGCAACGACCGTTTTGCTGGCGACAAGCGCGGTAGCCGCGTCAGCACAATCCGCACTCAATGAAATCCTAAGCGAAGGCGTGCTAAAGGTCGGCACGACGGGCGATTGGAACCCAATGACAATGCGCGATGTCGCCACAAATTCCTATGTTGGTTATGACATCGACGTAATGACAGAACTTGCCGCCGATCTGGGTGTCGAAGTCGAATTCGTGGCTACGGATTGGAAAACACTGGTCAGTGGCGTTACGGCCGGCCAATACCACATCACAGGATCCGCATCCGTATCACCAGCACGTGCGAAAGCGGCTGGTTACTCTGACAGCTATTTCTCATTGGCGACCGTCCCTTTGACACTGCGCGAGAACGCAGAGCGCTTCACATCTTGGGATGATCTCAACAACCCTGATGTTTCTGTCGCCGCAACACTAGGCACAACCCAAGAGACACAGGTTCGTCAGTACTTTCCTGACGCCGAGCACCGGATCGTCGAAGCCCCAGCCCGTGACTTCCAAGAGGTTCTAGCGGGGCGTGCCGATGCCAACATCACATCGAACGTTGAAGCAAACCAACTGGTTGCCCAATACGAACAGCTGATGATCGTTCCAGTCGCAGAAGCGCGTTCCCCAACGCCGATCGCGATGCTTTTGCCGCAAGATGACCAAGTTTGGATCAACTATGTGAACACATGGATCACGCTTAAGCAGGAACAGGGCTTCTTCGATGAGCTCGGTGTTAAATGGCAACTGCTTGCTGAATAAGTCCTGCGTGTAATTTGAAAACAAAGCCGCCCGCTGTCCTGCGGGCGGCCTGTTTATTATAAAGGACCCTCAGATGCTAACGATCTACGCAGTGCCCGTTTCGGTTTACAACGCTAAGCTACGTATTTTGTTACGGCACAAAGGCGTTCCATTTTCAGAGCAGCCACCACCGGGGGGCTATGGCTCTGCAGAATACAAATCGCTGGTGCCTTCTGGCAATTTGCCCGCCATGGTTCATGGCGATCTGATATTGGCAGATTCCGAAGCAATTGCAGAATACATCGAAGAGGCGTTCCCAGAAACACCGATGCTGCCTGACACTATTTACCTACGCGCCTAAGCCCGTGAAAAAAGCCGCTTGCATGACACGCGTCTGGAACCTGCCGTGCGGGCGATCTACCCAAACGTTGCCTATGATGGCCGTGACGCCGAAGCTATCAAAACAGGCGGCGCCACGATTTCAAAACATCTACAATCGCTCGCACTGTTCCTCGAAACAGATCAACTGCCCTCTGATACGCTCTGGATGTGTGACTGCGGGTTCGCCGTGACCTTTGCATGGATCAGAGCGTTTGAAGAAGCTCTCGAATTGCCGATTGATTGGCCAGATGCCGTTTTGGCCTATGATGCGCGCCTGCGGAACCACCCAGTGGTCGCGCAAGAGCTGTCACAATATCACGCAGCGATGGAGGCTTATCTGTTGAAGGCAAAGCCGCCTTTACCGTAAGCCAAAAGGGTTGGTCGCACGAATTGAAAAAATGGAAATCGACAACAGTTTTCGGGATGCTAGATTATTCTAAATGGTCTGGTACAGCGTCGCTGAGAAACCTAACCAGAGCTTACGCTTGCATTTGAAAGTGGTCGCTTTCAATGTCTCTGTGAATGCTCACTCCGCCCGCATTGTACGAATTCGCCCGTCACAGGGTTTCGTGACTGCAGAGAATGTCTGGTCTGAGCAGACAGCAGTCATCTGGGCTTCCTGAAATGCTGCGGTATCGATCAATGTCCGCTATGCGGGTTGCGAATGCAGCATTGGCATGGCGAGGCGAATGGCAGCAATGGGCCGTTCCTATCAGTCGCAATGTACCTTTCAGGTGCGAATGCTGCGAACGATCTAATGGCGACTATGAGCCCTAAGCCGACATTCGGCCTGGTGTCGCCACGCTGCGGCTGCAGCCCACATAGCTGCCATTCATTGTCAGCGCAGCATTTAGCAAAGCGGGAATGACCGGACCGCGGGACAGGACCGACCTTGGAGACCTTCCACCAAATGACTGCTTTTCCGAGGCTGCAAATACGGAGAAAAACACCTCGGTCAGATAACGGACCTTCGCTGCGGAAGTGCGGTAACTAGGACAGTTTCGTGAAAGCTGCTGTTCACTATGTGGTCGAACCCAAGAATGCCGTGATCGGCCCAATGGCGGGAACTAGCCCAATCTAACCAATTTTCTGAAACGCCGCTATGGTCTGCTTTCGTGGAGTGGGGGCTTATTGATCAATATTCACTGCTTATTCCTGACCTTCAACCAGCTTAGATAAAAAGAAATAAAGACGTGCATGACTAGCTGATGTGGGTGGCAAAGGGTCGGCCGCGCTCCAATTCCAGTGCAACGACTTCCGAAAGAAAAACTTGGGCCTCGGCGCGAGTGATCCTTTTGCCCTTCACGAATAGGATGGAAGTCATGAAAGCAAAATTTATAAGTGCAGAGATTTTTTTTGTGGTGGAACACTCTTTTGTCTGAAGATTAACCTAACAAAATCCCGGTTTTGATTGGTTCAATGTTTTGGTCGCCATCGACGCCAAACATAAACTGCGCCACGGCGATACGTGATTCAGATGCTCCATTGAGCCCGTCCACTTAATTGAAAGGATCTCGAGTATATTTACGCGCATATTCCCGCTTTACGCACCCTCGTGATGCAGAGGGGAAAACCAACGCAGCCCAATGCAGGCAATTTTAATAAATCAGTAACTTAGAAGAAAGCTGGCTGTACCTCAAAAGAGGTTTAGGAAAATTCGGCTAATATGTTCAGCCAACTCAAAGTTGGGTCAGCTATACTGATAGACCGCCCGCCTATACCTTTAGACACCAGCAATAACTTTCCAAAGTGTTTAGCCACAAAAGTTGGGGCTATGTTTGGAAAGGGATGTCGATATGGCACGGAACATTTACGGGACTTCAGAGAGCGATACCATTGAGGGTGGCGCTGGCCCTGACCACATTTATGGCAAATCTGGCGATGATAACGTCGTTTCATCAAGCAGCGCGGACGAGGTATTTGGCCAGTCTGGGGAAGACACAATCGACCTTGGCGGTGGGGCGGATAAGGGCTTTGCAGGCTCAGGTGATGACTTTGTTGATGGGTCAAATGGTTCCGATAGCATCTTCGGAGGCAGCGGCAACGATCTCTTGTTGGGCGGAGATGTGAGCGCAGGCGCTGCATCTGCAGAAGCCTTAGGTGGGGTCGACGACTACATTTGGGGCGGCACTGGTGAAGACGATATATTCGGTCAAAGCGGGAACGATCGGCTTCTTGGCCAAGCGGATGACGACTTGGTGTCCGGTGAAGAAGGCAGCGACTACATGTTCGGAGGCGGCGGCAAAGACGTCCTGTTCGGGGGGACTGGGAACGACGTCGCTTACGGTGGTAGCGGAAATGACAATCTGTCTGGTGAAAACGGCGTCGATTACCTTTTCGGTGGAGCCAACGCTGACGTTCTAAGCGGGGGCACGGGAGGCGACGTCCTAAATGGGGACGGCGGCGATGACCTGTTGCTTGGCGAAGAAGGGAGCGACCTTCTGAACGCCGGCCGTGGGCACGATCAAGCCTTTGGCGGAGCTGCGAATGACACGATCAACCTGTTTGAGGGTAACGACTTTGCTGTTGGGGGTGCCGGTGAAGATCAAATCCGAGGAGGTGTCGGCAATGACATAATTTATGGCGACTATCTTCCCGAAAACCTGCTTTCCGACGACGGCGAAAGTGTGGGGCGGTCTGTTGCGCAATTCGAAGGCACTGATTGGGTTGTTACGAATGATAGCGAAACCGGCCAGACGTCAATGACGCAAACCGTCGATACTGATGCTGATAAGAGCTATGTGATCAGCGTCGATGTAGCCGCGAATTTCGCTGGGGGCTTTGTTTCAGGAGCAATTGAGGTGCTATGGAATGGGGTTGTAATCGATACCGTACAGGTCGATAGCGGTGCGTTCGAGACCCTTACATATGAGGTCTCTGGCGTAGGTGATGGTACCGGAATCTCTATTCGAACAGCAGAGTCTGACGGAACAGCGACGTCAATTTACGACACATCAGGTCCCATCATTACCTACGAGAAAACAGTCGACCTAGGTGATGGGGCGTTCGACGTTGCGGCCTTCGCCCCTGGTCAAGCAAAACTCTTTCAGGTCATCAGTGGGCAGTTGCAAATTTTCGATACAGAAACTCAGACCTATACGAGTGTGGGTAGCGACACAGGCTTCAAGATCAATGCAATCGGGTTTAACGCCGAAGATGATTTGATCTACGGCTACGCGCGGTCCAACGGTGTTGACGCCCTAGGAAACCCGCTTGATGTGAACTCGCTCATTATGATGGATGCCACAGGGCAGGTTTATCGGTTGGGTGACGGATCTCATCCCGATTTTGTCGGTGACTTCGACGCTTTCGGCAATCTTTGGACGTTCCATTCAACATTGGATCGGGCAACTATGGTTGATGTGGATGATCTTGATGAAGATGGTAACCCACGCGTAGAAACCTTCGAGTTTCCCGCTGGCCTGGTGTCGTCCAATATCTACGACATTGCCTACAATCACGAGAACAATTTGTTCTATGGCGTGGTTGCCCCAAATAGCTCCGGCAATGCTGGCAGTATCTTGGTGATCGACATGAATGCAGTTTCAAATGGTGGCGTTCCGGTCGTTTCTGAAATTCCGATCATACAATCCCTAATCGAAGGCGAAACAATCATTGGAATGCCACAAGGGGCCTTTGGTGCCGTGTTTATGGACGGTTTGGGGAACCTGTACGCTGGCTTGAATAGTGGTGATCATGACCTTGATCCGGCGACAGAAAATTCAGGTGGTGTTTACCTGATCAACATCGACGATACTGGGCAGTTCGCAACCGCAGAGCTAATTTCATCAGCGCAATCGACAGGCAACAATGATGGAGCGATGGACCCCCGAGGAAACGATCCGTTCGCCGATATCGATGCAACCGCAGATGTCTTGGTCAATGATATTACTGTTAGTGAGTTGGAAGGCGCTGGCTGGGATGACACGATCTCGGCTGGGGCTGGCGACGATATCGTTCACGGAGGCGGGTTGGACGACTTGATCAACGGCGGAATTGGTAACGACCAGCTGTTTGGAGAGGCCGGCTTCGATACTTTGTACGGGCTTGATGGCGCCGATCAGCTTGATGGTGGTTCTGGGAACGACAAGCTGCATGGGGGCGCGGGCGACGATGTCGTTTTGGGCGGTGCGGGTGGTGATACTCTGTACGGTGAGTCTGGCCTAGATGCGCTTCAAGGCGGATCAGGTAACGATGTCATCTATGGCGGCGCTGGTAATGATGACCTGACCGGGGGTAACGGGAATGATGTGCTCTGGGGCGGTGCTGCTGATGACTCGTTATTCGGTGGTCGCGGCAATGACACTTTGTCAGGCAATTCCGGTGAAGATCACCTCGAAGGTGGCCGTGGGAACGATCACATCTCAGGTAACGCGGGAGCAGACGACCTAAGCGGCGAGAGTGGCAACGACATTCTTTTAGGAGGAAGTGGCGACGATATTTTGTCTGGGAATAACGGGAATGATGAACTTTTCGGAGGTGAGGGGGCTGATGTCCTTTACGGTGGTGCAGGACGCGACGCGATCTCGGGTGGCGCCAACGGCGACCATCTGTTCGGAGGTGGAGGACAAGATCAACTTGATGGCGGTTCCGGCGCCGATGAAATTTATGGGGGCGCTGGTTCTGATACCATTTCTGGTGGTGCGGGCGTTGACGTAATTGAGGCAGGTACCGGCAACAACGAAATACAGGGCGGTGGCGGCGGTGATGCTTTCGTATTCTTGTCGTCAAATGGCACCCACCACGACACTATTTTGGACCACCAGTTTAGGGGCGCGACCCAAGATTTGATTGACCTGTCAGATTTTGGTCTTTTGGATGTGTACGCAAACACAGAAGCATGGGCTGCCGAACACGTTTCGGTTACGAATGACGGCGGATTCTTCGTTCAGTTGGGATATGGTCAGTCGATCACGCTTTATGGGAGCGTTGTCGTTGATCAAGGTGATCTTGATACGTTCTACTCGACCTTAATTCTCTAGCGGTGCCAAAGGGTACATGCGATCATCCTCAGACCTAGGGGCACTTATTGGGGCATTTGGGCCCCTTTAGTGCACCGCTAACACTGAAATTATGGTCGAGAGGAGCTGGCTGGGGTGGTAGGATTCGAACCTACGGTGCACGCTACCAAAAAGCGTTGCCTTACCACTTGGCTACACCCCATCAGCGAGGTGGGTGATACGCAAATCCCGACAGGGGATCAACCCACAAAAACTGCTAATTCTTCATTCCTTTGCGGCGTCATCTCGCAGCAGGTCTTCGCCGTCGGATTCTTCGCGCTCTGCGTCGATCATCCGATCAAGTGCGCCTTCGGCTTCGGCGTTCACAACGGCGACTTCGGCGCTTTCCTGAATTGGCTGTGGCTTAGCCGGGTTCGCGGCTGCAGGGCCGTCCATTGAGGGCGTAGAACCGTCTATTTGCAACGTGTAGGTCGTATTCGGGAGGGCAACGCCAGAAGCCTCAATCGCGCGCTTAACAAGGCGTAACGCCTCTCCGCGGGCTAAGCTCATGGATGTTTCGATTTGGTCGATCCAACCGACCACAACGATTTCAATACCTGCATCAGTGATGTCACCGATCCAAGCATTTGCGGCGGGTTCGTTCAAAACAAAGGGTAAGTTTTGCGTCGTCGTTACCGCGAGCTCACGCGTTGCGCCAAGATCCGCGCTGCTGTCGATGCCGATGGTGAACATGAAACGGCGTTCGCGGTTTTGACTGAAATTGATGATCCGACTTTTGAAAACCGTCGCGTTGGGGATTCGGATGTGGTTGCCATCAAAGCTCAGCAAGATAGTCGCGCGGCTGGTTAGGCGGATGACCTTACCTTGATCACCATTGATCTCGACCACATCGTTTGGGCGGAATGGCTGACGGATGGACAGCATCACAGAGGCGATAAAATTCTCAACTGTGTCGCGCACGGCAAAACCAATCGCCAAACCAATCAGACCAGCAGCACCAAGGATCGTCGACAACAAAGCTGTTGCGTTCATGATGTCTAACGCAATGACGATGCCGGCGATCACGAAAGCAATGCGCACGATTGTCCGGAATAGGTCAGCAATAAAGGCGTTTGGCGCGAGGCGGTTCCACGGGTTCTTCCAGCGGGCGACGGACATGCCGACCCAAATGATGATCAGGAAAACGGTAAGCGCGATAAGGGCGAGGGGGAGCTGAATGAGCAATTGTTCGACCCTGCCCATGAAACGCTCAATTGCGGGATCAAGGCGGCGGACGATGTCTGTGGTTTCAGACACGTCGTTCTTGATGGCGACCACGCCCTCAACCCGCGTTACAAGCGCGTCGAGGTCTTGTGCTTCATTGCGTGAATTGGCGGTGCCGCGCAGGGTAACGACGCCATCAGAGACCGTAACGGTGACATCTTCGTAATTGCCCAGCTCGCCAAGGATTTCACGAATACGAACAGCGATATTCGCGTCCATTTCACCGCTTTGTTCCGTGGTGATCGTGCCGGATGGTGCCTCTTGGGCGGCCATCGGGACGGCAGGTAACAGGAGAGCAAGGAATGTGAAGACGCGAAGGAAATGCATAATGGGTCGCCGTTTTAAAATTGATACGGCGACCTTAAGGGGTTCGAATCTGACTGACCAGAGTGCGTTACAGACGAATTGGGTCGGCCTTCGCGATGCCATCAATCGCCATCAACGTCTTCATGACGCCGTCCATATCGGAAAGCGCGATCATATTCGGGCCATCGGATGGGGCGTTGTCTGGGGCTTCGTGTGTTTCAAGGAAAACCGCACCGATGCCTTGTGCAACTGCTGCGCGTGCCAAAACCGGAGCAAATTCACGCTGACCGCCGCTTGATCCGCCAAGGCCGCCGGGCTGGGCAACGGCGTGGGTTGCGTCCATCACCACCGGATACCCAGTTTTCATCATTTCAGGCAGGGACCGCATGTCGGCCACCAGTGCGTTGTAGCCAAAGGACACGCCACGTTCCGTCAACATGATGCGTTCATTTCCCGTGGATTCGATTTTGCCAACCACGTTGGCCATGTCCCAAGGCGCAAGGAACTGGCCTTTCTTGACGTTCACAACCGCGCCAGTTTCGCCTGCGGCAAGCAGCAGATCCGTCTGGCGGCACAGAAACGCGGGAATTTGTAGGATGTCGACAACCTCAGCGACAGGCGCACATTGCTCAGCGGTGTGGATGTCCGTCAAAACGGGGCAACCGAACTCGGCCTTGATTGCCGCGTGGATCGCGAGACCTTCGTCCAGTCCAAGACCGCGCTTGCCTGAAAGCGATGTGCGGTTGGCCTTGTCGTAGCTGCCTTTAAACACGAACTGCGCGCCGTAAGCATCGCAAACACGGGCCATTTCGGTGGCGATCATACGGGCATGATCAAGGCTTTCGAGTTGGCAGGGGCCTGCGATGACCGTCAATGGGCGGTCGTTGGAGGCCGTAATCGACCCGATCTTTACATCTTTCATCGTGTAGCCATCCGCCTTTGTTTTCCGTTACGCGCTGACCTGTTCACGCAAGATCGAGGCTGTGAGCGAGATCATCAGATAGATGCCTGAGAAAATCAGGAAGGCCAACAGCGTGTTCTCAAACGATCTTGGGTAAGTCGGCTCATCCGGCGCGATTGGGGCAACGGACACAGATAAATAACGTACCTGACGGTTTGCTTCGATTTCAGCAGTCGACAAGGTCGATTGTGCGGTTTGAACGTTTAAAACTTCAAAGGCGTAGTTTTCCTCAGCAACGCGCAAACGCGCATCGTTTGTCGTCAAAGAGCCTTCGCTGGACATTTGACTTCTGAGCAAGGCGATTTGGTTTTCGATCTGCGCAATGCTGTTTTCCGTCGCCCGTACCTGCGCCTCGTTCGGCCGGCGAACACCCGCGAACCCTGCGAGGTTCAATTGCTCCTGATCGAGCTCGACTTGTAGGGTCGTGATACGTTGTTGCAATGCGGCCTGTTCTGCACCGACGGGACCTGTCTCGGTTTCCTGCTGAATGGTGATCAATTCAGTAAGGGCAGTTTGGCGACGTTGCTGCGCCAATTCGAAATTGGCTCGAGCGCCTGACATTTGATCTTCGCGCACGCGCTGGGTCAGCTGGTCAACCTGTTCTTCAGCATACCTGATAAGCGCATCGGAAAAGTCCTGACTCTTGACCGGGTCAGCGGCGATGACTTCCATTTTGAGGATGCCTTCGGCTGGATCGAGACCAATTTTCACAAGATCTTGGAACATTGCGTAAGCCGCTTCACGTGTCGCGTCCTCGTCTAAGCGTTGGATGGCATCAATGTCAGGGTTAGAGAAATGCTCGGTAAATCCGTGTTCTTCGTCTAGTCGCAAAAAGGCCTCACGCGAGGTCATGAACGACTGCACCGTGGTGCTGTCGGTTTGCGTGGCAAGGCCGGTTCCTTGGAACAAGCTGCCCAAACCGCCTCCGCCTTGGCTTTCTGCCTGTTGGATAATGAATTCGGATTTTGTTCCATACATCGGCGTTGCGATTGTAAAAAAGTAAAAGCCAGCAGCGATTGTTGGAAGAAGAACAAACATCGCCAAACGCCCTATCAGGGACGCGATATTGCGGCGGCGGCGTTTTGCGATGTCGCGTTGAATGCGGCCGATTTCACTTGCGCGGCGCTCAGCAGGATTTTCACCTGGTCCGAGTTGCGTTGACGGTAAACTTGTTTTGCGCTGCACGGTTTGGGGAAGTTGCACCCTTGCTTGGTCGGCGGGAACTTTGGCCGTGGCCGCCCGCATCTGGCCGGCTGCGACGTTGGTTTGCCCGTCGTCAGGGGTCACAAGCTCAAGTACATTTGCACGCTGAAACGGGTCAATCCCATGTTGGCGCAACTGGCGAACCGCGTCGAAATCAGATGTCACCGCAAAACCGCTCTTTTGGGCGACGCGGCGGGCCATACGCAATTGGCGTCCGGTCAGCCCTTCTTGGCGGATCGCATCAATGTCTGTTTCGGCGGTAACAGTGTTTGCGCTGTCGACAGTACCTGACATTGCACCGCCCACACCTTGAGAATGGCCCTGCGCCGAAGGCGAAGTCGGGGCGGCTGTGTCGAGTGTAGGATCGGACGATGTCGCTGCGGCGTTAGCCGTGCTGGAACCGCGTCGTATCCGGAATTTCTGTGCCTTGGGCTTCGTAGTCATAGAGCTGTTTCGCTTCTTCCAAGGTGTCAAACATGGTCAACTGACCATCCCGAAGGACGGCAGCAGACCGGGCGAATTTTTCAAGCGTTTCCGCTTGGTGTGATACGATGATGACCGTCGTGGTGGCTAACCGTTCCCTGAGAACTTCACCGGCTTTGCGGTTGAACTCAGCATCGGTGGTTTGGGGCATGCCCTCATCAATCAGGTAAATGTCAAAGTCGAGCGCGAGCATCAACGAAAACGTAAAACGTGCCTTCATTCCGGACGAGTATGTGCCGATGGGCATATCGAAATATTCATCAATTCCGGTCATCCAACGGCAAAATGCTTCGACGTAATCGGGATCAAGGCCATAAAGCCGCGCGATATAGCGGCTGTTTTCCATCGCCGTATGGCGATTCACGACGCCACCCATAAACCCGAGCGGAAATGAAACGCGACAGTTGCGGTTTACTTGTCCTTCGTCAGGCTTTTCCAAGCCCGCCATCATATTGATGATCGTGGTTTTACCCGTGCCGTTTGGCGCTAAGATACCGAGCGAGTTGCCAAGCTCCACGCGAAAACTCGCGCGATCAAGGATTACCTTGCGCTGGGTGCCGGTCCAAAAGGACTTACTGACGTTCACAAACTCAAGCATTGAATGCCTATACTACCTCGGTTCGGGGCGATTGTTGGTCTTTCCGCCTTACGTGACAGATTACCCCTTCATTGTCTCCAATAAGAGAACAATCTGGCTATAATATGTCGGTGTAGACCTAAAATTTTCAACGCTTAAGTCCCGAAATCGTGAAAGACGCGCATAATTGCGTGCATCCGCTGGTGAATAGGCGGGAAACCCGTATTTAGAGTAAATGACCTTGAGCGACGAAATCAACGACTGCCGAATATGCGCCGAGCGGTTTCGCGCAACCAAGACCGCCCATGAACCGCGCCCCGTCGTTTGGTTTTCGTCCTCGGCGCGCATACTGATCGCCGGCCAAGCCCCTGGTATGAAGGTTCACAATAGCGCTCGCCCCTTTACCGACCCATCCGGAGATAGACTGCGGGACTGGCTTGGGCTTGATGATCTTGATTTTTATGACAAATCCCGCGTGGCGATTGTCCCGATGGCGTTTTGTTTCCCCGGATATGACGCCAAAGGATCTGACCTGCCACCGCCACCTATTTGCGGCCAAACTTGGCATGATCGCGTGATGAAAACGCTTTCGCAAGTTCGATTGCGGGTGTTGGTTGGGGCATCGGCGCATCGGTATCATTTGGGGGTGAAGCGAGGTGTCAGTGAAACTGTTGCAGGGTGGCGCGACCATGCGCCTGATACGTTTGTCTTGCCTCATCCGTCTTGGCGCAATACCGGATGGTTAAAGAAGAATCCGTGGTTCGAGGAAGAGGTTTTGCCCGCCCTGCGTGCCCGTGTGAAAGAGGTTTTGAATGACTGACGTAACAGAGATCGACCGCGCCCATGCTGCAATGGTTGCTGATGAAGCCGACGACGTCGCGCGGTTGCGGTTTTATGAGCGCCTCGCCGAGAGCGAGTTGTTCATGTTGCTGGAAGGCGAAGCCGAGGGTGACCAGATTTCACCCGCAATGTTTGAAGCCGAAGGTCAGGAGTTCGTTCTGATTTTTGATCGCGAAGAACGCATGGTTGATTTCTACGGTAAGGCGATTGCGCCCTACGCCGCGCTTTCAGGGCGCGGTATGGCCCAGATGCTGACAGGGCAACGTATCGGCATGGCATTGAATATGGGTGTCGCACCGTCCGCGATGTTGGTGCCGGCCGAAGCTGTTGATTGGCTCGCACAAACGCTTGGGAATGACCCTGAAGAGGTTGACGGCCAAATCACCGAATTGACGGCGCCAAAAGGGTTGCCAGAAGTATTGCTCGAAGCGCTTGATCGCAAGTTAGCGACTGCGGCTGGGCTCGCGGTTGAAGCCTATTTGTGCGGCGTTACCTATGAAGGTGGCGGACGCGGGCATATGCTTGCGTTTGTCGGGACCGTTGAAGGCGCGGAAGGTGCGTTAACGGCGGCGGTCAACGAAGCTTTGGTGTTTTCAGGGATCGATGCGGGCATGTTGGATGTCGCCCATCTTGAAGGCGGTGATCCGGTGTCTGAACGCGTTGCAAAGGTCGGGTTGCGGTTCGATCTGCCAAGCCCGCAGATGCCGAGCCAACCTGGAGCGAACCCGGGGATGGACCCAAATAAACCGCCAAAGTTGCATTAAGTTGTAGCCAATAAAATGAGTATTTAAGAGCCAAAGAAAGCGGGATTTAGTATCCTTTGGTTCGGTCCACGAGGTACAGAAACGGTTCCCCAGCTTCGCCGCGGCGGATGTTTTCTGCAATGCATGTGGCGGCCGTTTTCGCGCGCGTTGTGGATGCGATGTGCGGTGTCACCGTGACCTGTGGGTGTTTCCAGAACGGGTGGTTTTCGGGAAGGGGTTCGGTTCGAAAGACATCCAGTGTGGCGTGCGCGATATTGGCATCAAGTGCGGCGACAAGAGCGTCGTCATCGATAAGTGGTCCGCGGCCCGGGTTGATGATGAAGGCGCCGTCTGCAAGCAACGCAAGGGTCTTTGCGTTTAGTATGTTTGTTGTGGCGTCCGTAAGGGGCAGGAGCAGGACGATGATTTCTGCCCCTGTCAGAGCTTTCTTTAGCCCAGTGTCGCTAGCGAGGCATGTTACACCTTGAATGGTTTTCTGCGAACGGCTCCATCCCGTTACGGGAAATCCGAGCGTGGCTAGCATCTGCGCACAGGCAGCACCGAGTTCGCCAAGGCCGAGGATGGTGACAGGGCGTTCCCGCGACAAAGGTGGGTAATCCGTACGCCACTCACCGTCTTGCCCCAATATATGCGCGTCTATGCCGAGGTGATGGCGCATGACATGGCCAACCACCCATTCCACCATCCCGTCTGTCAAACCAGGGTCAACCATCCGCGCGAGCGGTTGCGTAAGCGTTTCGTTCGAAACGATATCTTCAACGCCCGCCCAAAGGTTCAGGACCGCTTTGCAGAATGTGTAAGGGCTGAAATCTTGTACGGGGCCATTTGGGGCAGCGATGATGTAATCGACCGTTTCTGGGGCGTGGCTGCGCGAGAGGTCAACGATTAGCCCCTCAGTGTTAAAGGCAGGCGGCAGTGCCTCAAGGTATTCAGGCCAAACGTGATCGCCAGCTGAGAACAATGCGCGGATCATGGGAACCTCAGTTAACGTGGCTTATGGACGTGCGCGGATTGAACCAACCCGAAAGCCACCATCAGAACCAGCATCGCAGAACCACCATAGCTGACCAGTGGCAACGGCACACCAACGACGGGGGCGAGGCCCATCACCATCGCCATATTCACCGAAAAGAACAGGAAGAATGTCACGGCGACACCCATCGTTATGAGGGACGCGAAGCGGTCCTTATTCGTCACCGCGGATTGCACACAGAAGATGATGATGAGGGCATAAAGAATAAGAAGGCCGAAAGCGCCGAGGAAGCCGAACTCTTCGGCTAGGGTCGTGAAAATAAAGTCGGTATGTTTTTCCGGCAGGAAGTTCAGCCGGCTTTGGGTGCCTTGCATATATCCACGCCCCGTCCAGCCCCCAGACCCAAGCGCAATTTTGGCTTGCGTGATGTGATAGCCCGCACCAAGCGGGTCTTGGGTGGGATCGATAAACGTATCGATGCGGCGATATTGGTAATCCTTCAACACCTGCCAACCCGTGCCACGAGACTGGAAAACAGCCGTAACCAGCCCGATAACTGCACCGATCACAGTCGCAAAATAGGCCCAGTGAACACCCGCCAAAAACATGATCGCGCCGCCGCCTGACACCAAAAGGATCGTGGTCCCCAAGTCAGGTTGGCTGAGGACGAGGTAAGCCGGTGCGGCGATGAAAAGAAGCGGGACGAGGATCCAAACGGGTTTACTGACTTTGCTCAGCGGCAGCCAATCGTAGTAGGCGGCCAGCAACATGATGAGTGTGATTTTCATCATTTCAGAGGGCTGGAAGTCCATAAAACGCAAGTCGAGCCAACGTTGGGACCCATTGCGCTCGACACCCACGATGTCGACGGCGACGAGCAAAATAAGGGCAACCAAGTAACCTACCACAGCCATATTGCGCCAAAACCAGATGGGGACCATCGCCATGCTGACCATCACAGCCAGACCAAGGCCAAAGCGCTGGACTTGCGGCGTGACCCAAGGGTTCATTGATCCGCCCGCAACCGAGTAGAGCATCAGGAAGCCAAAGCCAGACACTGCGGTGATCAAAAACACGACCGGCCAGTTCAGGAACAAAAGTTTGCGAAACCCGACCGGGACGTCTTTGAATTGATATGCGAGATAGCTCATTAGGCTTCGTCCGTGTCACGGCCGGGCCGGATTTCGCGCAACAGTGGCTCTAAGCGACGCTGTTGCGCCGCGATCGCGCTGCGTGATGCGGATGGATAGGCAGAGAGCGGAGGCGTTCCACCATAAAGCGCTTGGAGCATGACATCGCGTGCAATGGGTGCCGCCGCTGTCGAGCCACCGCCGCCATGTTCAACCACAACGGCAACTGCGTATTTCGGATTGTCAGCTGGGGCGAAAGACACAAACAGCGCGTGGTCACGGCGGTTCCATGGCAGATCAGCGTTGCGCGTTACGCCGGCATCGCGCTCGGCCTGCGTAATTCGGCGTACCTGTGACGTACCGGTTTTACCCGCCATGCGGAATTCTTGCGCGGCGATGCGCGTGCGGTAAGCGGTGCCGCGCGAATGGTTCGAGACATCATACATCGCGCTTCGAATTCGGCGCAGGTTGTTTTCGTTCAGCCCAAGGCTTTCGCCTGCACCTGAAGGTTCTTCGACCCCATCAATTGAGCGAACAAGGCGCGGTGTTACAGAGCGACCCGTCGCAATACGCGCGGTCATCACCGCAAGTTGCAGCGGTGACGTCGAAACATAGCCCTGTCCAATGCTCGCGTTAACGGTGTCACCAATGCGCCAATCTTCACCGCGTGCTTCGCGCTTCCATGCTTTGTCGGGCATAATGCCAGAGCGGATGGCAGACATGGGCAATTCGTGGCGCTCCCCAAGGCCGAGCTTGCGCCCCATTGCTGCGATCTTGTCGATGCCGACGCGCTGGGCGATGTCATAATAGTAAACGTCACAAGACTGTTTCAGGCTTTCATTCAGGTTCATGTTGCCATGACCGGAACGGCGCCAGCAGTGGAAGCGCACGTCAAATACATCGGTATGGCCTACGCAGCGCACGGTTTCGTCGGCGTCGACTTTTCCGTCTTCCAGCGCAGCCAAGGCTGTTACCATCTTGAACGTAGATCCGGGTGGATAGGTCCCCTGAACGGTTTTTGCAGCCAATGGGCGGCGGTGAAGCGGGGCTTCAACTTCTCGTTCGTTGAGTTCGTCCCAAAGCTTCGTTGAGATTCCCGTCACGAAGACATTTGGATCATAGCTCGGTGCCGAACCGATACCAACGACGTCGCCATTTGTGACGTCGATAACAACTGCGGCCGCGGATTCACCGCTAAGCCGCGCTTGGACGTAGTTTTGAAGGCGCGCGTCGACGGTTAGTTGCACATCAGCGCCGGGGATCCCTTCAACACGGTCAAGTTCGCGCATTACGCGGCCAGCGGCGTTAACTTCGACACGCTTGGTGCCAGCAGATCCGCGCAGGTCGCGTTCCATCCGATTTTCGACCATCGTTTTACCGATCTGAAAGCGCGGAATTTGCAGTAAAGGATCTTGGTCGTCGATCTGGCTAAGGTCGTAGTCGGACACAGGACCAACGTATCCAACGACATGGGCCATGTCGGGTCCCTGCGGATAGATCCGGCTACGACCCAATTCGGCGACAACACCGGGCAACGCGGGGGCGTTTACGGTTACGCGGGAAACGTCTTCCCAGCTAATGCGTTCCGCGACAGTCACAGGGACGAAAGGCGAGCGTGCTTTCAACTCACCGCGCGCCTTTTCAAGGCGTTCGGGGTCCAACGCGATGATCCGGTCCAATCGGGCCAGAACTTCATCCACGTCTCCCGCGCCTTCGCGGGTCATTGTGATGGAATAATGCTGTTCATTGTCTGCCAGTACGACACCGTTGATATCATAAACCAAGCCGCGGGCAGGCGGGATCAGGCCGATGTTGATGCGATTTTCCTCGGCCAACATGCGAAACGTGTCCGCTTGATCAACCTGCATAGACGCCATCCGCGCCCCCAAAGTCGCGACAATGGCGGCCTGCGCCGATCCAAGCAACATGGCGCGACGGGACAAGCGGCGGGCGCCTTCCTCGGTCTCCTTTGGACCTTTTTTCATAAGACCAACCTCATATGCGGTGTCCTAATTCGTCTGTTTCGCCTGGCGCTGGGCGGCTTACGCCAAACAACGCATAAGACACGAACACAACAAGCGGATATGCCAGCAATGTAAGGGTTAACTGGATCAATGCCAGCCCCAGCGTCCCCGGTGGAACAAGAACTATCGACAATGTGACCCAGTAGATGACCGAAATCGCCACGATGCCTGCAGCAACGGTCGCCCATTCCAACCAAAACGGTAGGGTCCGCATTGACCGCGATCGTCCGCGCAAGATTTCCGTGAGGATAAGAACCAAAGCCGCCCATAACCCAGGCGGGCGTTGAAACAGGAAGTCAGCAAGCAAGAAGACGACCGCAATGACCCAGACGGGTGCGAACGACGGGCGCCGCGTTACCCAAGTCGCCGCAAGGAGGACCAAGAATTGCGGCGCGATCCATCGAACAGGGTCGAAAAACTGTTCAACCTCGGCCACGCCAGATTGCGCTGCGCTGCGCTGTTCAATCGGAATGAGGGTGCTGCCACCAAAACTTGGGGGGACTATTTCAAGCGGAATGAGGTGCGTAAAAATGATGAAGAGGCAAAGCAAGGCAAATGTGATGCGCCCGATCCATCTACGACGAGAAAGGTCGTTGTCAGCCATCGGAGCCGCCCTCGGCTTCAGGTTCAGGCTCGACCGGAAGCTGCGGCTGGAACGTCGGTGCAAGGAGGGTACCCGCTTCTTCAATACGCGCATTTGGCTGGCTTCGCAGCACGCGTAGGAATTCAAGGCGTTCTAAATCAGCAGACAGGCGCGCGCGTTGGCGACCGTCCGTACCGCGCGCAAGTTGGCCCACCAATAGGTCAGCTGGAAACACGCCTCCGTCGCCTGAAGTTACGATACGGTCCCCCGGTTTCACAAGGTCAGGGTCTTCGATGAATTGCAGCAACGGGTTGATCGTATTGTCACCCGACAAAATAGCACGCTGGCCGGATGGCTGGATCGTAACTGGGATCTGGCTAGAAGTGTCTGTCACGAGGATCACACGCGATGTTTCTTCGCCAACACCGGAGATACGCCCGACAAGACCAATGCCATCCATTGCGGGCCATCCGTCAAGAATACCATCACGCGCGCCTACATTAAGTAGAACAGATTGACGAAACGGAGAGCCCGAGTCAGCCATGACTACACCCGTGATCCGCGTCAGTTGTGGGTCGAGTTGGACGTTGATCAGGTCGCGCAATCGGGCGTTTTCTTGGTCGAGTTGAATAGCCGCCTCACGCCAGCTTTTCATGTCCTGCAATTCACGTCGTAGGTCCGAGTTTTGCTGGGCAAGGCGTTGATAGGATTGAAAATCAGACAATAGGTTCGCAACACCCGTCACTGGTGCCATTGCCCAGTCAAAATTCGGCACAACGGCATCAATCACCATCATGCGAAAGCGCTCAACGCGGGGGTTATCGATGCGCCAGATTAGGAAAGTTGCGAGCATGAACAGCACCAGCATGCCGACCAACAAACGCCGGACGGGGCTTACAAAATCCTCAGATTGCTGTCTATCCCGGGCCAAGATCTGCCCCTAACTTAGCTGTCGTAGTCAATAACGTGACGCAATTGCGTCTCGTATTCCAGTGCCTTACCGGTGCCGAGTGCCACACAGTTCAGGCTTTCATCAGCAACCGATATCGCGAGGCCCGTTTGTTCGCGCAGCGCAAGATCAAGTTCGCCGAGCAATGCACCACCGCCTGTGAGCATAACACCGCGATCAACGATGTCTGCCGCGAGGTCGGGTGGTGTTGCTTCAAGGGCTGTCATAACCGCTTCACAGATCTGCTGAACAGGTTCTGCAAGGGCTTCGGCGACTTGCGCCTGTGAAATTTCGGTTTCCTTTGGCACACCGTTCAGCAAATCACGACCACGGATCATCATGGACTGGCCACGGCCATCATCAGGCATACGTGCGGTGCCGATGGATGTTTTGATACGCTCAGCGGTGGATTCACCGATCAACAGGTTATGCTGACGGCGCAGGTAAGAAATGATCGCTTCATCCATGCGGTCACCACCAACGCGCACAGAACGCGCGTAAACGATGTCACCAAGGGACAGAACCGCAACTTCGGTCGTACCACCACCGATGTCGACAACCATGTTGCCTGTGGGATCAGTGATCGGCATGCCCGCACCAATGGCGGCAGCGATGGGTTCTGCGATCAGACCGGCGCGGCGCGCACCAGCTGAGAGAACAGATTGACGAATAGCGCGTTTTTCAACGGGAGTAGCGCCATGAGGTACACAAACGATGATCTTCGGCTTGGAAAACGTGGACCGTTTATGCACCTTGCGGATGAAGTGTTTGATCATCTCTTCGGCGGTGTCAAAGTCGGCAATCACGCCTTCACGCATTGGACGGATCGCGCTGATGGACCCTGGCGTACGACCCAGCATCAGTTTCGCGTCTTCGCCCACGGCCAGCACTTTACGAACGCCGTCTTTCATATGGTAGGCAACAACGGACGGTTCTGACAGAACGATCCCCTTGCCTTTGACATAGACCAGCGTGTTCGCTGTTCCGAGGTCGATTGCCATATCGGACGAGAAGAGATTGCCTAAGCCAAACATTATAGTGCCGTTCCCACAGAAAGATCGCCCGCGACTCCCCTTTGGATACGGACCTGCGCGCTTATAGGGCGCGGGGGCTTTGGGGGGAAGGGGGGATGGTGCCGCGATGGGCGTGATATCGCTGTTTAGGGACAGGTTATTTGACTGGTTTTAGGCTGTCAGGGTGGAACGACAGAGCTTTGCAAACGTCATCGGATATCAAGTGCGGCGCATTGGCATTCGGTATCCAAAGGGTAACGGTCCAAAAACCGACCCATGAAACCCGTACAAATGTATTCTCCCTCTCGAAAAACATTGTGTTTTCAAGATCGAGGGGTGTTCCCAAAATTTGGGTAAACGTTTCACGTATAGGCTCAATGGATGGTGGAGAATCCATGATTATAACGCTTTGGCCTCCGTCAAACTCAGCAAGAACTTGGTACAAGAACGCGCGAAGCAGCGGGCGGCCGGTGGATTGTGCTTGGACAAGTTCAACCTGTTTACGTCGCATTCGGCGTTCGAGCACTTGAACTGTGCAGATGTCCTTCGCGATATCGGCGGACTGCAAGGCAAACCAAGGGTTTCCCTTTCTAAAGCGAACAAACCCAACGCTGGGGCACGTCACGTCAATTCGAGAAAGGTCCTCAACAATCAATGAATAGGGCTGTACTCGACCTGTTATTGTTCCGCGCCCGAACCATAAACGGCCCAACTCACCGTTTGATTTGAGGTCGGCCAAAAGCGTGAGCGCGAGCCTTGCCTCTAAGCCGATTGGTTCATCGGTTATTGTCGCGACTTGCGCGATAAGGGCGTCTGCTGCTTCTGGGGCACTTTCGATTTTGGCACCGCAAACGTCCGAAAGAAGGCGGCGAAAACCGTCGTAAAACCCCGCGACGTCATCCGGCGCGAGGTTTGTTAGGTAGCGGTTACTCACCCGCATCCGTGTATTTGATACCTGCAGTATCAGACCCCGGCGCAGTTTTTTCACGCTTTACAATCAATCGGTTAAGCGCGTTGATGTACGCCTTTGCAGAGGCAACCACCGTGTCTGTATCTGCTGACTGGCCTGTTGCGATGCGCCCGTCTTCTTCCATGCGAACCGATACAGTCGCCTGCGCGTCGGTGCCCTCAGTGACTGCATGCACTTGGTACAGCTGCAAGCGTGCGTTGTGGTCAAACAGGGCCTTAACAGCGTTGAAGGTCGCATCAACTGGGCCATCGCCTGTGGCTTGGGTCGTGTGGTCGGTCCCATCGACTTCCAGAACCATCGTCGCCTTTTGCGGGCCATTCATACCGCAGATGACGGTCAGGTCTTTCAGCTTCAGACGATCATCTTCAGTATCGTTTTGGCGGATCAGCGCGATCAGGTCGTCGTCAAAGACTTCCTTCTTGCGGTCAGCCAAGTCTTTGAAGCGTACGAACACGTCTTTCAGTTCGTTGTCGCCCATCTCGAAGCCCAGCTCAGTCAGCTTTGCGCGCAGCGCGGCACGGCCGGAGTGTTTGCCCAACGGCAGGGACGTTCCGGACAGACCAACATCCTCAGGGCGCATGACCTCGAACGTTTCGCGGTTTTTCAGCATGCCGTCTTGGTGGATGCCGGATTCATGGGCGAATGCGTTCTTGCCGACGATGGCTTTGTTGAACTGCACGTTAAAGCCGGAAACCGTCGCAACGCGGCGCGAGATGTTCATGATTTTAGTGGTATCAATGCCAGTACGATACGGCATCACGTCCTTGCGAACCTTCATTGCCATAACGACTTCTTCCAGCGCAGTATTCCCTGCGCGTTCGCCTAGGCCATTGATTGTACACTCAATTTGTCGCGCGCCGCCCTGAACAGCCGCCAATGAGTTCGCTGTCGCCATCCCCAGATCGTTGTGACAATGGGTTGAGAAAATAACCGTATCGGCACGATCAACTTCTTCAATCAAACGCTTGATCAGATCGGCGGATTCCACGGGTTCGGTATAGCCCACGGTGTCTGGAATATTGATCGTGGTCGCGCCTGCTTTGATGGCAATATCAACGGTGCGCTTTAGGAAATCCCATTCGGTGCGGGTCGCGTCCATGCTGGACCACTGCACGTTGTCGCACAGATTGCGGGCGTGGGTGACGCAGTCGTGGATGCGTTCCGCCATTTGATCCATGTCGAGATTCGGGATCGCGCGGTGCAGCGGTGAGGTGCCAATGAACGTGTGGATACGCGGCTTGGATGCGTGTTTCACGGCTTCCCAGCAGCGGTCGATGTCTTTGAAGTTGGCGCGCGATAACCCGCAAATTTGGGCGTTCTTGGACAGCTTTGCGATTTCACTTACCGCGTTGAAGTCACCCTCTGAGGCGATGGGAAAACCGGCTTCGATGATATCGACGCCCATTTCATCCAGCATCTCTGCGATTTCCAGTTTTTCGTCATGAGACATTGTTGCGCCGGGGGATTGCTCGCCGTCGCGCAGAGTCGTGTCAAAGATCAGAACTTGATCGGTCATTTTGGTATTTCCTTGATTTCCTTAGTATTTCTTGGCGCGTCTCACCCTCTGAGCGGTCGCGCCGAAAGGCACGCTCAGAGGCGACTAAGGAGGAGGCCGAGGAGGGCCTGGATATGTGCGTTTTGCATCATGGGGCTGACTATACTCCAGTGTTCGCGATTGAAAAGGGGGGTGCTGTCAATTTCTGTGGACCTAATGGCGCAACGGCTTAGATTGGAGTGTATGAAAAGAGCATTGGTTATAGGTGTGTCGGGCGGCATAGGTGACGCTATGGCGTTGGAATTGGCCTGTCGGGATTTTGAAGTTACTGGCTTGTCGCGCTCGGGTGACGGGCTGGATGTTACTGATACCGCGGCGATTGAGCGGAGTGTGGCCATGCTTGAGGGCACGTTTGACCTTGTATTTGTGGCGATTGGAACTTTGGCGGCGGGTGGAGAACCTGAAAAGTCGTTGGCGGCCATAGACAGCGATCAGATGGCGCGGGTTATGGCCGTGAACGCCATCGGACCTGCGCTCATCTTGGCACATATCCAAAAATTGCTACCACAGGACCGCCGCAGTGTGGTTGGTGTTTTGTCAGCGCGAGTTGGGTCTATTGGCGACAATAAAATCGGTGGTTGGCATTCTTATCGCGCCTCCAAAGCAGCGTTGAATCAAATTGTGCGAGGGGCAGCGATTGAGATTGGGCGAAAGCGTCCCAACACGGTCATTGTGGCTTTGCATCCCGGGACCGTGGATACAGAATTCACGCAAAACTACCCTACCCACAGAAAGGTAACTCCTAAAGAAGCCGCGTCGAATTTGTGCAATGTATTGGACGGATTGGGTGCCAAGCAAACGGGTGGTTTTTTTGATTACACGGGCGCGGAGGTCGTGTGGTGAACAGGGTCAAGTTCCGCCAATTGCAGCCGAATGATCCTGCGCTCGCGCAAGCATTCGATGTTATGCGTGCCGCATTTGCAGGGATGGAAGGGCGGATTGACCCGCCATCATCGCTTGAATCGATGACGTTAGAGAGCCTGCAACGGACCGCGGATGATGCAGAATTCTGGGTGGCCGGAGACCCTGTGGTTGGCACAGTGACCCTGACGCCGAAGGAGAAGGTTCTGTATGTCGGGAAGTTGGCGGTGACGGACCCGCGCCAAGGGTTAGGCCGTGCGTTGATGGAACTGGCCGAGGAACGCGCGGTGGTGCTTGGGTATGATTGGTTAGAGCTGCAAAGCCGCGTGGAACTGGTCGAGGTTCATGCTGTCTTCAAGGCGTTAGGTTACCGTGAAATTGCGCGAACGACACATGATGGGTTTAAACGACCGACGGCAATTTTGTTCAGGAAGAAGATTAGCTGAGCATTTGATCGAGCCTAAGACGGTTCAAAACCTACGACGCACTTTCGCATTTAGGGATGCAGCGATTATTGGATCGGTTGTTCCAACACAGGCTTGCTGTTCTTCTTGATACGGCCCGCAAGCGAGAGCATCGCATGCCCCTTTTCAGGAATGAAACGCGCTGGGCTTGGGCTGAAATCAGCAGAAACGATTTCCGGAAACAAGGCCGTAATTTCACGGCGCGCAGCGGGACCAACCGCTTTAAGAGCTTCCTGTCCGGTAAACAGACTTTCGGTTGGCGCGCCGTTCGCAAATACGATTTCGTGCTTGGCGAACAAGAAGTGGGTATAGGTCACCGATGTCGTGTCCTGATCGACGCTAATCCCTTCAAGCCCCAAGAGTTTCTTGGCAGGGATCAAAACTTCAGATTCGCCAAACATACGTTGCGCCACAATCGAGCGGACAAAAATTCGGTGTTGCGGGGAGACAAGCAGGTCTTGCTCTGGGACGCCGTCACCGAGGGCGCCTGCTTCAATTCTAATCGGTCTCAAGTTCGGGTTAACTGCAAGATCAATGGAATCCAATGTGCGCGACCCGATCCAGCGGATCGGTTGATAGCCGTTGTCCATTGTCATGACTTCGTCGTTGATTTCTAGATCTTCGACGCAGATACGACCGTTACGTGTCAAAATTTGCGTGCCACCAGCGAAACAGACAATGAAATCGGTGTAAAACTGATCTTCCGCAGACGGTGTGAAGTCTGGATTCGCGTTTGATTCCTCAGTGAAGTCATAGCTTTGATTTGGCAAAAGTGGCTCTGTTGAGACGAGCCCTTGGCTTATGTCTGTACCTGAATTGCCCCCACCAACGGAAACAGAAGCGACGACTTCACCGTCCGCTGCTGTCAGGTAATAATCGATGCGAATTTGCGTTCCCGCGGGATAGCTTACGCCATTGATTGTTGTCGCATTGGTGAGAACTTGGTTATTGCCACCGTTCTCACTGATGATGTTGTCGTTATCGGTTACATCGATCTCGATAACGCTAAGCGTCGCGCCAGTAGTAATCGTGTGATCTGGTGTGCCAATCGCGCCGCCGCCGCCGCCGCCCTCATTAGGGGGACCGACAGAAAAGCTTGATAGTTCGTATAAGTATAATACTGGCACTTGCTTCCCTTCACATTAATTAACCTCGAATTCCTCAAGGCTTTCAGACGAGCGAACTTGGTTGTTTATCGGTGTGGCGCATCAATTTGAAAGCGGGCGCCACCATGAGATTCACAATCAATTAATGTAGATGTAGGTGTGAAAATCCTGTCGTTTAGGGGAAAAGCCGCTCTCACAACGCAGAATCGCGCTGCTCAGCCGAGTGGGGCGCTCAATTCAGCCGAATGATTTGAATTGTTGAGAATTTGGAAACAATGCGATTGCACGTCATGGGTTGTGTATTATTCGCGTGCGAAACGACGGATCATCGGTTGTTGAAAAAATTGGCCGCAAAAACCACAACGATCTGCCTTTTTTTGAACCAGACCAAGCCCATTCTGGACTAGCCTACACTAAGTGATCGGGTAGCCGAACGTTTGGAGCTAGGGGCATGCGTGGTCTTAAGCACGCAAGCCGAACATCACTCGGTCGCGGGTTCCTCAACCACAACACCTTCAGTTGCGGGGCTGCTTGCGCCTTGTGTGACCAGTGCGCCGTCTTGCCATTCGCCGTCCGCATCTTGGCCAGAGGCGGCGTAAGTCATGGTGCCGGTCCCTTGGCGGCGGCCTGAACGGAATTCACCAGTATAGATGTCGCCATTGGTGTAGGTTGCGACGCCAAGGCCAGAGATTTCGCCGGTGTCCCACTGGCCCTCATAGGTGAAGCCATCTGCCATGGTGATTTTGCCGGAGCCATTGCGTTGGCCACCTGTAAATTCGCCTTCATAGATTGTGCCGTCGGCGTAGGTGGCGGTGCCAAAGCCGCTGCGCTGGCCGTCTGCCCAAGCGCCGACATAGGTATAACCGTCAGCGTATGTCATGGTGCCTTGGCCGTGGTTTTTGGCGTTCAGGAATTCGCCCTGGTAGACCAGCCCATTGGCGTAGGTCGCGATGCCCGTGCCGTTTATCACGCCGCCGTCCCAGCCGCCTTCATAAGTGGAACCATCGGGATAAGTGATTTTGCCTGTGCCGTGGGCGAGGTCGTCCATGAATGTGCCCGCGTAGGTCGAGCCGTCGGGGTATGTAACGCTGCCAGTACCTTCAATCTGGCCTTCGGACCATTCGCCTGCATAGCGGTAGCCATCAGCGCCCGTGAACGTGCCGTCCCCGTCGCGCAGATCATTGGCGAAGCCGCCAGCGTAGACGTCACCATTGGCGTAGGTGACAGTGCCGGTGCCATTGCGTTTGCCAGCCACGAGGTCGCCTTCATAGATATCGCCATTGGGTTGGGTCAGGCGGCCTGTGCCTTCGATCTGGCCGTTGGCCCATGTGCCTTCATAAATAAGGCCGTCAGGCATTGTCAGTTTGCCGACGCCTTGGCGTTCGCCATCCGCGAGGGAGCCAACATAGACCGCGCCATCAGGATAGGTGATAGATCCCTCGCCTTCTTTAACGCCATTCACCCACGGGCCTGCATAGATATACCCGCCCGGAGAGGTCATGGTGCCTTGGCCGTGATGCATGGCATTTCGAAAGTCGCCTTCATAGACGACGTCATTGGCGTAACGCGCAATGCCACGGCCTGTGATTTTTCCGTCTAGCCAGTCGCCTTCATAGGTGCCGCCGTCGGCAAAGTTGATCACGCCGAAGCCTTCGGGTTTGCCGGCTGCAAACTGGCCTTCGTAGATCGATCCGTTGGGGAATTGCGCAGTACCATCACCGCGAATTTCGCCTTCAAACCATTCGCCTTCATAGCGATAACCGTTGGGGAGGGTGTAAGCGCCTTGGCCGTGTTGCAGCCCGTTGAGGAACTGACCTTCGTAGATGCCACCATCGTCGTATTGTTTGGTTTGCACAGACTGCGCTGCGGCGGGTGTTGCCAGCATAAGCGCGGCGAGCAGGTGGGGCGTGAAGCGCATCATGGTGGGTCGGTCTTTCGCTGAAATATTTGCGCTACGTTAAGCGTAGGAGCAGACCAATTCAACGGGGTTCTGCGGCTTCGGCTTTCCCTTGCCGCTCTGTCGGATTAGATGGGGGTAAGACCGATGAAAGGCCACACAATGACTGACCGTTTTCGCGTAACACTGGCGCAATTGAACCCTTCTGTTGGGGATATTGCGGGCAATGCAGCCAAAGCACGTGATGCTTGGGCGAAGGGGCGTGATGCGGGGGCTGATTTGGTGATGCTGCCAGAGATGTTTCTTGTAGGCTATCAGACGCAGGATTTGATCCTAAAGGCCGCGTTCGAGCGGGACGCTATGGCGGCGCTTGATCAGTTGATGGCGGATTGCGCGGATGGGCCGATGCTAGGGATTGGTGGGCCAATGCGCGAGGGTGACAAGCTGCGCAATGCGTATTTCATCCTGAAGGGCGGCAAAGTGGTATCTACTACGCGCAAGTATTTCCTGCCTAATTTCAATGTCTTCGATGAAGTTCGCCTGTTTAGCCGCGCCGACATGCAAGGCCCATGGGATGCGGGACCGTTGCGGGTTGGCACGCCAATCTGTGAGGATTCTTGGTATCCTGACGTGTGTGAAGCCATGGTTGAAAGCGGTGCTGAAGTGTTGATGGTGCCCAATGGCAGCCCGTACTTTCGCAACAAACATGACGTGCGCATGAACCAGATGGTTGCGCGGGTCACGGAATGTGATGTGCCGCTTGTGTATTTGAATATGGTTGGTGGGCAGGATGATCAGGTGTTTGACGGCGGCTCGTTCGTGTTGAACCGACATGGGGCCTTGGCCGTTCAATTGCCGTGGTTCGATGAAGCCATTGCGCATGTAGATTTCGTTCGGACGAACGAAGGTTGGGTCGCTGAAGACGGCGATAAGGCGCTTGAGCCTGACAGCATGGAGACCGATTACGCCGCAATGGTTGCGGGTTTGCGCGACTACATGGCGAAGACTGGGTTCAAGAAAGTTCTGCTTGGCCTGTCTGGTGGCGTGGATTCGGCTATTGTTGCAGCGATTGCTGCGGATGCGCTGGGGCCGGAAAATGTGCGCTGCGTGATGCTGCCGTCTGAATACACATCAGAAGGGTCTTTGACGGATGCCAAGGCGGCGGCAGCGGCGCTGGGCGTTAAATATGACATCGTGCCGATTGGCGCGACCCGCACGGCTGTGACGGAAACGCTGGCCCCACTGTTTGAAGGTCTTGACGAGGGGCTGACGGAAGAAAACATCCAGAGCCGGATCAGAGGCTTGTTGTTGATGGCGCAATCCAACAAGTTTGGTGAAATGCTTCTGACAACAGGCAACAAATCCGAGGTCGCCGTGGGCTATGCGACGATCTATGGTGATATGTCTGGTGGATATAACCCCATCAAAGACCTCTATAAAACGCGGGTATTTGATATTTGCCGCTGGCGTAATGCGAACCACCGCCCTTGGATGAAAGCGCCGGCTGGAGAAATGATCCCTGTGGCGATCATCGACAAGCCTCCAAGTGCTGAATTGCGGGACGATCAGAAAGACAGCGACAGCTTGCCGGAATATGATGTGCTTGATGGCATCCTGACGATGCTGGTGGATGATGAGGCCAGTGTCGCGGACTGTGTTGCCGCAGGATATGACCGCGATGTCGTCAAAAAGATCGAACACCTGCTTTATATCAGTGAATACAAACGCTTTCAGTCTGCACCGGGGCCGCGCCTTTCGATGAAAGCTTTCTGGCTGGATCGGCGCTATCCGATTGTGAACCGCTGGCGCGATAACGGCTGAATTAATACTTTGAACGAGCTTTTCCACAATTTGGATAAAGTTTGGTCATAAGCTGCAGGTACGGTTTTTGGGTAACCAAAAGGCGGAACCATGACACCAATTGCACTTTACCCCAGTGATCGCTCCCTTAAGAAATCTGCCGGAATTGGTGGGTTTGCACTGTTTATAGCGCTTCAGTTTAAAACCTGGTCGTCGGACGGTTCGATTGCTGTGCCTTTGATGTTCGCGGTCTTCGGGTTGGCGATGGTCTACCCGCTTGTCAAAAATCACCTTAACCCAGCGCCGAGTTTTGAAGCAGACGCAGACGGGTTCTCGGTGATGGGCAAACCAAAGCGCAGCTGGGATGAGTATCGCGGAGCAAAAGTTCACACGACTTATATGTGGTTCATCCCGATCTCACGGTCTTTGATCATCAAGACCGGAAAGAACATCCTTGGAGGTCGCGTACAGATAAATCCCGCGTACATGAGTGGGCCAGTCAAAGACATGGCGAGCGACATTGAAACCTATGCCCGCCACGCGCAGCGGAAGGAAGACCTGAACGAAGCAATGTTAACTAGTCCGGCTTCACGACTTGTCAGACCAGTTGCACCGCCTGCTGATCGCCGCCACGCTAACCCTATGCCGACGGCGACTGCCGTTGGGCATTCGTTCGCGAGCCCCCAATCGCAGGCCGCCTCTGGAAGCCCTGTGCAGTCGGTGCCGAAGTTATCGGACCGACTTTTTAAGGGCCGCAAGGTGATTTGACGGATTTGCTGTGCTAAGCTCACCTTAACGAAGGGCGATGCATGGCGGACGCGAAGAACAAAACCCAAGAGACAGACGCGGATGTTCGCGCGTTTCTTGAGGCGGTTGAACATCCGGTGCGCCGCGCTGATGCGTTGGTTTTGGATGCACTGTTTCGCAAGATTACGGGATGGCAGCCGAAGATGTGGGGGGCAACGATTGTTGGGTATGGCTCGTATCATTACAAATACGACTCTGGGCGCGAAGGCGATTGCAACGCCAGCGGGTTTAGCCCGCGCAAGGCAGCGCAGAGCATTTACATCATGCCGGGGTATCAGGACTACGATGAGATTTTGTCACGTTTGGGGAAGTACAAGGTCGGTAAGGCGTGCCTGTATGTCACCAAGCTAGCCGATATCGATATGGCTGTTTTGGAAGAACTGATCCGTGCAGGTTTAAGGGATTTGGGAAAGATTTATCCGGTTAGCCCGTCCTAGGCTGCGTTGGGCTAAATGTGGACATTGGTGCGTGGCTATGAAAGAGGCTTTGTAACTCTTTCAGACGGAATTAGATCCCATGACAACGACCCGTTTCGCACCTTCCCCAACAGGCTATATTCACATTGGTAACCTGCGCGCTGCGCTGTTTAACTACGCAATCGCGCGTCAGGCGGGTGGCGAGTTCATCTTGCGGATTGATGACACGGACCCAGAACGTTCCAAGCAGGAATATATTGATGGGATCATGGAAGACCTGACGTGGCTCGGGATTTCTTGGGACCGGATCGAATACCAATCCAAGCGGTTGGAGCGTTACGACGCGGCCAAGCAGCGTTTGATTGAGATGGGCCGCTTGTATGAATGTTTCGAGACGCCGGTTGAATTGGACCTAAAGCGTAAGAAGCAGCTGAATATGGGTAAACCGCCTGTGTACGACCGTGCGGCGTTGGCCTTGTCCGAGGACGAGAAGGATGCGTTGCGGGCTGAACGCGGTGGATCGCATTGGCGGTTCAAGCTGGATCACAAGCGGATCGAGTGGACGGATGGCATTATCGGGGACATCTCCATTGATGCAGCGTCGGTGAGTGACCCTGTGTTGTTCAAGAACGATGGCCAGATTTTGTATACGTTGGCGTCCGTTGTTGATGACACGGAAATGGGCGTGACGAATGTTGTGCGCGGGTCCGACCATGTGACCAATACAGCGACGCAAATCCAGATGATCGAAGCGCTGGGCGGCACTGTTCCGAGCTTTGCGCACCACTCGCTTTTGACGGGTCCGCAGGGCGAAGCATTGTCCAAGCGTCTTGGCACTTTGGCACTGCGCGATTTGCGCAAGAATGGGGTCGCGCCGTTGGCGATCCTGTCTTTGATGGCGCGTCTGGGGTCGTCTGATCCGGTTGAGCTGCGCGAAAGCATCGATGAAGTTGTCTCTGGTTTCGATTTGTCCAAGTTCGGCTCGGCTCCGACGAAGTTTGACGCGGATGACCTTGGCCCGTTGACGGCACGTTGGTTGGCTGCTCGTCCTTACAGTGAAGTAGCAGACGCTGTTACTGCGCTGGGTGTGCCTGCAGATTTGGGCGAGCGGTTCTGGAATGTCGTGCGTGAAAACATCGCGTCATTGGAAGAGATGAATGATTGGTGGGCTGTGTTCCGTGATGGTGCTGACCCGCAGGTTGCCGATGAAGACGCAGAATTTATCCCACAGGCTTTGGCGCTGCTCGGGGAGCCGCCTTACGCCGATGATACCTGGGGCGTTTGGACATCTGCCGTGAAAGAAGCGACTGGCCGCAAGGGTAAGGGGCTGTTTATGCCGCTACGCCATGCGGTGACTGGGCGCACACGCGGGCCTGAAATGGCGGACGTCATGCCGCTCTTGCAGGTTAAACCGAAGGTCTAACCTCAACCGCGAGGGTTGCTAGGGCGTCATCAACGCAAGTGCGGGTTTGCTCCGTTAACGGTTGCGCGCGTGGGTAGCGTGGATTGGCGCGGTCGTCGATGACGGGCACCCAACCTGTTGTCGTTTCAAAGAAATGCGCAGGACCGGCGTCACCCATTAGGGTGGTGTATCCGGCGATGACCACATCAAGATAGCTAAGCAGGATGGGGTGTTTTGTACCCTGCGGTGCTGTGAAGTCGGGGTTTGCTTCATAGACGGTAGTTTGGCTGGTGAACTGATCCGTAACATCGCGGCGATTGTAAACGTTTTCACGTTCGTCCAACGCGGCCCAATCCGCGTTTGGCACTTGGGCCGTGATGCCGTGCAACGTGGTGACAGGGCAGGGTTCGACTGACAGAAACGCGACGGGAAATGCGTTTGAATGACGCCAAACCCGCCGCCAACCGACCAGTTCCGCAGGGGTTGGGTCAGGATAGGTGTGCGTTGCGAGGTTAACGAGGCTGCCGTAGCCAAAGAAGCGGGGGTGGGTCATGGTTTACTCTCTCGCGCGAAGGACTTGGGCAGGTTTTGCGGCCAAAGGTTGCCATGCAAAAGCGAGGCCAGCAAGCAGTGTTGCCCCCATTCCGCCAAGGATAATGATACCCGCTGAGGACCAAATTGGGGTGAAGTCAGTCTCCATGATGAAGGTGCTAACGGCCCAGCCGCCGGCGATACCCGCTGCGAGCGCGACGAGCCCTGCTGCCAACCCAAGGAGGGCGGACCGTAGTGCGAAGCTGAGTAGGATTGTGGAGCGTGAAGCCCCGAGTGTTTTGAGCACCGCCGCCTCATATGTGCGCGCACGAATGCCCGCGGCGGCGGCCCCAATCAGAACAAGGAACCCTGTGAGGAGCGTCGCAAGCGCACCGTAGCGGGTGGCGGCAGATATCCCGCCAAGCAGTTGCACGACTTGATCGATGGCGTCGCGGACGCGGATCGCGGTGATGTTGGGGTAGCTGGTGGCGAGGTCGCGCAGGATCGCGGCTTCGGCGCTTGGGTCTGAATAGACGGTGCTGATCCACGAGTGGGGTGCGCCCTGCAGCGCGGCAGGGTTCATCGACATGATGAAGCCCATGCCCGCGTCCTCGAATGATACCTCCCGGAAGCTGGCGATGGTCGCCTCGATATCGCGCCCGAGGATGTTGGTGGTGATAGTGTCCCCGATGTTGAGGCCCATTTCGAGGCCTTCTTCAGCGGAAAAACTGATGAGGGGCGGGCCTGAATAGTCTTCGGGCCACCATTCGCCTTCGGTTATGATTGTCCCGTCGCCCGGTTGCGCGGAATAGGTAATGCCACGGTCGCCGCGCAGAACCCAGTGGTCGGTGACGTCGCGGGCGGGAATGCCGTTGATCTGGGTGATGATGCCGCGCAGCATTGGGGCAGCTTCGTATTCTGATACCTGCGCGTCGTTGTCGAGGCGGGCGCGAAAGCCGTCGATTTGGTCTGGCTGGATGTCGACGAAAAAGTAGCTTGGGGCGATGTCGGGCAGTTCATTCGCGATGGAACCGCGCAGGTTGCCGTCAATCTGCCCGACGGCCGCAAGGACCGAGAGGCCGAGACCAAGGGAGAGGACCACGGAGGTGGTTTCACCGCCCCGTGCGCCGATTGAGCTGAGGGCCGCGCGAAGGGCGGGGCGGCCACGGCTGAGGCGGCGGAACCGGCTAGCTGTCCAGCGTGCGATGACAGCGGCTGTGACCAACAGGGCGAGCGCGAAAAGGATGCCGCCTGTAGTCCAAAGCGTGAGGAATGCGGTGCCTGTGAACAGGATCGCAGCGCCGATAAGTATGGCGAGCAGGAGCAGTGTCGCGATGAGGTATTTGGGCGCTGGCAGGGTTTTTCCTGCGCCAAATGCGTCGCGGAACAGGGTCGCTGGCTTGATATCCTCGGTGCGGGCGAGGGGCCAAAGCGTGAAGATGAGGGCGGCAAGGGCGCCGTAGATTGCGGCCTCAAACAGGGGGGCGGCGTGTAGGGTGAAGTCGGATGGGATTGGCAGACGGGCCTCAAAAATGGGCGCGAAGGCGAGCGGGATTGCAGCGCCAAGGATGAGGCCAAGGGCGACGCCGACGAGGGTAAGAATGCCGATTTGAAGGAAATACGTCAGAAAGATCGTGCGCCGTGACGCGCCGAGGGTTTTCAGGATCGCGATGACGGGGGCTTTGCCGCTGAGGTAGGAACGCACGGCTGAGGACACACCAACGCCACCGACAGCGAGACCTGACAGCCCGATAAGGATAAGGAACGCACCGATACGATCCACGAAACGCGCAACACCTGGCGCGCCTGCGCGGGCATCGCGCCAACGAAGGCCCGAGTTTTCGAATTTGGTTTCTGCTTCGGTTTCAAGGGCTTCGAGGTCAACGTCGTTGGGTAAATCGAGGCGATAGTTGCTTTCCATCAAGGTGCCCGTCGCCAGAAGGCCGGAGTTTTCGAGGTCTTTGAGCAGAACCAATGTACGCGGGCCTAGGCCAAAGCCGCCGCCTGAATTGTCGGGGTAGGTCACAAGGATTGCCGAAAGGACGAAGGTTTGGTCGCCCAAGTTGAAGGTATCGCCAGCGCTAAGCCCGAGGCGGTCAGCAAGGACGCGCTCAAGAACGCCGCCGGGGAAAGTGTCAGTGCCAGCGAAGGCTTGGGCGAGGGGCATGGGCGGGTCGAGGGTGGTTTCGCCGATAAGTGGGTAGAGGTCATCAACGGCTTGGACTTGGGTGAGGCCGCGTTCGACCTCGGCGCGGTTAACCACGACCATTGAACGGAAATCGGTGGTTTCTGACACTCGGCTGGCGATGGAGGACATCCATGTGCGTTCGTCGTCATTGGCAAAGCGGTAGGTGAAGCGTACGACGGCATCGCCGCCTAGGAGGGCGGCACCTTCGGTTTCAAGGCCCGATTGGATAGAGGCGCGAACGGTTCCGACAGCGGCGATGGCAGCCACGCCAAGCGCGAGACAGGCGAGGAAGATGCGAAAGCCGTGCAAGCCACCGCGTAGTTCGCGTTTTGCGAAGGTCCATGCGAGTTTAAATTGCGCTGACATCATTCAGCTGCGGCCTTTACGGTGTCGATGCGACCATCCCGAAGGCGGATCACGCGATCACAGCGTGCCGCAAGTTCGTTGGAATGGGTCACCATGATCAAGGTTGCGCCGTGTTGTTCGCGCAAGCCAAACAGCATGTCGATGATTGCCGCGCCGTTGGTTTCGTCGAGGTTACCGGTGGGTTCATCCGCCAAAAGCAGCTTGGGGCGGGTTACGGACGCACGGGCGAGGGCGACGCGTTGTTGCTCACCACCTGACATTTGCGCAGGATAGTGATCGGCGCGATTAGCGAGGCCAACGGCATCCAGTTCCGCGGCGGCACGCGCATAAGCATCGCGCACGCCAGCGAGTTCCAGCGGGGTCGCGACGTTTTCAAGGGCGGTCATTGTAGGAATGAGGTGGAAAGACTGGAACACCACCCCCATATTATCCCTACGAAAGCGCGCAAGGTTATCTTCACCTAAAGATGTGATGTCTGTACCGAGCGCAGCAATTGAACCAGACGTAGCGGTTTCCAGCCCGCCCATCAGCATCAGGAGAGACGATTTGCCAGACCCACTTGGCCCGACCAACCCCAGAGTTTCCCCTGTAGCGACTGACAGTGAGATGTCGTGCAAGATGTCGACTGTTCCGGCATTGCCACTGAGCGATAGGGAAACATCGGTGAGAGTAAGGGCATCTGTCATTGGGGCGGCCTTTGGTGAAATCACATCCTTTGGATATGGGGTATTTCGCTGCGTCCGCAACCTTTGTTTGGGGATGATTTTAGCAGTCGGAACCGCACAGGCGGAAACTGTGACGATTGCGGCGTTGGGGGATTCATTGACGCAGGGCTACGGGCTGCCGATTGAAGACGGTTTTGTTCCGCAGCTTGAAGGGTGGTTGCGCGAACAGGGTGCCGATGTAGAGGTGATCAACGCAGGCGTGTCAGGGGATACGACTGCGGGTGGTTTAAGCCGCGTTGCTTGGACGCTGACGCCGGATGTGGATGCGATGATTGTGAACCTTGGTGGCAATGATTTGCTGCGCGGGCTGGACCCGGCACTGAGCCGTGCGAACTTAGATGGCATTCTAAGTGCCGCCGCTGACGCCGGCGTTGAGGTGCTGCTGGTCGGGCTGGATGCACCGTCCAACTATGGTCCTGAATACGAAGCGGCGTTTGAGGGTATCTATCCGGACTTGGCGCAGGAATATGAGGCTGCGTTGTATGAGAACTTCTTTGAACCGTTGAATGCCGGCGCTGATCTAGACGCGGCGCGTGCGCGTTATATGCAAGCGGACGGAATCCATCCGAATGCGGATGGGGTGGATAAAATCGTCGAAGGTATTGGCCCAGCGGTTCTTGAGCTGATTTCAGAGTAACCCAACGAGAGCGTGGACGTCTGCTGAACTGGGCGCTAGCCTGACGGCTTAACCAATAGGGAGAACTGTTATGTCCAATTCAATCGCAAAAGTCACAGAAGTTATCTGTTCCTCGTCCAAGTCATTTGATGACGCTGTCGAGAACGGCATCAAGCGTGCATCTAAGACGCTTAAAGGTATTACTGGTGCATGGGTCGCGGACCAAAAGGTGACAGTCAACGACGGCAAGATCGACGAGTACCGTGTTGTTCTGAAGCTGACTTTCGTTCTGGAAGACTAAAAGCCTGCTGGCTAAAAAATGGGCGCTGCAGGACTGCGGCGCCTATCTTCACGGCGAATTGACACCGTGTGGGAACGATTGCGGGCATTTCCCCTCCCGTGTGAGTTGCGCAAAGCATAAGCTTTTGGTGAAACCATTGGGGATAATCATGTTTAAGTTCTTGCTAGGTAAAGTTGGCGGCAAAGCCAAAATTGAAAAACAGCGCGACACAGTTGCGCGTGCGCTTGAAGAGTTGAACAGCGTTTTGGCTTTGATGGGTGATAAGCCTATCGTCGGCGTTAATTTGAACACTGGACTGATCTCTGTCGAACTGCCTGAACAGATGCCAGACGAAGCACTGGCGCTGCCCGCGCCTGAAGCCGTCGAAGAAACTGTCAAAGACGTAGTAGAAGACGTCGTGGAAGACATCAAAGACGCGGCCGCCTAATTCAATAAATCGAGCAGGCACGAAAAAGGGCGGCACCCGTAGGTACCGCCCTTAACTTTGGCCAAAAGGCCGAAAGCTTATGCGAGTGCGAGGTTAACCGCGGACTCACGACCGTCGCGGCCAGCTTCAACGTCAAAAGTTACCTTTTGATCGTCTGCCAGACCTGTGAGGCCGGAACGCTCAACTGCGGAAATGTGAACGAAAACGTCCTTGCCGCCAGTTTCAGGAGCGATAAAGCCGAAGCCTTTTGTTGTGTTGAACCATTTGACTGTACCGTTGGCCATGTCATGTCTTCCTTTTAAAATGTCGCCCGCGAAGTGCGGCAACCGTGGCGTAGTCAGTGCTAGATCGAAGAACTGTAAGCCTTGATAGGAAGACAGAGGGTCGAGATAGAATAACGTTTGCAAGGCTCATATGGGGCAGGAAAGCCTGTTTGACAAGGGGAAAGGCCGTACTTTCACGCGGTTGGCAATTTCCCGCCAGGGTTGAAGGGGCTTGTGATTTGACAGACTTCGGTGTCTGTGGAGCGGGAAAAAGCTAAGGATTACAAAGATGCGCTGGGATGAACTGATGGATCGCGCGGGCAGCGTTTGCGAGTTTTGTGGCGCGTCTGAGGGGCTGGCGAGTGTTGATGTTCCACCCGAGGATCAGGTGCTGCTTTGCCCGTCTTGTCGCGGTGAGGGCGATGTTCCGGCGGCCCACTGGCGCTGTCTTGAGGGGGCGATGTGGTCTGGTGAGCCGTCCGTGCAGATCGCTGTTTGGCGCAAACTCGGCGAGATTGACGAGATGTGGGCCTCTGATGCACGCGAAAGCATGATGATGGAACCAGAGGTGATGGCACGGGCGCAAAACGTGGCCGTCGAGGTGGAACACTTTGACAGCAACGGCATGCGGCTGGAACATGGCGATACGGTCGTCTTGATCAAAGACTTGCCTGTGAAGGGTGCCGGATTTACCGCCAAACGCGGTACAGCTGTGCGAAATATTTCACTGGTGCCGGAAAACGCGGGTCATATTGAAGGTAAGGTCGAAGGCCAGCGGATCGTGATTTTGACTGAGTTTGTGAAGCGGAAATAGGACGGACATTCAGATGGGCACGCACACGCTAGAGCACGTCAAATTTCACAACCGTCCGATCGACCACTACCAGGTGTTCGGAGAACGCCGCACGGGGACGAACTACGTCGCCAAGCTGATCGCCGACAATTTTCCGCTAACGGAAACAACAAAGTATGGCTGGAAGCACGGGCATCCAACGATGCCCTGTATCGCGCGATCTGCGTTGATTGTTGTGGTTGTCCGCTCGCCCATCACTTGGCTGTCCAGCTTGCACAACCGCCCCTTCGCCATTTCGCACGAAGGTCTACCATTCTCGGAGTTTTTGCGCACGCAGTGGTATGATCAGTACCGCCCCAAGGACTTCGGCCATGCCCGCTGGGGCTATAACGGGATGAACAGGGATCATAAAACTGCCAACCAGATTGATCGCCATCCGATTACGGGTGCGCGTTTTGCTAACCCGTTGGAAATGCGTAAGATTAAGAACCAGAGCTTCCTTGGCCTGTTGAACCGTGAATGTAATTGCGTGGTCGTTGATTATGACGTAGCGCGGCTAGAGCCTGCGGAAATGTTACGTGAGATTGCCGATCTTTTTGGGATCGACGCCAAACCTGACATCGAAGTGACAGGCCATGTTGGGGCCAAAGGTCGCGAGAAAACACGCGTGACGGCGGACGTGATTTCGGACGCGGACATGGCGTTTATTCGGGACAATCTGGACGATGAGCTTGAAGCGCGCCTTGGATATGGCGCTGCGCTAAAGGGCTGACGCTAGAGCGTTTTGACCAACGCGATGAGCCTTTCGACGGCGGCGTCGCTCATCCGGACGGGATATATCCCTGCGCCACGCATCGGGGGGACAACGTCTCCGAATTCATCGGGGAAGTCTGCAACCGCGACGGTGTAATCAGACTGCGATGCATTTGCGAAACCCGTAAAGTCATCCATTCTGAGGCGTGCTGTTTGCAGTGTCCCGAGTTCGATAATGCGGGCCTGCGTACCAGCATAAAGCATGTTGGTGAAGCCAGCCCCGTGATAAGAAATCATTATATCCGCGTCGCGCATGATCCCGACCTGTGTGAGGGGGGCGTAGTCCTCAAAATAGATTTTCTTAAAGCCGTAAGGTTCAAGAAGCGCGATTATCTCGTCTTCGTTTTCGATGGTGCGATCATGGCCAGGGGTAGAGCGGCGGCTAACCCAAAAGCGTTCCGGAAGATGGTCAAACCATTGGTCCTCAATACGTTTATGCGCTGCCTCGCGCAGTTTTCGCAGCGAGCGCGAGTAGCTATTTAGGATGATAAGTTTAACCAGATTTGTACCTACCTCGTCTTTGGCGAGTGGTTGGTTTTCGGGGATCAATCCTTCGATCTTGGCCTCGGGTTGGTAGAAATACGAAGTGTCGCTGTAGTGGGCAATGATCGCGCGTTCAAATGTGGCGGGCGCTTGGCGGATGTCAACTTTGTCGCGGAGTTCGGGGAAAATTGCAGCGATATGAGCCAGAACGAATGCGGGAACGTCGCGATCTTTGGCAACGATGATTATGCGACCTGTGAAACCTTTCAGATCAGCGATGAGGGCGAAGACGGAAAAGGTCTCGCGCACAAAGTGAAAGTAGTTTTTCAGGTTCCTCGCTTCGATGACGAAGTCCAGCCCTGCAATATCGTCCTCCCAAAGAGGAAGTTCAGTGGACTGCTGGCGGGCCTGAGTGAAGAACGCGTTGAGTTCTTTGACTGCCGCAGCTTGACCGCGAGCTTTCTTTGCGGCGCGTCCCGTTGTCCCAAGAAGCCGCGCACCGGATGGACCTGTCACCAACCATTTGCCATTCACCGCAAGATGCGTGTCGGATACCGTAAGGTTTTCAATAACGACAGGCCGTACGTCGGTTTCCACGGCAGAGGTAAACTGTTTGTCGCTTTTAAGGGCTTTCCACTCACGCGACCAAAGCCGATTGATCCGCTGCTTATCGGTTAGGGTTGTGGTTTTGATAGTACCACCGCGCACCTTTTCCCATGGCGCGGGCATCGGGCCGAGCCGATGAATGCCGCCGTCACGGGATGGCATCCAATAAGCATCAAGTGCTGGGGTGTCGTAGGGAAGAACCATATTCAGTCTGACTATCACTTAGTTAGGACGCTTTGAAAGTCGTGGATCGTGATTTTGACGGAATTTGTGAAGCGGAAGTGACCGCCTTACTGGCCAGCGTTCACGGTCATATTGCATCGCGTGACACTGAACCTATCTACGAAGTCCTTGTCATCGTCGTAGCTATTTGTCCCTGCAATGATGACTTCAGATCCACGTGAAAGTGGCGGATCAAAAATTAACCTATAGGTTATTCCGAGATCCTGAATCTCCATTTTGCAAAAATCATCGCAAATGAACACGAATGGTAGGGTGTCCCCATCTTCTAACGTGAATTGTGCGAAAGCCGAATGGACGACCCTGTCAAATTCATAAAGACGAAGTTCAGCGTTCCTTAGTTGTCCTAACGAGGTCAGGGAACAGTTGTAGACCCGTGCATCGGCAAAGGCCAATGACGGGATCAACAAATTCCAAATAACGATCGCGGTGAGCAATCTCATGAGATTAACGCGCGAACTTCTTGTGCTTCATCCGCTTGGGTTCCATCGCATCAGCACCAAGGCGCTTTTTCTTGTCTTCTTCGTAGTCCTCAAAATTACCTTGGAACCATTCGACGTGGGCTTCGCCCTCGAATGCGAGGATGTGTGTGCAGATGCGGTCGAGGAAGAAGCGATCGTGGGAAATCACAACAGCACAGCCTGCGAAGTCGACAAGCGCGTCTTCGAGGGCACGCAGCGTTTCAACGTCCAGATCGTTGGTCGGTTCATCGAGGAGCAGGACGTTTCCGCCTGATTTCAATAGCTTGGCCATGTGGACGCGGTTGCGTTCACCACCCGACAACACGCCGAGTTTCTTCTGCTGATCGCCGCCTTTGAAGTTGAACGCCGAGCAATAGGCGCGGGAGTTCATTTCGGCGTCGCCAAGTTGAATGACTTCTGCGCCACCTGTGATTTCTTCCCAGACGGAGTTTTCCGCATCCAGTGCATCGCGGGATTGGTCAACGTAGGACAGCTGCACCGTGTCGCCGTATGTGACCGTACCGGAGTCGGGTTCAAGTTGGCCGGTGAGCATAGAGAACAGCGTGGATTTACCGGCGCCGTTGGGGCCGATTACGCCGACTATGCCGCCGGGTGGGAGGTCAAAGCTGAGGTTTTCGACGAGAAGTTTGTCGCCCATCGCCTTTGTAAGGCCTTCGACTTCGATGACCTGTGAGCCGAGGCGTTGACCGTTCGGAATGATGATCTGGGCGCGGCCCAGTTTTTCACGCTCGGACTGGTTGGCGAGGTCGTTATAGGCGCTGATACGCGCTTTGGACTTCGCTTGGCGGGCTTTTGCGCCTTGGCGCATCCATTCCAGTTCGCGTTCCAGCGTTTTCTGTTTGGATTTGTCATCCTTGGCTTCGCGTTCCAGACGCTTTGCTTTGGCCTCTAACCAGCTGGAATAGTTACCCTCATGAGGGATGCCTGAACCACGGTCGAGTTCCAAAATCCAACCTGTGATCGCGTCGAGGAAGTAGCGGTCGTGCGTGACGATCAAGATTGTGCCTTTGTAATCAATGAGGTGCTGTTGCAGCCACGCGATTGTTTCGGCGTCGAGGTGGTTGGTCGGTTCATCGAGCAGCAGCATGTCTGGCGCGTCGAGGAGGAGCTGGCACAGGGCCACGCGACGCTTTTCACCACCCGAAAGTGTTGTGACGTCTGCATCATCTGGTGGGCAGCGTAGCGCTTCCATGGAAACGTCGATTTGAGCGTCGAGATCCCAGAGGTTCTGTGCGTCGATTTCGTCCTGAAGCTTGGCCATTTCATCGGCTGTTTCATCCGAGTAATTCATCGCCAGTTCGTTGTAGCGATCAAGAACAGCCTTTTTCGCAGCAACGCCAAGCATGACGTTTTCACGCACGGACAGGTTCGCGTCGAGTTCAGGTTCCTGCGGAAGGTAGCCAACAGTTGCACCCTCAGCGGCCCAAGCTTCGCCTTGGAATTCTTTATCTTGGCCGGCCATGATCCGCATCAGCGTGGATTTACCCGTACCGTTCACACCGACGACGCCGATTTTCACGCCAGGGAGGAAGTTCAAGCGTATGTTTTCAAATACCTTTTTCCCGCCGGGGTAAGTTTTGGACACGCCGTCCATGAAGTAGACATATTGATAGGCCGCCATGTGCGAGGTCCCCCGAGAAAAACTATATTTGTGACGTGAATACGCGGGGGACAGCGGCGGTGCAATGGGGCTTTAAGCGCGCAGCGGGTGAGTGTGACGGTCCTGATTTTCGATCCAACCGATCAGATTTTCAGAAGGCATAGGTTTGGAAAGCCAATAGCCTTGAATTACGCTGCAACCCATCTCTTGAAGGGCTGTCGCAGTCAGGGCGTCTTCGACACCTTCAGCCGTCACGATCAGTCCGAGGTCGTTCGAAAGTTCAATAATTTTGCGAACGATTTTTTGACAGGTCGTGTCATTTAGCAGGTTGCTTACGAGCCCTCGATCGATTTTCACACCACTCACGTCCAGAGCGGCGAGGTGCGACAGGCCCGCAAAACCGATGCCAAAATCGTCTAAGTGAACGCCAAAACCAGCGTGACGCAGGTCGTGAATAATCGCCGCGTGTGACGCCTTGTGAGTGGCGTCTCCGAAGTTTGTGGTTTCGAGGACTTCGATCGTGATCTGACTTCGATCAATCTCGCCAGCTTCGACAGCCCAAACCAAACGATTGATGAAATCAGGATGTGCCAATAGCTCTGGCGAGGCATTAAAGGCGACACCAATGTCATCAAAGCCTGCGAGATTTAGTCGCCTTTTTTCGGCAAGCGCAGCGTCCATCGCCGAAAGGTCCATCACGCCAAGAAGCCCCAAATCGCGTACCAACGTCAGGAAGTCGTTTGGCTCGATCAACCCGTCAGAGGGATGGATCCAGCGCACGAGGGTTTCCATTCCGATGATCTCGCCGGTTCTTAGACACAGCTGTGGTTGGAAAAAGAAATCAAGATTTCCGCCATCAATCGCGTCAGCAAGCTCGCGTTCGCGGCGGGTTTGAAAGGCGTGTTGGTCGCGAAGGGCCGTGTCGTATGTGACAACTTGATAGCGCCCGTTATGCTTTGCCTCATAGAGTGCGAAATCTGATCGAACAAGAAGGTCTTCGGGCGTGTCGTACCTTGATTGAGAGACCGCTGCGCCAATGCTGGCCTCGACTTGGAGCTTGCGGCCGTTCCACTCGAACGGTTCTGCCAAGGTGTTCAGCAGTTGGCTGCTGAACCGTGTCAAAAAATCGGGGTTGTTCACGAGTGGGCAAACAACAACAAATTCATCACCACCAACGCGTGCGACCAAATCACTATCGCGGATAAGCCCTTGGATGATGTTGGCCGTATGCCGCAAGACAGCGTCGCCCCCCGAATGGCCATGCGTGTCGTTAATGGCTTTGGAATTGTCTAGGTCAATATGAAGCAAGCCAACTGCCGCGCGGTCCGGAGCTGCCATTTCCTGACTAATAAAAGCAAGAAATGCAGCACGGTTAGGGATGCCGGTAAGACTGTCATGCGAGGCCTGATGTTCCAGTTCGTAGCCGATTTTACGGAGCTGGTTTTCTTGCGTTACTTGTTCGGTAACATCGCGGCACACAACGATCGCGTTCTCGGCGCCGTCTGAGTTTTTTACGAACGAAATGCTGATCTGGTTCCAAAACTCGGACCCGTCCGGGCGTTGGTTCTTAACCAGTTCGAAACCATTCCATTTTGGATCATCTGGATCATACCTGAAATCCTGTATCTCTTCTTTTGTCGGCGTCTTATCTTTAGGCAAAGCATATTCGAGTGGGCTTCGGCCAATTATGTTATTCAGGTCGAGATTGTGAATGTCTGCATAGGCTTGGTTCGCCCAAAGGGTCTTCGCATTAAGATCTTGAACCAAAATGCCATCAGCTGCGTTCTCGCAAGCGAGGCGAAAGTAATCCGCCTGGGCGGCGCGGGATTTTAGGTATCTATTTTTTTGCGTGCAAGGTTCCATATCAGTGGCGCAACAAAGGCCGCGATTAGTAGTAGGATCAGAACGACCACTAAAGAGTTTGACATGACTTCAACCTATTACTCCCTCGCTTTCTAATCGCTAATTACTATCGGTTCGTTAACCAATCGACGAAAAGCTTAATTTGGAAATTGATGGTCACGCGCGGAATTGCCTTTGGGACACCGGCTGCGTAAGGAAACACAATGCAACGTAATCGGATGCCATATGCGCCCGCCGGACAAGTGGTGGGATTGCTGGGAGGGTCGTTTGACCCGGCCCATGATGGGCATGTGCATATCACCAAAGCAGCGATGGAGCGGTTTGGTCTGGATCGCGTTTGGTGGCTTGTAAGCCCTGCTAATCCGTTGAAAACACGTGGACCGGCGCCGATCGAAGACCGTGTCGCAAGGGCGCAGGACGTCATGCAGCACCCAAGGGTGACGGTGACTGACATCGAGACGCAGTTGGGCACACGCTACACAGCGAAGACGATTGCCGCTTTGCAACGCCTTTATCCTGATGTCCGATTTGTATGGCTGATGGGGGCGGATAACCTGACGCAATTCCATTTGTGGCAGGATTGGCAAGATATAATGGCGCGCGTCCCCGTTGGTGTTTTGGCGCGACCGGGGGATCGGATTTCGGCGCGTCTGTCACGGGCGGCGCGAATTTATCGCGATGAACGGCTAATCGGGCGGGCTGCGCGGCTTTTGGGGCAAACACAGGCGCCAAGTTGGGCCTTTACGAATTTGCCGATGTCGCAATCGTCATCAACCGCGATCCGTGCGACAGGGACTTGGGGCGCAGATGCCGATAAAGATACATCAAAGAGTAAATAAGGTTTCAGGATGTCAGTGAAGTTTTCCCGTCGCGCTGTTTTGGGTGGTTTGTTGTCGACAGCAGCAGGTGCCGCCTTGGCCGAAGCGCCGTTGTCTTCATTGCGCCCGAATGCGCGATCTGGTGTCGCGCCGGTTAGCGAGGTGAATGTTGCGCTTGAGACCAGCCCGATCCCACGTATTGCGCCAAGGATGCGCGCCACGCTTGAGCAGATTGTTGCTTCGGCTGATCTGGATGGCACGGTCGGCGTTGTGCTGACAGATGCGCGCACGGGTGAGGTGATTGAGCAGATTGATGGCGATGTGGCCTTGCCACCGGCCAGCGTTACCAAGGCCGTAACCGCGCTATACGCGCTGGATGCGTTGGGCGGCGCGTTCCGGTTTATCACGCGCCTGTTTGCTACAGGACCCGTTGAAGGTGGGGTTTTACGTGGTGATTTGATTTTGGCAGGTGGCGGCGATCCGACGCTTTCTGCGGATCACCTTGCAGAACTGGCTGAGGCGCTGAAAGCGGCTGGCGTGAACGAAATCACGGGCAAGTTCCTTTGCTGGCGCGGTGCGCTGCCCTACGCCGAAGAGATCGAGCCGAGCCAGCTGGACCATTTGGGATATAACCCTGCCGTCAGCGGGCTGAACCTAAACTTCAATCGCGTGCATTTTGAATGGAAACGGGTGGACGGCAGTTGGCAGACGACGATGGATGCCCGTACAGAAACCCGGGTGCCGCGCGTCTACATGGCTAATGTGCGTATTGTTGATCGCGGTTCGCCTGTGTTTGCAACCGATGGCCCAGATAGTTGGTCCGTTGCGAGATCAGCGCTTGGGAACGGTGGTTCGCGTTGGATGCCTGTGCGCCAGCCTGCGTTATATGCTGGCGATGTATTTCAAACGCTTGCACGTGAGGTTGGGGTGCCTTTGCCTGCGCCAGAAGTGGTCGATGATCTGCCGGAAGGCACTGAAATCGCGCAGCATAGCAGCGCGACTTTGCGGGTGATACTGCAGGAAATGTTGCTTTATTCCACGAATTTGACGGCTGAAATCTGCGGATTGGCTGCGACGCAAGCGCGGTATCGCACGTCTTTGGTAATCGAAAGTTCGGCTGCGCAAATGACACGTTGGTTGGGGGAAACCTACGGCATTGAGGGCCGTTTCGTTGACCATTCTGGGCTAAGTGACGCGAACCGTGTGAGTGCATCCGATATGGTGAAGGTCATGCAGGCCGTTGGGGCAGATGGGCCGCTACGTCCGATTTTGCGGCGCATCCCGATGCGGGATGCTGACAATGACCGGATTGAGAACTTCCCGAACGAAGTGCGTGCAAAGACCGGAACGCTGAATTTTGTAAGCAGTTTGGCGGGCTATGTTGAAACGGCTGATGGGTCCGATGTTACGTTCGCGATTATTGCGGCCAACCTTGAGAGACGCGAACAGGGTAAGGCTGCGGGCGACGAAGTTCCTGCCGGATCAATTGAGTGGAACCGTCGCGCCAAGCGGTTGCAGCAGGTGTTGCTGCAACGTTGGAGCCTGACGTACGACGACGACCGCCCGTATTCACAAGGCGTTGATATTGATGCGCAATTGGAAGTTCCGGCGAATTAGAGCGTCATGTGCCGCGCACGGGCGCCGCGTTCAATCGCTGCGGCGTGCAGACGGTCGATGTTCAGCTCGTACCGCATTTCCTCGAGCATCCGCAGTTCGGATTGCGCGATTTCACCATCAGCGGCCGCCACATCACAGGCCAGCGCATAGGCGGTTTCGTTCAGGCGTTCTGGCAGGGTGTCGCGGATAAGGCCGAACAGTGCGTCCAGACCGTCTTCTTGGTCAAACAGGTCCAATACCGTTTGTGAAACGCGCGGAACATGGTCGGCGTCGTATTCCGCAAACACTGGCAAGTTATTGATAATGTTTGTGATCTTCACCAATTCAGCCGTGCGGATGTTTTCGTCGCTGGCAGAAACCGCGATCATCACGGCGCATAGCGCGTCTTGGGCGGTAAGGGATGGCGTATCGGACATGGATGATGCTCCTGTTGTTGAGTGTACATTTATTGACGCCAACGCTGCGCTGCAATAGGACGCGCGACATGTCGCACCACTCCGGTGCGTCCCAAAATATGAGAGAAACCATGAGCAATTTGCGCGATGCGGGCATGACGTCCAAAGCTTGGCCCTTTGTAGAGGCACGCACGCTGCTCAAACGGATTGAAAAATCCGGCAAGGACCATGTTTTGTTTGAAACGGGTTACGGCCCATCAGGTCTGCCCCATATCGGGACATTCGGTGAGGTGAGCCGCACCACAATGGTGCGCCGTGCGTTTGAAGTGATTTCGGACATTCCGACGCGTCTGGTTTGTTTTTCCGACGATCTGGATGGCATGCGTAAGGTGCCGAGCAACGTGCCAAACCCAGAGCGCCTTGAGCAGTATATGCAGATGCCGCTGACAGCCGTTCCGGATCCGTTTGATAAGTATGAAAGCTTTGGCCACCACAACAACGCGATGTTGCGCCGCTTCCTGGATACGTTCGGGTTTGAGTACGAGTTCATCTCTGGCAAGGAATACTACGAGTCCGGCAAGTTTGACGCCGTGCTGTTGCGTGCGCTTGAACGCTACGATGACGTGATGGCGGTTATGCTGAAATCCCTGCGCGAAGAGCGTCGCGAGACCTATTCGATCTTTTTGCCGATGCACCCTGAGTCTGGCCGCGTAATGTATGTTCCGATGAAATCCGTGGATGCCAAAGCCGGCACCGTGACGTTTGACGACGAAACCGGCAAGGAATTCACGGTTCCTGTGACGGGTGGCAATGTAAAATTGCAGTGGAAACCGGATTTTGGTGCGCGCTGGGCAAGCCTTGACGTGGACTTTGAGATGTATGGCAAGGATCACTCTACCAACACGCCGATCTATGACCGTATCTGCGAGATTTTGGGTGGCAAGAAGCCTGAGCATTTCAGCTATGAGTTGTTCTTGGATGACCAAGGTCACAAGATTTCCAAAACGTCCGGAAACGGGGTCAGCATTGATGAGTGGCTGACCTATGCCAGCACTGAATCCCTGTCGTACTTCATGTACCTGAAGCCGAAGACAGCCAAGCGGATGCACTTCGATGTGATCCCGAAGGCCGTTGACGAGTATCACCAGCAGCTGCGTGCTTATCCAACGCAAGACGATGCGGGTAAGTTGAACAACCCTGTCTTCCACATCCACGGTGAGAACGTTCCGACGTCGACGATGGTAGTGCCGTTTTCCATGTTGCTTAACCTCGCGTCTGTTTCGCAGGCCAGTGACAAGGACAAGCTATGGGCGTTCATCCAGCGTTATGCGCCTGATGCATCCCCTAAGACGAATCCTGATCTGGACGCCGCGGCTGGTTTCGCGGTGCGTTACTACAAAGACTTCGTTGAGCCGGGCAAAGTGTTCCGTCTGCCAGACGATCAGGAACGCGGTGCGCTTGAGGCGTTGGTGACTGCGTTGAAATCCGAAGAGGCGGCGTTGACCGTTATTGCGCAAAAGAACGCGCAAGAGGGTAAGGACACGCCGCTGCCAGAGGTGAACTGGACCAACGACGAGTTCTTGCAGTCGATCGTGTTTGCGGTTGGCAAAGTGCATGGGTTTGACCCGCTGCGCGCTTGGTTCTCTTGCCTGTACGAAGTGCTGCTTGGTGCGAAACAAGGGCCACGTTTTGGCGGGTTCATCGCGCTTTACGGCGTCGAAGAAAGCATTGCGTTGATCGAAAGTGGTTTGGCTGGCGAGTTGGTTTCTTAAGCCAATTTGAAACCGAAATGGGCCTTTGTGCGTATCTGAGGTAGGATACGCACAAGGAGACCCGCCGTGAAACACCTTCTTATTCTAGTTGCATTGTGTTTGCCTGCCCCTTCGCTGGCGCAAGACACCAGCATCGAAGACGTTATCCGCAACCAACTACAATCCTTTAATGATCGGGATATTGCGGGTGCATGGGAACATGCCAGCCCCTTCATCAAGGGCACGTTTGGCACGCCTGAAAACTTCGCCCGAATGGTGGAAAACGGGTATCCGATGGTCTGGGACAACACGGATGTGCGGTTTCTGGATCGCAACGAGCTTGAAAATCTGACCCGTCAGGAAGTCCAAATTCAGGGGCCAGATGGAGTGTTCTATATTCTTGATTATCAGATGATTGAGACACCGGAGGGCTGGCAGATCAACGGCGTGTATGTGATCCCAGCGCCGGAGATCGTTTCCTAAAACCGTTGCGCTATGCGCTGCGTCACCGTCACGGTGCTGTCAGAGGCCGTTTACCCCTTCGCCCTAACTCTATCCCCCGATGACCCGAGCGCATTTTCGCACGGGATCTGGATTTTTACGGGGCAGGGTGGCTGCCCCCATTGAGGGGTTTCATATGAACAAGGTAATTACCGACGGGCTTGTCCTGATGCCGACACCGTTTGCAGATGGTTTGGATGTTTGGTCAAGCGGGGACGGGACCCCAGGATCAGACACCTACGAACAATCAGGGAATGGGGCGTTTGTTCCTGCTGATCAACATTTTGACGGATGCCTTGAATTTATCAAAACCGATAGCGTGGCAAAGCTGCGCTACATGGGCGAGACCAGCGTTCAGCCGGGATGCTATCTGCGTGTAACTGCGCGGGTGAAGTGTGTTTCTGGTGCCTTGCCTGACGTGCGCATCGCGGGTTGGGCGGGACAAGCCGGTGGCAGCCACTTGAGCGGTGTTGTCGAAACGGGATCATCGGTTTCGCTGACGGGTTACGGCGACGTCGTTGAGATTTCAGCGATCATCGGAACTGGCGCGCGAACCGGCGTTGATATGGTCTGGGCAGACGCGGATTACGGACACATCGGGCTGGACTTTACGGGTGCGAACGGCGGCGTTGTGCGTGTCGATGATATTGAAATTGAGGATATCACAGGCGCGTTTTTGCGCGATATGCTTGGGATCGTGGATGTACGTGACTACGGCGCATTGGGCGATGGTGTGACGGACGACTCCGCTGCGTTTGAAGCGGCAGACAATGATGCCGATGGGCGCGAAGTTCTGATCACAGCGGGGACCTATTTTCTAGGAGATTCAGTTACCTTCGTTAATCAGGTGCGTTTTGAAGGCACGGTTACAATGGCCGAAGAGCATCGATTGATTTTCCAGAAGAACTTTGACTACCCCACTTATGTGGACGCTTTTGGCGATGAAGAGTTGGCGTTTAAAAAGGCGTTTCAGGCGCTGTTGAACTTTTCTGATCATGAATCACTGGATTTGGGCGGGCGGCGTATTTCGCTGACCGCGCCGATTGATATGCAGGCGGCAGTCAACAACCGTACGCAATTTGAAACGCGCCGCGTTATCCATAATGGGCAATTTCAGGCGATCGCTGGACCGGCATGGGATGATGACGCCGTTCTTGCGCAGGCGACCTATAACGCGGCAGATCCCAAAGAACTAAGCAATGTTGCCGACATTGGCAGCATTCAAGTTGGGTCATTGGTGACGGGCAACGGTGTGGGCCGTGAGGTTTATGTGCGTGAGGTCGATGTCGCGGCGTCCACGATCACGCTCAGCCAAGAGCTGTTTGACGCAGAAGGCACGCAGGAATTCACCTTCACGCGGTTCAAGTATCTGCTTGATTTCAGCGGATTCACAAAGCACTCCGATTTGATTTTGGACAGGGTTGAGTTGCGTTGTAATGGCGAATGTAGCGCAGTGATGTTGGCACCTTTGGGTGTCTTGTTTCAAATGCATGATTGTCAGTTCATCCGTCCGAAAGACCGCGGAATTACGTCGATTGGTGGGGGCTGTCAGGGCATGATCATTGACCGCTGCAATTTTGAATCCGATGAGTCTCCGACCCCCTCACATCTACGCGTATCGCAATGCTTCAATACCAATGCCAACGACGTAAAAATCCGCAACTGTCGCGCATCGCATTTCCGGCATTTCGGGGTAATTCATGGTGGCCAGGCGATTATTGCCAACAATCACTTTTTCAATGGGGACGAAGAAGCCGACGGCGTACGCGTTGCGGGGCTTGTCCTCACGACGCCAAATTGCGCGTCTACGATTTCCGGAAACTACATTGATAACTGTTTCATCGAGTGGACGAACGAGCATGACGCCGAACCGGATGTGCCGGGCTATTCATTTGGCGCGCTGTCGATTACAGGCAACGTTTTTCTTAGCATTGATGGTCAACCATCGACCCGTTGGATCGTGGTAAAGCCCTATGGAACGGGCATGTTCATTAACGGGCTAAACGTCCAAGGGAATATTTTCCGAACGTACAACGGCAGCATTGAACGGGTCGAAACGGTCGATACCACCTATGCTGGCCTCGATTACTCACGCATGCGCGACATCGTTTTTGAAGGGAACTCGTTTCACGGTGTCGATCAGACGACGCGCAATCCCCACCTTGAGGTGCACACGGAAAGCTCGGTTGATGCGACATGGGTTGTGGACACCGAGAAAAACCTGCCGTTCGGAGGGCCCGCACGCCACATTGACACGCTGGTTCCGATCAATGCGATCAAGAACGGGTCGAATAGTGCCGTGTTCGTCCAGCCCTATGCGGTTCCTGAACAGGGGGCGGATGAGGATGAGTTCCACATCATTTGGCCGGAACCCGTGAAAGGGGAAATCCGCTATTCCGTGCGAATGGATGATCCGTCTTAGAAGGTTTTGGAAGGGGCATCTGTTGAGGGTGCCCCTGTCCTTTACATAACCACCATTGGGCGACGCCTATCGATAGCTATGACTGAACGAACTACCCGCCCCTCTTCTTCCTCGGCTTGATCCCACCGCGTTGGCCGGGTCTGCCGGCCTGTGAGCGACCCGCGCTTTTCTTGCTGTCTGCCACAGCTTTATCCACTTGGTACTGGCGCGCGAGTGGGTCGTCGGAGACGACCAAGTCGACGGTTTCTAATCGTTTCACCTCGTCGCGCAGTCTTGCGGCTTCTTCAAACTCAAGGTTCTCAGCCGCCTTGCGCATATCGGTGCGCAGGCCTTCCAATACGGCTTGCAGGTTCGCGCCTGCTGGGGCGTCGATTGTGGCTGTGACGCGGTTCATGTCGACGTCGCCTTTGTAGAGGCCGGCCAGAATATCCTCGACGTTTTTCTTCACTGTCTGCGGGGTAATGCCATGCTCTTCGTTATAGGCGATCTGTTTGGCACGGCGGCGGTCGGTTTCCCCCATCGCGCGTTCCATGCTGCCGGTGATGCGATCCGCGTACATGATAACGCGGCCTTCGGCGTTGCGCGCGGCGCGGCCGATGGTTTGGATCAGGGAAGTTTCGGACCGCAAGAAGCCTTCTTTGTCGGCATCCAAAATGGCGACCAGCCCACATTCGGGAATGTCCAAACCTTCACGCAACAGGTTGATCCCGATCAGCACATCAAACGCCCCGAGCCGTAGATCGCGCAGGATTTCGATGCGTTCAATCGTGTCGATGTCAGAGTGCATGTAGCGCACTTTGATGCCGTTCTCGTGCAGATATTCGGTCAGATCTTCGGCCATCCGTTTGGTCAATGTGGTGACCAAGGTGCGCATTCCCAAGGCATTTACCTTGCGGATTTCATCCATGACATCATCGACTTGGGTGTCCACGGGGCGGATTTCGATCATGGGGTCGAGGAGGCCAGTTGGTCGGATGATTTGTTCGGTGAACACACCACCCGTCTGCTCCATTTCCCACGATGCTGGAGTCGCAGATACGAACACAGACTGCGGGCGCATGGCGTCCCATTCCTCAAACTTCAGCGGGCGGTTATCCATACAAGACGGCAGGCGAAAACCGTGTTCAGCCAGTGTCATCTTGCGGCGGAAGTCACCCTTATACATGCCGCCGATTTGCGGCACCGAGACGTGGGATTCATCGGCGAATACGATCGCGTTGTCGGGGATGAACTCGAACAGGGTGGGGGGCGGCTCACCGGGGGCGCGGCCCGTCAGGTAGCGGGAATAGTTTTCGATACCGTTGCACACGCCTGTGGCTTCAAGCATCTCAAGGTCGAAATTGCAGCGCTGCTCAAGGCGTTGCGCTTCGAGCAACTTCCCCTCACCAACCAGTTGATCCAACCGCTGGCGCAGTTCTTTTTTGATACCGACGATGGCCTGTTTCATCGTAGGTTTCGGCGTGACGTAGTGGGAATTCGCGTAGATGCGGACCTTTTCGAAGGTGTCGGTTTTTTCACCTGTGAGGGGGTCAAACTCGGTGATGTTCTCAAGCTCTTCGCCAAAGAAGCTGAGTTTCCATGCACGATCATCAAGGTGGGCAGGCCAGACTTCCAGCGTATCGCCACGCACGCGGAACGTGCCGCGTTGGAATGCTTGGTCGTTACGTTTGTAGGCTTGCGCGATCAGGTCCGCCATGATGCCGCGTTGATCGTAGTTTTCGCCAACGTGCAAATCTTGGGTCATCGCACCGTAGGTTTCCACGGATCCGATGCCGTAAATGCACGACACGGACGCCACGATGATCACGTCATCGCGTTCCAACAGCGCACGGGTGGCCGAGTGGCGCATCCGGTCGATCTGTTCGTTGATCTGGGATTCTTTTTCGATGAACGTGTCAGACCGCGCAACGTAGGCTTCGGGTTGGTAGTAATCATAGAACGACACGAAGTATTCGACCGCGGCCTCTGGAAAGAAGCCTTTGAATTCGCCGTAAAGCTGGGCGGCTAGGGTTTTGTTTGGCGCGAGAATAATCGCAGGGCGCTGCGTTTCCTCAATCATTTTGGCCATCGTGAAGGTTTTACCGGTCCCCGTCGCCCCAAGCAAAACTTGGTCGCGCTCGCCCGCGTTGATACCTTCACACAGCTCTTTGATGGCGGTTGGCTGGTCACCGGCAGGATCAAATTCGGTCACCAGCTTAAGCGCGCGCCCACCTTCCAGTTTTTCACGGGTTTTCACGTCCGGCGCTGGGTTGGCGAGGAATTGTTCGGCTTCGGATTTATCGGTCTGGGCGTAAGGCATGGGCGCTCCTGTCCGCTCTAATGTGACATCGATCCGCGCAGCTTCAAGAGGGGATGCTGACAGCAGTATGTCAGCAGGGTGTCGCTGGTTCTGGTTTTCCGTATTTGACTAGAAGTTGGTATCGCGCAAGGCTCGGGGTGAGTAAATTAGAGAGAGCCTGTTATGCGGTTTTTGGTGTTGGCGGTTATAACCTGTTTGTTGGGGACGCAGTTGGCGGCTGAACAACTGTTCGGTCGCGACGTTGTCATCACGGACGCACGGCATGATCGCGGCGCACGGGCGCCTTTGGTTATCGTCATGCACGGATTTCTGGGGACCCCCGAAGAAATCAGGCGCAGCAGCGGGTTTGATCGCGTAGCTCGCGCAAATGGCCTTGTGGTGGTTTACCCAAGCGGTCTTCGTCGACGTTGGAATGATGGTCGGAGCCCGGCCAATGAAACATATGATGTCGGTTTTCTGACACAGCTGGTTTCGTCCTTTGTAAGCGACGGGCGGGCCGATCTTTCGCAAGTCTATGCCGTAGGCCATTCAAATGGCGGCGGAATGGCGATGCGGTTGGCCTGTGATCGCCCAAACCTATTGGCAGGCATTGCTGTGGTCGCGACCAAGGTCCCAAGTGCCTATACTTGCCCGCAAGGCCTGCCAGTCCCTGCGATCTTCATTCATGGGACACTTGATCCAATTGCGCCACATGTGGGCCGCCCAGGTGGTGCACGGCTAGGGGCGACGATGTCCGCAGCCGACGGAATGGCAACGTGGCAACAGCGCAACCGTTGTGGTGCATCGCGTGTGGTGCAAACAATTGATACGCAAAATGATGGGACCGCTGTGCAGGTTATTGACTATGCTGGGTGCACAGCAGCGTTGCGCTACCTATTAATTGAAGGGCACGGCCACGGTTGGCCTCGGCAAAGAGCCCGAGCAACCCGTCTTTTGGGCCCTGCAACCCAAGAGCTAGACGCATCATCGGCGATTTGGCAGTTCTTCGGACAGCTTTAGGCGTATTTGAACGCTCAAAGACTTGCGCGAAGTTGGGGAATCCCCGATATACGGGCCAAGCCAGTAGGAGCCCATCATGCGCGCACGTATTTATCAGCCAGCTCGAACCGCTATGTCGTCAGGCACTGCGAAGACCAAGCATTGGGTTTTGGAATTTGCACAAACGTCTGCACGCGATGTTGATCCGTTGATGGGTTGGACATCGTCATCTGACACGCAGACACAAGTTAAGATGTCGTTCGATACCAAAGAGGCCGCAGTTGAATATGCTGCAGCCAATGGAATTGACGCATCCTTGCAAGAACCGAAGAAACGTCGCGCAAACATTCGCGCCAATGGCTATGCGGAAAACTTCGCAACGAACCGTCGCGGTGCATGGACGCACTAAGTACTGCGGGCGTTTCCAAACTGGTTTTACGTCAAAACAGTTTAGTTTGAATTGCGCCACCTATCGCTTCATTAGTTTATACTTTTGCTCAATTATTCCTGCATGTGATGTGGGTTTTGCGAGGTGAAAACCCTGAAGGATGTCGCATCCGAGTGCTGCGAGCGTTTCTGCCTGCTCCTGATTTTCAACACCCTCGGCGACAACCTCGATTTTTAGGGCGCGTGCAATGTCCACAATCGACTTCACGAGACTAATCATCGCGGGGTCTTCATGCACATTAAGCGTCAAGGAACGGTCAATCTTCAGCCTTTTGGGACGGACATTTACCAGACCCAGAATTGATGCGTAGCCGCTGCCGAAATCGTCTATTTCGAACTCCACTCCAAGTTGCTTAAGCCGATATAGCGATTGTGAAACTTGATCATTTGTGACGTCTAAAAACACAGTTTCGAGAAGCTCGAACGACAAGTATTTTGCATCATCACCTAATGCTTCAACACATTCTATGATTTGCGGATCGACCAATCGTTGGCCGGAAATATTCACTGACAATCGTGGCGCAACAAACCCGTCGCGGCGCCAGTTTTGAAGGCACCTGATCGCCTCGTTCAGAATTTGTCGGTCGAGTTCGGCGACACAGTTCATTTCCTCCGCAAACTTGAGGAAGTCGGCAGGTAAGAGGAGGCCGTGTTCAGGGTGTTTCCAACGTGCGAGCACCTCCAACCCAACGAGTTCCGAGGTCTTCGCGTCAAATTGGGCTTGGAAGTATGGAACGATCTGCCCACTCTCGGACAACGCCTGACTTAGCTGCTCTTTCATGTCGCGATTATGTTTAGCCTTTTGGCGCAGCTTGGGGTCAAACATACAGCTGGTTTGTCGTCCCGAACGTTTCGCTTCATAGAGCGCAAGGTCGGCGTCGCCTAACCCGCCCCAAATATCGGCCAGCTTGCTTAAACAACCAGCGATGCCGACGCTGGCAGAGATTGAGATTCCGTGTCCATCGATCTCCATTGGAGTCGCAAGCCGTTTGTTTAGCTCTATGCAGAATGCGTGGGCGCGGGTTCCCTCTTGTCCATCATCCAGTATTGCCACGAATTCATCACCGCCCAAACGGGCTACAAATTCGTCTCGGTGCTTAAGTGCGTTCAAGTGTCTGGCAACGCTGATAAGGGCTGCGTCGCCAATCGCGTGGCCAAACTTGTCGTTTACGTCTTTAAAGTAATCCAGATCGATATGTAGAATCGACACATAACGTTCATCTTCAAATTCATTTGTGTGAAATTCTTTGCATACCCGCTCAAAGTGCCTTCGGTTTGGCAGGCCGGTCAGGGCATCCCGTAGAGCGCTATCCTCAACCTTACGATTTGCTAAAACCAGCTGCTGATTTCGCTGCTCCAGCTCGGTCTGCATGTTGATGAAGTCTGTGACGTCTGAACTTGTACCAACGACGCGAACAGCTTTTCCGGACGCCGAACGCATTACCTGTCCTCGTGATCGCCACCACCGCCACGAACCATCGCTATGTTTCATGCGATAGGTTTCGTTAAACGGCAAACTGAGTCGGATGTGCTCATCGAACGCGTCACGAGTTTTCTTAACGTCGTCTGGATGAACCCTTTCTTCCCACCAAGAGAACTGATCTGGCGCAACGTCGTAACTTTCCCCCAAGAGCTTGAAATTCTGCGTCGAGAAAAACACCAAACCGTTAACCAAGTCGAAATCCCAAATCCCATCAACTGCCGCATCCATCGCAAGGTCATACCGTTCGTTGACTTCCTCAAGTTGGGTATGAATTTGTAGACGCTCCTCACGGTCCATGAAAAAGCCGATCAGTTCAGCGACTGATGCGGCATAGGCGACTTCGTCCGGGGACCACTCACGGAATATGTCGACGGTCTCGATGCAAACGACCCCTTTGGGGCCTGCAGCAGACCTGATCTGAGCGTCTAGCATGGAAATGATGCGATTTGGTTTAAGGTAAACATCCGCGAACTCAGACGTACGCAGGTCTACGCGCGCATCGTCCGCTGCAATGACCCTTTCCTTAAGAAAAGCGTCGAAATATCGCGGGAAGTCCTTTTCTTTCAGTATCGTACCGGATTGATGTTTCTGATCCTCAGCAAGATACAAATCCACACATTCGATTTCGTCGTGGTTATCGGACAGCGACCAAGCGCTAACGCGCGCGACCCCCAGTTGGTCACCGGCTTCTTCAGTGACGATCGCCGAAAAATCCGCATAACTAACGGAATTCCCTGTATAAAGTCTCATAAGACGGTCCAACGACGCATTAAAACCGCGAATGCGTTCAAGGATATGTTCTTCGTCTGGAGCGACGTCTTTAACCTCAGCCAGTTTTGGTTTCATGGGGTTAACAATCCATTTTGCACAACGAGACAGTTTCTTTCTTTACTCGATTTGGCCTCTCAATAGGTTAACGATTGCGATTTTCTTGCGTGTTTCCCGTTTGCTCATGAGCCCACGGATCATCGTGCAATTCCGTCATCTGAAGTATATGGAATGAACGGCAGAACGTGCGCCGCGTTTAACGTGTTTTTCATGCGGGGGGCCAAGACGTCGGGTGGTTATTGCAACATTTTTGGCAGGATTGACCGAAAAATCATGCCAGTCAAAGCCTGCCCGCCAAAGGGCGACATTCCGCGTGTGCGATTGTCACAGGGATTAGAACGAAATCAGGGACCCATTTGACGCCTGCGTGTTGCGCACCGTCAAGGGGCGGTTTTCGCCGTCCGGCAAGATTACGGCCGCACTATTTTGAACGCTGAGCGGGCTTGCGAGTTGCTGCCAGTCAAGTTGAAGATCGTCGTCGCCGCTGGTCAACGCGAATTGCAAAAGCGAAAATGGTGCATCAACACTTTCCCCGTCATCTGCGGGTACATCCATGTATTGTTCACGGTCGCGTCATCGTTCCGTGAATGGATGGTGAACCCCGGATGGAAAATCCCGTTTTGCACCCAACGCACGAAGAGCTCGGGATCGGGGCTTGGGCCAGAAAATCCATTGTGTCGGCGTTTGTGAAGCCCAGATGCGATCCAGTATCGTCCCAGAAAGTCGACTGTTCCAGCGCGCCTGTTTCGCTTTCTTTGATTAACAGTCCGGCGGTCACGGCTTCATAAATTCGGGAATGATCGTGCAGCAGGCAGGGTTTGATATTCGCAACCAAATGAACTTGTGCGTCGTGGAATTTCCCGGCCAGCGCCATAATGTCAGGTACTTTGTCTTGGTTCCAGTTAAACACATGCCGCTTGGTGCCGATCGAGGTGTAACCGGAAGATAGCTGAAAACTATCGCAGGGGATTTCGTGTTGTGAGATCTTGAGGGACACGCGAAAAAGCTCGACCTTCGAGAGCCACAATACGCAAAATGTGGCGACCTTCGACGTCCAACTCAACGCCATTGGGCAACTAATGCCCCAGCGTCCAGGATTTCAGCGTCTTCATTCGCTATGTTCTTTTGTGTTAAGCACCCAACGCTTCGACACGCGCAGCAAGGGTGTCTAGCTGGGTCGGCTTAAGATCAGAGATGCCGATAAGATCGGCCAGTTGTGCAATGGCAAGTCGATTGTCGCGCGCGGCGTCGATCATTTCGGTAATCCTTGCGCTGTTTGGGTCAGACAGTGTTTCGCCACGCTGATGTGTTCGCAGGGCGAACGCGATCCATGCCGCCACCGCGTCAAAGGCTTGCGGGGCATCGCGACCGTTGACCAGAAGCGGGACGATCCGTTCGCGCATTTTTAAGCTGCCGTCGGTTGCGATCTGGATCAGCTCGTGGCGCATTTCGGTCACGGCAAAGCGGTCAAGCAGTGCGGCGCGATAGGCGGGGGCGGTGTCTTTCACGCTATCGGGTAGTGTCTCGACGGCTTCGTCCCAAAGACGTTCAACGCTTGCACGTAGGTCTGCGTCTGCCATCGCTTCGTGGACATACCGGTGGCCAGAAAGCAAACCCGCGTAGGCCAGCCAAGAATGGGACGCATTGAGAAGCCGAAGTTTGCGTTTCTCGTAAGGTGCGACGTCGGGCACAAGTTCAGCGCCGGCCAATTCCCATGCCGGGCGCGATGCGGCGAAATTGTCTTCGATGACCCATTCAGTGAAGGCTTCGGTCATGACTGGCATCACGGCGGGTTGGCCGGCTGACGCCGCTATCTCGTTGCTAAGGGTTTCGGTTGTGGCTGGGGTGATGCGGTCGACCATAGTGTCTGGAAAACACGTTCCTGGATCGATTTGAAGCTGCGCAGCCTTTGAAAAATCGGAAATCGCTGCGCCAAGTTTGTGGCCATTTCCCGATAGGTTGTCACAGCTCAGAACAGTCAACGGGTCAAGGCCAGCTTCCATCCGCCGTGCAAGGCCAAGCGCCAAAAGGCCAATCGCGCTGGTCGGCTGCCCTGCAAGGTCGGCTTTGATAACAGGGTTATCCAAATCCAGCTGGCCGGTCGCCGGATCTAGACAGTAGCCTTTTTCAGTTATCGTAAGCGTGACGGCCATAAGGTCCGGGTCGGCAAAAGCATCGATGACCGCCGCAGGGTCGCGACTGGCCAGAAGCACTTTGTCATGCAGGGTGATCTGTTCGGTGCGCAATCCGTCGCTGGAACGGATGCCCAAGGCGTACCCGTTGCCGCTTTGCAGCGCGTCAAAAAGCGCGGCGTTGCGCATCACCACACCAGTAATTCGCCAGTCTTCGCCGGCTTGGGCTGTGTACCACGCTTGATGCGCCCGATGGAAATTACCAAGTCCAAGATGAATTAAGCGGGGCATAATCTATACTTTCTTTAGTCTGTAGGAACCCACGGCAGCATCGTGGACCAGCCATTTGGCCACGCCCTCCGCCTCGTTTCTTGTGAGGATACCACGGTCGATTTCATCTCCGAGGTGCAAGGCGACACCACGCCGCCACAGTTCTTGCCGCGCCGGTAGCGATAGGAAGGCGCGGGTGTCGTCGTTGAAACCTGCAAGATTATAGTAGCCAGCGGTTTCAACAACATTGTCGTTCATTTTGCTCATCTTCGCAATACGTTGCGTCTTGGCCCCGCAGAAGGACCCCACGCAAGTTTCCATGAATCCGAACAACTTGCCGGTGACACGGATATGGTCGCAACTATAGGCGCGCTGCTTGCAGAACTTAGGGGTGTCATGGCCGCGTTAAAGACCTAGCGGCGTATTTTATAACGCGACGCTTGAAGTTTGGCCCAGCTGCCCGCTAGAAGGGCGAGAGCGGTCCCGTAGCTCAACTGGATAGAGCACCTCACTTCTAATGAGGATGTTGGGGGTTCGAGTCCTCCCGGGATCGCCAGATTTTCCGATTGTTGTTGCCAGAAAAAGCATAAGCATGCGCAAAAAAGGCAATAGGTTGCTCAGGCCATATAAATAAGGGCCTTCGTTTTTGAACCGCATTTTGCACTATAGGTTTTGTGTGCCCAAACGCCTCATAGCCGCGACAACGCCAGCTCCGAGCGACGCTGAGATCGTCAGCCCAGAACCGCTTCGACGTCTTTGCGCAAGTATAGTGGGCCATAGGTCTCACCATTTGGGCCGAATGGTTTCACCCCAGCTGCCGTCAATTTAGCAATTACGGTCTGCCGGGCCTCGGTAAACTCCAAAACCATCGTCGTCGATGTGAGGAACTGTAGATGAAATGCTTCAATGTCTTGCTCGGATAGGTAAATCCGGTCTCCGCCAAGTGTCGGATGAGGTCTGCGCGTGGCGCTTGCATGACCTGCGGAAAATAGTTTTTCAAACCACCCAGATTCTCTAATGCCGACTTGGCGACTGAATGCTGCGGCAGAAATATATGAGCTGTCGGTGGTTAACGGTTTCCCCGATGAAGGAGCGGTTAGTTGGTCGTGTGTATGAGGCGTTCTGCTTGTGACATAGCCAGAACATGTCGAGCAGATGAGGGCGCGTCAAGCGTAAGGTCTGCGATCAGTGCAGGTGCCTTGAGGCGGGGCCGTTTTGCTGCTGATGTGAAAAAGCGGACGTTCGTGCGATCTGCAGCGAAAGTCGGCTTTGAGCCCTCTTTGCCGTTTTGCTGCATCGTGGCCAAAGTCCGGTTTCGGGAAACAGACAAAACTGAGCCTGAAACCACGGCCCAAAGGAGACATTGCTCGACCCTCGGCTATGCTGCGATAGCAGCCCGCATTGCTGCCATTCGCCCCAACCGCAAATTCAGATGTTCGGCGTATTCACACAACGCAGGCAAAGTTGCCTTCATGTCCTCAGGTCTGCTTTTTATTTAACCGTAGTCTGCAAGGCTATCCTCGATGCAAAGCACTGGTTGAAATACTGTCATTGAGGCCAAATAATGTGGCTGCATTCTCATAATACACCTTGTCCAGAACCGGTGCGGGCAAATTCAACCCATAGATATTCCAGCGCCCCGAACCCGGGATTTTGTCCGGACTGTAGCTGAAATATTCGTCCGACGTTTCAAGGAACCGCGCATAGATGGCGTAGGTGACGCGATCAGGGCCCGCGTCGGTTCCGAATAGAATACGGTCACTGTGGTCCATGAAAAACTTTCGGGCCGCAAAAGGTTGGCGGCCCAGTTCCGCGATGCGTGCTGAAAAATCTATCATCAGGTTTGGGCAGGCATCCAGCAATGCCCCGACCCATTGCAGATTTTCGGCGTAACAACCGACATGAGCGCCGATGAACGTTGTCTTTGGGTGGCGTTTGACCAGTCTAGCGAAGGCTTCGATCAAATCACTGAACGACGGGAACCTGTCGGGTGGAAAAGACCAGTCGGGGTTCTGGCCAAGTTCTTCGATGCGTTCGTTGTGCGGTGTTATCGGGTCAAAGAATGCGACGGGATCCGCGATATGGATCATTATAGGAAGGCCAATTGCGCCCGCCGTTTCCCATATCGGATCAAGGCGTGGATCATCGATTTTCGCCAGTTGCCCGGCGTCATCAGTGACGTGCAAGCCAAAGGGTTTCCAGATTTTGAGGCCTTCTGCCCCCCGTGCGGCCTGCGCCTCAAGTCGTTTGGCGGATTTTTCGGCAAACCTGTGCCCATCATCCGCCCAACGGCCCCAATCGACGCCGCCATAAACGCGGTATTGATCGGGCCGCAGCGCTTTGTAGCGTCGCAACCGATCGTCGAGAATGTCTTCGCCCCAGCCGCCGTCCAGATCGACATAATGTGCGACGCCAAGGCTGTCGATATGATCGAAAAATTCAACTGCCGGACGCGCGGCCCAGTCACCGCCAAACGCGCCCAGATGGTTGTGCGCATCGATACACCGACGTGATGGCCCACTTATCGATGTTTCATGGGTCACCAACGTGGGGTGAGGTGCGAAGTCTTTCAACTCCATCAGGTGTAGCGCGGCAGCCAGTCGTCATGAGCGGCCAGCAATTCATCCACCATGGCTGAGGATTGATCCAAGGTCAGTTCCGCCGACGTATGCGGGTCAAGCATTGCAGCGTGATAAATCGAATCCTTCTTGCCCGTAACAGCGGCGTTCACGACCTCGCGTTGGACGGCGATGGACTTGCCCATGATGGACGTCAGCATCGACGGCATCGGTTCGGCGCGCATGGGCGAAATGCCGTTGCGATCGACGTGGCAGGGGACTTCGACGATGCAATCATCGGGCAGAGCGGGGATCAGACCGTTGTTTGGGACGTTGCCCCAGATGGTTTGGGGTTTGCCAGTTACGATACCTTCGATAATGCCGGCGGCGTATTCGTTTGAACGTTCGACCTCTAAAGGCGCGTCGCCCTCAAGTTCCTTTTGAAGCTCGCGCCATTCGGCAATCTGTTCTTCGCAGCGGTACAGGTATTCGCCGATCCGCAGTTGATTTTTCTTAACGATTTCAGGGTGCGCGGCCTTGAGGTACCAAGAGCTGTATTCGCTAAAGTGCATTGAACTTTCGGTGACGAAATGCCCGACGCGGCGCAACATATCGAACCGCACCTCGTCGTATTCAGGGTAGGTGCGATCCTGCGCCATCTGTTTCAGGCGCGGATAAAGGTCTTCGTGGGTGCCATCAGGATGGACCAATTCAAATTTGGAATAGAACGCCACATGGTTGATACCGCCGCAGCGATAATGCAACGCATGCGGATCAACTCCCAGCATGCCAGCCAATTCATGTGCGGTTTCTTGCACGGAATGGCACAGGCCCACGACCTTGATATTGGGGAACTTTTCCTTGATCGCCCAACAGTTGATCGCCATCGGATTGACGTATTGCAACAACGTCGCGTCGGGGCAAAGTTCCTCCATATCCGCGCAAATGTCGAACAGAACGGGGATCGTGCGCAGGCCGCGCATAATGCCACCAATACCCAAGGTATCGCCAATCGTTTGGCCAAGGCCGTATTTTTCGGGGATTTCAAAATCGGTGACGGTGGCGGGTTTGTATCCTCCAACTTGCATCATCAGAATAACGAAGTCAGCACCGTCCAATGCGGGACGACGTTCAAGGTGGCTTGAAACCTTCAGGTCTTTGATCCCCAGAGTTTCTCCAATCCGGCGCGTCACGGTTAGCGAAGTCTCAAGGCGTTCGGCGTCAATATCAAACAGTGAAATTTCGGCGTGTTGAAGTGCAGGAATAGACAGCACGTCACCCAAGATCGATTGGGCGAAAACGGTGCTGCCAGCGCCGACGAGGCAAATTTTAGTCATAAGGTTAGGTCCTTTGGAAACAGGGGGTTATTTGACGCCCGTCATCGCGATGCCCGCAATGAACTGACGTTGAACGAAAAAGAATGCGATCATGATCGGGGTGACCGAGATTAGGACCGCGGCCATCATGATCGTCCACTCTGCGCGATACAGCCGTTGAAAGAGTGAAAGCCCGACCGGGAGCGTCGTTTTTTCAAGATCAGACGGCAGGTAGATCAGCGCGGTGAACAGGTCGTTCCACGATGACATGAACGCAAAGATGGCAAGTGCCGCCAGAGCCGGGCGCGCCAATGGCAAATAGATGCGCCACCAGATCGACAACAGCGATGCGCCATCAAGGCGGGCGGCGTCCATCAGATCCATAGGGATCGTGCGGAAATATTGACGCAGCAGAAAGACACCGAAGGCACCGCCTAGAAATGCAGGAAGGTAAAGCGGGGCGGCGGTCCCATAAAGGCCAAGCCAGCGGAAAATCAGGAATTGGGGGATCACCGTCATCTGCGCGGGGATCATCAGTGTGGCCAAAAGCAAAACGAACAATGCTTCGCGACCACGGAATTTGACGACAGCAAACACGAACGCGCCCATGGAACAGGTGATCAACTGGCCGATGGTCGACAGTGCCGCAATTTTGAAACTGTTCCAGACCAGATGGCGAAACTCCATCAACTGCCACGCGTTCGAAAAGTTATCGAGAGTGATTTCTTGCGGGATCAGGCGTTGATCAAACTGATCGCCGGGCACCTTGAGGGCGGTGGACATCATCCACACAAACGGGCCTATCATGATGAACGTGCCCAACAACAACAGCGCGTAAAAGATCGCGTTTTCGCGCATGTGGTTGCCGAATGTGGGTTTAAGAAGGTGGGCGTTTGACATGACCTAGCCCCACCGTTTCTGGAGTTGATTGTAGATCAACGTCAGCACCATGATGATACCGGCCAGAACGACTGCCTGTGCGGCGGCGTCCCCCATGCGGAAGAACTTGAACCCTTCGCGGTAGAGATTGAACACCAGCGTCGGCATGGTTGATCCGCCCCCTTGGGTGGATGTCAGCACGTAAACGTAATCGAACGCCTGGAAAGCGTTAATGGTCGACAGAATGACTTGGAAAAAGATCGACGGGATCAGCAGGGGCAGCGTGATGCGCCAGAATTGCTTGGATCGCGAGGCGCCATCTAACATTGCGGCCTCGTACAGGTTTTTGGGAATGGCTTGCAGGCCCGCGAGGAAGATAATCATGCCTTCGCCCACAGCGCCCCAGATATTCACGACCACCACGGAATACAGCGCCATATCGCGCCCCAGCCAATAGACAGGATCCATCCCAACGGTTGACAGCATGTTGTTAAGAAGCCCCTGATCGCGGGAATAAATCCAGCTCCAGACAAGACCAACGGCTACGGGCGACGTCACAACGGGGAGGAAAAAGAACAGCCGGAACAGCGATTTACCAACGACATGACGGTTGAGCAACAGTGCTATCGCGATGCTAAGGATCACGGTGCCAGGGACGTAGATGGCAGAAAAAAGGGTTGTGACGCGCAGGGACTGCATAAATCGGCGATCACCGGGCAGGTCGGTGTAGTTTTCAAGACCAACCCATTCGGGCGCGGTGAACAAATCCCAGTCGTAAAAGCCCAACCAGAGTGTCGCAAAGATCGACCCCAAAACGCCAAGCCCAAGTCCGAGCATTGTCGGCGTGAGCAAGACCCCGGTCCAAAACCTCTCGCGGCCTTTTGGCGTCATTCCGTCGACTTGCATAACGCCGCATTCCAATCGAATGTTGGGTAAAAAAGTCATCGGGGCAGCATTACGCCGCCCCGACGGGGAGAATTAATTTCCGAGAGCGTCGTCAGCAGTTGCCGCGATTTCATCGAGAGCCTCGGAAATTGACCATTCACCGGCCCACGTCATACCAAGGGGTTCGCCAACAAGGCCGGACCATTCTTCGTACCCGCGAAACGCCGGCTTGGCGCGCGCATATTCAAGCGCATCCACAAACATCACGTGATCCCCTGGCGATGTCTGTTCCAGGTACGCAGGACCAGAGGCCGCCGCTCTGTTCACCGGAATGGCAAAACCCAAAGATGCGAGGATCGATTGACCTTCTTCAGACACCACAAACTCCATGAATTCATAAACTTCATCTGGATGTTCTGTTGTCGCACTGCCCACGATACCGGCAGAATTAACCAATGTCGCACGACCAGCTGGACCGGACGGGAACGGTGCCACAGCCCAATCAAAATCAAGGCTAGAATAGGCAGGAATAACCCAGTGACCCGAGAACGTCATCGCAGCCACGCCTGCCTGAAAACCATCCCAACCGTAGGATTCAAGGTTTTCTTCGGACATGATGGATTTATCTTCGACGATCAGCGCGTTGATGTAATCAAACGCATCGCGTGCTGGGCCTTCGGTCATTAACGTGGTCGAAAAGTCTTCTGATATGATTTCGCCGCCGTGGGCAAACACAACCGGGCCCCAAAATGGCTCCATGTCCCATGCTTCGGTGCCAATGCCCCATTGATCAATATTGCCGTCGCCGTCTTTGTCGATTGTAAGGGCTGCAGCGGTGGTGCGCAGATCATCCAGCGTCCAATCAGCGGACGGATACTCAAGTCCGGCTTCGTCAAGCATCGCTTTGTTGTAATACATCACGATGGTCTGGAAATCGCGGGGCAGGCCGAATGTGCCAGCTTCAAGTTGATAGGACGACAGTGGCCCAGCATAAATACCATCCAGAACGTCAGAATCGGCCAAGTATGGTGTGATATCAAGCAAGGCTCCACGAGCTTGCCAATCAGGGTAAATCGGGGCGTCCATGGCGAACAGATCAGGCGCATCACCACCGGCGACCTGCACCAGAAGTTTTTCCCAATAGGTGCCCCAGTCAGACACTTCGACGGCAATGTTAATGTCAGGATGTTCTACCTGAAACGCCTCGACCAGCTGTTCCCAGACGGCGATTTCTGGCGGGTCGCCCCACATCATATAGGTCAGGTCGGTTTGCGCCGCCGCAAGGCCGGGGACCATCATGGTCGCCAATGCCGTAGTTGCGAAAATGTTTGTATATTTTTTCATTGGTTAGAACCTCCGTGTCGCGCACTCCCACTATGGGTTGTGCTGCAAAAAATATCTTTGCCTTGGGTCTTGTTTGATGCCCGAGTGCGTAAGATGGAAACAGCCTAGCATCGTATTTACGAAGTTTGGCTTGAATTTTTTCCGACGCTAGGGTAATATTTTCCGGAAAAGAAGTGATTTAGAGGTTTTCATGTCAACGGCTGATACGCGTCTTTATGACCCCCCCGAAGAGGGCCTTGCGCCTGATGATTTTTTTGTCGAGCGCCACGAGGCGGATGCCATGCCTGCCGCGCATTGGCATGACCACCTTGAGATCAACTGGGTCCCCAAAGGTCGGATAGATTACCTGATGAACGGGCGGCGCGTGTCGCTGTTGCCGCGTCGCATCGGGGTATTTTGGGCGGCGATAAATCACCAGACTATATCGGTGCAAGAAGACCAGATGATGTATTGCGCTTACATCCCAATCGGTAGTTTTTTGGCCTTGCCAATTGATCCCGAATTTCGGGCGTCTGTGTTGGCGGGCGCGCTTGTGCAATCGGGTGTGGAATCCCCCGAAGACGGTTACAGGCTTGAGGATATGGCGGCGGGTTGGGGCGGTGCGGACACTGTTGTGCAACAAATCTGGCGCGAAGAAATCCTGTTGCGGCTACGGCGTATGTCTGTGGAACCACGCCAATCGGGCACACTTGAGGGGGCGGATTTGTTGAAGGGACGGCGGGCAACCGGTGTGCGGCATGTGGAGCAAATGACGGCGTTCATTCAGGATAATTTGGCCGACCCGATTGATGTTGCAATCATCGCAAGCCAGACCGGATTGCACCCCACAAACGCACAAGCCGCCTTTCGTCGTGTCCTTGGAATGACCATCGCGCAATACCTGCGTCGCCAAAGGTTAAGCCTCGCGATGCGGCTTCTGGCAGAGACCGATCATGGCATTTCAGAGATCGCACACCGCGCCGGATACAGTTCTTTGACGCGGCTTTATGATGCGTTCAAAACGCATCTTGGGCGGACACCACGCGATTACCGCTCCAAGATGCGCGGGCATTAGTTCTGGCGTTCGCCATTGCGGAAAACGTGCAACTGCGTCGGGTCAGGGGACAAGAAAATGTCGTCTCCGGCTTTGGGGAAATCGCGTGTTGTCATGGTGTAAGTCACGGCCGTTTCACCAATCATCGCCGAAACATGGGTTTCATGACCCATCGTTTCCACAAGCGTCACTTTGGCAGGCCACCCATGGGCGGCACGGTGCAAATGCTCGGGTCGCACACCAATAATCGTCGTATCTTCTTGCGCCAGATGTATTCCCGTGGCCACGACCAGCTTTGTACTATCTTGGAGCGTTAAGGCACCCGCAGCATATGATCCTTCAAACAGGTTCATCGGCGGTGCACCAATAAATCCAGCCACGAATGGCGTTAAAGGACGGTCATAAAGATCAAGTGGCGTGCCGATCTGTTCGACATGCCCGGCGCGCAGTACCACAAGCCGGTCGGCCAGTGTCATCGCTTCGACTTGATCATGAGTCACATAAATCGTCGTCGTTTTCAGTTTGTCATGCAGGGTCTGGATTTCGCCGCGCACCTGTCCGCGCAGTTGTGCATCAAGATTGGATAGCGGTTCGTCGAACAAGAAAATCTCTGGGTTGCGCACGATGGCACGCCCCATCGCCACGCGTTGCATTTGCCCGCCAGATAGTTCTTTAGGGCGGCGTTTCAGATACGGCGTCAGGCCCAAAATGTTTGCCGCATGTTCAACGGATTTAGCAGCTTCGGCCTTGGGCACCGATGCCATTTCCAGAGCAAACCCCATGTTCTGGCGCACGGTCATATGCGGATACAAAGCGTAGGATTGAAACACCATGGCCACATCACGTTCGGCGGGTGCGACTTCGTTAACGACTTTATCGCCCATTGAAATCTCGCCTGATGTGACGGCCTCAAGCCCCGCGATCATCCGCAAAAGCGTGGATTTCCCGCAGCCGGATGGGCCCACAAGGGCGATAAATTCCCCTTCGGCCACATCGAAATTGATGCCGTGTAACACTTCTACGGCGCCGTAGGACTTAGTGATGTTATCCAGTTTCAACGTACCCATAGTCTAGCCCTCCTGACAGGCGGTGGTGTAGGGGGCCAAGGCCGCACGGATCGCGCCAAGAACAAGGTCGCGCGCCACGGGCAATTGCGTGCCGTCCGCAACATCATCCGCCAAGCGGCCAAGATGTTGAGAGATCAAAGACCACGGTATTTCGCTGCTCCCAAGCGTCGCCAAAAGGGTATCCATCGCGGCCTTCGCGGTCGGGTCCGGCCACAAATACCGGATCCGGTCGGACCGCCCGAAATGGCGCTGGGTTTTTTGTTCATGCTCGGTGCCGCTGACATAACTGCGCCATTGTACTGGGTTTTCCATCATGACCGCTTCCATTGTTTTGGGCAGGAATCCGGCCACGTAGTCATCCGACATTTCACCCGCGATGGCATCCAATCCGTAAAATGCCTCGCGCATCGCAAAGGTTAATCCAGGGCCAACCTTGAGGATTGGAAAGCCGTCTTGCACCAATTGGGACAGGACTTGTGCGGGTTGATAGTCGGTCGAATGGGCTTCGAAGACTAAGGCGTCTTGGGCCGCCCGCCATTCAGACAACTGTGCTGCTGCGCTTGAAACATAACGATCAATGTCGATCTGGCCAAATTCGACACCGGGCTGAACGACAAGGCCGACAATTCGGGGCCAGACGTGGTCAAGGTTTGCCGATCTTAACGCGTCTACATGGGCCAACACGGTGGCAGCCGCGTCTTCGGGGCGGGACACGACCAAATGTTCGTGGCCCTCTGATGCGCCACCGGGAACTGGAACTTCGGTGCCAATGATATAGGCGGGGGGCGGATGGCCACCGGCTGTGGCCCCATCTTCAGACTGCGCCATAAGGGCTGCGGCGCGCGCGGCGATGACGTCATTGCTGAGGGGGATGGGATCGTCGGCGCACGACATTGACGCATCCAGATGGATTTTTGCAAATCCGGCTTGAGCGTAGGCTTTTGTCATCACGAGCGCCTTGGCCATAGCATCTTGCGCAGGTAAATGACGCCATGGGTTCGGGCCAAGGTGATCCCCGCCAAGCAGTATGGTGTCGTGCGGGACGCCAACCGTATCGGCAATACCCATCACAATGTCGCGAAAATCAGCCGGGGTCATTCCGGTATATCCGCCGTCTTGGTTGACCTGATTGCACGTCGCTTCAATGCAAGGGATTTGACCGGCGGTGTGGGCCTCGATCAATCCGGCCTCGATGACCAACGGATGCGCGGAACACACGCAGGTCACACCTGGTTTTTGACCGGCACCATGGGCCGCTGGCAGCGCGATAAAAGCCTCTAGTGGGGTCATGCTAAAACCACGACTTTACTCAAGTGGCGGGGGGCTGTGGTGTCAATGTTCTTGGATTGTGCATGACGTTCGCCGAGCAATTGTAACGCTGGCAGGGCTTCTGCGCCCACAAGGTCACCGATTGCGCCGACAGGCAAGGACACATCCCCCGGCCCACCAATCCCGACAACGAATGCGCCTTTGGCTTGGACTTCTTGGACAAGATCCGCGTCCGCCGCTGCTGTGTCGCTGTGATACAGCATAACGACCGCAGATCCTTCGTCGATCAAGCTGATCGGGCCGTGGCGATATTCACCGGGATGAAACGTCTGCGTCGCGGTGATCGCCATTTCCATTAGCTTCAGGCCGCCTTCAAGCATAACGCCGTAATGTGCACCCCCACCAAGAAACACGATGTGGTCGCGGGTATGGAATGGGGCAATATCAGCGGCGTTCAATGCGTTCAGCAACGTTTCTGCCTGTGCTGTGAGTACATCATCAACCGTCAGGCCGGCCAACGCATAGCCTGCAAGCAGCATCAAGGACGCAGATGATGTCATCACTATGCCTTCGGCAGGATGCGTGTCATAGACGATTACCGTGTCAGAGGCGGCTTCCAATGCGGTCTTTGGCGCGCAAGATATCCCCGTCACATGAAGGCCCCGCGCCCGACTGGCCTGTGCGGCCCGCACCGTTTCTGTTGTCGTGCCGCTGCGCGACAATGCAATGATCTTAGCGTTGGCACTTTTGGGCAGATAGGCCTCTGGTCGGTCAAACCATTCACCCGCAGGCACGCCAATCGCGCTGTGGCCCGCAGCGCACATTGCAGCGGCCACGGCGAGGGCAAGGTTATAGCTGGTCCCACAGCCGATCACGACGTAGGTGACTTCGGTAACAGGCAATGGCGCTGGCATCTTTGCCTTGCGCCAAAAGTCGAATTGTCCGGTGATACCATCAATTGTGAGTGCCATCTGAGAGGCTCCTTTGAGTGTCATAAATGAGTGCCTTGCGACATAACTTTATCGGTCCAAGCAGGTGAGGTGTCCCACCCTGCCAGTGTCGCAGCATGAAGAACGCCCCCGACCAACGCGCTTGTCGCGGGTGGTTTTGCCGGGCCAAGTGACTGCGTCATCGCGTCAGTGATGTGTGTGCTTTGAAAGACAGAACCGGCATGGGCCCACGGCTGGGACGTGTGCAAAACAGATTGCGCCAATGCGGTCAAATGGCATGCGGCTGCGCCCAAAATAGAACGCGCGGTGACGTCACCTGACAAAGACAAATCATCCACGGTACGTGCAACACTTGCGATCCGCGCACGACTTGAACCATCCTGCATTGCCCAGTCCAAAAGCCCGAAAGGATGGTTTGGCGCATCTAGCGCATCAGCCAATTTCGCGGCGAACCCGACGTGTGGCGTTCTGCCATCCAGTTCTGCCGCGGCGCGTGACAACGCCTGTTGCCCGATCCAGAACGCGCTGCCCTCATCGCCCAGCCAATGGCCCCACCCGCCAGATCGCCGAATATCGCCACCAGCTTGCCCGATGGCCATTGATCCTGTGCCCGCCAGAACCAAAACACCGTTCCGATCAGGGAACGCACCGCGAAAGGCCAATTCGACGTCATTGATGATCAGATGATCGGCGCTGATCTTAGTTTTGATGAAATTTACGGCTTCGGTATCATGCTTTGGGACTTCCCCAAAACCGGGCATGCCAATGACTGCAAAATCGATGCCCGGCGCCTGATCAAAAAGGGAACCAAGCGCATTCTGCCAACCGAGCCTATCTTGCGGATTGCACCCCTCCGCTGGCGTCAAAGTATGCAATGCGCCGTGGACGTCCGCAACAAGGCCCGCCGTTTTGGTGCCCCCACCATCAATGCACAGAACAGTCCTATCCATGTGAAACCCGAAGGGTCGCGGGCTTGCCAGACTGGGTAAATGACACATCGGCTGCATCAATAAATGCACCAAACGCGCCTGTCGGTTTCGCGTCCGAGATCAAATGGTTGCCTTCGCCCAATTTGGTGACCGCGTGGGTGATGCGTGTGTTGAATTTCGTACCATCAGCAAGAACGACCAGCGATGCACTGCGTGCAACCATTTGTGCGTTTGTTGCGGCTTCGTCTGCGTCAAGACTTGTGATGTGACCCCCAAGATCAATGGCAGAGGCCCCTAAAAACAAGCGGTCGAACCATAAGCTGTCCAACATCGCAATCGCAGCTGGCCCCACCATCGACAGGTTTTCAGATCGCACGCGGCCGCCAATAAGCGTGACGTTCACATGGGCGACGTGCGCCAGTTCTTGCGCGATGACCAACCCGTTGGTGAACACATTGATCGGAACCGAATTGCTTTTGATATGGCGCGCCAGTTGAAGAACAGTCGTACCAGCATCCAGAAAAATTGCCTCATTCGGCTGGATAAGCGCAGAGGCCGCGTTGGCAATCGCACGCTTTGCAGCGATCTGATTGTCTTCACGCGCCGAGAATGCCAGTTCCTTTTGTGATCCGGTTGCGATGCGCGCGCCCCCATGCAGCCGTTCGATCCGCCCCGATTGCTCCAGTTCGGACAGATCCCGCCGCACAGTCGCAGGAGAGGCATTTAAGGCGACCACAATATCATGCACCGACTTCTGACCTTGCGATAAAAGCAACAAGAGCAGTTTAGATTGACGATCTTCGGTCATGATTCCATCCTTGGTTCAAATGCATCCAACCAAATAATACGATCAAAAACAATCACCAAAATGACTTATAATGATCATATTGTGCATTTCCATCCCAGAAACCGCGCGGTACGTTGCATCAAACACCATTCAAATGAATGCCTTAGGAGCTTTTGCATGACACATACATTGATCATAACAGCCCATCCTTCTAGGGGCTCTTTCACCAATTCATGGGCGAAAAAAACAGAACAGGCATGCCTGCAAGCAGGTGGAACTGTGTCACGTTCAGATTTGGTGCAGATGAATTTTGATCCGGTCGAGCGGTTTGAACACTATCCAGATCATACAGGTTCAGACGTTCTTAAATGTCAGGAGGAAGCATCAGAGCGCGGGACGCTGCCAACCGAAATCGAAGCCGAAATCGCAAAATTCAGAGCGGCTGACAGGATCATTTTGCACTTCCCAATCTGGTGGTTCGGCCCACCCGCGATTATCAAAGGCTGGTGTGAGCGTGTCCTAGCAAACGGCGCGATGCACACCGCGAGCGAACGATTTGATGCAGGGCGGTACCGCGACAAAACCGTATTGTTTTGTACCAGCACAGGATCTGGCGAAAGCGAAAGCTCACCAGACGGCAAAGAGGGCGACGTGCGTATGCTTCTGTGGCCATTGGCTTACACCTTTCGATATCTGGGATGTAACGTCGCCCAACCACAGGTCATCCACGGAGTTCACGGTTATTGGAAAGACCATGAAAAACAGCAGACAGAGGCGAGGTTGGCGGATCGATTATCCGCGCATGCTGGCATCATCGACGGTTTCGACGAATTGCCCCTGATGCAATTCAATGAGGATAGTAATTTTGATGAAGATGGCCGCCTAAGGGCTGATGCACAAAGCGTGACAGCTTTTATCACCCACATCTAAACAGCACCCTTAGGCGCGCATTAGAGCCCAATCTGACCAATGCTGCGGTCTACAGCAACATCGGCTAAGTGATGAAAGTCAGTTGACCTAAGATGAATTTTTGGTACCGAAATAGAATTAGCAGGCACCATGCTAAACGTGGAGGAAAGCTGGGGGAATAACGGTAACGCTGCCGGGGCAAGCACCTGTTAGGCTGACCTGCGATACCAATAGCGTTGAACCGCGCTATCCTTACCAAGGCACATCGGGCAGTTACGTAATTTCATTGCAGGAGGTGTCGGCTCTGTGACGCTCGCAAGTAGCTTGGTGACTGCCGAACATGCGGCAGACTGCCTTAGCATCGTGAATGAAAATCAAGTCCGTGAAAATGGATGCGTCCAAAGCCAAGACCCAACGGAATGCTGGGCCGACGAAGCTGCCGCATGGGACTTACAATTGGCAATCGAATTTACCGATGCGATGACGTTTATTAAATTTTCTATAGGCCAAAATTTTGCCAATGACCTGCAGGCGTCTCAAATCAGTTGGAGCAATACGCGCGAACGCGACTGCAAGGTATACTGGCCACTATTGTTTGCCCATGACAGCGGCGCTGCATATTGCCATGCTGAATATACGGCAAAACGGATCGATTTTCTGCGCGATGTCGTGAACCGCTCTGAATTCCAAGGATAGCGACCGGGGTGAAAATCTCTAATCCGCGAAGCAGACATTGGCGCAAGTGCAGCTAAAGGCAGCAGAGTCCGCAGTCTTCCAGTTCAGGCACCGTGCAGCGAAAGTCCGTTCATACTAGACCAGTCGTTCGTGGTCAGCGCAGCTTACGACCGCTGAGAGCCCGCACTACCTATTTTTTGCGATGCCGCGAATGTCTGATTTCGGGAAACAGAAAAATACAGCCCTGATAACACGGCCCTCAGTGGCCATATATATTGAAAATCGAGTCCAGCTGCTACTTCGCCAAAGCGGACATTGTAGTGTTGCGCTGCAATCGCATGGCTCGATGATCTACTATCCGAGTAAACCACCCTTCTGAGAGCAGTAGCGACCTAACGCTAAACTCCGACCATTCCGGCGGCAGTCCGCAATAAAAAAAGCGCTTCTGGCCAATTGAAGTATTGCATATCTAATCGTCGTGGCTGTCTATTTTTCGTTCTATGCCTCAAGATCGCTGAATAACTAACCGCGCCGTTACACCCGTTGCGGAGTCTTCGAATGTCAGTCTGCCGCCATGCAGTTTAGCGATTGTCGCCACAATAGTAAGTCCAAGTCCGTGGCCATCTATCGTCTTGGTGTTCTCACCACGTTGAAACGGTGCCAAAAGCTCTTCTATCTCAGCGGCAGAACTTTCAGAGCCTTCATCTTCGATGATGATGGTTGCGGAGTGCGCGTTTGCTTCTAGCGATACCGTAGCGCGGCGACCGTATTTAAGCGCGTTCTCAATCAAGTTGGTGATCGCCCGTTCAAGCGATACGGGACGCCCATAAACGACTGTGTCACGATCATTGGACACCACACCGTAGCCTTGCCGCGACATGAAGATAGATTTCCCACCTTGAACGATGACGTCTTTGGCTTTGCGCAATGTCACTGGGCGGTCCACGTCTTGGTAGTTGGAAACGATTGCGTCCAACAGCGACGTCAACGACAGGTTACGCGGTTCTTCGGCACCCATTTCCACATGGGTATAGGTCAGCACGCTTTCGATGATGCCTGTCATGCTGTCGATGTCGGTTTCAAATTTGCGGCGTAAGTCTGCGTCTTGGATCAACGCGGCGCGCAGGCGGAGCCGTGTGGCGGGTGTGCCAAGATCGTGGCTCACGCCCGAGAGGACAGCGGCACGACCCGCCAATTGCTCGCGTTCGATTTCCAGATAGCTGTTAACTGCTGTAATGATTTCTTGCAGTTCTTGTGGGCCAGTTGGATCATAGCGAGTGGGGCCGCCGACGCGTCGGCGGTTTCTCAGCTGTCCCGCAAAGGACAAGAATGACACGGGCAAATTCAACGCGACGGTCATGAGAATGCCGGTGGCGACCACCGCCAAAAGCGCTGCGAGTATGCGGCGATCAGGGGGGGCAGCGGCGCACCCCCAAACCGCGTCGCCTTCCACTTCAACCCAGTCGGCATCTCCCATGCGGGCCACGACAAACGGATCGTTACATAACGTGGCCAATTTTCGAGTGATCGCGCCCATGGTTTCTGCCGCCGTTTGCCCGTCGCGGCGCGGTAGATCTGCAAGACCGTAGGTCAGATCGGGTGAAAGGATAGCCATAGTGACAGAGGCCCCAGTGATCTGATTGGCAGCATCGGGCAAGATTGGGACAATCGTGATCCGCGAGGCAGGCGAAGCACCCACAATTTGGCGGAATGATCCGCTTGTTGCATGTATCTGGTCGTCGGCGGGTAGGCGTACGAACTCTATGCCTGCTGGGGGGGCGGTGCCGTTTTGCATTGCGTAATACAAAGTCACGCCAGCATCGTAGGCTTCGGTGCCATGTGCGCGCCAATCGGACGTGGATTTTGTCCACATCCAAACCGTGCCACCGCCCATAATAAGCGCCGCAAGAACCAATATAGATCCTATCATGCGCAGGCTGTTTAGAGGGTTTTTCACGTGTCTGACACCGCGACATCTACGGCGAATACATAACCGACCCCGCGTTCCGTTTTCAGAATTTGGGGCTCCTTCGGGTTCGCTTCGATCTTGTTACGCAAGCGACCTACCAAAACATCAATCGCGCGGCCCGTCGCCTCATTGGGAGACTGGCCTTCGCCAGTGGCATCTAGGTTGGTCGCAATTTCCTCACGTGTGAGGGGGATGTGCGGGTTGGCGAGCAACACTTGCAACAATGCGGTTTCGCGGTGCGATAGGGCGACTTGCACTTTTACAGGCGATAGAACGTCGCCTGTTTTGGCGTCATACGTCCATCCATGGAACTGAAATGTTTTGGTGTTGCGACGGTGCACCAAGGACGCCGACCGACGCGCGCGCGACAGCACTGCTTTGACCCGCGCCAGCAACAATTTAGGGTTAAACGGTTTGGCGATATAATCGTCAGCGCCAACCGCATACCCTTCCATACGCTGGTGATCGGCAGACAAAGCAGACACCATAATAATCGGCACGTCCTGTTCACGCCGCAGCCGCTTACAAATTTCCAGTCCATTCTCGTCGCCCAACATTACGTCGAGTAAGACCAGATCAACGCGGCCCCCATCGATGTGGCTGCGGACCTCGGTCTCATTGGCAGCCGGTAGGGCAATCGACCCGTTCTGTCGCAGAAACTGCGTCATCATCTGCCGCATGTCAGGGTCATCATCGACGACAAGGATACGTGGAATCGCCATGGTTCAATTTCTCCAACGCACGATGAGGTTTCTTATCGGACAAGGGTGCGCCATCTTGTTATGTAACAGAATGCAACAAAATCGAGAGCAACGTAACAGCGTGTAACAAGGCGCGCCAATTTCTACATCCGCCCCACGAATACCCGTCATGTTGCAATTGCATAGATACAGTTGTTGCCGTCAGTTACCGGCATTCGAGCCGCAAAGAGCGGTCTTTTCTGGGAGGAAATCGAAAATGAAATCTTACGTATTGAGCACCGCATCCGCGATCGCTGTTTGTGCCGCTGGCGCGGTATCTGCTGACGGTCACGCTGAAGCAGAAGTTTTACACTACTGGACATCCGGTGGCGAAGCGAAATCGGTCGCAGTTCTGCAAGAAGAGTTCGCTGCAAACGGCGGCACATGGACAGATATGCCAGTCGCTGGTGGCGGCGGTGACGCGGCTGGTACAGCCCTGCGTGCACGTGTTCTGTCCGGAAACGCGCCGACAGCGGCACAGATCAAAGGCCCAGCCATTCAGGAATGGTTTGCCGAAGGCGTTCTGGCTGACATTTCCAGCGTTGCAGAAGCCAACGACTGGGCAAACCTGCTTCCAGCCTCCATCGCAGCACACATGCAGTGCGAAGGCACTTGGTGTGCGGCGCCGGTAAACGTACACCGTGTTGACTGGATCTGGGCCAACACAGAAATCTTGGCCGCTAACGGCATCGAGATGCCAACAACTTGGGACGAGTTCAACGCTGCAGCCGAAACGCTGCAAGCCGCTGGCATCATTCCACTGGCCCACGGTGGTCAGGCTTGGCAGGACGCGACTGTGTTCGAAACTGTTGTTCTGGGTCTCGGCGGCGCTGAGTTCTATCAGGCAGCCCTCGTAGACCTCGACCCAGAGGCGCTGACATCCGACACGATGATTGCAGCGTTTGATCAGATGCGCACCATGCGTGGCTATGTTGATCCAAACTTCTCTGGTCGTGACTGGAACCTCGCCACAGCAATGGTCATGAACGGCGAAGCCGCTTTCCAGATCATGGGTGACTGGGCAAAGGGTGAATTCCTCGCCGCTGGTAAAGTGCCGGGCGTTGATTTCACATGCGCCTCCACTCCGGGTGACGGCTACCTTTACAACGTGGACAGCTTTGCAATGTTCTCTGTTGAAGGCGACGGCAAAGCCGCTGGTCAGGAACTTCTGGCTGAACTCATCATGGGGCCAAACTTCCAAGAAGTGTTCAACATGAACAAAGGTTCCATCCCAGCGCGCACAGACGTTGATCTGTCCGGCTTTGATGAGTGCGCGCAGATTTCTGCTGCTGACATGGCGTCCACAAACGATGGCGGCACATTGATGCCATCTTACGCACACGGCATGGCACTGTTTGGTGCCCAGTCCGGCGCGATCACAGACGTTGTAACAGCGCACTTCAACTCAGACATGTCTTCTGAAGAAGCGGTTCAGATGTTGGCAAACGCTGTTGCGAACTCCCGCTAACCGCTTAGGCGTTTAGAAACCGATCCTATCCCCAAGGGGGGTAGGATCACCAATCAAAAGGGGGACATCACATGACACGCTGGTTGCAAGACAACATGCCAAAAATCGTTTTGGCACCGTCATTCATCGCCGTCATGGTGTTTGTGTACGGTTTTATCGCATGGACAGCTTGGGTGTCGTTGACCCGCTCGCGTCTAATGCCGCGCTACGAGCTTGATAGCTTCATTCAATATGAGCGCCTCGCCGACTCGCCACGGTTTGAGACCGCGATGGTGAATCTCGCCATCTTTGGCACGCTATTTATCGTGATCGCCATGGTGCTGGGTCTGCTTCTGGCGATCTTGCTGGACCAAAAAATCCGCACCGAAGGCGCGATCCGCACGATTTATCTTTATCCTATGGCCCTGTCGATGATCGTCACAGGCACCGCATGGAAATGGATCCTGAACCCTGAACTTGGCATCGAAGCCACCGTCAAAGGCTGGGGGTTCGCCAATTTTGAATTCAACTGGCTGGTTGATCCTGACATGGCGATCTACACCGTTGTGCTTGCCGCTGTCTGGCAAAGCTCCGGCTTCGTTATGGCGCTGTTTTTGGCCGGACTTCGCTCTGTGGATGAAGAAATCATCAAGGCCGCGCAGGTCGATGGTATCCCCACTTGGCGTGTTTATTCTGCTATCATTATTCCGTCGATGGCCCCGATTTTCCTCAGCGCGTTCATCGTGCTGGCCCACCTCGCGATCAAAGCCTTTGACCTCGTCATAGCGCTTACTGGCGGTGGCCCGGGTTACGCGACCGATCTTCCGGCCACCTACATGTATGCCATGGCGTTTTCGCGCGGTGACATCGGGCAGGCGGCAAGTTCGGCCATGGTTATGATGCTTGTCGTTTTCACGATTGTTGTCCCTTACCTCTATTCAGAATTGAGGACCAAAGATGACTGATATGTCTTACGCCCCAACCCGCACCCAAAGCCCGACGACCAAACTGGTTCTGCGCTTTATCCTCTACATCCTGCTTGGCGTCTTTGCGCTGTTTTATCTTATGCCGCTGTTTGTGATGATTACAACGTCGCTGAAGTCATTGGATGAAATCCGCACGGGAGATCTGGTATCGCTTCCACGTGAAGTCACTTTTGATGCTTGGCGCACTGCTTGGTCTGGCGCCTGTACGGGTATCCAATGTGAAGGCGTGCGCCCATATTTCCTGAATTCACTTCTGATCGCCATTCCTGCGGTTCTTATCTCTACGATCATCGGCGCGTTGAATGGCTACGTTGTGGCGCAATGGAAGTTCAAAGGCGCGAACATCTTTTTTGCATTGCTGTTGTTTGGTTGCTTCATCCCGTTTCAGGTCGTGTTACTGCCAATGGCGATCGTGTTAGGCAAGTTAGGAATCTCTGGCACCATACCGGGTTTGATTTTTGTCCACGTGATCTATGGCCTCGGTTTTACCACGCTGTTTTTCCGCAACTACTATGTGAGCATCCCTTCCGAGTTGACAAAGGCGGCAAAAGTCGATGGTGCAGGGTTCTTTCGTATCTTCTGGTCGATCTTCCTGCCGCTTAGCCTGCCGATCATCGTTGTATCCGTCATCTGGCAGTTCACCCAGATCTGGAACGACTTCCTGTTCGGAGTGAGCTTTAGCCAAGCTGGCACCCAGCCTGTGACGGTTGCTCTTAACAACATCGTAAACTCGACCACTGGCGTCAAAGAATACAATGTCGATATGGCCGCAGCGATCATCGCTGCCCTGCCGACGCTGCTTGTCTATGTCGTTGCTGGCAAATATTTCATCCGCGGTCTGACCGCTGGTTCTGTAAAGGGATAAAACAGATGCCACCTATTCTCGAAGTTAAGAACCTCTACAAGAACTACGGGTCCACCGAAGTCCTGAAGGACATCAATGTGTCGATCGAAAAAGGGGACTTTCTGGTCCTCGTCGGGCCCTCCGGTTGTGGTAAGTCAACGCTGTTGAATTGTATTGCGGGGCTTGAACCGATCACAGGGGGGACTTGTTTATTGACGGGCAAAACATGACCAACGTCAGCCCCAAGGACCGCGACATCGCGATGGTGTTTCAATCCTACGCTTTGTATCCGACCATGACTGTGGCCAAGAACATCACCTTCGGGATGAAAGTACGCGGCATCGATCAGGCAACACAGGACGCCAAGCTAAAATATGTGTCCACGCAGTTGCAAATCGAACCTCTGTTGCACCGCAAGCCGGGCCAATTATCTGGCGGTCAGCGCCAACGTGTCGCGATGGGCCGTGCTCTGGTGCGGGATCCTAAGTTGTTCCTGTTTGACGAACCACTGTCCAACCTGGATGCCAAACTGCGCGTCGAAATGCGCACAGAGATCAAAGCCCTACATCAACGGCTTGGCGCGTCCATGGTCTACGTCACACACGATCAGATCGAAGCTATGACACTGGCGACCAAGATCGTCGTGATGAAAGGCGGCGTGATTCAGCAAATCGGCACGCCAGCCGAAATTTACAATCGCCCTGCCAACCTGTTTGTGGCCGACTTCATGGGCAGTCCTGCGATGAACTTGATCCCAGCCAAGACAAAAGTGAACGGCAAAGGCATGCAGATAGAAATCGCACGCAAGGACGCCGATCCGATTGTTTTGACAGACAAGCGCAATGCCGACTTGCCCGAGAATGTCATTATTGGAGTGCGTCCTGAAGATATCGTAGACGCCGCCCTTGCCCGCACAGACGACACGCAACAAGCGGATTGTCTGATCGATATTGTTGAGCCCGCAGGCGCCGATACGTTTGCGGTGATGCAGCTTGGCGGTAAACACGTGACTGCGCGATTGCATGCTGAAACAACAGCTGCCGCAGGCGCTGCACAACGTCTGGCGTTTGATCTTGGAAAGGTCTCCTATTTTGAACCCGAGACCGGTTTGCGCCTGAATTAACCGCATGCGTTTGGTGGCAGACATTGGCGGGACGAATGCACGATTGGCTTTGTGCAAAGACGGAGCAATCGCCCCGCAAACCGTTCGCAATTTCAGCAATGATGACTGGCCGCATCTCTACGATATCGTAACGGCCTACCTCAAAGAACACGCGCCCGTGCCGCTGGATAACATGGTAATTGCCGTTGCGGGGCCTGTTCACGGCGATCAAGCGGTGCTGACAAACCGGAAGTGGACAATTCTAAAGACCGAATTGCTCCAACGGTTCGGCTGTAAGCAGGTGGCTCTGGTCAATGATTTGTCTGCACTTGGGTATGCGGTCCCTTCAATGCCCACAACGCAGTTGCGGCGCATCTTTAACGGTCCCGCGTTGGCGCCCAAGAACGGGCAATATTTGGTCGTCGGGATCGGGACGGGATTTAACGTTAGCCCTGTTTTGAGTACATCCAGCAGCGTTCATTGCTTCGCTGTCGAAGCAGGGCATATTTCTATGCCGAAAGGCGTGTCCGACATGCTTAAGGCAATCGGTCATTCGCCAGACCTGTTTCCAACGATCGAAACACTGTTTTCAGGACGCGGCTTTACGTTGTTTTGCCAGCAGGCGACCGGCGATGATACCCTGCTTGGAACCACTGCGATCCAATCCTACAAGACGTCGAGCAACCCTGCCATTTCGAACGCCATTGATGACTACGCCGCACTGATTGGACAGCTGCTGCGTGATCTGTCGTTGGCCTACATGCCGTCCTCAGGCGTCTACCTCGCAGGAAGCGTAGCCAGGGCTGTAGTAAGCATATCAACGGTCCGACTTATCGAGGTCTTTGCGCAACCTTGCGACATCCTTGGTGATCGAACACCCGGCCTTTTCACAATCGAAGACGACTTTGCAGCCCTCTACGGGTGTGCCGCACATGACCGTAGACAATGAGGTGATGGAAGCTTCTAACCCAAGCCGCATCGCAGAACGCAAGAATGTCAGTGACCTTAGGCTTATGAGGTCGTCGCGCAAACTTTGGATGTTTTGAGATGGTGGAACATTCAATGCGATCAAACGGCGTTCTAGTACGCATCTAATGACTGTTATCACTCTTGTGGTCTGAAACACACTAACATTCCAAAGGATCAAGGTCTGCTTTCGAGTTCTTTGATTTGCCACTTGGCCCCGAAGCAAAAGTCAGAAGTCCGGCAAAGTTTGTTTCGCTGCGTGTGCAGCTCTAAGAAAGCGGCAATTGGTCGAGAATTCTCCAAGGTCGGCTTTGTCCGCACAGCAGACGTTCAGGTAAGCTAGACCGTTCGCGATCGCAGCGAACAGCTGCTTTGGTACCCATTTTTCACTTTGCGCAACCTATATCTTTCTTGCGCAACCTATATCTTTTTTGGTGGTTATTTTTGCCTTTGAAATCAAAGGGGCAATTTTTGCGTTGCGCATGCTTCCCCTTTTTCTGGCAGTTGTAGAACACAGCATAACTTTTCCAAAAGTCATACCATAAGCCTTCCAAAATTTCTTGCGATCTGCAGCGAATGTCTGCTTTGAGCCCAATCTGTAAGTTCGTTTTTCTCGCTGCGCGCGCTCGCAGCAAGGAGAATGCTGCAACTGCTAAGTTTCCATGCAGCTTCGCAGCAGGAAAAGTGGTCATTCAAACAAATCGCAGCAAAGATAAAAGGCGAAAGGATCATTTGTGGCTTGTTGCGGCACGATGCAGTCTTAGAAATGCCGCCTGCACGCGTCCAAGGACGGCTATTCAATCCAATGCTATGCTTTTGGTGTCAGCGCGGTGCTGACGTCTGGGTTTGGAGGGAGGATTGGAGGGCATATTATGCCAAGAGTACAACTTCCTGCAGTCACACCTAAGCGCAAAGCCTGGAACAAGGGACGGATCATAGGGCAGAAACGACCGCTGTTTCCCAAACAGGTCTGGGCGATCCGCGCGCGCCTTGAACTTGCTAGTTATCCCCGCGACCTTACGCTGTTCAACGTCGCGATTGATAGCAAACTGCGCGGTTGTGATCTGGTCAAACTTACCGTCACGGACCTAGTAAAAGGAGATCGCGTTCGCGAACGGGTTTTGGTGATCCAGAGCAAAACCAAAAAGCCGGTGCAGTTCGAACTGACTGAAAACACGCGCGATTCAGTCTTACTATGGGTTAAATCGCCTGAGATGTTTGCTTGCCAGTTCATGTTCCCAAGCCGTTTCCACGATCGACCACACATCTCAACGCGGCAATACGGTCGGCTCGTCCGTGATTGGGTGACATCGATCGGGTTGGAGCCGAGCGCCTATGGCACTCATTCACTGCGCCGGACCAAAGCTGCGGAAATCTACCGCAAAACCGGTAACCTTCGCGCTGTGCAGCTTTTGCTTGGCCATACGAAGGTTGATAGCACAGTGCGTTACCTCGGCGTCGAGCTTGAAGATGCTTTGAGTATTGCGGAGGGGATCGATATCTGAACCGTCTAGGCGAACGGCACCTGTCGTTCGCCGCCGCAGAGCAGAACCACGACTTCGCGGCGCAAAAAACGAATCCAGCCCATCAGAAAAAGCGAACCTAAAAGGCTATTTTTCCGGTCTGAAGTCGCCGACTGAAAACCAGCGGGCAAACCCGTAGGCCAATTGACCTCAGATGGTGTGTCGGCCGCTCGTTACAGAGAGTTTCTCCGCTGAGCGCCGGGCTCGGTGTTACAAAACCTTCACTTTGGCCTAAAACATAATTCACTTATTCATGAACTATGGACAAACTGATTCCCGATCGCCTCTCAACGCTTGGCTATCCGCAACGGCTCGCTGTGTTCCGGCTGCTGATGCGGCGCTATCCTGATCGCGTTCCTGCGACGGAACTCGCCAATGCTCTCGACCTCAAGCCCAATACGCTTTCCAGCTATGTGTCCGCTCTGATGCAAACCGGTCTGATCAGCCAAGAGCGCATCGGCACATCGCTGCGCTACGCGGTGGACATGGAGGCGACGCAAGCGACGATTGGGTTCCTTATTCACGACTGTTGTCGGGGACGACCCGAAATTTGTTCACCATTTTCAAGTGATACCTCGACAAGGGCTCCTGAAATGACCGACCAAAAATTCAATGTCTTGTTCATCTGCACTGGCAATTCCGCCCGCTCGATCTTTGCCGAAGCCATCCTGCGCGACCTCGCCCCGGATCGCTTCAATGTCTACTCAGCAGGCACCAAGCCCCAATTAGACCTGAACCCCTTCGCCTTGGACTTGTTGGCACACAACGGCCATGACGTGTCAGCTTTGCGCGCAAAGAACATCGGCGAATTTCAGACCGAGGATGCGCTGGCCTTTGATTTTGTATTCACCGTTTGTGATCAGGCTGCCAACGAAGATTGCCCCGCATGGCAGGGGCAGACCATTAGTGCCCACTGGGGGCTGCCTGACCCCGTAAAGGTCGAGGGCACGGATGCAGAGAAAAGCCTCGCGTTCCGTCAGACCTATGGCGCGTTGCGCAATCGCATGACGGGGTTCACCGCCCTTCCGATTGCGTCGCTTGATCGTATTTCTCTGCAAAAAGCCGTGGATGACATCGGCCAAATTAAAAACGAAGGATAGCCTAATGACCGTATATGCTGTGAACGGCCTTGGCCGGATTGGTAAACTCGCCCTAAAGCCCCTTTTGGCCCAAGTGGCGCAGGGGGGCGCGGAAATCGCATGGATCAACGACGCGGTGGGTGATCCTGAGATGCACGCGCATCTGCTGGAATTTGATACGGTTCACGGGCGCTGGGACGCCGAGTTTGCCCATGACGACGACAGTGTCACGATTGACGGCACCCGTCTGCAGTTCATCGGCACGCGTGACATTGCAGATCTGCCGCTGGAAGGTGTCGATGTAGTGATCGACTGTACGGGCGTTTTCAAAACCGAAGCCAAGCTGGCCCCGTACTTTGAGGCGGGTGTAAAAAAGGTCGTCGTTTCCGCCCCTGTCAAAGACGGCGATGCGGCGAATATCGTGATGGGTGTCAACCACGACATCTATGATGCGGAGCGCCATAAGATCGTGACGGCGGCCAGTTGCACGACGAACTGTCTGGCCCCTGTTGTGAAGGTGATCCACGAAAATCTGCGGATCAAACACGGATCAATCACTACGATCCACGATGTGACGAACACGCAGACCATTGTGGATCGCCCCGCCAAGGACTTGCGCCGTGCGCGCTCGGCGCTGAACTCTCTGATCCCGACGACGACGGGCAGCGCGACGGCGATCACGCTGATCTACCCAGAACTGACGGGGCGGCTAAACGGCCATGCGGTGCGGGTGCCGCTGCTCAATGCGTCACTAACAGATTGCGTGTTTGAAGTAGAACGCGAAACGACACCGGAAGAGGTGAACGCCCTTTTCAAAGCCGCGTCCGAGGGTGAGCTGACCGGCATTCTTGGCTATGAGGAACGCCCGTTGGTTTCGACGGATTACACCAATGATGAACGTTCAAGCATTGTGGATGCGCTATCGACCATGGTGATCAACGGCACACAGGTCAAAATCTACGCGTGGTACGATAATGAAATGGGCTACGCACACCGCTTGGTGGATGTGGCGTTCATGGTTGGAGACAGTCTGTGACCACAGCGCGCTCCGAGGGGCTATCGGCTTACATCGCAGTTACAGCGGCCTATTGGGCGTTCATGCTGACGGACGGGGCGTTGCGGATGCTGGTCCTGTTGCACTTTCATACGCTTGGCTTTTCACCCGTGCAGCTGGCCTATTTATTTGTGCTGTACGAGATCGCGGGCATAGTGACGAACCTCTGCGCAGGATGGATCGCGGCGCGGTTCGGGTTGACGTCGACGCTTTATGCGGGGCTTGGGTTGCAAGTTGTCGCATTGATCGCATTGGCGCAGCTTGATCCCGCATGGGCCGTCGGGGCGTCTGTGGTGTTTGTGATGTTGGTGCAAGGTGCCAGCGGTGTGGCCAAAGATCTGGCCAAGATGTCATCTAAATCTGCGGTCAAACTGTTGGCGCCTTCGGGTGATGCGGGATTGTTCCGCTGGGTCGCCCTGCTGACGGGGTCCAAGAACATGGTCAAGGGTGTGGGGTTCCTACTGGGGGCCGCGCTGTTGGGATCGGTGGGCTTTGTTGGTGCGGTGCTTGGAATGGCGGCGGTCTTGGCGGTGATCCTGATCGCCGTGTTAATGTTTATGCCCGCCGGTCTTCCCAAAGGCCGCAAGGACGCGAAGTTCACAGAGGTCTTTTCCAAATCGCCCAACGTCAATTGGCTCAGCGCGGCGCGGGTGGTCCTGTTCGGCGCGCGCGATGTCTGGTTCGTGGTTGGTATCCCGATCTATTTCTACGCCGTCTTGTCTGATTGCACGACCGAAGGCAATCGCACGGCGTTCTTTCTGATCGGGACGTTTATGGCCGTATGGGTCATTCTTTACGGGCTCGTACAGGCCAATGCGCCGCGTATCCTGCGCGCCAAATCGCGCCCTACGTCGGATCTGATCACAGCGGCACGCGGTTGGGCTTGGGCGCTTGCGCTTGTGCCAGCGGTTCTGGCGGTGGCGGCTTTGGTTGCGAATGGTCCCCAAGACTGGCTAACGCTCAGCGTGGTTGTGGGCCTGTTGGTGTTTGGTGCGCTGTTTGCGGTGAACTCATCGCTCCACTCGTTTCTGATCCTGTCCTTCACATCGGCGGAACGGGTCACAATGGACGTGGGGTTCTACTACATGGCCAACGCGGCGGGGCGTTTGATCGGGACGCTCGCATCTGGGCTAAGCTATCAAATCGGCGGTCTGCCTTTGATGCTTGGCATCGCCGCGGTTATGGTCGCATTATCCGCCGTCGCGGTGAGCTTTTTAACACCTGACGAGGAACAAGCGACATGACGCAGCTTCGCACGCATGGCGGGGAACTGCTGTCGCCACTGTGTTTTGGAACCATGCAATTTGGCAGAACAGCCGATGCTGGGGCGAGCCGAGCGATGTACGACGCGTGTCGCGCGGCGGGTGTGAACCATTTTGACACAGCGCATGTTTACACAGGCGGCGCGTCCGAGACCCTGTTGGGCCAGTTCATCAAGAAAGAGCGTGACGCGATCTTTGTGGCAACCAAGGTCGCCTATACGGGTGGTGCGGGCAGGGAGAACATCAAAGCGAGTTTTGACGTATCTCAAAAACGGCTTCAACTGGATTGCATTGATCTGCTGTATTTGCACCGCTTTGACCCTGATACCCCATTGAGCGAAACATTTGACGCGCTCGCGCAGTTGCAACGTGTTGGAAAAATTCGCCACATCGGCGTGTCAAACTATGCAGCTTGGCAAGTGGTGAAGGCGCAGGGGGTAGCTGCGGCGATGGGCACCCGCATTGATATGATCCAGCCCATGTATTCATTGGTCAAACGTCAGGCTGAGGTTGAATTGCTGCCGATGGCAAAGTCCGAAGGTATCGGTGTCGCCGCCTATTCACCGCTTGGGGCGGGGCTGTTGACCGGTAAAGACACCCGTCGCGGGGACGGTCGTCTTGCCACAGACAGCCGGTATGCCGCGCGGTATGGTCAGCCGTGGATGCACAAAACTGCACAAGATTTTGCAGCCTTTGCCGCGCGGATGCAGATGGCCCCCGCGACCCTTGCCGTCGCTTGGGCCGCGCGTCATCCAAGCGTGAACTGTCCTATCATTAGCGCGCGAACGGTTGATCAACTGCGGCCATCGCTGGCCGCGGCGCAGATATCAATGAGTGGTGAAGACTACGCACGGATCACGGCGCTTAGCCAAACACCAGCCCCTGCGACCGACCGCCTTGATGAAGCCTAGCCGCGTCTATGCGGGCGCAGGCGTTAATTCTTCCCAATGTTCGCCCATCGCAATGATGCAGGATGTGCCATTGGTATAGGTCTGTACCAAAGTCCAATCCTGTGTGCGCGGGTCGATCCAGACCTCAAGCAAAGTCTCTGGCCCACGTAATCCCAAGGCGCGGCGTTCGGCGTGCATAACAGTGCTTAGCATCCGTTCTAACCGTACGCTGTCATCACATGTTACATCCGCAGTTTGCGCAAACGCGACGGCGGGAAGGGACGAAATGGTAGCCAAAAAAGGAAAAACATAGCGTCTCATAGAAACACACTAACCTGAGAAACGTTAATGTAACAAGTATACGACAAATTTATCCACACGACCGTTCCTAAGGAAACTTCGCTGAGTCGAATGAGGCCGTGAACTTTTCCGCCTCCAGCTGACCGTCACGTAACCTTTAAGAAACCGTCACCAATTTGATTCAAAACTGTCACCCAAGTGTTGAATTGCAAGCTTATCCACTCCGAGAACGCATCGGGGGATGACATGCTAAGAATCAATGGGCTTACAAAACAGTTTGGCGACAAGATTGCCGTGGATTCTGCAAATATCCAGATTGATGAACCCGCAATGATTGGCATTATCGGGCGGTCAGGCGCAGGCAAATCGACTCTTCTGCGGATGCTGAACCGCCTCAGTGATGCGTCAAATGGCGAAATTCTGTTTCAGGGTGAAGATGTGACGGCGATGCGCGGGGCCGCGCGGCGCCAATGGCAATCCCGTTGCGCGATGATCTTTCAACAGTTCAATCTGGTCCCGCGGATGGATGTGGTGTCAAATGTGTTGCACGGGACGTTGAACCGCCGCTCGGCTTTCGCGACGATGTTCAACCTGTACCCCCAGTCCGATATCCACAAAGCCATTGATATTCTGGACCGACTTGGCATCGCTGAACAGGCACCGAAACGCGCCGAAGCTTTATCAGGTGGTCAACAACAGCGTGTCGCGATTGCGCGCGCACTCATGCAAGATCCCGTGATTATTCTAGCAGACGAACCAATTGCCTCGCTCGACCCAATGAACGCGCAAGTGGTGATGCAGTCCTTGCGCGACATTCACGAAGAAGATGGCCGCATGGTCATAGCCAATTTGCACACATTGGATACGGCGCGCCGCTATTGCGACCGCGTTATTGGCATGCGCGATGGCCGTATCGTGTTTGACGGCGATCCTGCGGAACTGACGACAGATGCCGCACGCGAAATTTATGGAGCAGGGTCGGATTTTTCCGAAGCCGCTACATCAACTGAAATCGAAACGCTGGACAGAACCGATGCGCCCAAAATCGAGGCCGTCGCCTGAGCCAGTTTACCTGCGTCAACAGGCGCTTAATTCCTCCATGGAGACACTGATGAAAAAGTTTATCGCAGCCGCTTGGGCAACTACGGCCTTGGCCACACCTACATTTGCACAAGAAATCACCGAATTCCGTATCGGAATCTTGGGTGGCGAAAACGCACAGGACCGTATGAACAACTACGCTTGCCTGCAGGACTACACGACCGAAGCGCTTGGCGTTGAGACAAAGTTGTTCGCGCCTGCTGACTACAACGGCGTAATCCAGGGCCTTTTGGGTGGCACAATCGACATGGCATGGCTCGGCGCGTCCTCTTACGCTGCCACATATCTGCAGAACCCAGAGGCGGTTGAGCCTGTACTGGTTAAACAGAACCTCGACGGTTCTATCGGCTATCACTCCATCGGTTTTGCCCGTGTAGACAGCGGCATCGAGGCTCTTGAAGGCGTTCAAGGCAAGGTCTTTGGTTTCGGTGACCCGAACTCCACATCCGGCTACCTGATCCCATCCATCGAGATCCCGATGGCGACTGGCGCGACAATGGAATCTGGCGACTATTTCGGTGAAGTGAAATTCACTGGCGGACATGAGCAGACGATCATTGCCGTGTCAAATGGTGACATCGACGCGGGCGTTACTTGGGCTGACGCTCAGGGCGAATGGGAAGACGGCTACAACTCCGGTGCGCTGCGCCGTGCGGTTGATGCGGGTCTTGTCGACATGAACGACCTTCAGCAGATCTGGATCTCCAACGTGATCCCAGAAGGTCCGGTCGTTCTGCGCGCCGACCTGCCAGAAGACGTTAAAGCGACTATGACCGAACTGGTCGACACTCTTTATGAGCGCGATCAGGACTGTGCTTACGGTGTTGCTGCGGGTGAAACGCTTGGCTTTGTGCCAGTGACCCACGAAACATACGAAAGCATCGTTGCTGCACGTCAGTCTGTGATCGGCAACTAAGATATTTCCATGACGACACCGGTCGCCTTCGCTTTGGGGCGACCGGTATTTTTGTGCGGGGGCATCATGACCACAGCTGACACAGCAGGCGCGCCAAGCGTCGGTGATATTCGCAAAAGTTACCTTGAGCAGGTCGGGCGACGCAGGCTCTATAGTGGCTTGGCTTTATTGCTGTTTGTAGTCTTGATGGTGTCCGGCTTTAACGTTGCAGATGATCGCAATGCTGGTGGGTTCTGGGAAGGGCTGCACCAAATCGGGGACTACCCCAGCGAAGTGCTGGCCGAAGCGTGGGAAAAGCGCGCCGATCTGCCAGGACTGATTGCCAAATTTTTCCCCGCCTTGGTCGAAACGATCAATATCGCAGCGGTGTCCACAATTATCGGCGCTGCGGGCGGGTTGATCCTGTCGCTATTAGGAACACGGGGCCTTGCCAAATGGCCGTCGCTGATCCCCGTTTTCCGCCGCTTCTCTGATATTCTGCGGGCGATCCCCGAGATCGTGATCGCGCTTGTGTTGATCTTTATTCTGGGCGGTGGGCCCGTACCTGCGATGATCGCAATTGCACTGCACACCGCTGGTGCATTGGCCAAGATGTTTTCCGAGGTTGCCGAAAATGCTGACCTCAAGCCCGTCGAAGGCTTGGCCTCAACAGGGGCCACATGGACCCAGCGGATGATGCTGGGCGTGTTGCCGCAGGTCGCGCCAAACTACGTCAGCTACACGCTGCTTCGGTTTGAAATCAACATCCGAGCCTCGGCGATCTTAGGCTTTGTTGGCGCGGGTGGCCTTGGGTACGAGCTGCGCAATGCGATGGCTTGGGGACCTGGCCGCTTTGATGAGGCCGCAGCGATCTTCATTCTGTTGTTTGGCACGATCGTGTTCTTTGACCAAGTCTCAAGCAGCTACCGTAACCGTTTGACCGAAGGACAGGCCCAATGACGTCCCTAGACATCCAAACCACCAAGGCGCTTGCCGAAGGTCTGTTTCGCCGAAAGCGTCTATTCGCCTTTGGCCTGCCTGCGCTGATCTTGGTCTACTTCACTTATATCTTCTTTGCCTTTGACGTGCCGAGTTTGGTCCAGCGCGCCAATATGGACAATGCGCGCACACTGACCTCTGACATCTGGTCGCACAAGGTTCACGTCACCCGCGACAACCGGAACGGTGAATTTTCTTATGCGGTCGAGGGCGAGCGCAAGGGAGAATACCCTGAAGGTGAACGCCCCGTTTGGGTCAGCGGCACGGACGTAGTCACAGTTGATCTGGGTGGCGAAACGGTTGTGCGTTTCTTGCCTGACAACCGCACAGAAGTGGACATTCCGGGCTTTGGGCTGATCGAGGCGCAGGCCGAGGGCCGCACCATCACAACCAATCTACCGTCCCAGCTGCCCGATTGGATCAACGCATCCGACCGCCGTGTCGCGATCACCACGCCCGAGGGTCGTATCACGCTGACAGGGTCTAGAACCGAAGTCTTCAACTATTTCGCGGGGTGGGAATTGTTCTGGTTTACACTCGACAGCCCCTTTCATGGGGTTGGTGTTGGGCAGATCGTGTTCGGCGCACAGATTGACCCTGACCGTGGCAATATCAGTGGCGCTGTTTCGGACTTTTGGCACAACAAAATGTGGCGGCACAAGGATATCGCTTGGGCGCTTGGTGAAACGATCCTGATGGCGTTCCTTGGGACGATGGGGGCGGCGATGATCGCGCTGCCGCTGGCGTTTCTCGCCGCCAAACGATTTACCCCAATCCTGTTGTTGCGTGCCGCCACCCGCCGCCTATTTGATTTCGTGCGCGGCGTGGATGCGCTGATCTGGACAGTGGTTCTGGCACGGGCGTTCGGACCGGGGCCATTGACGGGTGCTTTGGCGATTTTGATAACCGACACAGGCACCTTCGGTAAGACGTTTTCTGAGGCGCTTGAAAACGTTGATGACAAACAGATCGAGGGCGTGACATCGACGGGAGCCAAACCCTTTCAACGGTATCGGTTCGGGGTTATTCCGCAGGTCGTGCCGATTCTGTTGGCGCAGGTTCTCTATTTCCTCGAGTCCAACACCCGTTCCGCGACGATCATCGGCGCGATCACGGGAGGCGGGATTGGCCTGATGTTGACGCAAGCGATCCAGACCCAAAAGGACTGGGAAGAAGTCGCCTATTACATTGTTCTGATCATCATGATGGTCATGTTGATGGACTGGCTGTCTGGCTGGTTGCGCGGGAAACTGATCGGAGCCAAAGACGGATGACGACCTATCTGATTACAGGCGTGAACCGAGGCATCGGTGCTGCATTGGCGGCGGGGGCCACGGCGCGCGGACATACCGTCATTGGTACGACGCGTGACGGGCGGGACGGAACAATGCCGCTGACCTTGGATGATCCGGCTCGCATCGCCGCGCAATTGGCAGATATCCCGCAAGTTGATGTGCTCATCAACAATGCGGGCATCATAGGGCCGGACCCCGATCAACAAACGCCGCTAAATATGGATTGGGGCGGATTTACCCATACCTTGGCGGTCAACACGATGGCTCCTTTGGCCGTGGCCCAAGCGGTACTGCCACGTCTGTGCGAAAGTCGGGTCCCTAAGATTTTGACAGTGTCGTCCCAGATGGCTTGGATGGGGTATCGCAAGCCGACACAAATCGCCTACCGCGCCTCAAAGTCCGCGCTGAACAAAGTGATGCAAGGCCTTGCAACAATGCTGGAACCCGATGGGATCCCGGTCGTCGTTGTGGATCCGGGTTGGGTGCGCACGGACATGGGTGGGATGGATGCAGAAGAAGACCCAGATGTGGTCGCGGCAGGCATACTTGATATTTCCGCAGGGCTGACCCTTGCTGAAACGGGTAAGTTCTTCCGCTTTACCGGCGAAGAAAGAGACTTTTGATTATGCCAAGACTGAGTGCTGACGACCCCTTCATCCACCCCGATTGCGACATCGCCGACAGCACGTTTGGCGCCTACGTTGAAATCGGGCGTGGTAGTCGCCTGAATAACGCGACCTTCGGGGACTATTCCTACTGCGACCGTTATGCCGACATCGCAAACGCGCAGATTGGCAAATTCGCCAACATCGCGGCGTTCAGCCGGATCGGTGCTACGGATCATCCCCTCGACACCGCCGCCTGTCACCATTTCCTTTATCGATCGGCGGATTACTGGGATGATACAACGCGGGACGAAGCGTTTTTTGCCCATCGCCAATCCCGCATTGCCCATATCGGACACGACACATGGATTGGTGCAGGTGCCATGATCAAGCCCGAGGTGACATTGGGTGACGGCGCGGTCGTCGCGGCGGGGGCCGTGGTCACTCGGGACGTCGATCCCTACACAATCGTCGCTGGTACGCCCGCCAAGCCGTTGCGGTTGCGCCAACCACGCAACATTGCGGACCGCCTCATTGCGTTGGCGTGGTGGGATTGGGACCATGATGCGCTGCACGGCGCACTTAAGGATTTTAGGGCCATGACGGCAGAGGCGTTCTTGGACAAATACGGCGGGTGATCGTCCCCCTTACTTGCCTCAAGGTCAAATCCGCTCGCGCCACCACACGTGGCTTTCTTGGCAGTGTTCTTCGCCAACCAGCCAAATAAGAAATCGAGAAGAGTATTGGTGTTTGTGCCGCCAGGCCCGCGAACATAAAGCCTCTGGCGAACCTGTCAGAAATCGCAGTGTCACGTGATAAAGGAGGGTTATGCTTTCCATTATTGCACCCGTTTTTTGCCTGTTTTGTGAAACGCGTATCGCGTGAGTGTCACAAGATCATGACGCGATCATGCACTATGGCACAAAATGCGCCCGGGCGACCAAGGCTGGCCCCGTCGCCTCTCAACGTCATGAATCTTTGACAAATTCGTTATCCAAAAGTTACGCAGCCTAATCATCATGCGCGAATATGAACACCATAGGGGAATATCATGCTTCGTATAATCGCACTTACAACCGCCACGCTTGCCGCGGCACCTGCCGTCGCACAAACGCTTGACCGCGTCGAGTATGGCCCGCGTCCGTTCTATCTGATCGACCGGATGGAAGACGGCCCATTGAAAGATCAGTTGCAGTCTTGCCAAAACCAAGAAGCTTCCATGTCGCTGTTTTCCATTGGGCACCGTGGTGCGCCGATGCAGTTTCCTGAACACACGGTTGAATCCAACCGCGCGGCAGCATTGATGGGCGCAGGCATTCTGGAATGTGATGTGACGTTCACCGCAGACCTCGAACTGGTTTGTCGTCACGCGCAAAATGACCTGCACACAACGACCAATATTCTTGCTACGCCGCTAGCATCAACCTGCACGACACCATTCGCGTCAGCAGACGGTGATACGAATGCCACAGCCGAGTGCCGCACGTCCGAGATCACGCTTGCTGACTATCGCACGCTGACACCGAAAATGGACGCCGCCGACGGCTCTGCCACAACGGTCGAGGCCTACCTTGGCGGCACATCGGATTACCGCACCGATCTTTATTCGGCTGAACCTGCAATGCTGATGACACACGCGGAATCCATCGAATTGTTCCGCGACCTTGGTGCGCGGTTCACGCCAGAACTGAAATCGCCGTCGGTAGAGATGCCGTTCAACGGGTTCACACAAGAAGACTACGCGCAAAAGCTGGTCGATGAATATGTGGCCGCCGGAATTCCGGCATCTGATGTCTGGTTGCAGTCGTTCAACCTCGAGGATGTGCTGTATTGGATCGAGGCTGCGCCAGAGTTCGGTGCGCAGGCAGTTTATCTGATGGATGAATATGACATCGATGGCTATTCACCGATGGACGCATCTACATGGCCCAACTCGATGGAAGAGCTGAAGGCGATGGGCGTCAACTACATCGCGCCGCCTATGTGGATGCTGGTCACGCTAGAAGGTGGCGAAATTGTTCCGTCCGAACTGGCCATTCAGGCCAAGGCTGCGGATATCAAGATCATCACTTGGACCATCGAACGTTCTGGCCCGCTCGTGAACGGTGGGGGTTGGTATTACCAGTCCATCGCAGATGCGGTGAACAGCGACGGCGTGATGTACGAGTTGATCGACGCTCTTGCGCAGGATGTTGGGGTTGAGGGCATCTTTTCAGATTGGCCTGCAACAGTGACGTATTACGCGAACTGCATGGGGCTTGAATAGGTTCACAGCCTTTCGCTGATGCATCAGTTGTCCCCTGTCCGCATCTTACTGCCCCTGGCCTGCGCCCTTACGGGCGCGGGCCATTTTTTCCAAAACAACCGGCGGGGCTGGTGCAGATATTTTCAATCTGTCACAGGCCTGATTCAATTTTGTGGGGATACAAGGATATGAAACATCGTATTGACCCATTGATTGAGGAACGCGCCAATTGGCTTTCGGCTGATCGAGTACAGGTGCGGTTCGCGCGCGGTCTTCTCGATCATCTGTTGAGCTATGAAAAGATCGTAAAGCTCGCCGCCGAAATGCAGGATTGGCCCAGCGAAAAGATCATGGACCGTATGGGCCGGCTTCTGTCCAAACGGGTGACCTGCACAGGACTTGAACATATTCCAGCATCCGGCCCCGCCCTGATTGTCGCCAATCATGCCACTGGCATAGCTGACGGTATCGTTCTGCACCGGATGCTTGCTGCAAAACGGCCCGATGCCTACTTCTTTGCCAATGGCGATATTTTGCGCGTGCTACCCCAGATGGTAGATATGATCGCAGCGGTGGAATGGCGCATGGACCGGCGCAGTCATGCCAAGACGCGGGCGACGATGGCCTATACCAAACAGGCCGTTCAGGAGGGGCGGATTGGGGTTATTTTTCCGTCAGGGCGTTTGGCAAAACGGCGTGGCTTGCGGCTTCATGAGCGCCCTTGGATGTCGTCACCCGTGACACTTGCGCGCAAGTTCGATTTGCCGATTATTCCTGTGCGGATTGAGGCGCGAAATTCGGCGCTATTTTACCTCTTTGATATGATCCATCCAAGCTTGCGTGACATCACCTTGTTTCACGAAACACTCAATAAGGATCGCCAGCCTTTTCAAGTCAAAATCGGCGCGCCGATTTTTCCAGCCGACTTGCCCACAAAATCGGAAGACGCACTTGAGCTGCTGTCTGAGGCAACCCTTTCGCACGCAGGTAAAGACAGCGAGCGGGCACTGGGCGGCACGGTGCCGCTGTTTCCCAAGTGGTCTTCGCGGCCCCTTTGGACATAGCATTCTGATCGGCGGGCGGCGAAATCCCCAACTACACTTCAAGTGTGAGTGTCACCCGATCGCCGACAAACCACGTGCGCCCATATTCGACGGGATTGCCTGCCAAATCTACATTTACGCTAGAAGATCGCAGCAGCGGGTCACCCTCGGCCACCTGCAAATTCAGCGCCTGTGTCGCACCCGCGCGCACCGCCGTGAGCCGCGTCGACGCACGGGTGTAATCTCGCACCCCTACGGTGATCAAAGCCTCGGTGACGCTGCTTTGCGCGCGAAAGGCAGCCGAAATGTCGGGGGTCCGCACCAGTGGGAAAACGCTTTCGAAGACTGCGATTGGCTGGCCGTCAGCCAAGGATAGACCGTGGTAAGAACAAACTGGGTCACCGGCATTGATGGCCAGCGCTTGTGCCTCGCCGTCCGTCGCAAAGCGGTCTTCAACCAGCAAAACGCGCTTTTCGGGCAATCGCCCGGCCGCGATGAGATTGTCGTGAAATCTTACCTTGCGCCCTATGGGGTAATCGGTGGGCGTTGAGGCCACAAAAGCCCCCGCACCGCGCCGCGTGCGGATTAGGCCTTCGTCCACCAGTGCGGAAATCCCGTGGCGCACTGTGTGGCGATTGACGCCGAAACGCTCGGCCAAGGCGGCCTCGGTCGGCAGCTTGTCGCCGGGCACATAGCGGCCCTCGGCCAGTTCGCTGCGCAAGGCTTGCGCTATGGCCTGCCAAATCGGCGTCTTAGAGGATGTGTCACGCAAAATTCACAAATCTCCGCTGGGGGAATCGATGAGGTATGTTAGGATAAGTCTAGTTGTATAGGAAATGAAAAAGTTGTCGAGATGAAAGACATCAGTGAAGATCATAAACCGCGCCAACACTGGCTTGGCCTTATGGCAAAGGCACCGACGGGGCGCGTTGCAGGCCTGTTGGACAAGGCTGTGACGCGCCCTGCGTTTACATGGCTGCGTGCGCCCGAGGTGGGCAGCACCATGGTGCGCGCCCGCGCCGGTGCGACGGGTGGGCCGTTTAATTTAGGCGAAGTCACCGTAACGCGCTGTGCGCTGACCCTTGCCACAGGCGAGGTTGGTTATGCCTACATTCAAGGGCGTAGCAAGACCGATGCCGAAGCCGTGGCGGTGGTGGACGCTCTGATGCAAACGACGGCCGCGCCGACGTTGCAAACCGCGGTGTTGGATGTGCTTGAGACAGAACAGAATGCCAAACGCGCCGCCCGCGCCGCCAAAGCCGCCGCCACAAAGGTTGATTTCTTTACGATGGTACGAGGAGAAGACTGATGCAGGCAGAGACCCTTGCCCAAACTCTGGGCGGCGGATTCGCCGACCCTGCCATCGCCTCAGCGGCCGCGTTCCGTCAGGTGATGGAAGCAATGGCGCGGCCAGGTACAATCTACACAATCACCGGTGCCGCACCGCCTGCGCCGCTCTCCCCTGCGACGGGGGCGGTTTTGTTGACCCTGTGTGACCCTGATACCCCAGTGCATCTGGCCGGGGCGCTAGATTGTGATGCGGTGCGTGCTTGGGTCGCTTTTCATACAGGCGCGCCTGTTGTTGGGCCGTCCCATTGCATGTTTGCAGTCGGCGCATGGGCAGACCTTTTGCCGATAAGTGCATATCAAATTGGCACCTCGCAATACCCTGATCGCTCTGCCACGCTGATCGTTCAGGCAGAGCGGTTAGAGCAGGCTGGCGCCATTTTGTCGGGCCCGGGCATTAAGGAAACGCACGCCTTGTCCTTGCCTGAAATTGAGGTGTTTCAAAACAATGCAGGGCTTTTCCCCCTCGGTCTTGATTTCATCTTTACGTGCTGCGACCGCGTGGCGGCTTTGCCGCGTACGACAGTCGTTACGCAGAAAGGAGACGTCTGATGTATGTGGCTGTCAAAGGTGGGGAGCGTGCGATTGAGAACGCACATGCCTGGCTTGCCGAAGAGCGTCGCGGTGATACGTCCGTGGCCGAACTTAGCGTCGGGCAAATCCGCGAACAGCTGGCATTGGCCGTCAATCGCGTCATGGCCGAAGGGTCGCTTTACGATCCTGACCTAGCTGCGTTGGCAATCAAACAGGCACGTGGCGATCTGATTGAGGCGATCTTTCTGGTACGGGCCTATCGCACCACGCTACCCCGTTTTGGTGCATCTTTGCCGGTCGATACGGGTAAGATGGCCTGTGATCGGCGCATTTCTGCGACCTTCAAAGACCTGCCCGGCGGGCAAATTTTAGGGCCGACGTTCGATTACACCCACCGTTTGCTGGACTTCAAACTGGCTGCTGACGGAGAAGTGCCCGAAGCCGCGACGCGCGAGGCGGCGGTGGGCGACGTTCCCCATGTGGCCGAATTCCTTAACCATGAAGGGCTGATCGAAGAGGCCGTACATGATGACACAACACCGCCAGACCTGACCCGCGAACCGCTTGAAATGCCTGCAGAACGCGCGTTGCGTCTGCAGGCGCTTACCCGCGCAGACGAAGGGTTCACGCTGGGCATGGCCTATTCGACACAGCGTGGTTATGCGCGCAATCACGCCTTTGTAGGGGAATTGCGCATCGGTGCTGTACCAGTTGAGCTGGACATCCCCGAGCTTGGGTTCAGCATTGAGATTGGCGAGGTCACGCTGACCGAATGCGAAACCGTCAACCAGTTCACAGGCTCAAAATCTGAGCCGCCCCAGTTCACGCGTGGCTACGGGTTGGTCTTTGGTCAAACCGAACGCAAAGCGATTTCAATGGCGCTGGTCGATCGGGCGTTACGTTGGGAAGAGCTTGGCGAAGAAGACGAGGGCGCCCCCGCTCAGGATGCTGAATTTGTTCTGTATCATGCGGACAATATTCAGGCGACGGGTTTCCTTGAGCATATCAAATTGCCTCACTACGTCGATTTCCAAGCTGAATTGGAACTGGTGCGCAGGTTGCGCGAGGAGGCGGGTGCAAGCATTGTGCAGGAGGCTGCAGAATGACCCCTGATACCGTCGTTTTTGACATCGGCGGCGTGCTGATCGATTGGCAGCCGCATTTGGCATGGGCCGATGAGATGGACACCGCAGCAGCGCATGCGTTCATGGATCGTATTGCATTCGAAAAGCTCAACCTTGCCTGTGATGCGGGGGCCACGTTTGCCATGGCTGCATCGCAAATTTCGGATCCTGATGATGCGGCGCGGCTTGCCCGATATGTTGAGCGGTACCAACACACGGTCCCAGCCAAGATCACTGGCACTTGGGACATTCTCCATACCCTGAAGAACGCCGGTACGCCTGTTCATGCGATCACCAATTGGTCCGCCGAAACATGGCCCGAGGGCTGCAAGGCGCATCCCGAGCTGTTGGAGGTCTTCAACACAATTGTCGTGTCCGGTGAAGTTGGCGTCATCAAACCCTCAACCGAAATCTACACCCTTTTGTGCCACCGCGCAGACATCGCGCCAGAGCGGTGCGTGTTCATTGATGATGGTCTGCACAATTGCATCGGTGCGCGGGCAGCAGGGATGGATGCGATCCATTTCACCGGTCCCGACGCCTTGCGCAAAGACCTTGAGGCAAGGAGCTTGCTATGAGCGATTACAACTTCGCCTATCTGGACGAACAAACAAAGCGCATGATCCGCCGCGCGATCCTCAAGGGGTTGGCGATCCCCGGCTATCAGGTGCCGTTTGCCAGCCGCGAAATGCCGATGCCTTATGGTTGGGGCACGGGCGGGGTGCAGGTGTCTGCGGCGGTGATGACGCCGGATGACCGGTTCAAGGTGATTGACCAAGGGGCGGATGATACGACCAACGCCGTGTCCATACGCACGTTTTTTGAACGCACCGCCGGGGTGGCCACGACAACAAACACGTCTCAGGCCACCGTTATTCAGACCCGTCACCGCATCCCCGAAGAGCCGCTAAGTGAGGGCCAGATCCTTGTCTATCAAGTGCCAATCCCCGAGCCTTTGCGGTTTCTGGAACCTCGCGAAAGCGAAACACGCAAGATGCACAGTCTCGAGGAATACGGCCTGATGCATGTGAAGCTCTATGAGGACATCAGCCGCCATGGCCATATTGCCACGTCCTATGATTATCCCGTCAAGGTCGAGGGACGTTATGTGATGGATCCATCCCCGATCCCGAAATTCGACAACCCCAAACTTGGGGATATGGCGGCGATCCAACTGTTTGGGGCAGGCCGCGAGCAACGTATTTATGCGCTACCGCCATACACACAGGTCGTGTCGCTTGATTTCGAAGATCACCCATTTGAGGCCTCCAAACCGGATCACCCCTGCGCAATGTGCGGGGCGGAAAACAGCTACCTCGACGAAGTGATCACCGACGACGCGGGCGGACGCATGTTTGTGTGTTCAGACACAGATTTCTGTGAGTCTAGACAAGCCGCAGGCTACACCGGCACGATGAACGGAAAGGACGCGGCATGAGGGCACTTGACGTGGCAGTGCAGACCAAGACCCGTGACCCAATCCTCGCGCCTGTTGGCACCTTCACATCGCAGGTCAAGGTCGCGGATTTGCGCGTGACGGGGGGGCGCATCTTATCGGTCGCAATCGATGCGGACGTTGAGTTGTCCGCAGCCTTGATCGAGCCTGTGGGAAGCAGCGTCACGCTTCATTACGATCTCATCGAAAATCAAGGCGGCCACTATCCGGAGGCTTCCTTTAGGGTGCGCGATACGCCCCACACGCGCGCCGCAAATGACCTCGCGTGCGCGAGCCGCGATATTGCTCTGACTGCAGGTGGCGGCCGTGCTGGGATCGAAGCTTTGATCGCCGAAGCCGAGGCAAGGTTCAGTTACGGACACCCTGAAAAGCGCTTTACCGACGAAAAGGATGCTGTGCCGTATCTGTCGTGTGGATTGACCGAAGGGCCTTGCGTGGACATCAACACTTATCTTGTCGCAAGCCTGCGTTCCGCTGGATATGACGCCGCTTATTTCTACGGGTATTTCTTCCCCAAAGAACGAGATGGCATGACGGATGACGGTCATTGTTGGGTGGTGACACGCAACAGTGACGAGATCCTAGAGTGGGACATCGCCCACCATATCAAGGCCGGACTTGGCCCAACCCGCGCTAGTCTGAATCCACGACCCGGCGAAAGGGTCGCGGTGACGCATTCGATGGGACACCGTTACAACATTGCGGGCCGGCAGATCGACATCAAAATCCTAGGCGAACCTTTGCAGATCCCAGCAAGCGGACAGCCCATAGATGTTTCATTGACAGCCCACCTGTCACGGGTCGCCCCGAAACAACCCAGAAAAATTGAGGGTGAGTGATGAAAAAAACTGACGCATGTGATCTCGGTTCCAAGGGCCCAGCTACGGTCACCCCTTTGCTTTCGGTCCAAGGGATAACAAAATCTTACGGCCACCATATTGGCTGCAAGGATGTGGGGTTCGACCTTTATCCCGGCGAGGTCATGGGGATTGTTGGGGAAAGCGGGTCAGGTAAATCCACTTTGCTGAACTGTATGGCGGGACATCTTGTTCCCGATGCAGGTGAAGTGGTGTTCGATACGCAAACGGACGGACCGCGCGATACGGTCACGATGTCAGAGCCCGAACGGCGCATGTTGTCGCGTACCGATTGGGCCTTTGTGCATCAACATGCCCGTGACGGGTTGCGAATGGGCGTCAGTGCGGGCGGCAATGTGGGCGAACGCCTAATGGCCGTTGGCGAACGTCATTATGGCGACATTCGCGCCAAGGCGACCGATTGGCTTGGTCGCGTAGAAATTGACGCCACCCGTGTCGATGATCGCCCCACGACGTTTTCTGGCGGGATGCAGCAGCGCCTTCAAATTGCCCGCAATCTGGTGACGGGGCCAAGGTTGGTGTTCATGGATGAACCCACGGGCGGGCTTGATGTGTCTGTTCAGGCGCGGCTGCTAGATCTGTTGCGCGGGTTGGTGCGCGATATGGGGCTGTCGGCGATTATCGTGACCCATGACCTCGCCGTGGTGCGCCTGCTGGCGGATCGTTTGATGGTCATGAAAGACGGCCATGTGGTCGAGGCAGGTCTGACCGATCAGGTGCTGGATGATCCCCAGCACGCCTATAGCCAACTTCTTGTCAGTTCTGTGTTGCAGGTGTGAAAATGATAGACCTTATAAACGTGTCCAAGACCTTTACGCTACACAATCAAAGCAGTGCGGTAATTGAGGTCATCAACGATGTGTCATTGTCCGTGGGGCTCGGCGAATGCGTGGCGCTGACTGGTGCTTCTGGTGCTGGCAAATCGACGCTGATGCGGATGATCTATGGCAATTACCTTACGCAGGCCGGGCAAATCCTGATCGGTGGAACCGACGTGGTGCAGGCTGAACCGCGCGATGTTATCGCTTTGCGCCGTGAAACGCTTGGCTACGTGAGCCAATTCCTTCGGGTCGTGCCGCGTGTGCCGACGTTGGATGTGGTCGCCGAACCGCTGCGCGCCGTGGGTGCCAGCGCGACAGATGCGCAGGCCCGTGCCAAAGAACTGTTAGCCAAACTCAATATCCCACAGCGGCTTTGGTCCTTGTCACCCACAACCTTTTCGGGCGGTGAACAGCAACGCGTGAACATCGCACGCGGCTTCGCCCACCCTTATCCAGCGATGCTGCTTGATGAACCAACGGCCAGCCTTGATGCCGCCAACCGCGAGGTTGTTTTGTCCTTGATCGAAGAGGCCAAAGCCCGAGGTGCTGCTATCATCGGCATATTTCACGATGAAGCCGCCCGCGTCCGTGTCTGCGACCGTGAAATCGACGTTAGCCAATTTACGCCCGGAATTGCGGCATGAAAAACGGGCGCCTCATAGCGGTTGTCGGCCCGTCCGGTGTAGGCAAGGACAGCGTCATGGAAGGGCTCGCCGCGGCAGATCCATCGCTGCACCTAGTGCGGCGCACGATTACCCGCGCGCCGGAATTGGGCGGCGAGGACTATGATGCCGTCAGCGTGGCAGAGTTCGAAGACATGGCGGCTCGTGGGAATTTTGCCGTTCACTGGGGTGCCCATGACTTGCAGTACGGCATTCCCGTGTCCATCCAAACTGTGCTGGCGGGCGGTCAAGATTGCCTCGCTAATTTTTCACGCACCGCGTTGGCCGCAGGTGACGCGGCCTTTGCGCATTTCTGTGTCCTCAACATTACTGCACGCCCTGAGACACTTGCCGCGCGTCTGGCAGCGCGGGGCCGCGAAAGCGACGCACAGATTGCGAAACGTCTGGCGCAAGCGAGCAAACCATTGCCATCCGAGTTGAAGGTAATGACGGTCAGTAATGACGGCGCGCTCGATGCAACAATCGCGCAAGCCCTGTCGCTTCTTCAATCCGTGAGAGCGTAGCGTTGGATAAGTTCAAATTGCCCATCAGAACGCTCACCGCACAAGGCGATGCTGTTGATCTCATAGCGCTCCGCCAACGGTGGCAAGTGCGTTTGCGCTGTGGTCATCCACGCGGTGCGATCCGCCTCGGGCAAACGCCCACTCAGCGTGAGGTGAAAGCGGAAATCCTCAAGCACATAGGGGTAGCCCCAGTTCAGCATCAGCGCCTCTTGTCGCGGGCTCAGCCCTGCGCTGCGACGTCGCGCCATTTCCGCCTCGGACGCAGGGGCGCGAAAAGTATCGAGGTCGCGCACACATGCGCTGGCGACCCTTTCCAGCGCGGTCAGATTACCCGTCGGGGTCAACGCCAAAAAACCGCCCAATGTGGTCAGCTGCAAGCCACCGCTTTGTGCAGGCGCACAGCGCCCAGCCAAATCCGCGGCCGCAGCCTGCAGTTCATCGAGTGTATGACGCTCCGCCAGCCGAAACGGCGGCTTCAACGTCCCGTGAAAGCCGTACTTTCGCGGTGTCATCGTAATGTCATCCAAATCGGGCACATCTGCCTGACGAGTGACCCGGCCTGTCCGAACATCCCAGCCCAACCAAGCCGCCCCGAAACTGGCCAATGCGTCGTCGATCGGCGCGTCATAAATTGCGAAACGAGTGTATGTCATGAATTATCCTCTTAGACCTGAAGCTATGGACCACTCTGATGACACTTCTATGTCAGATGACCTTTGCCTCGCCAATGCGCGTCTGGTCTTGCCGGATCACTTTCTGACAGGATCGATAACGATTGAGCAAGGCGTGATAACTGAAATTCTCGAAGGCGATCATAGGCCAAGCGGTAGCTTGGATTGCGCTGGTGATTTCGTCATGCCCGGTCTGGTCGAATTGCACACCGACAACCTAGAGCGCCATATGGAGCCGCGCCCCGAAGTGGATTGGCCGCACTTGCCTGCACTGATCGCCCATGATGCGGAATTGGCATCAGTCGGGATCACCACCGTGTTTGACGCCTTGCGTGCTGGGTCCATCCATTCCGGAAAAGGGCGCTATATTGATTATGCGCGCGCGGTTGCCGACGAGCTTTTGGCGGCCCGCGCCCAAGGTGTTTTCAAGATCAGCCATTTCCTGCACCTGCGCGCAGAGATTTGTTCGGAAACCCTTCTCGAAGAATTGGCCCGTTTCACCCCCGATGACCGTGTCGGGATCGTTAGCCTGATGGATCACACCCCCGGTCAACGGCAATTCCGCGACCTGACGGCCCTGCGCACCTATGTCGCCAAGAAGCGTGGGATGGATGACAACGACTTCGCTGAACACGTGGCAAACCTGAAAAGGCTGCAGGCCCAGTTTGGCGAAGCGCACGAAAAGGGTGCCGTGACAGAAGCCAAGCGGCTGGGCGCGGTTTTGGCCAGTCATGATGATACGACCCAAGATCACGTTGTGACGAGCCACAACAATGGCGTTGGCTTCGCAGAGTTTCCGACCACGCGCGAGGCTGCGTCAGCCTGCCGCGACCACGGTATTGCGGTCATGATGGGCGCGCCCAACGTCATCCGCGGCGGGTCCCATTCGGGCAACGTCGCCGCAATGGAGCTGGTCAAAGCGGACCTGCTGGATATTCTATCGTCTGACTATGTGCCGGGTGGGTTGTTGATGTCTGCCTTCCGCATCGCGGATGTCTGGGACGATCTGCCACGCGCGATTGCCACAGTGACACGCACCCCCGCACTGGCGGCAAGGTTGTCGGATCGTGGTAGCCTGCAAACAGGTCTTCGCGGTGATGTCTTGAGGGTGAATAACACCCAAGGCACCCCGGTGTTGCGTGGCGTTTGGGCAAAGGGCGCACGCGTCGCCTGACACGCGGTCTTCGCGGCGTAAAGTCTGTCATTTATGGGCCTGCGACGTCGCCTTCCTGTTACATCTTCATGTTTTTCTCCCGCGGGGACTAGGCGGCATCAAGCGCGCTTTGACCCTCGAATTGATAGGAAAGAGACATGACCGTTCGCACGCTACTAACTACATCTTCACTCGCTTGTTTTGCGCTGCCAGCCTACGCACAAGACATGAACTTCAACCGGATTGCGTCGTTTCAAGTCGCTGATAACCTGCCAGAGGCCGAAGAAACATCTGCCGAGATCATTGCAGCTACCGCCGACGGCATGACGCTGGTCTATACCGACAGCCCCGGCGCCTCGATTGGCTTCATCGATATCACTGACCCGACAAATCCTGCCCCCCTTGGCGTGTTTATGCCGGATGGAGAGCCCACATCAGTTGCCGTGATCGGGAACTATGCGCTTGCGGGCGTGAATACTTCCGCCAACTACACAGAGCCATCGGGCTTTCTGGTTGAGATCGACGTAGCCACACAGCAGGAAGTCGGGCGCTGCGATCTGCCCGGTCAGCCTGACAGTGTCGGCATCGCACCTGACGGATCTTTCCTTGCTGTTGCGATCGAAAATGAGCGTGACGAAGACCTTGGCGATGGCCGCGTCGGCCAGCTGCCTGCGGGTTCCGTCGTTATGGTTGATCTGACAGCCGGAGGCCTGATCGCGTGTGACACCGCCCGCATCGCTGATGTGACCGGCCTTGCCGATATCGCGCCAGAAGATCCTGAGCCGGAATTCGTATCAATCAACGCGGAAAACGAAGTCGTCGTCACGATGCAGGAAAACAACTACATCGTTGTGCTGTCTTCCGCGGGCGAAGTGCTGAGCCACTTTTCCGCCGGTGAAGTGACGCTGGAAGGCGTTGATACAGAAGAAGAGGGCGCGTTGGTGTTCGACCAGACGATCACTGTCCCGCGCGAACCCGACAGCATCACATGGATCGACAACACCCATTTCGCCATGGCCAATGAGGGCGACATGGACGGCGGATCACGCGGCTGGACCATTTTCAGCCAAGACGGCGACGTTGTGTATGACAGCGGCGTATCCTTCGAACATGCGATCATTTCGCTAGGCCACTACCCAGAAGAACGCTCTGGCAACAAAGGCGTAGAACCCGAAAGCGTTACGTTTGATGTCTTTGGCGGCACGCCTTACGTCTTTGTCGGCGCGGAGCGATCCTCCATCGTGGGTGTCTATGACATCACCGATCCCGCCGCCCCTGAATTGACCCAGCTCTTGCCATCGGGCATCGGGCCAGAGGGCTACGTGACAATCCCAGAACGCAATTTGCTGATCTCAGCCAACGAGGTCGATGATGCGGGCGCGCGCGCTCATGTCATGCTGTTTGAATACCAAGAGGCCGCGGCGACTTATCCGCATCTGACCTCGGTAGGTATGGATGAGTTGACAGGCTGGGGTGCAATCTCTGGTCAGGTCATGGCCGACGACGGAACGATCTTCGCTGTGTCTGACAGCTTTTATGGCATGCAGCCCACGATCTTTCATATCGACGTGTCGCAAACTCCGGCTCAGATCGTAGGCGCAATCCGCGTGACCCGCGAAGGTCAGCCTGCGCAGTTGATCGACATGGAAGGCATTGCGCTGGACGGCGACGGCGGCTTCTGGATCGCCTCTGAGGGTCGCTCTGACCGCTTGGTGCCCCACGCGATTTATCACGTCAGTGCAGATGGCGCGATTGAGGATTATATCGCGCTGCCAAATGAATTGCTCGCCGTTGAACGCCGCTTTGGGTTTGAAGGTATCACGCGTGTGGATGACATGCTCTATGTCGCCGTGCAGCGCGAATGGCGCGATGATCCGGCAAACCACTCTAAGGTTCTCGGTTACAATCTGGAAACCGAAGAATGGTCGGTGATCCACTACGCCAAGAGCGAGCCGGCAACGGGTTGGGTCGGCCTGTCAGAAATCGTCGCACATGGTGATTTCATGTATTTCATTGAACGCGACAACCAGCATGACACGCGCGCCGTGACCAAGATCATCACCAGCGTGCCGATGTCGGCAATGGAGGGCATGGTCGCACTTGGTGAAACACCCGCGGTGCTGGAACCTGAGCTGGTTGTAGATCTGTTGCCCTATCTGACATCCACGGGTGGTTATGTCCTCGATAAGGTCGAAGGTCTGGCTATCGCGACCGACGGCACGATGTGGGTTTCCACGGACAACGACGGTGTAGATGATCATTCGGGTGAGACGATGTTTTTCCCCGTCACCATGCAATAACGCATCGCATCACGATATCGATGGGCCCCGCCGCAGTTTGCGCGCGGGACCCTTTTTGGGAATTCGAAGGCCCGTACCTATTTTTGGCGTCGAGCGGACCTCGGCTATTGATTGGGCCGCATCGGGTTTGAGGCAATCGTTAAGTCGCAGCGTCCCCAGGCCAAGGCCGACATCTTTCAGCGCGAAACGATTTTAATCTATTCATCACAGGCTTTGAGAGGAAGGATTTGAGACACGCTAGTTCTGCCCCCTGCAAGATCCGTCCCCCAGCAGGGTAAGGGCAGTCTTGGTTACACGCTAAGGAGCGGATTTGAATGGCTGCTATGTTGAATTCGGTTCCGCTCAATAAACGGCGGCGCTTCAACTGCGAACAAATGCTGCGTCAGCGAAAGCCGTACCTGCAATAGGCAGCTTCGTCCGCATTGCGGCCGTCCATCTACGCTAAATGCTGCATTTGCCCGCCAATGTCCGCTTCGGGGAAGCTGCAGCGCAGCGTCGAGCTTCAACGCCAAGGTCCGCTAAGGGCCGTTTCTTTGAGAGCCATTTGTGGCTTATCCCCGAACCGGACATCGGTGCGCTGCGCAGCATCAGTGACAATGGGCTCCTTCCGGACCTTCGCTGCTTTTGCACATCTTGTGATATACAGGGCTGTCAACGTCTGGTTGCCGCTGTGGGAGGGAATGGTGGATCGGAGGATCTATCATGCAAACACCAAACTTACCGGCCATTCGTGCGCTTCGACCCGCTTGGAACAAAGGACGTATAGTCGGTCAAAAGCTTCCGCTAAAGCCCAAGCATGTTTGGGAAATCCGCGTGCGGCTCGAGTTGGCCGAGAACCATCGCGACCTTGCTCTGTTCAATTTGGCTATCGACAGTAAATTGCGCGGCTGCGATCTGGTCCAAATGAAAGTCGTGGACGCAATGGCGTCAGGGCAGATCAAAGCGCGTGCATCCGTAATGCAAAGCAAAACCCAAAAAACGGTTCGGTTGAAATTTCGGAAGGCACGCGGGCATCGGTCGTGAAGTGGATGGAAGACCCCGTGATGGTCGGGTCCGAATTTCTCTGGCCAGGCCGTTTCCACGAGCGCCTACACATCTCAACGCGTCAATATGCTCGGATCGTGCGGGACTGGGTTGGGTCCATCGGTTTGGAAGTTACAGCTTTCGGTACGCATTCAATGCGACGGACGAAGGTCACACAAATCTATAAGAAAACGGGCAATTTGCGTGCTGTTCAGCTTTTGCTGGGTCACACCAAGATGGACAGTACAGTGCGATATCTTGGCGTTGAACTCGAAGATGCCTTGGCAATATCGGAAGCCATTGAAATCTAAACCTTCGGGCCGTTCGTAAGGGACGGCCTAAAGCTGCCGTTGGCCGGTGTGGTCAATGCTGCGTCGCAGCTTCTCCAAAGCGGACATTGATCTGTTGCACGGCAAGATTTGTATGCCGAAGTCTGTTTTGTGAAATTTGGGGCCGTTAGCAGCTGTGGAGCCAGTGACAGATGTTAGCGCCCAACGACAGTCATCAAGTTGCGTGTTTCGAAATCATTGGCAGCTTGTTCTGCCTTGTCGTTGACCGAATGCAAAGCGGTAGATCGTGTCCAATGTTACGAGATGGGTCGGTCGAGCGGTGAGAACGCGGGTTTTCAGGTCCTTGATATGCATATGCTTTCTGGTCTTTGCATTTCTTGTTGCGTAAGTTTCGCGTCATGCTCAACGCGCTGCAACCACGGATCATTGCCATCATCGCATTCTTAGCGGTAGTCGCAGGTGTGTCTATGACGGTTGGCTGGTTTGGGTACTTGTCAGCTCTTGATCAACTGCGGCAGCGGGGGCAATCGGATTTGGCGTTGGCGTCGGATCGGTTGACTGGTGAATTCGGGCGCTACCGAGAACTGGCAGTTTTGATGGCCGATCATCCGGTTGTAGCGGCTAAGGCTGCTGGGGATGATGCTGATGTGACCGCTCTGTTGCGCCGGATCACCGACAAGACCGGAAGCCTGGATGTTTTGGTGGTGGCGCGGTCCGGGATTGAGCTTGCTTCAGCTTCAGGCAGCGGCGCGCAAAACCATCAAAGGCAGCCTTATTTCGAAAGGGCGCTAGACGGAGCGCTGGGACACTATCACCTTTTGCATGATCGATATGGTCAACGCACGTTCTTGTTCGCAGCGCCTATCTTTTCGCCCGAGGGCCCCGTCAACGGGGCGGTAATTGTGGTCGTGGATGTGGATGCGGTTGAAGCGCTCTGGCGGGGGGATCGGCCCACAGTGTTTTTTACCGATGAACTCGGCGTGTCGTTCATTTCTAACCGTTCTGAACTTGTGTTTATGGTGCGCGAGTCGTCCCGTGCGATACACACCGCAAGTGCGGAATTTGCTCCGGATATCCTTAAGCCATTCCTCGAATACGAGGCCCTTGATAGGCGCGGGATGCAGCTTTGGTCGGTGCAGGGACAACGCTATGTGCCGCGTACGGCACTGCATTTATCGCTACCTCTGCCGGTGATCCAAATGACCGGTGAGGCTTTGCTGGATGTGGCCCCTGCTAAATTGATTGCTCGCTTACAGGCGGGCGTCACCGCCGCAATCTGTCTGGCCTTTGGCGCGCTGCTATTTCTCGCTACCGAGCGTCGCCGCACCCTGGCTCAGGCCAATGTCAAACTCGAATCCGCAGTGCATTCGCGCACGGCTGAACTGTCGGACATTAACGAAGAATTGCGCCATGAGGTGGTCGAGCGGATCGCCACCGAAGCGCAGTTGAAAAAAGCGCAGAGCGATCTGGTACAGGCGGGCAAACTGTCGGCCCTTGGCCAAATGTCGGCAGGGATCAGTCACGAACTGAACCAGCCACTGATGGCCATTCGTAGCTATGCTGAAAACGCTGAAACCTTTCTAGAACGAGGGAACGTCGACGTTGCGGGACAGAACCTTGGCCGTATCACGGAACTCGCCCGCCGAATGGGGCGGATCATTCGCAACCTACGGGCCTTTTCCAAACAAGAAAACCACGGGATGACGGATGTGGACCTCTGCGCTGTGGTTGAGGCCGTGATTGAGATTTCGCATTCGCGTGCGCAGTCGGAAGGTGTTGGCCTCATCTGGTCACCGCCAGAAGGGGCATTGATGGTGCGCGGTGGCGAAGTGCGTTTGCAACAAGTGGTGCTAAACCTTTTGAGCAACGCGATGGATGCGATGACAGGCCAAGACAACGCCAAAGAAGTGGAGATCACAGTCGAGCGAAACGGAACACGGGTGGATTTAGGCGTTTGCGACTCTGGCCCTGGACTTGTCGAGCCGGACCGCATTTTCGATCCCTTCTATTCCACCAAACAGCTGACGCCCGACGGGCAAGGGCACGACGGCATGGGCTTGGGCCTGTCGATATCTTACGGGTTGGTGCAAAGTTTTGGCGGCGATATTACTGGCCATAATCGAGAAACTGGAGGGGCCGTATTCACTATGACACTGGACGCTGCTGTCGTAGAGGAGGACGCCGCATGAGCCGGAATGTCTTGATCGTGGACGATGAGCGCGATGTCCGCGTGGCCTTGGGGCAGACGGTTGAACTCGCCGGGGGAAATGCGATTTTAGCAGGCTCGTTCATTGAAGCCAAAGATCACATTGATCCCGAGTATGATGGGATAATCGTGACCGATATCCGTATGCCGGGTAAGGATGGGTTTCACCTTCTGGATCATGCCCAAAAGGTTGACCCAGACCTGCCCGTGGTTTTGTTGACCGGCGAAGGTGATGTCCCCATGGCGATCAAGGCCATGTCGAAAGGAGCTTACGGGTTTCTGGAAAAGCCCTGCGGGCCCAAGGATTTCATGGCAGTTGTTGAAAAGGCGTGGAAGGCGCGCTCCATCATTATGGAGAACCGCCAGTTGAAGCTTGAGCTTGATAAAGGAGATGCCGCCGCACGAATGCTGATCGGTGTGTCAGAGCGCGCCGATGCTCTGCGCGCGCGTGTGCGGGCGGTTGCGCGGACCAGCGTCGAGGTGCTTATCACTGGCGAGCCTGGAACTGGCATGCCAAAAGTTGCGGAAGTGATCCACTTGTTGTCTGGCGCGGCGAGTCGCCCATTCGTCAAGCGGGCCGCGGCTCAATTGTCGGCTGATGATCTGTCCCAAGTGCTGGCCGAAGCTAAAGATGGCACGCTTTATCTGGATGAGGTCACGGCGCTCGCGCCAGCTGTTCAATTTGCCTTATTGGAAACGCTTGAAGCGGGGTGTGCAGTGCGCGTGTTGTCAAGCACGACGCGCGACATCAAGCAGGACGTGGCCGAGGGGCGGTTTCACATGGATCTGTTTTACCGTCTGGATCTGATGCATTTGCTTGTTCCATCATTGCGAGAGCGGCCGGAGGATATTCCCGTCCTATTTCGGCATTATGTGGCACAGGCCTGCGAGCAAGCGAACCTGCCAGAGCCCGCAATTACGCAAGATGTGATTGCTTGGTTGATGGCGCAAGACTGGCCTGGAAACGCGCGAGGGTTGATGAATACCGCCATGCGTTTTTCGATGGGAATGGGTGAAGAGGGAATAATGTCCCCGCAGGATGAAGGGTTGGGACTGGCCGAGCAGATGGCACAAGTGGAACGCTCATTGTTGATCGAAGCATTGCAGCGCACTATGGGACGATCTGGCGAGGCCGCGGAAGTCCTGAAACTGCCGCGCAAAACGTTTTACGACAAGCTGGCCAAACACCGAATCAAGCCGGAAGCCTTTCGACAGTAAGCTGAATGAATGTGCGGAAATCCGCACAAATGCGTTCTAATTAGTGTGGCAAACCACCTAATTGAAACGTGACCCATCAGCTGTATCGCCATTTTTATAATTTAAAACATGAAGATACCTTATCCTACAGGAATAGCTTTCTAGCGGGCAAAAAACCGCGTTTGTTAATCCCGTGGTCAACCCGGGAGGGGTGGACCGATTCCAATTCCTTGGGAGGAAACCGATGAAATTTCTTATGAACGCGGCAAGCATTGCTGCTTTGACACTGTCCGCTGGTGCGGCATTTGCTGACACAATGGGCTGCGACGGCGACGAAATTGTTGTTAAGTTCGCACACGTAACAAACACAGACCGCCACCCAAAAGGCATCGCGGCATCTTTGCTGCAAGAACGTGTAAACGCTGAGATGGACGGCACGATGTGCATGGAGGTCTTCCCGAACTCCACGCTGTATAATGATGACCAAGTTCTCGAAGCGATGCTTCAGGGTGACGTTCAGCTGGCTGCTCCATCTTTGTCCAAGTTTGAAGCATTCACGCGTCAGTTCCGCATTTTCGATCTGCCGTTCATGTTCGCAAACATCGACGCGGTTGATGCGTTCCAAGCGTCTGACGCTGGTCAGGCCATGCTGGATTCCATGCAACGCCGTGGTCTTCAGGGTCTTGGTTACTGGCACAACGGCATGAAGCAGATGTCAGCGAACGTTCCACTTGAGCTGCCAACAGATGCAGACGGCCTTAAGTTCCGCGTTCAGAACTCTGACGTTCTGGTTGCGCAAATGGAAGCAATGGGCGCATCCCCACAGCCAATGGCGTTTTCCGAAGTTTACGGTGCGCTGCAAACTGGCGTTGTGGACGGCCAAGAGAACACATGGTCCAACGTTTGGGGTCAGAAGTTCTTTGAAGTTCAGGACGGCACCACACAAACAGATCACGGCGTTATCGACTATCTTGTCGTGACATCTGTTGACTGGTTGGACAGCCTTGACGCGGACACACGCGATCAGTTCCTGACGATCCTCGATGAAGTTACGGTTACTCGTAACGCTGAATCTTTTGCTGTGAACGAAGAAGCAAAAGAATCCATCATCGCAGCGGGTGGCGTTGTACGCCAGCTGACAGACGAGCAGCGCTCTGCTTGGATTGAAGCAATGAAGCCTGTTTGGGACCAGTTCGTTGACGATGTAGGTCAGGAAAACATCGACGCGGCGCAGGCGATCAACGCAGCACTGTAAACGATAGCCGGTGGCGATGCGCGGTGTTCTTCGGAACACTCGACGCAACGCTTGCCAGTAAATTGGGGTCGGCCGCAGATGTGGCCGGCCCCTCTTAAAAGGGGAGGACGCTATGTCTGGGGCATATAAGCCGAAGGGTCGCGTTGGGGCGATCGTTCACACGCTAGAAGAAAGCATCATTGCGTTGTTGTTGGGACTGATGACCCTCGTGACGTTTGTTAACGTCGTTTTACGTTATGGATTTAACAGTCAGCTGATCTGGGGTCTTGAGGTCACGCTCGTCCTGTTCGCGTGGCTGGTTTTGTTTGGTATTTCTTACGGTTTCAAGATTGTGAGCCACCTTGGGGTTGATGCTGTTCTGAATATCGTTGGGCCAAAACCGAAGCGCATTATGGCTGTTGTCGCTGCGCTCGTTTGTATTTTCTATGCAGTGTTATTGATGAAAGGTGCTTGGGATTACTGGGCACCATTTGCAGGGCTTGATGCCACATCTGGACGTTGGTTCCCCACAGGTTTTGAAAGCTCTCGTGATCAAGGCTGGTATGAAACCGACCACGTTCCGATCCCATTTGCCCAAACCTGGCTCGAGAACACGTTCAACCTTGGCGAAGAATACGAAAAGATGCCGCGCCTTGTTCCTTACGCAATCGTTCCGTTTGCAATGGCACTGATGCTGTACCGCCTTGTGCAGGCCTTGGTGCGCGTTGTGCGTGGAGAGATTGATACGCTGATCGTCAGCCATGAAGCGGAAGACGACGTAAAAGAAGCAGGCGAAAGCCTGACTTGGGAGGAATAAGCAATGGATGTTGCAATTCTATTTGGCATGGTGATTGCCTTCCTTGCGATCGGTGTTCCGATTGCTGTGGCACTTGGCCTGTCGTCAACGCTGTTCTTGTTGGTGTTGTCTGACAGCTCGCTCGCCAGCGTCGCGCAGTCGCTGTATCAGGCGATGGCGGGGCACTACACGCTTCTGGCCATTCCGTTCTTCATTCTGGCGTCGTCGTTCATGTCGACGGGTGGCGTGGCACGGCGCATCATTGATTTCGCGATTGCAGTTATCGGACACGTGCGCGGGGGCCTCGCGATTGCGGGGGTTCTAGCGTGTATGTTGTTTGCGGCTTTGTCCGGATCGTCCCCTGCGACGGTTGTGGCTGTTGGGTCCATTGTGATCACGGGCATGGTAAAGTCGGGTTATTCCAAAGATTTTGCGGCCGGCGTTATTTGTAACGCTGGGACACTTGGTATCCTGATCCCGCCAAGCATCGTGATGGTTGTTTATGCCTCTGCCACGGATGTGTCCGTTGGTCGGATGTTCCTTGCCGGTGTAATCCCAGGTCTTCTGGCTGGTTTCATGCTTATGGTGACGATCTATGTCATCGCGCGCATCAAGAACCTGCCAAAGGGTGAATGGCTTGGTTGGTCCGAGATTTTCTCAACCATCCTGACCGCGTCTTGGGGCTTGTTCCTGATGGTTGTCATCTTGGGCGGCATCTACGGAGGTGTGTTCACACCAACCGAAGCTGCGGCGATTGCATCTATCTATGCGTTCATCGTGTCGATCTTCATCTACCGTGACATGGGTCCACTTAAAGGGCGTCCTTGGCTGCAAAAAGACGAGGAAGATTCTGGCCTGTTGGGTATGCGAATTTGGGGTTTCACGCTGGTGACGCTGATCCTTTATGGCGTTGGCTGTTTCGTCATGGACCTCCCGATGTCGATCGCGCTTTGGGCGGCTGGGATTTTCCTTGTGGTTGCCCTGATCCTTGGTGCGTTGATGGCGCAGGCGGTGAAAGAGGGCTGGGAGATGCTTTTGGCCGTTGGCGCAGTGGCCGTGTTTGGTATTTTGCCGATGCTTGTCGCGCTCTGGAACGTATGGACATCCGACATTGGCGTGATCTTCCAGATCATTCAAAGTGTGATGGCCGTGATGTTGCTGTTGTTGCCACCTGCCGTGTTTGTTTTCGCGATGCTTCGGGCTGCGGAACGTCTGAACGTTTCGGGTGAAAGCTATGAACAGTCTGTCATGATCGGCGCAACTGCCATTCTGCGGTCCAACTTTGAGAACATCGTGATGGCCATTCCAGCACTTGTTCACAAAGACACCAAGCAGACCCTGCTTGAGGCCGGTAAGCTGACGATCATGTTGATGTTCATCATCGCCAACGCTTTGATCCTGAAGCATGTTCTGACGGATGAGCAAATCCCGCAGCACATCACAGAAGCCATGCTGGCCGCTGGATTGGGACCGATCACGTTCTTGATTATCGTCAACATCATCCTGTTGATCGGTGGCCAGTTTATGGAACCATCCGGCTTGATCGTGATTGTCGCACCATTGGTGTTCCCGATTGCCATTCAGCTTGGGATTGATCCGATCCATTTGGGCATCATCATGGTGGTAAACATGGAGATCGGGATGATCACACCTCCTGTTGGCCTCAACCTGTTTGTGACGTCCGGCGTGGCAAACATGTCGATGATGCGGGTCGTACGCGCTGCGCTGCCGTTCCTTGCGGTGTTGTTCGTGTTCCTAATCATGGTCACCTATATCCCGTGGCTGTCGACGGTCTTGCCAACGGCCTACATGGGACCAGAGATCATCACGAACTAAGCACATCGATCGAAACAGACTGGCGGCGCCCACCATGGTGCCGCCATTTCTTTTTGGATGTCTAAGGAACGCGTTTATTGGTTCTCGGTCTCGGTCTCGTGGTTAGGCAGAGCACTTCTTCGGCCGACAAACCATACACGTCGTTTGGACGCGTATCCCGCACTTTGGGGGTCCGTAGTATTGATCAATATGGGCTCTTTGCAGTCCTTCTCTGCACCTCGTTCAGATTTTTACGCTGAAGGTCCGCTTCTTCCTGAATTGACATCAAGTTTCTCACCTGCGGCGAAAGTCCGGTTACCGCCCATGCCGCGTTTCGCTGCGTAAGAAGCATAGGATAAGCAGCCATTGGGTAAAAAAGTCTCGAAAGTCCGTTTTGTCCGCTTAGCGGACCTCTAGCCTATCAAAATGCTGCGCACCTGCTCCAATGTCCGCTTTGGGGAAGCTGCGCCGCAGCGTCGAGAGCTTGCGCGAAAGGCAGCTATGGGCCGGTATTGCCGGAGCTAGGGAATGAATTCGGGGTCAGCAGAATGACAAGCTGCATCACATCTCGTATCAGAATATGGTTGATGTTAGTGGGATTGAAGCCGGATTATTCTATGACGATGTCAAACGACGATGAACTGCGCACACTTCAGCAAGACGTTCAGCGCTTGCTGGGGAGGTGCATGTTCCGGCTACAACAATATGAGCGGTTGATCAAAGCCATGTTGGCGGAACATAAGCTCTCGGGGCCGATGGATGCCTTGGAGCAAGCACGGTCCGCGCAGTTTGACCGCACAGCCACTAAGACGCTTGGTACCGTGGTCGGCGAACTACTTGGATCGTATGTTGTTGCTGGTGAAAACAGCTCCAACGACGAGGCGAAGACTAACTCCCCTGAGAACGTCAATTGGTTCGCGATGCAGATAAAGCTTGTCTTACCGGCCGCAGAGTTCGTCCAGGTCGAGAGTGAACTGAGAGAATTGGTGCGTCTGCGGAACAATCTGGTTCACCACTTTACCGATCAAAACGACATTTGGAGCTCGGATGGTTGCCGTGGCGCGCAAGAAAAATTGATCTCAGCATATACCCTCATTGACCGGCATTTTGGACAACTTAAGCAATGGGCTGACACAATGGTGAAAGCGCGGCAGGCGATGTCTGAGGTCTTGCAGTCAGAAGCGATCATCGACTTCTTCGACAACGGCAATTCCCCCGATGGAAAAGTAAATTGGGAGGCCTCTGACATCGTCAGCGCCTTGCGAGAAGCATTCTATGCGTTGGCTGTGGATGGGTGGGCATCTGTCACTGAGGCTGGGAGTTGGGTAGCCAAGCGGTACCCTGAGCAACTACCTGCCAAGTATGGATGCGGAAGTTGGCGGCAGGTCGTGCATGAGACACCCGTCTTAGAAATTCGGCGTCTGGAAAGGGATGGTCACCTCACACCTTGCTATCGGGAAAAGGTGAGCGTCGAGAAATCAAGTTGAATTACTTCGACTTCTATCGAGGCGCAGATGCATGTGAACGATCTTGTTGAAAGATCAATCCAGCGATCAGAATAGTGCGAGAACTTAGCGTTCCGGCGGGACGCGCCAATGTCCGCAATGATGGGCCGCTTTGCAGCATAAAATTGATTTGTTCACTGGCCGGTTTGGGCCGAACAAACTATTCCAAGTAGCTACCCAGCGTCAAACTGGACACAGCCTTCGGAAGCTGCGCCCACTCCTGTCAAGGGAGACCACCGTGACTGCACCTACTAAAGCTGAAATAATAGAACTCGTTAGTAAACGCTCCAGAAATCGGATCAAAGGCAGCGTACGGCTCGTTATGCCAGACACCGCAACGCTCTATGTGGATGAAACTGGAGCAATAGAGAGTGATCAGGTCGCTGACATTACTCTGACAGCCGACGTTCGAGTGTTCTACGACATAGCAATGGGTTCGAAGAGCCCTGCTAAGGCGTTCATGATGCGCCAGTTAAAAGTTGATGGAAATCCGATGAAGGCGCTCAAAATTGGAGAGGTTTTGAGCACCCAAGAATAGAATATCTGGTTTGGGGAAGCTGCGCTGAAGCTACTTACATCGATGCCAATGTCCGCTATGGGCCGGTTGCGAGCCTTAACTCAACATAGCCTCGATGTCTCGACGCAGATATAGCTGACCGAAGTTCTCTCCGTTTGGTCTAAACGGCATCACGCCCGTTGCCTTCAACTTTAGAAGAAGCGCGTTCCGCGGCTGACCGAATTCGTTCATCATAGTCGTGGTGGTAAGAAACCTTTGATGAGGTGAACGTTTTGCCATCACCGCGCGAGACGTCATGCCAACGACCAACAGTTTGCGAATGTAGCGATCACCCTTCTTCGTAAACTTGCCCAATCGTTCCTTTCCTCCGCTGGACTTGTTGAGAGGGGTTAGCTAGAGCCAAGCGGCAAGGTCACGACCTGTTCGGAACTGTTGGGCATCGCCGATGGTCGCAACAATCGCAGTTGCCGTGATTGGGCCAATGCCCGGCATGCGCATCAACCTGCGTGCATCAGAACTCGAAAGAGCGTGCTGCTGAATCATCTTGGATTATCCTGCAATACGTTCGTTCAATCCAATGAACTGATAGCACTGCATACCAAGCATGCCGTTGGCGATATCGGGCATGTCTGGTTGATCACCGTCGAGATGGCGCGTTGCAAAGGCAGTTACCGCCTCAACGCCTAAGGGTAAAATATGTCCGAATTCGCGCAGCAAATTACGGATCATATTGGCCAACTGTGTACGCTGCCTAACGGTGAGGTCGCGGGTGCGATGGATCGAGAGAACGGCCTGTTGGTCCTCCGTTTTGATTTCGACAAACCTCATCGTTGGCCGTCTGACAGCTTCGCAAATTGCCTCCGCATCAACCGCATCTGTCTTGCCGCGTTTAACATAAGGCTTAACGTAGTTTGCGGGCATCAACCTTACATCGTGACCGTGCTTGCGCAAAGTGCGTCCCCAGTGATGGGACGACCCACAGGCTTCTATACCGACTATGCAGGCGGATAAATTCTCGAAGAACGCGAGCAACTTTGCGCGTTTGATTGCCTTGTTAAAGATCACGCGACCGTTCTCAGAAATACCGTGAACTTGAAAAACATCCTTGGCCAAATCGAGGCCGACTGTCTTTACTGACATTGGGTGGCTCCTTTCCTAACAGTTGATAGTAACTGCATTGTGGCACATTCGATGCCGGTGGAGCAGGAGCCACCCACCTCATCCGTTTTGGGCCGTGAGCATCCGCTGACTGCGGGTGTCCGTTTGATGGATGCTGCAGAACAGCTGAAGTCTGCTTCGAGCCCAGTGTACATGATGCTGCAAAATGCTTGGGTGACCGGAACGCGACGAAAGCGGTAAGTTGTCGCGATGAAGACTGCACAATACTGCCATCAGTACCGATCTTAGGTCGTAGCGGTACAGCCCGTTTAACAGACGCATAAATGCGTTGGAAAACTCTAGCAATCAACGTCGATTATCGTGCCCACTTTGACCGATGCTGCAGCGTGCGCCAATGTTCGGTCTACGGAAAGCTCGAAACCATACCCAGAATGAATAGTCGGAGCGCGTTAACCTACTAAACCAGCTGTTTCTTCAATGCAGGCTTTAGCGCATGAAGTCACATCTTTGCCTCGGCACCGCCCGTAACCCACGTTTTTGCCTTTTCTCCCAGCGCTTGGAACTTTGCTGAGGCGTTGTCGATCTTGGCTTCCCATTCCGGGTTCGGCGCCTGACCGTCTGTCACTTTGAAAAAGGCTTGAAGCAGGCAGGCAATGGCAAACGGTTCGATTACCGCGACCTTCACGGCCCACGCGAACAGCAAAGCAAAAACCATACCACCAGCTGACCAAGCACCGGGCATGACGTAAACAATAGCCGCTGCCGGTGCCAACATTATAAGAAATACGATAATCGAGAGACCCCAAGTAAACAGCGTCAGCCATGCCGCGTTTTTCATCATGGGTTTGGCGTTTTGCCCATATAGAACCAATGCCTCTTTTGCCGAGGCATAAGGGTTTTCGGAGCGGGTGCGGATACCATGGGCCAAAATAACTTCATCAATCAAGCCAACCGCCAATCGCAAATAGGCCCGCACAATTGCCATGATTTTATCTAATCCAGGAATGGGCAAGATGGACAACAATCCCTGCACAAGCCCCGTGATCGCTTTGATTACCCCTTTGATCAACTGATCGACAGCAAACAAGACGGACGCCTCGCCGAAACGATCCGTGATGATGGTTTTAGCGTATGAGATTTGTCCCTTTCCTTTTGGCAATTCGCGCCCATCCAAAGCTTCGACCATAACTGCAATGTGACCTGCCTTGACGACGTAGAGGAGGTACTCACGCATCAGATAGATCACCCCAGCAGTTGCCCCGAGACCGATTGCGCCGCCCCAAGCTGTGGCGCTGACGCGAAAATCTTCGTCTCCGAAGCCACCAACGCCATAACCGATGCCAGCTCCTGTTCCTGTAACAAGAACATAGGCCATAGCGATGCCGAAATAGACGGCGATGCGGAATATCAGAAAGGGCGCCGTTTTGCGCATTAGGCCAAATGCCGTAGAAAAGTTGAAATCCCACATATGATTATCCTTACTTAAAAATGTTATTGGTTATTGGGCAGCACAGGGGTCTTCGCCGTATTGTTCTTGGTTATGTACGCTAATGTAACCTTGCGCGCCAACGGCACTGGCTTGGACCGATTCAGGGCCTGTCGCATAGACAATTAGGAAAGCGTTTTCGTAACAAATCCCTTGTTGCTCCTCTAAGACGACAGGAGTCCGATCCGTCATAAATAGATCAAATGCTGCTTGCGCCAGATCAGCGTCTTCGAGCTGGAAATCACAGTAAGAATTGTAAGACATGTCCGTGCGCCAAACATTCGCAGTGACAGTCACCGGTGCACCTTCGGTTCCAAGATAAGCGCTTCGTTCCGTCACGCTATTCCAAGAAATGTCAGGTCTTTGCCCTTCTGCCGCGTAGTCATGGGCGGTGGTCACAAGGACGCAGGCCTCCATCACTCCGGCAATGTTTTCCGCAGTTTCGAGGGCTGTTTGTGCATGAGACGTCGTGGCAAAACACACCAGGCTGGCGGCCATGGCCACAGGGCGCAGGATGTTGAAAATCGTCATGATTTGTCCAATCTAAATAGTGAGGTCGGTGGTGCTGAGCCTTAAAGTTCAGTTCATCCAAGCGGCTTGTGTGAATGTATAAGCGTCGCAATTCCCAAGTGGACCCATCGCAAAGGTCAAATGTTGGCGGTGATTGATAAGCGTGGGTGAGATCACCTGCACGCCCCACTGCAGAAATACGCCAGTGCCATCTTGGGTCATATCATGGCTGCCGAACCACGAATTTGTACCAATCTGCGTCCAATCAAGCTGTGGCGCCATTTGTTCGGGCGTGAAGTTGGGTCCGAAAATGCTACGGTTTCCGGATGTTTGCAGAGCAGCCATTTGCGTTTGAGCAGCGCTTTCAATCGCTGCAGAACAGCCCGAGAAAACCTGATCCTGAATTTCGATTATCCAAAATCCATCACGCGGCTGAATGCGCGCGGATTGCATGCTATCAGGTTCGGGCGTTAAGTCTTGGGTATCTTCCTCACCAACGTCAATGACCGAGGGCTCTTCTCCCTGGAGTTCACCATTGGAAGGCGTTGTCTCGAGATCGTCTTCGTCAAAGTCCATTTCGCTGTCATCGAGATTCACAATGGGCGGCGGGCCATCACCACCGTAGCGTTCATTCACGCCTTCTGGGGGTAAGTCGGTCCAGCTGACAGGCTTACCCCTTTCCAAAACAACCCCTCTAGCACCAGGCGGGCGCTCGCCTTCGATCAGCAGGTCAGCTTCTTGGATTGTTACGTCGCTCTCATGTTGAAGGACCCCTTCACCGTCAGGATCAACGACATAGACGTCTACTGTATCCGCAAAAACGGGGCTCGCGGTGAGCGCGGCAGTCAGAACTAGGTGCTTCATTGAGCGTCTCCGGTCAATTGGTTCAAAAGGGTATCAAGACGCTCTTCGTTCAGCCAAATGCCGACAGGTTTGAACGATAGGCTGCTTTGGATTAGCGCAATATCGGCCAAAAGTGCGGGGTCATCGGTTGTATCATGGCAAAACATGCCAGTGACCAATTCCGTACATGGTCCAAGATCCGCCATGCGTTGCGGTTGGTTCAGTGTGACGAAAAACGGACCGCTTGAGGTGTTGGTCGTCATATTGAACATCGGCATATCGCGTTCGATCTCTATTGGACGTTCTGCCCCCCAGCCCTCGGGCAGGTAAAAATCAACGGGGACGTCAGACATCGTCATTTCACAATGCTCGCCAACCGAGCAAAAGAACGCGACATCAAGGGCTAGATCCTCCCCCTCGGTCTCCGGTTTGAGAACCACAACGTTCGCGCGCGGGTGCCCCGTACCAAGCTGAATATTGGAAACACCATGCAGTGTGCCGGACTGAGCCGTAACCTGATAGTTCCCAGGCGTGCGTCCAAAATCGTCTAACAGATACCCGCTTGATACCGCCATTACGGCTGGAACCTCGGAATCCAAGAACTGAAGCGTCCACGTCACCGGATTTTGTAACCGCTCATTGCGTTCATCGACCGCGATAAGTTGTTGATCAACTGGGGTGGCATCGCGGGCGGTATCGGCGGCGGCGAGATCACCGGCCTTGATCAGCAGCACATTCGCAGTACCACCATCTTCGGTCGATATCTCAGTCGTCCAGCCCGCGCCTTCAGGGGTCATCGCGTAGTCTGTGCTGGCCCCATGTACTGCAATGGTCATACTCAGCCCCAGACCGCCATTTAACATCAATGTCGCGTCACCAAGGCCGCCCTTTGGGCCAAAACCCCAGCTTGGGTCGGCCTCAACCACGAGCCCACCGGTACCCGTCGGTTCACCTTCTGCGTGGTTCAGTTGGAAGCTAATGAGTGGAATGGTGCGTTGGCTGTTTTGCATGACCAACTGCCAATCACCATGCAATTCGCCGATGTCCAGCAGTGGAAATTCTTCGCCACCCATCGCATCCGCTTCTGTGCTCATGTCTTCTGTATCAAAGCCGATTGCACCATCCTGCGGCAAAGGCATACCAACAGCTATCTGGCCCAAGGCAGTCGTTTTTGATCCAAGGCTGTTTTCAAAATCAGAACTAAAAACAAGATCATATAATCCTGCTTCATCAGGAGCCGTCAGTTGAAAGCCATAATCTGTGGCCATCCCCTCTACGGTTGTCCGGCTGACCCGCTGACCTGCCTGCATGAATTGGAATCCGTCCCGGCGATTGCTTGAACCCGCCCAATACGCATCAAAAACTTCACCTACCTTAACCTCACGCGCGCCTTGCCATACAGGATCAATCGTTGCGGCAAAGCTGATCGGAATGCGCGCATATTCGGTGCCGTCTGTTGCAGTGGCGACCAATTCAAAGTCGCCCGGCGTTTCGGGTGATGGCACGCGCACGGCAGTATAGACGTTAGCATTAGGCGACACGCTTCCAGCGCGAATAGCGTCAGCTGGATCAGTGCTACCTGCAGGGTAAATGAACGCGCGATAGAAAGACGAGCGATCAATTCCAGTTGTATTGTTCAACAGAACAATATGCTCTTTGCCAGCATCCAAGATTGGTAACTGGCCGTCGCGCCAAATCACGTAGTCAGCTTGAACGCCTGAAACTTGTAGATCTATGAACTCCGTCTGATCAGTGATCTCCACAATACGTTCGCCAGATATGCCATCCCCTTCCACCCGCAACGTCACGGGACCAAAATCCAATTGAAGCGGCAAACCCGGAATGACAACGGTGTCGTCAGTTAGCGTCCCAAGCTCAACATCATTGCCATAAATTGTGACCTGCTCAGGCATTGCAAGAAGACTCCCATCCATGCGTACACGGATCGTCACTTCTTGGTAATCTTGTGCCGAGTCTACCACGGGTTGGGGCGCATTTGTCACCTGCACAACCCCGTCCATAGCATCAGCCAATTCGCCAGCGTCAGCGGCATCGAAGTACAGCCCGCCCGTGGCATCTGCCAAGCATTGAAGCTGCGCCTTGTCGCCTTCCGCGATGTCAAACCCAATTACATGGGTTGTGAAATCCAGACCAAGCGCCTCGAGTTCAGTGCCCACAGCACAAGGGTCTGCATTGCATGTCTCGACTCCGTCAGACAGTAACACGACGGTCGCAGCGTCTTCAGTATAACGCAAGATCTCGGCGGCTTGCCGGACTGCGTCAGACAATGGCGTTTTGCCAATGGGCGACAGGCCTGCGAGCAGTTCAGAGGCGTTAGAACCATCACCTGGTGTAGAAAGTGTTTCGATATCCGCGCAATTTCCACGCTCCCGGTGGCCATATACAATCAATCCTGTGCGTGTGCCGGTGGCCTCCCAGTCGCCCAGCAGCCCGTCAAATGCATTGCGGGCAATTTCAACCTTGGCGACGCCATCAACCTGCCCCCACATGGAACCGGACATATCGAACACCACCATTACGTCATTGTTCGTAGTCTGAGAGAAAAGTGGGGTCGCTGTAAAAAGCGAGACGATCAGTGGTGCTGCAATACGCATCGACTATCCTTGAAATCGTCTGAAGAATTGACACTTCGTTCAAAATTCGTTGCACTGGAACAATACGGCACACTTTCCACAAGGTAAGAGTTTCCTTAGTCATGGCTTTTGAGGTGAAATATTGTCCCTTATTAGATCCGTCGCGGATCAGTTAGAGAAGCAGTCGACGTACGCAGATACGTGGACATCTGCGGTATCGCACCTCCCACAGATGGGGTTGTCCAAAGTCGTTTTTTTGGACCTGAGCGCTCGAAAAGTTCCGTTAATTTTAAGCAATGGCGACGATGCTTGGACGCAGGAATATACGGAAGCTGTAAAAGCGGATCGTGATCCGTTTGCACGCAGTTGCTTGACCTGCCTATCGTCACAACCGACAGGTATCGGTCATTTTGAGCACCATCAGCACTTGCCGCAAGAAGCGTTGGATCAGATCGCCAAAGGTAGCGCCTCACTGAATATTTCGATGGGCATGTCCGTCACCCTTCTACCTGATGCGCAGGGTGCGGGCGTTGGGTTTAACTTGATGAACAAACTTACACTTGCTGAATTTGCCGAACTACGCATGGAGTTTGAAGACACTTGGCGTGCTTGGTGCCAACTGGTTTATGCTGGCCTGAATATGCCAAACGACGATGGGCCAGCCCTGACCGTGCGGGAACGCGATTGTCTCGCCTTCTTTGCCGATGGCATGCGCACGGCCCAAGTCGCCTATAAGTTAGGCCTCTCTGAGGGCACCGTGGAACTACATTTGCGCAACGCCCGAGGGCGGTTAAAGGCGAAAACCCGAGACCAAGCGGTCGCGCTCGCTGTTCGAGCTGGCTTGATCTAACAGTAAGGTCTTCTCTCCGTTGGTTTACGAGCAGGATGATGACCGCGAAGCAGGGCGACTAGCACTGAGATGACATCTTTAGACCTTACGACGTTAAGAAAGCGGTTATTGGTTGAGAATACCTCAAGGTCTGCTTTGTCCTGCGTAGCTGAGGTTCAGGTAAGCTAGACCGGTCGCGATCGCAGCGAATAGCTGCTTTGGTATCCATTTTTCACTTTGCGCATGCTTCCCCTTTTTCTGATTGTGCAATCGCATTTGAAAACCAGGGGGCAGTGATCGTGAGCGACGTTGTTTTCTTCACAAATCAACTAGAGTTCAGCGGCTGGATTGAAGGCCATCCTGAAGCCAGCGAAATCTGGGTGGGTTATAATAGAAAAAGCACCAACCGCGCGAGCCTGACATGGTCGGACTCCGTCGATGTTGCGCTTTGGTTTGGGTGGATCGATGGGGTGCGCAAATCCATTGATGATCAAAGCTATAAAATTCGTTTCACCCCGCGCAAGCTGAACAATGTTTGGAGCGCGGTTAACGTGACCAAGGTGCAGGGATTCATACCGCTAGGCTTGATGAAACCGGAGCGCTTGCATGTTTACAACAACCGCTCAGACGTGAAGGGCTACACTTCGGCTGATCGAAACATACCGCTGTCAGACGCGTTTGAAGCACGGGTGCGGGCAAATGATGCAGCATGGCAGTTCCTGAACAATCTGGCACCGTCTTACCGACGGGATTCGATTTGGTGGGTCATGAGCGCGAAGAAAGAGGAAACCCGTTTGCGCAGGCTCGAGGTCTTGATCTCATCCTCTGAAGAAGGGCTGAAAATTCCGTCAATGAGGAAAAAGTAGCCAGTCGACTAAGCGGCATTCGGCACGTCTGCATTGTGGCCTACCATCATGCCTTTCCTTTTGGTGGAACCTGACTATCCTTGCCAACTATGAGTATGAATAGACGCCATTTTATCGCCGCTGCTGCCACAATGAGCATCACGGCTTGTGTGGGCAATGCCCCAACCGCGCAACCCGTTAGCAGTGGAGGATTGCCCGCAGATTTGCGCCCCGTCGCAAACGCGGATTTCACGAGTTGGGTCGCGCGATTTAAGTCCCGAGCGACCAACGCTGGGATTTCATCGGCTACGTTTGATGCCGCCTTCGCGAACGCTGGCTATCTTCCGGGGGTGGTCACGCGGGACGGTTCGCAAATTCAGACGCGGCGCACATTGGAAGAATACCTTTCCATTGCTACGTCTGATGATCGCCTTAGCAAGGGGCGCGCAGCGCTGGCGCGTTACGGAAACACATTGAACGCAATTGAAGCCCGTTACGGTGTGGATGCGCACATCGTTGCGGCGATTTGGGGTATGGAAAGCCAATTCGGCGAAAAACGCGGCCTGATACCAGTGGTGTCTTCAACGGCGACGTTGGCGTTTGACGGGCGACGTGGGGATTTCTACGAATCCCAACTGGTCGCGGCGTTGCGCATTCTAGAACGTGGTGACACTACGCCTTCGCAGCTGACCGGAAGCTGGGCTGGCGCGATGGGGCACACTCAGTTTATTCCGACGTCTTATCAGTCTTTCGCAGTCGATTTTAATGGTGATGGACGCCGCGATATCTGGAACGATGATCCAGCGGATGCATTGGCGTCAACGGCCAGCTATCTGGAACGTAACGGCTGGCGATCTGGTTTGAAGTGGGGTGCCGAAACGGGCACTGGCGGCCCGGATGGGCGCACCATTCAACCGCAGGCAGGTGGCGTGAGGTTTACCGTGACGCGCAATTTCAATGTGATCAAAACCTACAACAACTCTGACCTGTATGCGCTTGGCGTTGGCCATTTAGCGGATCGTCTGGGTGGCGCTGGGCCGTTGCAAGGCAGCTTTCCACGTGATGCGAACGGTCTTTCGCGCGAAGACAGATTGGCAATTCAACGTGGTCTCGCGGCGCGCGGTTATGATGTTGGAACAATTGACGGGGTGATCGGTCGACTGACCGAAGCTGCGATCAGTGATTTCCAACAACGACAGGGGCTTGCTGTTACGGGTGTTGCCTCCGCTGAGGTGCTGTCGAACCTTCGGTAACGTGCTGTTGTTTTGCGTATCGGCCTTGTTGATGCGCAGATGCAAACTAAGCAGAGTTTGGAGTTACCATGAAGACTTGGGTGAATCGGGTGGCCGTGCTGGTCGCATCGCTTGTTGCGATTTCGGGCGGCATGGTTGCCTGCAATTCATTGCCGCAGCCTGTTAAAGCCCCACAGTCCGACACGTTGCGCGTAGCGACATACAATGTTCATTACATTTGGATGGGCCGCGAAACGGGCGACTGGTCGCTTGGCGATTGGGAACGGCGCAAGGAGCCGCTGCAAACGGCGTTTCGCAGTCTTGAGGCAGATGTTGTAGGCTTTCAGGAAATGGAAAGCTTTGGGCGCGGCATGGCGCCTGCGAACCTGACACTGGATTGGTTGCGCGACCAAAACCCAGACTACGCAGCGGCGGCTGTTGGCGACCCAGCGGAGTTCCCCAGCACGCAGCCGATTTTCTACCGCCAGGACCGTCTGGAATTGCGCGATCAAGGGTGGTTCTTTTTCAGCGAAACGCCTGATGTCATTTATTCGCGGACTTTTAACGGATCATGGCCGGCGTTCGCGTCTTGGGCTGAGTTCGAAGACCAGAACGGCAGTGTGTTTCGCGTCTATAACCTGCACACCGAATACCGCAGCATGTCGAACAAACAACTGTCCGCTGCACTGGTGGCCGAGCGTATCGCCGCGCCTGCGAACCAGATGCCTGTCTTTGTTATCGGTGATTTCAACGCGATCCGCGGGTCCACGACCTTGGGGATACTCGAAGACGTGGGCGTCACATTCTGGCCCTCGCAAGGCTCGTCATTCCATTTCAATCGTGGCCTGAACCTTTTTCCCGCAATCGACCACATTGGTGGGATCAACGGGGTTGAATCCGTGGGTGAGACGTTTTCGGTTAGGGGCCGTTTTGATGGTGAATGGCCAACGGACCACTATCCCGTTGTCGGGGATTTCACACTTCGTTAGCCCCAGATCAAATGGGTGACGTGATAGAAAATGGGCGCGGCAAAGATCACGCTATCTAGCTGGTCGGTGAACCCGCCTTGGCCGGGGATCAGGTGGGACCAGTCTTTGACGCCTCGGTCTGCTTTGATGGCGGCGAACACCAGATTGCCGAACATACCAGCCGTGGACGCAAGTGCCGCCATCGCCATCGCACCGCCGATCCCAAACGGGGTCATCCATGCGAGCAGCCCACCAATGATGGCCGCAGACACAACACCGCAGGCCATGCCTTCCCACGTCTTTGCAGACAGGTTGGGAATGATGCGGGTTTTGCCGATGCGACGGCCAAAGAAGAAATCCAACAGGTCGCCAAATTGAACGACCATGATGAGGAACGCGATGAGCAAAACACCGCGATCCGCTGGATATCCGGCGACGTCGATCATCAACAAGGCAGGGACATGGGACATGCAGAAAACGGCGATCATCAGTGCCCATTGGGTTTCCGCTACGCGAATTAAGAAGCGGTCGGGATTACCACGCAAAGCGGAAACGACGGGCAGTAACAAAAACGCATAGACGGGGATGAAAACCGTATAAAGCGCTTGCCAGTCGAGGCCGACGAACAGGTATTGCAGAGGCAGCACCACAAAAAAGCCGAGCGCGAGGGCGAGGTGGTCGGCCTGACGTTTGTTGGTTAGCGTCAGGAATTCGCGCAATGCGGCGAAGGACGCGAAGGCGAACAAAACGATGATGCCCACCTTTCCGGCGATCAGTGCTAGGGTGAACAGGATGACCATGCCCCACCAGCTACGCACGCGGGTCTTGAAGGTAACCACGACTGGGTTGTCCTCACCACTGCGCGCACTCAGGACCTCACCGATGAGCGTGAGCGCGAGCATGAGGCCGCAAACGGCGAAAAATAGTCCGAGAATATCAGAGCTGGTCGAGGTCATAACCGATCCTCTCGACTTGGCGCGAGATCGACGAGTGCAGTTGATGCACGTTCAAGAAAGGCGTCTTTTGTCTCATTGTCCTCGACGTGGATCGGCTCTCCGAAGGTGACGGTGCAGATCAGCGGGAGCGGGATGACCTCGCCCTTTGGCATGATCTCAGTCACATTGGCGATCCATGTCGGCACGAGGTCAACGTCAGGGCGGGCTTTGCCCATGTTGAACAGACCCGACTTAAACGGCAGCAACGGATCTTCCGTCATATTGCGGTTGCCTTCGGGGAAAATGATGAGGGACGAGCCGTCATCCAAGGCATCCAGAATGTTTTGCATGGGGTCATGGCTTTCATCGCGCGCTTCGGGGCGGCGGTCGACCAAGACGCAGTTAAAAACCTCGGGGCCGACAAAAGCCCGTAGTTTGTTTTTCAGCCAGTAGTCTGCGGCAGCAACAGGGCGCACGTCACGGCGAATGTTGGGGGGCATGCATGACCAGATCATTGGCATATCGGCGTTGCTGACATGATTGGCGTAATAGACCCGCTGTTTGTTGACCGGTTCAATCCCACGCCAATCCGCACGTACGGCCGTGATAAAGCGAGCAAACAAAGCAATGGCTTGGCCGACGATCTTGGCTGCAAATCTGCGGGGAAGGGACATGAGTGATTTCATTCCGGTGAGTTTGGCTGAGGATGGCAGGTTTGAAAAGGGGTGCGCCCCGCTACCCTTGGGACAGGGAAGGAGCGGGGCGCTTGCCGTGAGCGGCAACTGGGAAGGCTTTATGCGGCTTTGTCGTCTTCACCGCCGATGTAATCCGCCAAAAGACGTTCATTGCGGGCCTCTTCGACGCGGGTGATCCGGTCTTCTGAGAGGCGGTCATCAAAGCGCAGTTTCACGAAGTTCACCAAGGCGAGGGTCAGAAGAAGAATGCCGATCCCCCAGTAGCCTTTGGTGGCCATTGGCACGTCTGGTGACATGTATAGGGACAAGGCAAGCATGCCGTAGGCGATCACTACGCCGATGCCGTTAAAGAAAATGATCAGGCCGTTGTCAGATTTGTTAAAGTTACTCATGGTTCTATTCCTTCGATAAATTTCAGTGTGTTAAGCGGATTTCTTGGTTTTCAGACGGGCGAGGACGTCGTCCGCTGTGGTGCGTGTGGCGGGGCCAAAGCCCTGATCTGCCATGCGATCAGCAAGGGTTTCGTGGCCCAAGTCGCGATCGATTTCGCGCAGGATTTCAGACTGTTCAAACGGGTCATCTTTACCCATTACGCGACCAATCAGTTCCTCGGCTTCCTCAACATTCGAAGTGCGACCGATTGTCGAATTCAACTTGGACTGGATCGCCTGTTCACGGCGCACAGCGCGGGCTTGGATGGCGCCTTGTTTGAGATCAATGATGCGGCGGTGACCGGCCTCGATTGAGTTGCGCAGACGGATGACTTTTTGATCCAACCGATCACACGTTTCAGTGCGGATCGTCAGTTCGTTTTCCATTTGCGCAACCGCTTGTGCGGCTTCACCTGCCAGATCATCACGACCCTGATCCATTGCGTCTTGGGCACGGGTCATCATGTCTTTGATGCGGTTTTTAAGGGCATCGCGCTGGCGTTCTTCCGAGCGTTGACGCTGAATCAGCGAGGCGAGGGTGGCTTTCGCCGCCTTAAGGGATGTCTCGGCTTCGCGGATTTTCTGGTCGATCAATTCAATCGCAAAGGCATCGCGGACGCGGTCTTCGGAGCGTGCGTTGACCCCTGCAATGAGGGTTGAGAGTGTCTTGAACATATCGCTTCCTTTCATCTGTCGCGGTTCACTGTGTATCGTGAACGTTGTTCATGAGTTAGATTTAGCGATGCTGCTGGCTTCAATCAAGTAAAAACGTGAACAATGTTCAGGAAATTTGAGATGAAGAGGCTAAGTGGTTGAGAATCAACGAAATCATTCCATCTAATTGTGCGGCGGGAACGCCTGCTGAGGCCTCGTCCAATCCCAAAAGTACGATTCCATGCACGCTTGAGAACAATGCTTTGGTCAAAAGCGCGCGATTCTCTGCGCTGTGGTCGGGAAAGATGACGGATAGGGGCGCATCGATATAGGAAAACAGCTGTCCCATTTCCTGCAAATACCAATCCGGCGCGGTTTCACCGCTAGGGCGTTCCAGATCAAACAAAGCGCGCCAAGTGTTAAAGTTGGCAGCGGCAAAGTGGTGATAAGCGTGGGACATAACGATAAGCTGTTGCGTCGCATCTTGTGGTGCTTCGGCCAAAGATTCCGCAACAGCAGCGCCTAACCGTTTGAAAGTACGAGCGTTCACGGCCAGTACAAGGTCATTCAAATCGCCAAACACATTATAGATCGCGCCAAGCGCACAACCTGCGTCTTTGGCCAAGTCACGTGCACGAAGGTTTTTTAAACCGTCGGATGTGATCCGACGCTCGGCGTTTTCGATTAGGGTGTCGCGCAAAGCCGCGCGGCGCAATTCAACTTTTCCGGCCATAGTTATCCCTCTGAACTTGGTTCAAGACTACGGCCCAAGGGCAGGATTGCAAAGGGTGTGCAGCCCGTTTTCTTAGCAAGGTGAAAGCGAGGCGCGTAGGCTTCGTTCGGTTAAGCCTTAACGGGAGCACCGCCAGCAAACAGATTGCGGCCATGATAGCCAATCGGATCTTCCTGCATTTGCAGGTGCAAACCGTCATCGGTTAGCGGATGCGCGCGGGCGAGGGCTTCATCAACTTCAATGCCAAGGCCAGGCGTAGTTGGGACGTTCACATAGCCGTTCTCAATGGTGATCGAAGACTTGATCAGCGCGTCGTGGAACGGGGTTTCAATCGTCTCGCACATCAGGATGTTTGGAAGCGTCGCGGCAAGTTGTACGTTGGCGGCCCACTCAATCGGTCCTGCATAAAGGTGCGGCGCGACCTGCGCGTTGTAGACCTCGGCGAGTGTCGCGATCTTTTTGGTTTCCCAAATACCGCCAGAGCGACCAAGCGCAGGCTGTAAGATATTGGCGGCACCAGACCGCAGGATCGTCGCAAATTCGGCCTTTGTGGTCAGGCGCTCGCCAGTAGCGACTGGGATTTTGACAGCAGCGGCGACCTTGGCCATTTCCGCAACCGCGTCCGGTGGGATGGGCTCTTCGTACCAAAGCGGGCTGAACTTCTCGATGGCTTGACCCATGCGAATAGCGCCGCCAGTGGAAAACTGGCCATGGGTGCCAAACAACAGATCAGTGTTCGGGCCGACGGCATCGCGGATTTTCTGGCAGAACGCGACCGAGGTTTCGATGTCATGCATCGACGGCATATGTCCGGAACGGATGGTGTAGGGGCCGGCGGGGTCAAATTTTACTGCGGTATAGCCTTGTTCAACTAAGCTTACCGCAACCTCAGCGGCCATGTCCGCAGATGCCCAGAATTCTGGCAACGGATGCTGGGGTTGCGGGTACAGGTAGGTGTAGGCGCGGATTTTATCGTTCATCCGCCCACCGATAAGTGCATGAACGGGGCGGTCGCGGTCTTTGCCCAAGATGTCCCAACACGCGATTTCAAGGCCTGACCATGCGCCCATAACCGTCAAATCTGGGCGCTGTGTGAAGCCGCTAGAATAAACACGTCGAAACATGAGTTCGATGTTCTCTGGGTTTTCTTCCTGCATGTGGCGTTCAAACACGTCTTTGATCACGGCCTTCATGGCCTCGGGCCCAACAGATGAGGCGTAGCATTCGCCCCAGCCCACAACGCCTGTATCCGTTGTGACCTTTACCAAGATCCAATATCGCCCACCCCAGCCAGGAGCAGGAGGGGCAGTGATGATGATGTCGAGGTCTTGGAGTTTCATTTACAATCCCATCGCCGTAGCAAATGCCATTAACGCTTGATCAATGTATTCGATAATCTCGACAGACCCGAAAAAATACAAGTCTGGCGCTTCAAAATCATCCATGAAGATTTGAAGTTGAAGGCCGGTTTGTGCATTGAGAACAAAGTCACGTGTTTCGTCAACGGCCATGTTTTTCAATGCAGCGTCGATGGTTACAAGTGCGCTTGGGTCAATTGTGCCAGGGGCGAGCCCTTCAAGAAAGGGGCGCACATTTTCACTGTCAAAATTCATCGACGTTTCGGCAGAATGGCCAGCAACGAGCTGGGAAGGCTGCTTTGGCGCAGAGAACAGGTTTGCTAAAAAACGGATCATCTTTAGGCTTTCATTTTGGCGATGGCTTCTGGTCTAAAAGACGATGACATTGCGCTTGGCTGCACCGGTTTTAGTATCTTCAATTGCCTCGTTGATCTGCTCAAGTGACCACGTACCGGAAATGAGTTCGTCCAATTTGAGACGGCCCTGCTTATAAAGGTCCACGATCCAAGGGATGTCGCGCTTGATCACGACGTCACCCATCTTGGAACCGATCATGCCTTGGCCCGCTGCGGCGAAATTGGCGGCTTCATAGCTTGATGCTGCACCTGAGGCGGGCATGCCGACCATCACGATATTGCCGCCCTTGGCGAGGTAACGGGGGGCTTGGTCATAAACGGGGGCAACACCAACCGTTACCAGCACAGCGTCCGCACCGCGGCCGATCAGCTTTTTGGCTTCGCGCCATGGTGCTTCCGTGCTTGCGAGAACGGCGTCGGTTGCGCCGAATTCCTTTGCCACGTCTAGCTTAGACGGTTCCATATCTACGGCGACGATGCGGCGTGCGCCGGCGATTGCTGCGCCTTGGATCGCGTTGAGGCCAACACCACCCGCACCAATAACAACGACGTCTTGGCCCGGGCGTACCTTGGCGGCGTTCACAACGGCACCGATGCCAGTGATGACACCACAGGCGAGGAGGGACGCGGCTTCCATGCTGATCCCATCAGGAAGCGTCACGACTTGGGACGCGTCCACGACCACTTTTTCAGCGAAGCCACCGCAGGCCATCGCTTGATGCAGTTTGCCGCCTTCAGCGGTTTTGATCGGGCCATGATCGCCGTCATAACCTTCTTCGCAATTGGTCGGGCGGGCAGATGCGCAGCTTGGGCATGTGCCGCATGAACGGATCAGCGTGACAACGACCTTGTCGCCGAGGTTCACACCGTTGGTGTTCGGGCCGACAGCGGTGACCGTGCCCGCCGCTTCGTGGCCATAGACCGCCGGAAGTGAACCGCCCCAAATGCCATCGGCATAGGAAATATCGGAATGGCAGATCGCACAGGCGGCCAAGGTGACCTCAACTTCGCTGTCGATCGGTGATCGGATTTCAATGTCTTGAATGGTGAATGGTTGGCCGAACTCGTGGCAAACAGCGGCTTTGATTTGGGACATAAGGGACCTCGAGCAAAGGGGTTTGGTCGAGGTTGGTTGCAGCGTGCGCAGAGTTCAAGCGCGAAAGCGACTTGCAGTGTCGTTTAGGGTGCGGTTTGGCGAAGACGGCCTAAAAAAACAATCATGCACAAGATCATCAGGAGCGCAGAAAGGATGAAAGCCGCACCTGGAAAATACGGACCTGTTTCAGTTGTGAAGGCCCAGAACAGCTGCGTCATTACCAGAGGTGAGAAAATCATCGCCATGGATTTGGCTGACGAAATGACGCCCTGCAGTTCGCCTTGGCGATCATCACCAACGCGTTGCGAAATCAAACCCTGCAAAGCTGGTGTAACGACAGCGCCTAGAGACGTAAGTGGAACGAAAGCAAGCGCTATCCAACCGTTTGAGATCAGTGTCAGCATGACAAACGCAAGGAAGTTAAAGCCGATACCATAGATGATCGTGCCGCGTTCGCCCAGATGACGCAGTGCGATGCGGATAAGCCCGCCCTGAACAATCGCCATGCCGATGCCAAACAATGCAAGCGATGCGCCGACCATGCCGGGGGACCAGCCGTAGGCTTCTTTGGTGAAATAAGCCCATGTCGCAGGATAAACGATGAAGGCGAATTCATAGAGGAACACAAGAAAGATAAGGCGGCGCACGCCGTCGAGTTGGCCCAGTGCTTTGAAGGCGGCAAACGGATTGGCGCGGCGCAGCACGAAAGGACGACGCATTTTATCGGTGACCGTTTCCGGCAGAACGAAATACCCAAAGAGCAGGTTCAAAGCCCCAAGGAGCGCTGCCGCATAAAAGGGCGCGCGTGGGCCGAATTCGCCCAATAGGCCGCCAATGACCGGACCCAATACAAAGCCGAGGCCAAACGCCGCGCCAACCAGCCCGAAGTTCGCGGATTTTTCCTCGGGTTTTGAGATGTCTGCGATGAACGCCGTGGCGGTTGATTGTGTTGCAGCGGTGATCCCACCGATGACGCGGGTGAGGAAAAGCAACCAGATGGTGCCTGCAACCGCCATGACCAGATAGTCAATCGTCATAACCAGAAGCGAAATAAGCAGAACAGGGCGACGGCCGTATCGATCTGACAATGACCCGAGGATCGGGCCAAAGATAAACTGCATCACCGCAAACGTCGTCGCAAGGATACCACCCCAAAGGGCCGCATCGCCAATAGTGCCGCCGTTCACCTCGCCGATAAGGTCCGGCATCACAGGCAGGATCAGCCCGATGCCCATCGCATCGAGCGTCAAAGTAAGGAGAATAAATGTGAAGGCGCGTTTGCGCTGTGAGGCGTCCATATGGGTTACATAAGGTGAACTGATCAGTTCGGAAAGGCTATTTCTGCGTCAGACGTGGCCAATTGACGTGAGGAAGTCGCCAAGCTTGGCTGCGATATCATCAGCGTGGGTAACCGGAGCGACATGTCCAGCGCCACGAATTAGGTGGAACTGCGACCCCGGAACAAGGTCGGTGGTTTCGCGCACAAGATCTGGTGGCGTGGATTTGTCAAAGTTTCCACAAAGACCCAGCGTTGGTAGGCGCAAACCAGAAGTCGGGGTGTAAAAATCGGTTCCTGCTATGGCCTCGCAGGTGGCGGCAAACCCTTCTGCGTCTGCCTGTGTCAGCCATTCATCCAACATGGCACTGCTCTCGCGGGCGTTCCAACGCTCTAACATCTCAGGAATGATCGCGGGCATTCCGCCGTCACGAACGGTCTTGGCGCGGGTATGCCATGGTTCGGGTTGGCCGTGTTTGGCAGCGCTGCCAATCAGCGTCATGCCACGCGCAATGTCGAGGCGTTTGACGGCCAAGCCCTGCGCCACGAGTCCGCCAACGGACAAGCCAACAAAAACCACGTCACGCAGTTCGAGTGTATCACAAACCGCCTCTGCGTCAGAGATCAACGTACCCATGGAGTAAGGGCCGCTCGGCACGTCAGATTGACCATGACCCCGCAGATCATAGCGCACGCAGCAGTAGTTCGGCAGTTGGGCCACAACGCCATCCCAGACCTGATGATCAAGCCCCAGACAATGTGCAAAGACCAAAGTTGGCCCTGTGCCCTCAACTTTGGCAAACAGGGTCGCACCTTTGGCTTGGATTTTATGCGTCGTCATCGTCACCCATCACCATATGCGCGATGATCTGGCCGTGGTCAGATGCGAGTTTGTTGTAGGGCGCTTCTGCATGGGAGCCATCTGTGAGGTGGTCGTTTAGTACCGAGAAGTATTCCATTTCGCCGATCTTATCTTTGTCGTCAGGGTGGAAATGGTTCGACATATAAATTTGGTCGATGGATTCAAAATTGCCACCAAAGGCGGACGTATAAACCATATCGCGGGATGATTTGCGTACGAATAGCTTTTCAGCGGAATGCAGGCGCACACGATTGATGGCCTCGCGGATTTGCAGGTTTTCGGTCTTGGAATACCGGTCGCGACCAGTTTGCGCATCATGGCGCAGCATCCACGAGTAGTTTTTGAACGGAACCTCGCCAGAGATGATTTCAGAGGACACAGCATGTTCCCCATCGTTGAAGTCACCCAAAACCATGACGGGGTTCCCAGCCTCAAGCTCTGCGATGATTTCACGGCGCAGAACCCATGCTTCAGCCATGCGACGCAGGGCGGCACGGAGTGACCCCATCGCGCGGGCAGCGGCATCGTATTGCGTTAGGTCAGCGGCGGGCGGGAAGTCTGCCCCAGCAGGCGTGATAAGTTCGCCGAGTTTGGATTTCAGGTGGCAATTGAAGACAGTTACGACCTGCTCACCAACCGGAATACGCGCCTTTAGGATCGGGCGCGAAAGGCGGCTCAGGCGATAGTGACCTGCGTCGTCGTCACCATCAGAACCGCGCAACGCGGAGAACGGAATTTCGAGCGGTTCGGGGAGGTCCTGAATGACCTCCGGTGTGCCGACAAACCCAAAACGTGAAACGATCGCTAGGCCAGGGCGGCGCTTGCCCGCTTCGCCGGTGTCCGCCGTGTTAGGTGCAAAGGCCAGCCCGCCTGTGCCGTAGGGCGTGTAGGCGAGTTTGCGGAAAATGGCCTTGCGATGGTAGCGCTTGGACTTGTCTGGGATCGAGGCCGCGTTTGACGCCTGACCAAGGGCGTCGGCCTCTGCGATGACGTCCTTAAGGGCGTCTTCTTCGAAAATTTCCTGAAAGCCCACGATGTCAGCATCCATCGTCAGCAGTTGATCTGCCATCCAGTCTTGTTTCCACGCGTATTCTTCGGGCGTGTATTTTTGGAATTCGTAATATTCCTTATCCGCTCCGATGAGGTTTTTGACGTTGAAACTGGCGATGGTGAAACGGGTCATGTCGGGCGTCTTTCAGTTGAGGAGGGGAGCCTCCGGCGGGGATATTTAAGAAACAGAAGCAAACACAGGTTAGGTTAGCGTGTCGAGGGCCTGCGCGAATTGGGCTGGGTCGACGTTGCCGCCGGTGATCGTCACGATAACGGCATCGCCACTGATTTCATCTTTGCGATAGAGGGCTGCAGCAAGGGCAGCCGCGCCGCCGGGTTCAGCGACCAGTTTGAGGCGCAAGAATGCTTGTGCCATCGCTTGAAGTGCTTCTTTTTCGCTGATGACAAGGCCGGGCCCGCAAAGACGTTTCATGATCGGGAAGGTCAAATCGCCGGGTTGTTGGGTGATGATGGCATCGCAGATATTGCCGGACGTTTGATTGTTGCGTTCAATCCCACCAGAGCGAAGAGAACGTGCAACGTCGTCAAAGCCTTCGGGCTCGACAGGGCGAACGCGCAAGGTCGGGGCGTCTGCTTCGCACGCGAGCGCGATGCCGGACGTTAAACCACCACCGCCGCAGCAGACTAAAACATCGGCGTTCTCAATGCCAAGCGCATTCGCGTCTTGCGCAATCTCAAGGCCGCACGTGCCTTGGCCGGCGACGACCATCGGGTCATCAAATGGTTTAACGAGGGTGAGGTCGCGATCTTGCGCGATACGCGCGCCGATTTCGTCGCGGTCTTCCGTATCGCGATCATAAAGAACCACTTCAGCGCCGAGGGCCTTGGTGTTTTCGATTTTCAGCTGCGGTGCATCAGCTGGCATGATGATGACAGATGTTGTGCCATGTCGGGCAGCCGCCAGCGCGACGCCTTGTGCGTGGTTGCCGCTGGAATAGGCGATGACGCCTTTGGCGCGTTTTTCGGGATCCATAGCGCTGAGCGCAGACCAACCGCCACGGAATTTGAAGCTGCCGGTGTGCTGCAAACACTCGGGTTTGATAAACACTTTGCGGCCCGCGATTTTATCTAAGAACGGGGAAGACAGCAAAGGCGTGCGACGGGCGTGGCCGTCCAAGCGTTTGGCAGCAGCGCGGATCATATCGATGTTCATAGGGATAGGATCCAGTCGTTAAGAACGCCCAAGGATTCTGGTTCGTCCAAAAACGGGACGTGGCCACGGCCCAGAACGGTCGCGGCGTGTGCATCGGGGCGGCGGTTACGCATTTCTTCGAATGTGGTGGTGGATAGCAGGTCCGACGCATCGCCGCGCAGAATGGCCAAAGGCAAGCCGGCCATCGCGTCAAAAACGGGCCAGAGATCAGGGGCAAGGTTGGTGCTGGCGGCGAGCACAGTGTCGGCGAGCTTCGGGTCGTATTTGATGACAAGGCCGTCTGGTGTTTCGTCATAATGGGCAGCAACTTCTGCTAACCAACGATCCATCGGGACGCCCTTAAAGTGAGACCACGCCTTGGCGCGAAATGCGGCCGCGTCTTCGTGGGTTTTCTGAACGGGATTGCGGCCAATGTAGTCTTTGATCACGGACAGGCCCGCCGCTTCGATGTGGGGTCCAATGTCATTGAGGGCGACGCCCAAAAGCCGATCTTTGGCCGTTGCAGCGAGGACCATTCCGATAAGGCCACCACGTGACGTTCCAAGAATACCTGCTTTTTCGATGTTCAGATGATCGAGCAGCGCGATCGCATCCTGGGCTTCTTGGGGAATTGTGTAGCTTGCAGGATCCGCCCAATCAGACTGGCCGCGCCCACGGTAATCCATTCGGATAAGCCGACAATTCAGATGTGGGGCCACATGGTCAAAGTCCGCAGTGTTACGGGTTAACCCTGCAAGCGCCAGCACGGGCAAACCTTCGCCCGTGTCAGTGTAATAAAGTCGCGTGCTGTCCTGTGCCGTAAAGTGAGGCATCAGACCAAATCGGGAATTGTGCTAAGGTCTTTGAGCGTGCGGTGTGGTGCGGCCCAAAGGCGGTCTTGGGGTTTGTCCGCGCGGTTCACCCAAACGGTACCAAAACCATAACCGGCAGCGCCAGCCGCGTCCCAGCCGTTAGATGAGGCAAACAAAACTTCGGTTTGCGGCACATCAAAGCGGTCCCAAACCAGATCGTACACGTGGCGATGTGGTTTATAGATTTCGACCTCTTCGACGGACAAAACATCATCCAGATATTCGCCGATCCCAGCCGAGCGCACGGCGCTAACCAGCATATCGGGCGAGCCGTTGGACAAGATCGCGATGTTGACGTCCTTTTCCTTTAGCGCCTTCAACATGGCGGGAACTTCGGGGAACGCTGGCAGTTCTTTGTAAACCGAGAGCAATTTGGCGCGCAGGGCGTTGTCGTGCAAGCCGTTGTTATCCAAGGCCCAATCAAGTGCATCCTGGGTGACTTGCCAGAACGGAATGTGCTGGCCTGCAATCGCGCGTAGCCATGAATATTCCAGCTGCTTTGCACGCCAGTCCGCAGACAAAGTCCCCCAGACGGCGGCCAATTGCGATTGGCCCGGTTCTTTGGCGACGTTGCGCGCAGCAGCGTCCACATCAAACAGGGTTCCGTAGGCGTCAAAAATGCAGGTGGTGATTGTCATGGGCAACCTTTCTGTTGGGAACAGCTTGGCATGCAACTTCGGGCTTGGAAAGCCTCAAAGCCTGTAAGTGAGTGCTGCGCGGATAAGAGGGGCGAGTTCGTTCAGATTAGGCGGCGAATGGACGGGTAGGTGCACGGCGCGATTACCATCAAACGCCATGTTCGCTGGGGCGAGGGCGCGAAAGTCGCTCATCACGGTGGTCTGGCAATGGGTGAAGACCGCCGGATCCCCGGCCTTTGACAGTCCAAGCCGGATCGGAGTGGCGAGGTTGGTTTTCGGCGTCGCGTAGGATGGCTGCCCCCATTTCGTCGATTCTTCTATGCGCCCAATGGGCAGGGTTTCCCCGATTTCATAGATCATCGCACGCAGCGACATAAGCGTGTCATGCGCAGGCTGAGGGAAAGCCGCAAAAGCGTCGCGGACAGCAGGCGAGGCGAAAGGTTGGGTCATGCGGGTATGGTGCCGCGTTAAAGGCTGATTTGCAATCTTGGGGTGCGATTGTTAGGCAGCGCGCGAAATCACCCAATTCCAGACAGGACATATTATGAGCGAAGTTAAATCAGGCGACACGGTTGCCATTCACTACACCGGCACATTGGCAGACGGCACAACGTTTGATTCCAGCGATGGCCGTGACCCGTTGGAATTCATGGTTGGTTCGGGCCAGATCATCCCCGGTTTGGACAAAGCAATTCCAGGCATGAAAGTCGGCGACAAAAAGGTTGTCGAAATTCCATGTGAAGAAGCCTACGGCGCGATCAACCCTGAAAACCGCCAGTCCATCCCGCGTGAGCAAATCCCAGCGGACATTCCGCTAGAGATGGGGCTGACGTTGCAAATGCAATCCCCAGATGGGCAGCACGTGATGCCAGTGACTGTCGTTGAGCTGAACGACACTGAAGTTACGCTGGACGCGAACCACATGCTCGCAGGCAAGGATCTGACCTTCGCGATTGAGATGATTTCGATAAAGACAGCGTAAGCGATCTGAAGCGAATTGAATCGGGCCGCGCAGTGATTGCGCGGCCCGATTGCGTTTGCGGGACGTTTACAGCCCCAAGTCCTGCGCGACACGGTCAATGATCTGCGTGTGGGTCAATGACCGATCCGCGCCTTCTGGGTCTGTGCAAACTGGGTCGTCGTTTTCCTCAACCAAGATCGCGGCGCCCATTGGCTTGCACAGAGGTAGGGCCGTGAAGTGGAAGGCGGGTGCGATGTTCTTAACGCTGGCATCGGGTAACATCGCGGTAAGGCCACTGGTGTCGTAATCTGTCGCGACCAAGCGATCATCGCCAGCGCCAAGGCTGATCATGCTGACGTTGTCGACAAGGTCAGCGGTGTCGGACGCCTCAAGCCCCCATGTTAATCCGGGTTCCAGAGCGAAGACATGGGTGACTCGCGGGTCGGCGTAGGATGCGTTCCAATCGTCGGCAGATACGGACGCGAGGCCTGCGCCTGCTTCGAGCAAGTCGCTGCAATGGCTTGAGGCGTCACTGTAAACCTCACAATGGTTGAGATAGCCCGCATGGTTGCCCGTCATGCCGCCAAGGGACAACGCTGTCCAACCGCCATAGGAAAACCCCGCTGCCATCACGCGCGACATATCAACGTGGTCCTGCAACAGGGGCGTTGCAAGCGCCGCATCAAGGGCGACGCTTAGGTCTTGGGCGCGTGTCCAGTGATCCATGCCTTTGACGATATCAAAATCGCCCCATGTGGAATTAGGGTGGTTCACGGCGATAACGATGGCGCCACGATCAGCCAGTTCGGCAGCCATCCAAGTCAATGAGCGGATGTTGCCACCCATGCCGTGGCTTAGAAGGACCACAGGGTGGTCGCCTGCGCGAATGGGGGCTTCTTCGACCACCTCGACACCGATGAAAACGCCGTTCTCGGCCATCGTAAATGCACGCCCACCTGTCGCAGCAGGATAGTAGATCGCCCCAAGTACATCGCGCCCGTGGTGGGGGGCGTTGAAGGTTAGTGGGGTGTAACCTGGCATCTCAGAGGCGACGATCGGCTTTGGTGTGAGGCTAAAACCTGTTGTTGTAAGTGCCGCCGTGGCGACGGCAGCAGTGCCAAGGACGGCGGCGGTAATAAGGATAAGCGGGCGGTTCATGTCTGTTCTCCGTTTGTTGAAGTGATGAGCCGATTTGAGGGGGCGGGCACATTTTGCGCGACCTGAAATCGGTTTGAGGTCGCCAAGAACCGGTTTTAGGACCAAGTTGGCTGAAACAGTTTCACGCCGGAGAACGTGTAGATGCCCAGTTTGCCCATCCCATTGATCAGCTCGCTTGTGCTGGGGTTCCTGTTGTTGCGCATGTGGTTGGTTGATCGTCGCCACGGGCCGCTGGTTTTACTGCTGGCACTTTGCGCGGTGCAGGGAGTGATTATTTCGATGGCCCAGCACTATCGCGTTCCGGGGACGCTTGTGTTGCAGCCGATTATTGCAACGTTTGTTCCTGCGATGGCGTGGGTGGCGTTTCAAACGACGGCAGTTCGGAATTTTCAGCGGTCTGACTTGGTGCATATGGCGGGGCCGTTGCTGGCCGTTGGTGCGTTGGTGACGCAACCATACTTGCTCGACACGCTGATACCCGCCTTGTTCGTCGGGTATGGGATTGCCATTTTGTGGCGTAGCCTGAAGGGGGCAGATGCCTTGCCACGGTTGCGGTTGGATGCGGGTGATCTTCCGGGCCGGATTTGGACGATCATCGGAGTGGCGCTTATTGGGTCGGCGTTCACTGATGTTTTAATCGTCGCAGTCCAAATATTGGGGGCCGCGCATTTGCAGCCTTGGATCATCTCTATCTATTCCAGCGCAATGTTGCTGGTCATCGGCGCGTTGAGCCTTTCTGGGGCGCTAGAGAATGCCCCATCTGAAGAAGACGAAACTCCCGAACAAGAGATAACAGAACTCGACACACAAATCGTGGCGCGTTTGGATAAGTTGATGGCGGGTGAGCAGCTGTATTTAAACCCTGACCTGACTCTGTCACGCCTATCACGGCGTTTGATCATTCCGGTAAAACAGCTTTCGACGGCGATCAACAAAGTCACGGGTGAAAACGTATCGCGCTACATTAACGCTGCGCGGATCAAGGCGGCGCAGGATGCATTGGTTGCTGGTGAAAGCGTCACAAACGCGATGCTTGCGTCAGGCTTTAACACGAAGTCCAACTTCAACCGTGAATTTTTGCGGGTCGTTGGTGTCGCGCCAAGTGATTGGCGTAGCGGTCAGGCTTAGCCTACGAAACGGGTGATCGTGGCGATCCCACCCATAAACAGGGCTGCCGCGGTGAACAGCCACGCGCCTAAGCAAATCAGCGCACGTTTCTTGGACATCCGCCGGTACGGCGCACGCCCATCGCCGCCGCCAGTTTGCATAAGGTGTTGAACCGTCATGATGACCAGAAACACCAAGAAAAACGACTGCGACAGCAATGCCACCAACCCGATAAGAGCAGAGGTCGTCGCAAAGATGTAGAACGGTGCGCGGTCGTGGAAAACGGATGTGATCGACGCGGTAAGCTTGCCGCCATCCAGTGGCCAAATTGGCAAGAGATTGAAAAAGTTCAGGGCGCCCGAAATGCTCGCGAATGTCACAAGCGGATAGTAGGCCGCCGGAAACGTTGTAAGCGAAATCTGTGCCAATGCATAGGCCAACAACATCGGCGCAAGGCAGATCGCAGGGCCCATCAAGGTGATGAAAACGTCTTCTTCTTGGGTGTCGACGGGGCGATTTGAGATCGCATAGCCGCCAAGTAGCGGCACCAGTCGGAAGGATGCATCATGGTGGCCCGCCACACGAAACGCTGCGACGTGGCCGAATTCGTGGATCACAACGACAAGAATAATCGACAAGCCAAATACCGGCCCGAAAAACACAACGGCGAGGATCACTGCAAGCGCCGAGATGCCCAAGCCTTGTGGATCAAGCCCGATGATTGTTGTCTTCAGGGGCGACGTCCAGCCGCCGCGCAATGCGTAGATGGTGCCAAGGCACGCTGCGATAGCGCAGAATAGGAAAACAACAGGACTGATCACTGGATTAACCGAGATTTTCCAACGCCGGCATCATCATGACGTGCAAGCCGCTATCGACGTGAATGATTTCCCCAGTCGTACAAGCGCCCGCATCAGACGCCAGATAAACAGCCGTGCCACCCACCGCATCCAGTGTCGCGTTGTGGCGCATAGGTGCGTTTGCTTCGGCATATTTGAACGTACGACGAGCGCCTGCGATTGCCGCACCAGCGAGCGTTTTCATCGGCCCGGGGGAAATCGCGTTTACGCGGATTTGCTGTGGGCCGAGGTCGGCGGCCAGGTAGCGGGTCGCGGATTCCAGTGCCGCCTTAGCAACACCCATGACGTTATAATTCGGCGTGATGCGTTGGCTGCCTTCATAGGTCAGCGTCAGCAATGTGCCGCCGTCCGGCATGATCTCCGCCGCACGCTTCGCGATATCAATGAAACTGTAGCAACTGATCGCCATCGAGTTGGTGAAATTGGCGCGGGTTGTGTCAGATACACGGCCTGTCAGCTCGTTTTTGTCGGAATAGGCGATTGCGTGGACGACAAAATCAATCTTGCCCCATTTGTCTTTCAGCGTCTGGAAACAGGTATCAAGAGACGCATCATCCATCACGTCCGCTTCGACCAATGTGTCTGATCCAACGCTTTCGGCCAATGGGCCAACGCGCTTTAGCAGGCTTTCACCTTGGTATGAAAACGCAAGCTCTGCGCCGGCTTTGTGCATCGCCTCTGCGATACCCCAAGCGATGGAGCGGTTGTTGGCGACGCCCATAATGAGGCCGCGTTTTCCGTTCATGTCGATGGTCATGGCTTACCCTTTATACTTTGACAGCAACATAGAGCCATTCGTGCCCCCGAAGCCGAAGGAATTTGTCATGACCGTGTCGAGGCCTGCGTCGGCTTTGAATTCGGTCGCGATTTCGGATGGGTCGAGCGCTGGGTCCAGCGTTTCGACGTTGATGGACGGGATGATGTAATCGCCCTGTAGCGCCAGCAAGCAATAGACGGCTTCTTGCGCGCCCGTGGCGCCTTGGGAATGACCCGTCATGGATTTGGTGGATGAAATTGGGGGTGTGGAACCTTCGCCAAAGACACGGCGCACGGCTTCGACTTCGCCAACGTCACCAACTGGCGTGGATGTGCCGTGGGCGTTGATGTAGCTGACTTCGCGGCCTTCGGGCAGGGTTTTCAGTGCACCACGCATCGCACGTTCGCCGCCTTCACCGGACGGGGCAACCATATCAGCGCCGTCTGATGTGGCCGCAAAGCCCGTGACTTCGGCGTAGATTTTCGCGCCGCGTGCTAGGGCACCATCTAGGGATTCCAGAACCACCATCGCGCCGCCACCTGCAATGACAAACCCGTCGCGGTTTGCGTCAAAAGCGCGGGACGCTGTTTCGGGGGCATCGTTATACTTGGACGACATCGCACCCATCGCATCGAACAGGCAGGACAGCGTCCAGTCCAGTTCTTCACCGCCGCCGCCGAACATAATGTCCTGCGTGCCCAGCGCGATCTGCTGTGCGGCCATGCCGATGCAGTGCAAGGACGTGGAACAGGCCGACGTGATCGAAAAGTTCATGCCTTTGATCTTGTAGGCCGTGGCAAGGTTCGCTGATACGGTCGAAGACATTGTCTTTGGAACCGCAAACGGGCCGATGCGCTTGGTGGCGCCTGTGGTTTCAACAACCTTATGTGCCGCATACATCGCAGACGTGCTTGGTCCGCCAGAACCTGCAATTAGACCCGTCATCGGGTTCACAACGTCATCCTCGGTTAGGCCAGCATCTTCAATCGCTTGGCCCATGGCAATGTGTGCGTAAGCAGCACCAGGCCCCATGAAGCGCAGTGTGCGCTTGTCGACGTGTTCTTTGATGTCGATCTTGAGCGTACCCGCAACCTGAGAGCGGAACCCGTGTTCCTTCATTTCCTCAGACGCAACGATACCGGATTTACCAGCCCGCAAAGCTGCATCAACTTCGGCTACGTTGTTCCCGATAGGGGAAACGATACCCATTCCTGTTATGACGACACGACGCATGGCTGCTCCTTAGTAGTGTTTTCTTAGGTGTATGGGAGGAGGGGGAGCGGGGCAAGTGGGGGTTAAAGCAGTCTTTCAGAAGAGGTTAACCACATATCACATCAGAGGATCGCGCCAAATCCATATCGCAACAAACGTGCCACCGAAGACGGCTAGCCCCATGATCCCGTATCCCGCTAGGGCAGGGCCAACCGCGTCGGTCAGCCAGTTTAACGCTTCAGCGATCCAACGCATGACGCCACGATTGCCCCCCATGCTTTCACCAGATTGCATGCGGAACCCCACGTAAAAAATGAAACCGAATACCAAGCTCGACGCAATCAAAAGGGGACTTTTGTATTGTAGTTTTTCAAACATAGCGGTGTTGACCTCAACTCTCGCTCAACGCCACTTTCATATCCTTAACCTCATAGGCCAATTCGCCGTCTACTTCGACGATGCCGTCAGCAACGCCCATCGTCAGGCGGCGGGTTTGGATGGCTTTGGTGAAGTCAATTTTATACGTCAGCAGCTTGGCGTCAGGGCGCACCATAGCCTTGAGTTTGATCTCGCCAACACCCAGTGCATAGCCGCGACCTGTCCAGCCGCGCCAGCCGAGGTTGAAGCCGGTCAGCTGCCACAGACCATCTAGGCCAAGGCAGCCGGGCATGATCGGGTTGCCGGGGAAGTGGCAGTCAAAGAACCACAGGTCAGGCTTGATATCGAACTCAGCCAGAACGTGGCCTTTGCCATGCGCGCCGCCGTCACCTGAGATGTCTGTAATGCGATCCATCATCAGCATCGGTGGCTCAGGAAGCTGGGCGTTGCCTTCGCCAAACAGTTCGCCACGCGCGCATTTCAGAAGGTCTTCGCGGTCAAAACTTGATGGATATTCGCTCATGGTGCCTGTCTTCCCTGTGGAGTTGTACTTGGGAATGGTCCTAGCATCCCGCGTCGATTAAGGGCAAGGGTGGCGCCACGTAGGGCCGTGTGTATTGCGTAATTCGCATTAAAGATTGAATGCTTGCGGGTTTGTCCCATATTATAGGGTATCAAGACTTAGGACCGACATATGACGGACGTATCAACACATAGCGCGACAGATCGTGGGGCAATTTGGCTGGCAGGGGCAGGATTGCGCCCGACACGTCAACGTATGGCCTTGGCTGGATTGCTTGTTGGGGACGGCAAAGATCGCCATGTCACAGCAGAAAGCCTGTTTGATGCGGCGGCTGGGACCAAGGAAAAAGTGTCCCTCGCAACCGTCTACAACACTTTGCGCGCGTTTTGCGATGCGGGATTGTTGCGTGAAATTACCGTAGATGGGTCAAAATCCTATTTCGACACAAACATGTCGGACCACCCGCATTTCTATTGGGAAGACGAGAACCGTCTGTCGGATGCGCCAGCGGACCAATTGGAAATCGCACGGGTGCCGGATGCACCAATGGGTGCTGAAATTGCGTCTGTTGATGTTGTGATCCGGTTGCGCCGCAGCTGATTTAACCAGTTTCACATTTTTTTAAGGGTGCATGGTCCAAGATTGGGCATGTCTCATCACACCCCGCAATTTTGCCCCGCCCCAAACCAAAATTTTAGTCCAACATATGTCGCAATGACGTTTCGATTGGCGAATGCTAGCGACGATTTGCTCGTGCGTCAGGTGCGCCTGTTGCGCGATTGTGTGGCGTTGGCGCAGCAACGATGGGATTTTACAATTGATGCGGCGGTCGTTCTTCCGAACGAAATGCAGCTCTTGTGCTTGTTTCAGGATGCCAATTTTGGAACGCGCGGTGCGATTAAGCTGATTTGTTCGGCGTTTGAGCACCATTCGCCCAGGAACGAAACCAACGTTTGGGCGGCTGAGACAGAAGTGATCGAAATTTCGGGGGCAGTTGCGCCGCTTCGGCGCACCTTTGTCGAGGCAGCCCCTGTGCGCGCTGGGCTCGTGAAAGCCGCGGCTGATTGGCCCTATAGTTCCGCCCACAAAAGGACGGCTCAAGGGGACGAAATGGGAGTCGCGGTGGCTTAGTTGCCTTAGAACCACTGTCCAGGTTCGATCAATCCGAGATCCAGCAACTGCTGGCTGTGCCATTCAAACTGAGTTGAGTTGTGCCATTTGAAGGTGTCGATCTCAAACGTCGAGCCGGGATTGCGTTTGAGGGCTTTGGCCGTTCGGAACGAGCAGATCGCCGCTGTGATATTGTTGTGCCACGGGCACGCGTACGTGTTGTATTCGGGTTCATTGAAGGTGTGATCCGAATTAAACACCAAGCCCGGTTGGTTGCGAAAGATCGCGACGCGGTCGATGCGGCGGCGCGGCGCGGGGATGTGTTCTTCAAAGCGCCAACGTAAGCCACCGAAAAAGTCGAGTTGGCGGTCGAGGTCGTTGTTCCAACGGTCTTTACGGGCCAGCGCGTAGTACCCAGTTTTGTCCAAGTGCGCGTCATCAATGTTAACAGCATTGGTGTTCTGCCACAGATCGCCTGTGTACAGATCTACGACATAAGACAGGATCGTGTCGCGGCGTTCTTCGACGTTGAACGCAATCATTTCGCCGACAGTGCGGTGTTCAATAAACGGGAAGAACAGGAATTCGGCGTTGAAGCAGTAATAAATCCAGATGTCGCCCGTGGCAGCCATCACTGCATTTACCGCCGTTTCAAGCGCAGCGGTGGCGAGCATATTGTAGCTCACCCGCACGATATTTTTGGCTACATCATCGGCGACTTCAAATTCTGGCATCGCAAAGACGACTACATGCTTGAAGCCCGCGCCAAGGTGGTGGCGGATTGTGGCGTCTAATTCCACTTCGTCTTCCGCAAAAATGAGCGCGATCGGTCCCTTTTTAAGCAAGGGTGCGCCGTCTGCGATGAAGGCTTGAAGGGTGTCGTGATGGATCATTGTTATGCTCTGCCTGATTGCGGCCAATGTCAGGTAATTCGCACTTCATTGCAAGCGGGGTAGGGGTGCGCTAAATGCGGCCCTGATCCATTGAGAGGCCTCCCCATGTCTGACCCTAAAAAGCTGTTCATCAAAACCTACGGCTGCCAGATGAATGTTTATGATAGTGAACGCATGGCTGAAAGCCTTGGCGGGAAGGGCTACGTGACCACGGATAAGCCGGAAGATGCGGATATGATCCTGCTGAACACCTGCCATATTCGCGAAAAAGCGGCCGAAAAGATTTACTCAGAACTTGGACGCCTAAAAGGGTTCAAGACGGCAAACCCGGACTTGAAAATTGGCGTTGCGGGCTGCGTTGCGCAGGCTGAAGGCGCTGAAATCATGAAACGCCAGCCCATGGTCGATCTGGTTGTTGGTCCACAAAGCTACCACCGGCTGCCACAAATGGAAGACGCATTGGCCCGTGGCGAAACGGCGTTGGACACGGATTTCCCTGAAGACGATAAGTTCGAAACGCTCAAATCCCGCCCGAAGGCCAAACGCGGACCAACCGCGTTTTTGACTGTCCAAGAAGGCTGCGACAAGTTTTGCGCGTTCTGCGTGGTTCCATATACGCGTGGGGCCGAGGTTTCGCGCCCATCGGACCGCATCATCCGCGAAGCACAGGAGTTGGTTGAGGCAGGCGTGCGCGAAATCACCCTGCTTGGCCAAAACGTAAATGCGTATCACGGTCATGACGGTGGGCTTGCTGGCTTGATCTGGGAGCTGGACAAGGTTGACGGGCTGGAACGCATTCGTTTCACCACGTCCCATCCCAACGATATGGATGATGCCTTGATTGATGCGCATGGCACTTGTGACAAGTTGATGCCTTACTTGCATTTGCCGGTTCAGTCCGGTTCCGACAAAGTGCTTAAGGCGATGAACCGCAAGCACACGCGCGACCAGTATTTTAAATTGATCGAACGCATTCGGGCAGCGCGACCCGATTTGCTGCTGTCAGGCGACTTCATTGTCGGCTTCCCCGGCGAAACTGAGGCGGATTTTGAAGACACAATGGATTTGGTTCGCACAGTCGGCTACGGGCAGGCCTATTCATTCAAGTATTCTACACGCCCAGGCACGCCAGCAGCGGAGCGCGCGCAGGTTGAAGAAGACGTGAAATTGGATCGCTTGCATCGCCTTCAATCCCTGTTGAGCGAGCAGCAATATGACATCCAAAAATCTATGGTCGGGCGGACTGTTAAGGTGCTTTTCGAAAAGCACGGCCGGGAAACAGGGCAGATGATCGGTAAATCCGAGTACCTTCACGCGGTTTTTGCGGACACGACAGACGTTGCGATTGGTGACCTACGTGATGTTAGGGTTGTAAAGACTGAAAGAAACTCGCTTGGCGGCGAAATTGTTTAACGTCAAACCGGTCCTAGACGATGCTTAGTTAAGCTTCTGAAGACCGGGGCCGAATACTGTGACTTCTTGCAACAATCAGCCCAATTCACTTCTTTTGTAGCGCGTTTAGCTACAATATGTGGTGATTAGTTCTTCCAATATGTCTAAAATTTGTTATCCATTAGCAGATAATGTGACGTTACGACAATTGGGGGGCATCTTAGTCTTCCTTCGGTTTGACCGAAAACGGATTGGGCGGTGACAGAACTTAGTGAGAAGACAAGTAAAGCAGGGCGGGTGGGATCCCGACCGGCAACAGTCAGTGAAAGGGGTGTGTCATGCGACACTTAATTAGAACTTTGAAGCGCAGTTTAGCGGCCGTAGCCGCTATAAGCGTTTTGGCGACGCCAGCGTTCTCGCAACAAGCGGCGCGCGGCGAACAAGTAGGCCGTATTCAATGGGGTATCTGGATTGACCCTGATGGTTGTATGCACTGGATGGCCGATGGTGGCTTTGAGCAGTATCAAGTTAACCGTTTGAATCCAGAAACAGGTCGTCCTGTTTGTATGAAGATTGAAACCTGCTTTACGGGTGAAACAGATTCTATGTTCCACACGGATAGCCACCAGTTGACTGATTCAGCACGTCAGCGACTTCAGCAGGTGTTTAACCAAAATGGAGTTTCCGGCTACGCGGTCTATGGACACACAGACAGCCGTGCCTCCAACAGCTACAACCAGACCCTGTCAGAGCACCGCGCCCGCGCAGTTGCAAATGTAGGTCGCAGCGTTGGTGCTGTAATTGAGCGTGAAATCGGTTTTGGCGAAACGCGTCCGATTGCGTCTAACAACTCTGCGGCTGGCATGGCTCAAAACCGCCGCGTCGAAGTAATCTGTTACAGGTGGTAATGATGATCAATATTACAAAAGTTTCACTCGGTATGGCTGTGCTTAGCCTCTCTGCGTGTGGTGGGTTTGAAGGTACGCGTACCATACAAGGTCCAAATGATTACATCGCTGTAGCCGGCGACCTTGGTCGTGACTCTGATGGCCACCTTAATGACGTTGCAGGTATTGCTGTTACGCCAGACGGTTGTCAGGCATGGGTAATTGATGACGGCATCGAAGGCCGTGCATCCAACCGCCTTGATCCGGTGTCCGGTCTGCCAGTTTGTGTTGGTGAGCCTGGCGTCGTTTACGGCCCTTACGAAAGTGGCACACCTGGAATTGCAGACCGCGTTCCTGGTGAACCAGTTCCTGTGAGCGTACAGCAAGTACCAGTTCGTACAACGACTGGCCACTTCCATACGGTTCATCCGGTTTCCGAACCGCACCACTAGTACTGGAATTAGAGTTTGAAGAGGGCCGCAGCGAAATCTGCGGCCCTTTTTCGTTCTAGAATCGGCTTGCACGTTGGCGCTTGAGGCTGCACCATTGAAGAAACCTCAAACACCGGAGAGTTGATTGGCTACAACCACCAAAACCCCGACCGCTTACGAAATCGATGCAGCCCCTGAAGTGTTGGAATTTCCAGACAACTTCCTACTGATCGATCTTTGCGGGGAACATGATCGAAATTTGGCGGATGTCGAACAAAAGCTAGGCGTTCAAGTCGTTCGTCGGGGCAACCAGCTGTCCATTCACGGGGAACCTGACGCACAGAAAGAAGCGGCTGAGGTTCTTACATCCCTATACGAGCGCTTAGAGGCAGGCCGCGCCGTTGAACCTGCTGATATTGACCGTGAAGTGCGCATGGGCGTTTCCGAAAAGGGCACGGTGCCTGCAGTTGGTGACCAGATGGATCTTGGCGTGGGGGATCGCGTCGAAATCAAAACCCGCAAAAAGATGGTTGAGCCGCGCACTGAAGCGCAAAAAGCCTACGTGAAATCCTTGTTCAAAAATGAGCTGGCCTTTGGCATCGGTCCTGCAGGGACGGGCAAAACGTATCTTGCAGTCGCTGTTGGCGTAAACCTGTTTATTGGCGGGCACGTAGACAAGATCATTCTCAGCCGCCCTGCTGTCGAAGCGGGTGAAAAACTGGGGTATTTGCCTGGTGATATGAAGGACAAAGTCGATCCCTACATGCAGCCGCTTTATGACGCGCTGAATGACTTCCTGCCACAAAAGCAGGTAGAAAAGCTGATCGAAGAAAAGAAGATCGAAATCGCGCCTCTCGCTTTTATGCGCGGTCGAACACTGGCGCGTGCTTTCGTTGTTCTTGATGAGGCGCAGAACGCCACAACGATGCAGATGAAAATGTTCCTCACGCGACTTGGCGAAGGCTCTCGCATGGTGATCACAGGCGACCGCACCCAGATTGATCTGCCGCGCGGTGTAAGTTCTGGCTTGCGGGATGCTGAACGCCTTCTTGCGGGCATTTCAAAGATCGACTTCAATTACTTCACTTCAAAAGACGTGGTGCGCCATCCGCTCGTCGCCGCGATCATCGAAGCCTACGAAGCCGATGACCCCAAGTAGCCCCATTCTTTCTTACCTTTGCTTTTGTTTAATAAATATCCTGGGGGTGCGGGGGCTGGCCCCCGTTGTGCGTCCGTGACAGCACAAATTGACATCCTGATAGAAGACGACCGATGGGCCACACTTGAGCCTTTGGTCCAAATCGCATGTGATGCGGCGCTAGCGGGTATCGGCTTGGACCCGTCCGAATTTGAAATCAGTATTCTGGCCTGCGGTGACACCCGCATCGCGGCCCTCAATGCGGATTTTCGCGAAAAAGGGACGGCGACAAACGTGCTATCGTGGCCATCGGATGAACGCGGGGCGGAACAGGATGGCGACCAACCGATCCCGCCAAGTCTTCCGGTGGACAGCGAATTGGGCGATATCGCGATTTCATATGACACATGTGCGCGTGAAGCCGCCGAGGCTGGCAAACCGTTTGCCGACCATGTGACGCATTTAATCGTTCACGGAACCCTTCATTTGTTGGGATTTGACCATATGCGGGATAAAGATGCACAGTTAATGGAGGGTTTAGAGGCAGAAATCCTTGGTAAACTGGACATCTCTGACCCATATTCGTAAGGACAGCTTCTTGGTCGCACGCAAAGCGACCTATTTTGGATTTGGAGACAATGGGCGACACGAACGACGGACCATCTAGCGCGGCGCAAAGCGCGCAGTTAGACACAGAAGAACAGACGAGTGAGCGCGGCTTTTTTGGCCGCATTGTTGAGGCGCTCAGCCCTTCAGACACCCCCGAAGATATCGCGCCGGTCGCGGGCTATGCCCCGCAGCTAGAAACGCGAGGGATGATCAACCTGCGCCGCAAGCGCGTGGAAGATGTGATGATCCCAAAGGCCGACATCGTTGCCGTTCCGGTGACCATCAGCCGCGATGATCTGGTGCAAGTGTTCCGTGAAAAAGGGTTGACGCGTCTGCCTGTGTTTGATGGCACATTGGACACGCCAATTGGCTTTGTGAACCTCAAAGATTTTGCTTTGAAGTATGGCTTTAACGGTAAGTCAAAGTCATTCGATCTGCGTGAATTGGGACGTAACCTGTTGTTCGTTCCTCCCTCTATGCCGCTTGGTGTATTGCTGCAAAAAATGCAGGCTGAACGCATTCATATGGCGTTGGTCATCGATGAATACGGCGGCACCGACGGGCTCGTGACCATTGAGGACCTGCTTGAGCAAGTCGTTGGTGAGATTGAAGACGAGCATGACGCCGACGAGGATGCATTGTGGGTGCTGGAAAAGGCGGGCGTTTACATGGCGGAATCCAAGGCACCACTGGACGAATTCGAAGCCGAGATCGGTATGCCGTTAACGGAGCATCCAGAGATTGACGAAGAAGAAATCGACACGCTTGGTGGTCTTGTGTTCATGCTTGCAGGTCACGTTCCTGCACGTGGAGAGGTTATTCAGCATCCCGAAGGCCCTGTGTTCGAGGTCGTTGAGGCCGATCCAAGACGTATCAAGCGGCTGCGCGTTCGTTTGATCGGCGCGCCGGCAAGTGGCTAAGTTGCATCCAAGCGAGCTGCGGGGACGTTTCGCAGCATTGCCGCGCATGGCGCGTGGATTGGTTCCGCTGGGGCTGGGCGCATTGGCCGCGTTAGGCCATGAAGACTGGGGGATGCAGTTTGTCGCGGTTATGGTCGCGTTGGTACTGGCCCTTCTCATTGTTCCGTCGCACCGCCGCGCCGCCGCTTGGTTCGGTTGGTTCTTAGGGTTTGGATATTTTGCGTTAACGCTGCGTTGGTTGGTTGAACCGTTTTTGGTTGATCCGGTGCGCCACGGTTGGATGGCCCCTTTCGCGATCTTTTTTATGGCCGGTGGATTGGCGTTATTCTGGGCGTTGGCATTTTGGGCGACGCGTTGGATTGCCCATGAACGCATTTCGGTAATGTTGTGGTTGCCTGTAACACTTGCCGTCGTTGAATTGGCCCGTGGTCATTTCCTGAGCGGGTTTCCATGGGGACTGCTGTCTTACACACTGGTTGGCGGCGTTGGCGACATCTGGTTCGCTTGGGTTGGCCCCTACGGGACTAATTTATTGTTGTTCTTGCTGGCGGGGGGCGTTGCGTTTTGCTTGCACAAGGGATGGACGTTGGTCTGGCCCGCGCTGGTTGGTGTATTGTTCGCAACGCTTGGATTACACGCGCTGACCCCTAAATCCGCTGTGCCAAACTCGCAAAGTGTTGTCCGTATTGTTCAACCCAACGCGCCACAGCACCAGAAATGGGATCGCGAATGGATGCCGGTATTCTTTGATCGTGCGATTGAGTTGACCGGCGTTGGCGCGGCACCTGACGTCGTGATTTGGCCGGAAACATCTATACCTGCGCTGCTGGATTATGCTCAGCCGTGGATGGAACAAATGTCACTTGCTGCACGCGGCGCGCCTGTCGTGGCGGGCATTCAGCGGCGTGAAGGCGAAAACTACTTTAATTCCGCCATTCTGATCGACCAACCTGAGAGCGCCACAGCGATATCTGATAAGGCACATCTGGTGCCATTTGGTGAATACATCCCACTGGCGTGGCTGCTTGAACCCATTGGCCTTGGCACCTTGGTGGAACAGGTCGCTGGATTTTCGCCGGGGGTAGGGGACGGGTTGATGCAGATCGACGGGCTTGGTCTTGCGCGTGTGTTGATCTGTTATGAGGGTATCTTCCCCGAAGATATGCAGCGCGGAGAAGTGCGCCCTGATGTGCTATTGATCCTCACGAATGACGCTTGGTTCGGTAAGGGCGCTGGGCCGCGCCAACATTTGGTGCAAGCACAAGCACGCGCGATTGAGCAGGGGCTGCCAGTGGTACGGGCCGCCAATACTGGCATATCCGCGATAATTGACCCGTCGGGGAGGATCACAGACAGCCTGCCGCTGAACGAGGCGGGATATCTAGACGCAGCTGTTCCGCGCGCGATTGCGCCGACTTTATACGCTAAGATGGGTGACTGGCCGCTGTTTGTGTTGCTGAGCCTCTGCATGTTGGTCGGCATCGTGAGGCGCACCCCTATACTCATTGACGGGGATGGATCGCAGGTTTAGGCGGTACCGAAACCTAACCGTCCACAACGGCTTCCTGACGTGGATCTGAACCTAACTGGAGCACTCCCCATGGCACGTAACAATTATACTTTTACTTCGGAATCCGTTTCTGAAGGGCATCCTGACAAAGTCTGCGACCGCATTTCGGATGCGGTTCTTGATGCATTGCTTGTTGTCGAACCTGAAGCACGTGTCGCCGTTGAGACCTTTGCGACCACAAATCAGGTCGTCATTGGGGGCGAGATTGGTTTGTCTGATCCCGCAAAACTTGCGGCAATGATGGGTAACATCGACCAGATCGCACGAGATTGCATCAAAGACATCGGTTACGAGCAAGACAAATTCCATTGGAAGTACTGCAACGTCATGAACCTGCTGCACGAACAATCCGCGCATATCGCGCAGGGTGTTACGGGCGAAACTGGTGATGAAGGTGCAGGCGATCAAGGTATCATGTTTGGTTACGCGGTTGATGAAACACCTGAGCTGATGCCTGCACCGATCCACTATGCCCACGCGATCCTGCGCCGTTTGGCGGAAGTGCGTAAGAACGGGACTGAACCTACTCTTGGTCCGGACGCAAAGTCACAGCTTTCCGTGCGCTATGAAAATGGCAAGCCTGTCGGTGTGTCTTCCATCGTTCTGTCCACTCAGCATTTGGATGAAAACATGACCAGCGCCGATGTACGCGCCGTTGTTGAACCCTACATCCGCGAAGAACTTCCAGAGGGTTGGATCGATGCGGCAACGGAATGGCACGTGAACCCGACGGGCAAATTTGTCATTGGTGGGCCGGATGGCGATGCAGGATTGACGGGGCGCAAAATTATCGTGGATACATACGGCGGCGCCGCACCACATGGCGGCGGCGCGTTTTCCGGTAAAGATCCAACGAAGGTTGACCGTTCTGCAGCTTACGTCTCGCGCTATCTAGCTAAGAACGTTGTTGCGGCTGGTATGGCGACACGCTGTACAGTCCAATTGTCTTACGCCATTGGCGTCGCCCGCCCGTTGTCGATCTATGTCGACACCCACGGTACTGGTAACGTCGAAGCTGCTGCGATTGAGGCTGCGATTCCCAAGGTAATTGATCTGACGCCACGCGGAATCCGCACGCACTTGGACCTGAATAAGCCGATCTATCAGCGCACAGCGGCTTACGGCCACTTTGGCCGCGCACCTGAAGCGGATGGCGGTTTCTCATGGGAAGCAACGACCTTGGTCGATGCGCTCAAAAAAGCGGTTTAATTAGCTGTACATTGGGGCGGAACTGTTTCTGAACAGTGCCGCCCTTATTTTTTGGAAAAGGTGACACAACAATGAATAAATCAATTTCTTATTATTCCGCCCGATATGCATTTCTATATATTATCATTGCTGTGGTTCTTTATGCGGTTACGGCCGGCCTCTACAAATTTGCACCTGACATCGCGGAAACAGTTTTTTCTGGCGGTAATTCCTGGATGGGGATTTTTGCTGCAATCATGCCAACGCTTTTGGTGGCGCAGGCATTCTACAAACATGAAGGTCGCCAAACCACACGCGGTGAAGGGTGGTTGATGGCTTTGATTTTTGCGATCCTTGCACTTGTGCTAAGCGCTGTTGCTGTTTGGATTAGCCTGACGTTGCAGCCTTTGTCCCCTGCTGAAGTGACAGAACTGAAGTCTCTCTTTGGTGAGGGTCTAAATATTCTGGTGACGGTTGGCGCTGTATTTGGTGTTTTCCTTATACTGATCAACCGCCTGATGTTGTGGTCCGGCCTGCGTGGTGAGGCCAAGAAGGCCGAGCGATTGGCGGCTAAGCAAGCGCGTAAAGGTTGAGATTGCTGAGACGTGCGGTTAAAGGGCTGGCATGAGTAATCCGATCCGCCCACACCGCAACTTTTATGGCCGTCTTAAGGGCAAACACCTTAAAGACAGTCAAAAAGGTTACCTCGAAGAAGACCTCGCAGCGTTGTCGCCTGGCGCTGTTGATTGGAACGTGAACCCCGAACGCGAAAACCTTGATTTAGAAGTTTTGTTTGGCGGGAACGACACATGGCTTGAGGTCGGGTTTGGTGGCGGCGAGCATGTGATCCACCAAGCCGCTTCGAACCCAGACGTGGGCATCATCGGTTGCGAGCCCTACATCAATGGCGTGGCGATGCTGTTGGGTAAGGTGCGCCAAGCAAGCGTCGATAACCTGCGCATCTATCCCGGCGATGTGCGCGATATGTTTGATGTTCTGCCGGATGCGTCGATTTCCAAAGCATTCTTACTGTACCCAGACCCATGGCCCAAGGCGCGCCATCATCGTCGCCGTTTTGTAACGCCTGAGCACTTAGAACCATTGAGGCGTGTGTTGAAAACGGGTGCTGAGTTCCGTGTGGCGACTGATATTCCTGATTACGTGCGTCAAACGCTTGAAGAAGTTCCACCTGCGGGGTTTGAGCTTGTGACGCAGGGTGGCGACGCATGGGATGATTGGATTTCCACGCGCTATGAACAAAAAGCACTGCGCGAGGGCCGCACGCCGCACTATCTGACGTTCCGCAAGCTGTAACTTCAGGGGCCTCCGGCCGAGGTATTTTAGAACAAAAGAAGCTGGGGCGTGGACGTCTGTTGGCCTGCGGTTTATCAGGCATTAACAGATAAGAGGAAATCATATGTCGAGCCACGGCGCCCCTATTCCGATGACGTCCCGCAAGGGCGCTGCTTTGCGCGGTGAAGCGCATGTTCCTGGTGACAAATCGATTTCCCACAGGTCTTTGATTTTGGGCGCAATGGCCGTTGGCGAGACTAAAGTTACCGGACTGCTGGAAGGCCAAGACGTGCTCGACACTGGGCGCGCGATGGAAGCGTTCGGTGCTGAGGTTGTGAACCACGGTGGTGGTGAATGGTCCGTGCATGGCGTGGGTGTTGGCGGCTTCAGTGAGCCTGAGAATGTTATTGATTGTGGGAACTCTGGTACGGGTGTGCGTCTGATCATGGGCGCGATGGCGACCAGCGATATCGCCGTCACGTTCACTGGTGACGCGTCCCTGAACGGGCGCCCGATGGGCCGTGTGACTGATCCGTTGGCGTTGTTTGGAACACAATCCGTTGGCCGGACCGGTGGACGTTTGCCAATGACGATAGTTGGCGCGAAGAACCCTGTGCCTGTTCGCTATACCGTTCCGGTTCCGTCTGCGCAGGTGAAGTCTGCGGTGTTACTGGCTGGCCTGAATGCACCGGGCGAAACCGTCGTGATCGAGAAAGAAGCCACGCGGGACCACACGGAACGCATGTTGGTTGGTTTTGGCGCTGAACTGTCGGTTGAAGACACGGATGAGGGCCGCGTTATTACGCTGGTCGGGCAACCAGAACTGAAACCACAAACGATTATCGTTCCGCGTGATCCATCATCTGCAGCGTTTCCTGTTTGTGCGGCCTTGCTGGCCGAAGGGTCTGACGTGTTGGTGCCAAACATCGGATTGAACTCAACCCGCGCTGGCCTGTTCTACACGTTACAAGAAATGGGCGCGGATCTGACGTTCGAAAACATGCGTGAGGAGGGCGGTGAGCCCGTCGCCGATCTTCGTGCGAAGTATTCGCCTGATATGGTTGGCATTGACGTTCCACCGGCACGCGCGGCCTCTATGATTGACGAATACCCCGTGTTGTCTGTGGTTGCGGCCTTTGCCAAAGGGCAGACCGTGATGAAGGGCGTCAAGGAGCTGCGCGTCAAAGAAAGCGACCGTATTGATGCGATGGCCAAGGGGTTGCGTGCCGCTGGTGTTGAGGTCGATGAAGGGCCGGATTGGTGGACAGTGACGGGCCTTGGGTTTGGCAATGTTGAGGGCGGCATTACCGCTGAAAGTCGCTTGGATCACCGCATTGCGATGTCGTTCCTTGTGATGGGTTTGGCAACGAACAAACCGATGTCTGTGGATGACGGCGGCCCTATCGCGACGTCTTTCCCTATCTTTGAAGGGCTGATGGCAGACCTCGGAGCGAGCGTCACACGTTCGAACACCTGATGCGGCTTGGGCGCCAGATCACAGGGGTAGTGGCTTTGGTCAGCTATCTGTTGATGGGCGCGATGGTCTATATCACTGTGTTGCCGGGTGCGGATTGGCACTGGCCACCGGATTTTCACCTGCTGGGGTATGACGCGCAAAGCATTGCGCCGTTTACCGAGGCGATCAGTGAACAGGCACGCACGACCTATAGTGTTATTCTCAGCCGCATAGATCGAATTTTCATTGTGACACTGGCCCTTTGGATGGCGTTGTATGGTTGGCGCGGAAGCTGGGTTCGGTATTTCGTTGCGGGTCTTGCTGCCCTCTATGCCGCGATTGATCTGTCAGAAAACGTCGCGATTTACCGGTTCATGTTCATCGATGTTATGGAGCCGGCGATCATCGGGGTCGCGCACCATTTAACTATGGCAAAATTCGCGTCACTTTACCTGTGCGTTTTGGTGTTGATTGTACATCTGAGGAGAACAGCGTGAGTTTTACAGTTGCGATTGATGGACCTGCTGCGGCCGGTAAGGGAACCATTTCCAAGGCGGTTGCTGCGCATTTCGGGTTTGCGCATCTGGACACGGGGCTGCTGTACCGCGCGGTTGGCGCGAAGGTATTGCATGGCGCGGACCCGCTTGTCGCCGCGCAAACACTGGAAGCCGTTGATCTTGATGGCGATCACCTGCGTAGCCCTGAAGTTGCGCAAGCCGCAAGCAAAGTGGCTGTTGATCCAGATGTGCGGGCTGCATTGGTCGCGTTTCAACGCCAATTTGCGGCGCGCGATGACGGTGCGGTTTTGGACGGGCGCGATATTGGCACAGTGATTTGCCCGAATGCGGATGTGAAGCTGTTTGTCACAGCGAGTTCAGCAAAGCGCGCGCAACGTCGTTTGGATGAGTTGAACGCAAAAGGCATGGGGTTAGAGTTTGCCGAAGTCCTCGCCGATGTTGAAGCACGTGACAAACGCGACAGTGAACGTGCCACCGCCCCGCTGAAACCGGCAGATGATGCCGTGCTGCTAGATACGTCAGAATTGTCGGCTAAAGAGGCGATTGCGCAAGCGATTGCGATTGTACAGGCGGCGCGCGTTTAGATCAGAAATGCGTCCGATGATCGCTCAATTCGGGCGGGTCTAGGTGCGGAATTGCGTTGAAGGCGGACAAGAATGTGCCTTCTGGACGGATGCGGAACTTGTGTAGGGATGAGTTGAAGATCGGCAGGAGGATGTTCGCCATCTGCTGCGTGTCCAACCCCAAAGCCCCGCGCATGACCATTGAAATCACTCCGCCTGAAGTGACGCAAAGCACGCGCTTTCCGGGTTTTGCGGCCTCAGTCAGTGCGTCATTGATGCGGGTTTCAAAGGTTGCGAAAGATTCCACACCATTGATGGTCGCTTGTTCCCACGCGGCGAGGGTTTGCGGCATGTGGGTGACGAAATCTTCTGAGGTTTCAGGTGGATCGACGTCGTGGTGCACCTTCATGTCACGCACGAGCGCGAAGTATTCCATTTCATTAAGGCGCTCATCGAACAGTTCGGGGGCATAGCCCATACCGTCAGCGGTTTCACGGTGGCGGCGCATGGTACCGGACAAAACCAAATCGAACGGGTCTTCGTGGGCACGCATCCAGTTACCAAGTAGGGCTGCTTGGGTGTGGCCTAGGTCGGACAGGCGATCGTAGCCCTCCTCAGTCGTGGCACCTGAATTGGCTTGCCCGTGGCGGACCAAATACAGCTCGCCCATTATTGATCCTGCTGGTTCTGATCAGTGAGGTCGGCCCAAAGTGCCGCCGAACGATCCGCTTCACAAATCATGGCGTCCATGACCACGGCCCAACTGCCAATCTCACGGGCTTCTTCAGCGCAATCTTCGCGGTTGCGCGATTGCAGGTCAGCGGCGAATGCCGGGTCATCCTGGGCCGCCGCATCGACTTGTTCTGCCCAGAAGGTCGCGTTGATAAGGGAAATATCACCGCATTCGATCCAATTAATGCCGCACGAAATATCGGTGTTCAAAGGTACGACACCTTCGTCGATCATAATGTCAGATGCGATAGAGATGCAGTGATCCGCAGGTAGGGGTTCGTCCTCGGGGAGGTCCAGAACATTGGTCGCATCACACCCTGCATCTACAGCAATTTGTGCCGCAATAGCGGGCAGGCCTTCGTCTTCAAATGGAAGCGCACAGGTCGCAATGCTTTCGGGGAAGCAATTTTGCGTCGCCCAAGCCACAGCGCGTTTCAAAACGTAGGCATTCGCAATCGCACGGTCGCAGTTTTGCGCGAGGTCCGTTTCGTCCGGCGTTGCGGTGCAATTCGCAAAGGTCGCATCATAGTGAAACATGGACGGGCGTGGGGACCAGTCAGCGGCGGCGATTGTTGGCAGCAACAATAGAATTAGGGCAAGGCGAAACATGCGCGCACCATAGACAGGTTCTGCGCTGTGGCAATCGGTGCCTTGACGACGTCGCGTGATGTGGCATCGTCTGCCTATGAAAAACCTTAAGACATCCGCGGCAGACATGGTTGCCGCCGCCCGCGCCCGCATAGATGAAGTCGAAACGACTGACCTAATTGCGATGGTTGATGACCCGAATGTGGTCATCGTTGATATCCGCGATGTGCGCGAACGTGGACGCGGATATATTCCGGGCAGTGTTCATGCACCACGCGGAATGGTGGAATTCTGGGTTGATCCAGAAAGCCCCTATTTCAAAGAGGTGTTCGGGCAGGATAAACAGTACGTCTTCCATTGCGCATCTGGCTGGCGATCTGCGTTAACCGTAGCGACGTTGCAAGATATGGGGTTTGACGCCGCGCATCTGCGCGAGGGTTTCAGCACATGGGCAGAGCAGGGCGGACCGGTTGAACTGCCGGATGCAAAGCCTGATTGATGTGTGATAGGGCTGAGTTAACCCAACCGTGAGAGCGCCCTGATGTCCGAGCTAAAGATTCAATGCCCCAAATGTTCCAACGAAATTGAGCTGACCGAGCAACTTGCTGGCCCCATGCTTGCGGATCTACGGTCATCGTTCAATGACGAACTGGCTAAGCGGGAGGCACAGTCAGCTAAAGCAATTCAGGTGGCAACTGCACAGGCCAAAGAAGCAGGTCGGGCTTCGGCTGCGGAGGACCAAATCGCGCTGCAGGAGCGTGTAAAGGAACAGGACGTTAAACTGCGTGAGGCGCAGGCTGTTCAAGCGGCAGCGATGAAGCGTGAGCAAGAGCTGAAAGACAAAGAAGCCGAGCTTGAGCTGACGGTTCAAAAAATGATTGCAGCAGAGCGGGACGCTTTGGCTGAAAAGCTGTCCAAGGACGCCGAAGAAAAGGCCGCGCTTAAGGTCGCGGAACAAGCGCAGATGATCGACGGGATGAAAAAGCAGATCGAAGCGCTCAAGCAAAAGTCAGAGCAGGGGTCGATGCAGACCCAAGGCGAGGCGGCTGAGATCGTTCTTGAAGAAACGCTGGAGCGTGCTTTTCCGATGGACGGGTTTACGCCTGTTGCCAAGGGCGTCAGCGGAGCTGATGTACGCCAAGATGTCATGATGAATGGCACAGTGACTGGGCGCATCCTGTGGGAAAGCAAGCGCACAAAGAATTGGACGGCTGGCTGGTTGGCCAAGCTGCGCGATGACCAGCGTGCGTCTGGGTGTGAGGTCGCGGTGATTACGTCCGTGGCTTTGCCAGAAGGCGTCGATAGTTTCGGCATCGTTGATGGTATCTGGGTCTGCGCGCCGCGCTATGCGGTGCCGCTGGCGATGTCATTGCGCCAAGGGCTGATTGACGTTGCTGGGGCAAAGGGGCGCGCGATGGGGCAGGAGAGCAAGATGGAGATGATCTATGATTATCTAACCGGCACCCAGTTCAAGCAGCGCGTTGATGCCATCGTTGAGCGGTTCGAGGATATGCAGGAAAATCTGCGCAAAGAGCGGTTTTTCATGGAAAAGCAATGGGCAGCGCGGTCCAAGCAGATTGATGCTGTGATCGCGTCGACCATCGGTATGCATGGCGATTTACAAGGCATTGCTGGGCGATCCATGCCGGAGATCGCGAGCTTGGATGCTTTGGCGCTGGGCTATGACGACGATTAAACCCGCTTGAACGATCAGCGTTGTTAGCCTTCAAATCCCGCAGGGACTGCCGTTGGAGTGCGTTCGCCAAGGAAGTAGCGCGCCACGTCGGTGTAGTCGAATGCCAATGATATCAGGATGATGATGAGGGATAGGGACATAACCCAAGCCGCATACTTGGGGAGCAACCCGCTGCGCAGGCGGCTGATGAAATAGATCACCACAGGCGTGTAGAACAGCACGTGCGGCAGCCCGAGCAGTTTTACGTAGCCCATCTGTTCGTACATCCAAGATATGGTGACAAAGCTGAGAAGTCCCGCTGCGATACCCGCAAGTCCAGCCAGACGGCTTGGCTTCCAGATAAGAAGCACGACCGGAAGCCCCATGCTGCCAACCATCAAGATCGGGAGCCATATGTTAAGCCAAGCCGCTTGGTCAGCCATTGCTTCTTCTAGGGTCATGTGTGCGCTCCTATGTGTTCGTTAACGCTAGCGAGAGACGCAGACCCGATCAAGGGTCAGCGCTTTGGTCGAAACATGCTGAGTAAGATCGCATAATCGCGACGCGTTAAAGGCGGGCGAGGTTGGTTTCGATGTCATCTAACGTCGCAGCAATATCATACCCTTGGCGTTCCGCGGAGACGCGAAGCCCCAGAAAGTCAGATTGATATCGGCGGGCCAAATGTTCTGGCGCGTGTTGGCGGCTGATTTCGCCGGCGTCTTGCGCTTTCGCAAAGAGAACCGCAAAGCGCGTTTGCATTCCGTCGAGGTGGGCGTTGGCATATTCGGACAGAACGTTCCCTTGGGGGGAGACTTCTAGAATGGTTTTGACGAGCATGCAGGCACGCGCCGCGGCGGTTTCGTTTTCCAGAATAGAGCGCGGATAGGCTTGCAGTGCGCCGAGTGCGCCGTGCTGCTGTTCCAATTTGTCTAGCGTTGCACCGCCATCGGCAGCGTATTGATCCAAGGCAAGCTTATACAAAGCATCCTTAGAACCGAATGCTGCATAAAAACTTCCAGGCTTAAGGTTCAGAACATTTTCCAAATCTTTCAACGATGTGCCCGCCCAACCACGCTTCCAAAACACATCACGTGCGCGGCGGATCAGGTCGTCTCGATCATAGGATGGCTTGCGGGGCATGTTTTGGCGCGATCACGAAGTTGTTGAGTGGTTGCTCAATTATATACTTGAGTGATCGCTCAAGAAAGGCTAAATCCGGCCTATAACCTTAAAAACGGAGAATCCCCATGGTTACGTTTCCATCTCACGACATGACGTCAGCCCCAGAAGCTTCAAAGCCGCTACTGGAAAAATCCCAAGCGGCGTTTGGCCGTCTCCCTGGCTTGCACAAAGTATTGGCCGAAAGCCCGCAGGCCTTCGAGGGTTACCAAGTGCTCCATAAGCTTGCGACTGAAACTGATTTCAACGCGGATGAAATCACTGTCGTATGGCAGACGATCAACGTGGAAAACGAATGCCACTACTGTGTGCCAGCCCACACAGGTATCGCGAAGATGATGAAAGTCGATGATGCTTTGTCTGAAGCTTTGCGTTCAGAAGCACCATTGCCGACAGACAAGTTGAACACCCTTCGCAAGTTCACACTGCAAGTCGTTCGCCAGCGCGGCAACATCGAAGACGCGCAGTTCGAAGCTTTCTTCGCCGCGGGTTTCACGCAACGTTCCGCATTGGATGTTGTTCTTGTTGTGGCACAGAAGACCATGTCCAACTACGTCAACCACTTCGCCAAAACACCTGTGGATGAAGTGTTCCACCCACTGCTTTGGGAACGTGGCGACACGCCAGTTGAGTCTTAAGTATACTTCGTATGTTTACGGCAGAGAAAGGGGCACCGTGTGGTGCCCCTTTTTGGTTTAGAACAACCTATTGGGGTGGTGACTCTGTTTTGAATCATTAGATATAGTTTGCTGACATAGTAGGGCGCTTGAAGATGACGAATGAACCATGGGGCGAAGACCTGTTGAACGTTAAAGCGCGAGGCGAAACGTTTACGAACCTGATCAAGTCGATTGACGACAGCAAGATTATCTCGATTGAGGCGGGTTTCGAGCGGGGGAAGACACAACTCGGATTGCCCTTGCAGCGGATGACCGCTTTGAGCCCAAAGTACTCATTTTCTGCCTCGCCGCGAATGTCCGCTGTGCGAAAGCCCATTGATACATTTATGACTTGAAGTCACCTCTGTGCAACTTGCAAAATGCAACCAGAACCTCGCGAAAGGCGCGTGCTTTTTCCGAAGGCCATACATCCGGATGTCCTACCACCCAAATGTCTGAATAGGGTTGCGGCCGTAACACTGGCACATTTACAAGCCCAGAAGACGCTCTTCCAAGGAACATCGGCAGGCGAACGACGCCAAGCCCCGCTTGCGCCGCCCCGAGCATTGCAACCATATCGTCAAAGCGAAAACGCACCCGATTATTGGGGTACTCGTGGCTTACGCCATTGGGAACATTCGGGAAAGCATCGTAAACGATCCAATCAATCATCGCCATCGGGTCGGCCTGAATCTGCCTTGCTAAGCTAGGGCTCGCAAAGCTTGCATTTTCTTGTTTCAGAAGTCTAAGCCCCTTTAACGTATCACCGGGGTTTTGGCTGATGCGAATAGCCAAGTCAGCCTCAAGCCGAGTTAAGTCCAGAACATCATTGGTCGCGAGGACTCGCAGTTCGATCTGAGGATACTTTCGGTCAAATTCATCCAAAACAGGAGCGAGGAAGCTGGAAATGAGAAGCTGAGGCGCGGTAATTGTTAGATGGCCAGTCAGCTCAGTGTCGGCCCCTTGCAAATAGCGCCGTAAATCGAATTCAGAGGTTTCCATTTTTTCGGCATGAGAGGCGACGACACGTGCGGCCTCTGTCGGTCGATATCCGTCGGCCAAGCGTTCGAACAACAGATGATCCAACGTCGTCTCCGCTCGCCGAATACGACGGGCAACTGTCGTGTAGTTAATGTCCAGTGCTGCAGCTGCGCCTGCCAGCGTTTGGTGACGCACCAACATCAAAACGGTCCGCAAGTCATCCCAAGCCAAACTCATACAAGCTTTCTTGCATGGCCGTTGTGCATTTGCACGCGTTTTTGCATGTGGTGCGAGCTGATATGTCCGTAATGTGAACTAACTAAGGATATCACTATGATTTACGCTTACGCGAAATTGACCGTAACCAACCCACAGGCTTTGGCAAAGTACCGCGATGTCGCAGGCCCCGCGCTCGCGAAACATGGCGGCAAGGCAGAAAGTGCAGCCATGGAATTTACCGTGTTAGACGGGTCCCCTGACGCGCCTGATGTCGCAGCGCTTATAAGTTTCCCTGATAAGGCTGCTGCGATGGCTTGGGCAAATGACCCTGAGCTAGAAGATGTACACGTCTTGCGTCGTAGCGCTGGCGGTTCCGACATTCTCCTCCTAGGTTAAGAATGTCTAAAGCGGACTTTCGTATTTTAACTTCGGAGGTCCGTTTTGTCCGCATTACGGACATTGAACTAAAGCGGCGCATCGAGGTGATCGTCACAGAAACGATTTGAATTCTGCCCTTGTCGTGAGCCTGTTCACGGCCCTTGCAAACAACGCGTTTCCAGCCTATACGCGCGCCTGTTGATGGGTCGTAGAACGCACAACTTGAGCAGGGTCGGAGTTTCCGGCCCTCTTTTGTTGTTTTGGGACACCTCAGCGAAACATAAACCTTAAGTCCGGCGCACCCGCGACGCGCACGGCCAACACCGACCTAGGAAATAGACGCCACATGGCTCAGAACGTATCAATGGACGAGTTTGAAGCACTCTTGAACGAAAGCTTCGAAATCGACACACCGCAAGAAGGTAGTGTCGTAAAAGGCAAAGTCATCGCAATCGAAGCGGGACAAGCCATCATCGACGTAGGCTACAAGATGGAAGGCCGCGTTGACGTAAAAGAATTCGCAAACCCTGGCGAAGCCCCAGAAATCAATGTTGGCGACGAAGTCGAAGTGTTCCTTCGCTCTTCCGAAAACGCCCGCGGCGAAGCTGTTATCTCTCGTGAGATGGCGCGCCGTGAAGAAGCATGGGATCGCCTTGAAAAAGCATACGCAGACGAAGAGCGCGTTGAAGGCGCAATCTTTGGTCGCGTTAAAGGTGGCTTTACTGTTGATCTGGGCGGCGCAGTTGCGTTCTTGCCAGGTTCCCAAGTTGACGTACGTCCGGTACGCGACGCTGGCCCATTGATGGGTCTGAAGCAGCCGTTCCAAATCCTCAAGATGGACCGTCGTCGTGGCAACATCGTTGTGTCCCGTCGTGCAATCCTTGAAGAGTCCCGTGCAGAACAGCGCGCAGAAGTTATCGGCAACCTGACTGAAGGTCAGGAAGTTGACGGCGTGGTTAAGAACATCACTGAATACGGTGCGTTCGTTGACCTCGGCGGCGTAGACGGCTTGCTTCACGTGACAGACATGGCATGGCGCCGTGTGAACCACCCATCCGAGATCCTCACAATTGGTGAGACGATCAAGGTTCAGGTGATCAAGATCAACAAAGACACGCACCGCATCTCCCTCGGCATGAAGCAGCTGCAGGAAGATCCGTGGGATGCTGTTGCTGCCAAGTACGCTTTGGACACAACACACACTGGTCGCGTCACCAACATCACTGACTACGGCGCATTCGTTGAGCTGGAAGCCGGTGTTGAAGGTCTTGTGCACGTTTCTGAAATGTCTTGGACAAAGAAGAACGTACACCCAGGCAAGATCGTGTCTACTTCGCAAGAAGTTGAAGTCATGGTTCTGGAAATCGACGAATCTAAGCGTCGTGTTTCCCTTGGTCTTAAGCAAACACAGCGTAACCCATGGGAAGTGTTTGCAGAAACACACCCTGAGAACACCGAAGTTGAAGGCGAAGTTAAGAACATCACCGAATTCGGTCTGTTCATTGGCCTCGAAGGCGACATCGACGGCATGGTTCACCTGTCTGACCTGACATGGGAAGGCCGCGGCGAAGACGTCATCGGTGATTTCCGCAAAGGCGACATCGTGAACGCTAAGGTTACCGAAGTAGACGTTGAGAAAGAGCGCATCAGCCTCTCTATCAAAGCTATGGACGGTGACCCGTTCCAGGATGCAGTTGGCGGCGTTAAGCGCGGTACAATCGTAACTGTAGAAGTCACGAAGATCGAAGATGGCGGCATCGAAGTTGACTATGAAGGCGCGAAATCCTTCATCCGTCGTTCTGACCTGTCCCGTGACCGTGCCGAGCAGCGCCCTGAGCGTTTCGGCGTTGGTGACAAGATCGACGCACGTGTGACAAACATCGACGCGAAAACACGTCGTTTGGGTCTGTCCATCAAAGCGCGTGAGATTGCTGAAGAAAAAGAAGCAGTCGAACAGTTCGGGTCTTCTGACTCCGGCGCGTCCTTGGGTGATATCCTTGGCGCAGCTTTGAACAAGGACGACGAATAAGTCGATCTTGCGGTCAAATTTGACTGACTGAAAATTTGAAACCCCGCTGGCGCAAGCTGGCGGGGTTTTACTTTTCCGGTGGCTCCTTGGCTTCGAATCAGTAGTTTGAAGGACGTGTTCATCGCACGCGATTGCCGCAAGTGTCGGGTTTCATTTACTGTTTCAGCTTGGATTTGGTCTCAAAACAGCGCGAATGAGCCTTAAATCGCCATTTGAGGTTCTTCCGCGAATGGAATTTCCATCCTATAGTCGTTGGATAAGAGGTCATCGCGCCATGACCCGTGACGAAACCGATGGGGGAGAACATCAACATGATCCGTTCCGAATTGACCGATACGATCGCCGAACAGAATCCACACCTGTTTCAGCGAGACGTTGAAAAAATTGTTAATACAATTTTTGACCGCATTATTGACGCTATGGCAAACGGCGATCGCGTAGAACTTCGCGGCTTTGGTGCCTTTTCAGTTAAAAAGCGCGACGCACGCTTAGGCCGAAACCCGCGCACCGGCGAGGCTGTTCAGGTTGATGAAAAGCATGTTCCGTTTTTTAAGACCGGCAAGCTCTTGCGGGACCGGTTGAACGGGAAGTAAGCTGTTCCCATGAAATATATCAGATACACATTTTGGGCCGTCGTTGGGATCGCCTTGATAATCGTCGGCATGGCCAACCGTGACATCGTTACGTTGCGCGCAATGCCCGAAGCTTTGGCAAACCCACTGGGTATCTCGCCTGACATTCAGATGCCGCTGTTTATGGCGATCTTTATCGGTGTCGGCGTTGGCCTTTTGATCGGGTTCTTGTGGGAATGGGTGCGTGAGCATCGCCTGCGTTCGGATGCCCGTGCGACGGGTCGTGAACGTGATGCACTTAAGCGCGAAGTTGACAGCCTGAAGACTGAAAAGCACGAAGGCAAAGACGAGATCGTCGCGCTGCTTGATAAAGCCAGCTAACGGCCGATGCCGAGCAACATTCGCGTAAAGATTTGCGGGCTGCGGACAGCAGCTGACGTGGCAGCGGCGGCGTCCGCTGGTGCGACCTACGTTGGTTTCGTGTTCTTCGCCAAATCCCCGCGCAATGTTTCCATTGAAGACGCCAAAGCTTTAGCAATCGACGTGCCTTTGGGCGTGGCAAAGGTTGCATTGGTCGTGAATGCGGATGATGCGTTCCTGGATGCGCTTACCGCTGCCGTCCCATTGGATATGCTGCAACTTCACGGATCAGAAACACCAGAGCGCGTGGCCGAGGTAAAAGCGCGGTATGGCTTGCCTGTGATGAAGGCCATCGGCATTGCCGACGCCAGCGATCTGCCTGCGATTGATACCTATGCAGCGGTGGCCGATCAGCTGTTGATTGATGCCAAGCCGCCAAAAAACGCCGACCTGCCGGGGGGCAATGGTTTGGCCTTTGACTGGACGCTTCTTGCGGATCGCAAATATTGGACCATTCCTTGGATGCTGGCGGGCGGTTTGACACCTGACAACGTCGCTGAGGCCGTGAAACGCACAGGTACCACGCAAGTTGACGTGTCCAGCGGTGTTGAAGGGGCGGTTGGCGTCAAAGATGCAGGCCTAATCGCGTCGTTTGTTGCTGCTGCGAAGGCCTAGACGCTTTACGGCCCTCAATCGTCGCGATACATCTCGCGCCAGCCCAAGCAAATGGCCGGAGATGCGCAATGAACGACCTTTTCAATTCCTTCATGACTGGCCCTGACGAAAAGGGTCGTTTTGGCGATTTCGGCGGACGGTTTGTGTCCGAGACGTTGATGCCGCTGATCCTCGAGCTCGAGGAACAGTATGAGCACGCAAAGACAGACGAAACGTTCTGGGCTGAGATGAATGACCTGTGGACGCATTATGTGGGCCGCCCGTCTCCGCTGTATTACGCTGAACGCCTGACCGAACATTTGGGCGGCGCGAAGATTTATCTTAAGCGGGATGAGCTGAACCACACAGGCGCGCACAAGATCAACAATGTCCTGGGCCAGATCATTCTGGCACGCCGCATGGGTAAAACGCGGATCATTGCGGAAACTGGGGCAGGGCAGCACGGCGTCGCAACGGCAACGGTGTGTGCTAAATTTGGCTTGAAATGCGTTGTCTACATGGGCGCGCATGATGTTGAACGTCAGGCGCCTAACGTATTCCGCATGAAACTGCTTGGCGCTGAGGTTGTTCCCGTGACGTCCGGCCGTGGTACGTTGAAAGACGCAATGAACGACGCCTTGCGCGACTGGGTGACTAACGTGCGTGATACGTTTTATTGCATCGGTACTGTGGCTGGGCCGCATCCGTACCCTGCGATGGTGCGTGATTTTCAGGCCATCATCGGCAAAGAAACCAAAGAACAGATGCAGGCCGCCGAAGGTCGCCTGCCTGATACATTGATCGCCGCTATTGGTGGCGGGTCCAACGCGATGGGTCTGTTCTTCCCGTTCCTTGACGACAAAGAGGTCAACATCATTGGCGTTGAGGCCGGTGGTAAAGGCGTGAACGCCAAAATGGAGCATTGTGCGTCTCTAACGGGTGGTCGCCCGGGCGTTCTGCACGGCAACCGCACCTATCTATTGCAGGATGATGATGGTCAGATATTGGAAGGCCACTCGATTTCAGCGGGTCTCGATTATCCGGGCATCGGCCCTGAGCATTCATGGCTGCACGAAATTGGCCGCGCCGAATACGTCGCCATCACGGATGTTGAAGCACTTGAAGCGTTCCAGCTGTCCTGTGCAATGGAAGGCATCATTCCCGCGCTTGAGCCATCCCACGCCTTGGCACACGTCATGAAGATTGCACCGACCCTGCCAAAGGATCACCTGTTGGTCATGAATATGTGTGGGCGCGGCGACAAAGATATCTTCACCGTGGCCAAGGCACTTGGCTTGGACATGTCTAGCGGGGCTTAACGCGACATAAAAGGAAACGACGATGAAACGAATGGCTGCATTGGTTTTTCCGGGGTTTCAGACGCTCGATTTCTTTGGTCCGATTGAGCTGCTTGCAGGCTTCAGGGATGAGATTGAGCTTGTGACAGTGGCAAAGTCCACTGATCCTATCGTCAGTCGTCACGGGCAACGTCTTTGTGTTGACGCGGCCCTGTCTGACGGCACGGATTTTGACGTGTTGTTGGTCCCTGGCGGGGACTCCGCACTGACCGAAGCCATCGACGAGGAAACACTTGGGTGGATCAGGAACGTGTCCGCGCGGGCAGAGGTCGTTTTGGCCGTTTGCACGGGTACGATTGTTCTGGGCATGTCGGGTGTTCTGGATGGCAAACGCGCGACAACCAACAAACTTGATTTCAACGCAACGATTGGGCTCGCGCCCGCTGTGGATTGGGTCAAGTCCGCGCGTTGGGTCGAAGATGGGAAATACTTCACCTCGTCTGGCGTCTCAGCAGGCATGGATGCCGCCCTTGCCGTAGCAGCAAAGATGTTTGGGCAAGATAAGGCTCGCGAAATGGCGGACGGATCCGAATATATCTGGAATAGCGATCCGGCGGACGATCCGTTTGCGTATCAGGTCGACGGGGACTGAACGCCTAGCCCATCAGCTGCGGACGCATTGCTTGATAGATCACGGCCGTCGCGACATTGGCGAGGTTAAGTGATCGCACAAGCGGGCTGAGCATAGGTAAGTGGAATACGCGGTCGTCATTGCCGTCTAGAATTGATCTTGGCAGGCCAGCGCTTTCGCACCCAAATACAAGATAGGCGTCTTGTTGGTAGTCGGGCTCGTACAGGCTGTGTTCGCCGTCTTCCTCGAAGAAATACATGCTGTCGCGTGGTGGTTTGCGTTCTGCTATGAAGGTTTCCCAATCGTCGTATTCGCTTAGGGTGACGTGTTTCCAATAGTCGGTTCCGGCACGTTTCACGGCCTTTTCGTCCAGTGAAAATCCGTAGGGTTTGATCAGGATAAGTTCCAGTTCCAGCGCGACACAGGTGCGCCCGATGGCCCCTGTGTTGTAGGGGATTTCGGGGGTAACGAGGACGATTTTTAAACGTGGTTTAGACATTGGCGGCATGTTTCTGCAAAACATCGAGCGGCACGATCTCAAGCGCGCGCTGATGGGTTGCAGCCAGGTTGACCTTCGGTGCGCAACCTTCATCGGCGGCTTGCAGGAACCGTGCGGCACACAGGCACCAGCCGTCACCGTCCTTCAGTCCAGCGAACCCATATTCAAGGCGCGGCGTGGACAGGTCGTTGCCGACGTATTTGGAAAAGGCGAGGAATTCAGCCGTCATCACGGCACAAACGGTGTGGCTGCCTTCATCCGCGGCGCAGGTGTCACAGGCGCCGTTGCGGAAGTATCCCGTCACAGGATCCATTGAGCACGTTTGCAAGGCATCGCCCAGCACGTTGAGAGAAGGGTCTTTTTCCATCAGTCCAAGCTTTCTGCGATCAGGCGGAACATATCGACGTTGCTATCGTCAACGCCTGCGTTGCGGAACCCTCTGTCGGCACCGTTAACAGCGATTACAACGCCGCGTGGACGGTCAATGTAGATGTATTGTCCGTAGATGCCGCGGGCCATGAATTGCCCCTCCGTCGCGCCGATTGGCACCCACCATTGATATCCATAACCGTATTGATCGGGTGTTGTATTGGCGCTGGGGGCGGTGCTTTCAATGATCCATTCTTCAGACACGATGCGCGTGCCAAAGGAAATGCCGCCATTGGCGACCATATGCCCAAATAGCGCGTAATCATGGGTGGTAAGGTTTAACCCACCAAGAACAAAAGCAACGCCGTATCCATCCGTCAGGTAGTAAGGCTCAGCCGTTGGGCCAAGCGGTGCGATGACCTTTTCGCTGAGCAGATCGGGAATGGAGCGCCCCGTCGCGCCACGGATCACCATGCCGATGATATGCGTGTCGATAGAGACATACTGCCATTGCGCGCCAGCAGGGGCGAAAGTGGCATCCATGCCTTCAGCGAAACCGTCCATCGATTGACCCAGCGCCAAGACGCGGCCCATTTTGTTGATGTCGCTCCAGAAATCCAAATAGTCTTCGTCGAATTCCACGCCGGATGACATCTGCAACACATCGCGGATGGATGCGCCGTCATAGGCCGTGCCCACAAGCGATGGCGCGTATTGCGTGACGGGGGCGTCCAGATCAGGGATGGTGCCGTCCTCGTGTAAAACGCCCATAAGAACGGAAAGGAACGACTTGGCCACCGACCAGCTGATGCGGCGGGATGAGGCTGGGTCAGTTTCGCCCTCAGATGTTAGCGGATAGCCTTCATACCGGATGACGCCGTTTTGCAGCACGACGATGCCCGTGACAGCGCGGTCATCTGCCCACGTGCTATATCCAGCTGGCATGTCCATCGTTGCGCCACTTGTCAGCTCGTTTGAGGTCGCGGTGCCCGTCGTGACGGGAATGTTTTCAAACATCGTGTCCATCTGGGTGAAGTTCGCGACGATGCGGTCTTCGCTGAATAGCGAATTCACCGCCATCAAACGCCCAAGCTTTTCGCGCTGAAAGACAGCGACGATAGCGATCAGAAGTGCGCTCAGTAAAACACCGCGCAGTAGCCATTTCAGAAAAGTTTTCATATCGGGCTCTCGATTGTTTGCGGGGGGCTTGGTCGCGTACGTTGTGGGGCTATCACCGGAATTTATCAGCGAGTTTTTGTAGTGTGCTTCGTGTATCTTCTGGGGCGACTTCTGGCGCGGGTTCGGTTGGCTTTTGCGCCGACTTCCCCTTAGTTCCGGTCGACGGGCGCGGCGGGTTTACGCGCAATGCAACGGCGTTGAGGAACTTTGGTCCCTCGTCATCTGCCAAATACGCTGCCCCGTCCGAGATGCCACGTAGCACATCGTCTAACCAGTTTTGGTCGGCCTTGGCAAAGTCACTGAGCACATAACCAGAAACGCGGTCCTTATGACCCGGATGCCCGACGCCAAGGCGCACGCGATCATAGTGTGGGCTGATATGTTGATGAATCGAACGCAGCCCGTTGTGACCGGCATGCCCGCCGCCAGACTTCAGGCGTACCTTTGCTGGCGCGAGGTCAAGTTCATCGTGGAAGACGACAATGTCGGTGCTGTCGAGTTTGTAAAACCGCATGGCTTCACCCACCGACTGGCCTGACAAGTTCATGAAGGTTTCGGGCTTCAAAAGCAGGACTTTATCGCGCCCGAGACGCCCTTCGGTGATTTGTCCCTGAAATTTGGAACGCCAAGGCGCAAAGCCGTGATCCGAAGCAATCTGATCAAGTGCCATAAAGCCAATGTTATGACGGTTCTGTGCGTATTTCGCACCGGGATTTCCAAGGCCAACAAAGAGTTTCATAAGGTCTCTATATCGCTCATTGCTGGTCAGTCCTAGCCCGCCAATTTGCATAAAATTGCGCTAAATTGCACACCGCGCGGTAACCTCTTGTTCAACAGTTTTCTGCAGAAAACATCTGAATAGAAGGTGTGCCAATGTCCCAAAGTCCCTCCAAAGCCTCCGTTTTGGCGCCCAAATTGTTTTCTGGGGGTGATGACGTCATAGCGAGCTCTTTGTCGTTTATAAGAAGTCACCTAGATATGGATGTCGCCTATATTTCCGAGTTCGTTGGTGATGAGGTGATTTACAGAGATGTTTGCGCGCCAGGTTACGAGCAGAGCATTAAAGTGGGTGCCAGAGCGCCACTTATTGAAAGCTATTGCCACTACGTCGTGAGCGGGCAATTGCCAGAGTTGATACCGGATACGGATCTGGAACCGCTCACTGCGACCCTTGCTGTGACACGGGATTTCCCAATACGCAGCTACGTCGGTGTCCCAATCCTGCGTTCAGACGGTTCGATCTATGGGATGTTTTGCAGCTTTGGTAAATTTGCGCGTCCAACACTGAACAGTCGTGACCTTGAAGTCGCGCGCGCATTTGCGTCGCTTGCATCGGATCAATTGAAAACGAAGATAAGTTTTGCTTCTGCGGCACATCAAAAATTGAGTGCGATTGAAGATGTCCTCGAAGCGCAGTTGTTCGATATTGCGTTGCAACCGATCCTGCGTCTCAAAGATCAGGGTACTGCAGGATACGAGGCACTATGCAGATTCTCACCGCAACCTTACCGGCCACCGAACCAATGGTTTGATGACGCTGCAGAGGTGGGGTTACAGGTGGCGTTGGAATTGTTCGTCATTGAAGTGGCGCTCAAGATATTACCGAAACTGCCGACGTCTTGCTATTTGGCCGTCAACACGTCACCCGCGACCTTGGCCACTGGAAAACTGTTAAAGCTGATTGAAGCGGCCGATGGCGAGCGAATCGTCGTCGAGATTACAGAACACGACGCGATTGACGATCTGGATGTGTTGCTGATGGAAATTGACAATCTGCGCGACCTCGGCGCACGGATTGCTGTTGATGATGCAGGGGCAGGGTATTCGGGTTTACAGCAAATCATTCGATTGCGCCCGGACGTCATCAAGCTGGACATGTCGCTTACCCAAGATGTTGATAAAGACCTCGCGCGTCGCGCATTGGCATCGGCGATGGTGCAGTTTGCAAGAGATACGAACGCCCATGTTGTCGCAGAAGGCATTGAAACTGAGGCAGAGATGCGAACCCTAAAGAACCTTGGTGTCGAGTTGGGGCAGGGGTATCACCTTGGGCGTCCGGCACCTTCCGGTGAAGTGCTAAAGCTCGTGCGGTCCGCATAAGTTGGCCGCCTAACACCGGTTGTGCCGAAACAAAAAAGGCGCACCAAACGGCGCGCCCTTTAAATTCAATAAGATCGAAGACTTATTCTTCGGAAGCTTCTGTTGTCGCCGGAACTTCGTCCGCTGCAACTTCTTCGCCAGCTTCGTCTTCTTCGTCGTCAGCAGATGTCAGGGCAGCAGGTGCCTGCAGGTTCGCAATAACGAAGTCACGATCGATTGTTGGCTTTGCGCCCTCAGGCAGCGTGATGTTGGAAATCGTGATGGTGTCGCCGATTTCAAGACCAGTCAGATCAACTGTGAGGATCTCAGGAATGTCACCAGCAGTTACGAGCAATTCAACTTCGTTACGAACCGGAACCAAGATGCCGCCTTGCTTGATAGCTGGGCATTCTTCTTCGTTGATGAATTCAACGCCGATGAACAGGTTGATCTTCGTTGTGCGCTTCAAACGCATGAAGTCGAGGTGCGTCGGCAAATCTTTGACAATGTGACGCTGAACATTACGGCAGATTACGCGAACGTCTTCTTGGCCTTCAACTTTCAGGTTGAAAAGCGTGGACAAGAAACGGCCAGCTTTCAGCTTTTTGAACAAAACGTTGAACGGAACGTTGATCGCGATTGGGTCTTCACCACCACCGTAAACAACGCCTGGTACGAGGCCGTCGCGACGTGCTTGACGCGCAGCGCCTTTGCCTGTGTCAGTGCGGAGTGTTGCTTCGAAATCTGGAACTTGGCCAGCCATGTTAGTATCCTTTCAATTCGCGCGTCGCCCAATTCTGCTGGCGACCCACTTTTCCATGTCAGGAACCTAAATGGCTCCCAGTGAAGTCGCGCGTATAGGGCACGAATCCCTTTTTGGAAAGACGTTTTTACGACTTGGAGTTGCTAGGCCCACTTGCCCGAGAAATCTTCGGGGACCAGCAAAATATCCTTGTCGACATTGGTGATGTCGCGGTGGCCGCAAAGCGCCATTGTCAGGTCCAGTTCCTTGTGGATGACTTCGAGCGCTTTGGTCACGCCCGCTTCGCCCATTGCACCCAATCCGTTGACGAAAGCGCGCCCGATATAGGTGCCCTTTGCGCCAAGCGCGATGGCTTTCAACACGTCCTGACCAGATCGAATGCCGCTGTCGAAATGCACATCAATGCGATCCCCAACGGCATCCACGATCTGTTCCAGCATGCGGATGGAGGACAATGCGCCATCCAATTGACGGCCGCCGTGGTTGGAGACAATGATCGCGTCAGCGCCCAAATCAGCGGCCTTTTTCGCGTCTCCAACGTCAAGAATTCCTTTTAGAATAACAGGACCGTCCCACATTTTCATCAACTGAGCGACACGATCCCAATCCAGTGATTGATCAAACGCATCTGCCGTCCAATCCGCGAGAGAAGACGGGTCGCTGACACCTTTCGCATGGCCAACAATGTTGCCAAAGAAACGGCGTTTTGTTTGCAGCATTTGCAGCCCCCACGTCCATTTCGTCGCGAGATCGATCATCGTTGGAATGGTGAACTTTGGCGGCGCTGTTAGCCCGTTCTTGAGGTCCTTGTGCCGCTGACCAAGGATTTGCAGATCAAGGGTGATAACAATGGCGGAACATTTCGCGGCCTTCGCGCGATCAAAAAGGCGCTTCATGAAATCATCGTCTTTGATCGTGTAGACCTGAAACCAGAACGGCTTGTTTGTGTTCTCGGCGACGTCCTCGATGGAGCAAATCGACATGGTCGACAAGGTAAACGGAACGCCGAATTTCTCGGCGGCTTTGGCGGCCTTAATTTCACCGTCGGCGCACTGCATCCCTGTTAGCCCAACAGGGGCGAGGGCGACGGGCATCGACACGTCTTGACCGATCATCTGGCTGGCAGTTGTACGATCCGCCATATCTACGGCAACCCGCTGACGAAGCCTGATTTTATCGAAGTCGGATGTGTTTTCGCGAAACGTCTGTTCCGTCCATGACCCGCTTTCGGCGTAATCATAAAACATCTTAGGAGTGCGGCGTTTGTGAAGGCGCTTCAGGTCGTCGATGGAGGTGATGACAGGCATATCGCGTACTTTCGGCTGAATTGGTTTGGATTTTTTACCAATTTACCCAATTCGGCGCAAATGTACAGCGTGCCAAAGCACTTGTTTGAAGGAATAGTTTAGAAACGTCTTAGGTCGCTTGCCGGCTCAGGCGGAATGCGCACCGTCTGCGAGTGTTTTGACGAAGGCCAGAACCTTTTCGACGGGTTCACCTGCGGCGATTTTTTCAACAATCGCAGACCCGACGACCGTGCCGTCTGCAACGCCTGCAATGTCTTTCGCGGTGTCCGGCGTGCGGACGCCAAAACCAACAATGACAGGAAGATCGGTGGACGCTTTGATGCGCGCAACTTCTGGTGCAACGTCGCTAGCTTGTGCGGCCGCCGCCCCAGTCGTACCTGTCACAGATACATAATAGACAAAGCCAGATGTGTTCTGAAGGACCTTAGGAAGGCGCTTTTCATCCGTCGTTGGCGTGGCAAGGCGGATGAAGTTAAGTCTGGCAGCTTGGGCTGGAATGCACAGCTCTTCGTCTTCTTCGGGTGGTAAATCAACGATGATCAACCCATCGATTCCGGCGGCCTTTGCTTGTTCTAGAAACGTATCGACACCGCGTGAATAGATCGGGTTGTAATACCCCATCATAACAATCGGCGTCGTGTCATCGGTTTTGCGCAGTTCAGCGGCGATAGACAGCGTTTGATCAAGGGTCATGCCGCCATCAAGGGCGCGTTGGCCAGCCAGCTGAATGGTGGATCCATCCGCCATCGGATCCGTGAAGGGCAGGCCAAGTTCGATAACGTCGACACCTGCGCCGGGCAAACCTTTGACGATTTCAAGCGATGTCGCATAGTCAGGATCACCTGCCATCACATAGGCAACGAACGCCTTTTTATTGGCGGCGCGAAGCTCAGCGAATTTGGCGTCAATACGTGTCATCGGAGTGTCCTTTTTAGCGGTCTTTGCGGTTTGGCGCAGGAGAGGGCGAAAATCAATGCCCCAAATGCTTGCGGGCGGGCCTCTTGCGGCCTAGAAGCCAACAAACATTAAGCAGGAGTGGCGTCATGGGTTTTAAAATGGGTATCGTAGGCATGCCAAACGTGGGTAAATCCACGTTGTTTAACGCGTTGACGCGTACTGCTGCGGCACAAGCCGCAAACTTTCCGTTCTGCACAATTGAGCCGAATGTGGGCGAAGTCGCCGTGCCGGATGCGCGCCTTGATAAACTGGCCGAGATTGCGAGTTCAAAGTCGATTATCCCAACACGGATGACATTCGTCGATATTGCGGGCCTCGTGAAGGGGGCGTCTAAGGGCGAAGGTCTGGGCAACCAGTTCCTTGCCAACATTCGCGAAACAGACGCAATCGCCCATGTGCTGCGCTGTTTTGAAGACGGTGACGTGACCCATGTTGACGGCCGTGTTGATCCCGTTGCGGATGCCGAAACAATCGAAACCGAGTTGATGCTGGCCGATCTGGAAAGCATTGAGAAGCGTTTGCAGAACCTCGTTCGCAAGGTGAAGGGGGGCGACAAAGACGCCGCCCAACAAGTGCGTTTGCTGGAAGAAGCGAAGGCGTCCTTGGAAAATGGCAAGCCTGCACGCGTTATCGAAGTTGATGAAGATGACCTGAAGGCCTGGAATATGCTGCAGCTTTTGACAACGAAGCCCGTTTTGTACGTGTGTAACGTTGGCGAGTCTGAAGCGTCTGACGGGAATGCGCATTCTGCTGCCGTCGCTGCGATGGCGTCCGCTCAGGGCAATTCCCATGTTATTATTTCCGCGCAGATCGAAGAAGAGATCAGCCAACTTGAAGACGACGAAGCCGTTATGTTCCTTGAGGAAATGGGCTTGAAAGAGGCTGGTTTGGACCGTCTTATCAAAGCGGGTTACGAGCTGCTGCACCTTGAGACGTATTTCACGGTAGGCCCGAAAGAAGCCCGTGCATGGACGGTTCCTGCGGAAACCAAAGCCCCGCAAGCGGCTGGCGTCATTCACGGTGATTTCGAAAAAGGTTTCATCCGCGCCGAAACGATTGCCTACGAGGATTTCGTGACTTTGGGTGGCGAGCAACCGGCAAAAGAAGCGGGTAAAATGCGTGCTGAAGGCAAAGGATACGTCGTCAAAGACGGCGATGTTCTGCACTTCTTGTTCAACACATAAAAAATTGGCGACGGCATTTGAGGTGCCGTCGCCGAGTTCGCGATCTTTCGATCACGAGGCCTGGGCCAAGCGGAGTAGGTGAGTGGTGTCTTGGGCCAGAATAGGTTTAGCGGTGATAGCAAGTAGCGCTAGGTAACCGCTGAATTGAGTTTCGAGGTCTAACATCGAGTGTGTTTTTACCGTTAGCGATGATTAAAAAACGTATTGCCATAGGGACAAACAAGCACAAAGCGTAGATCGCAGTGGTTGCCCAAATGCCCTCTGAAGAATGCAAGTGGGTAGATGAAACGAAGTTCGCTAAAATAAGGGATCCAAGCAGAGTCGGATTGGATCGGGCGTACTTGCGTTCCCGCGGGCTGTGTTCTGTCGTGCTCATCGCGATCTCTCCTTTTCGGCGTCTCTGCTTGAACCGTAACTTTTACCTAACGTAAGGCAACCTCGACGGTTGCGATCACGTGGTTGCAAATTTGCGCGCCGTATTTCCCACAGAAATTTCGACCGAATGGTACGCTAAGTCATAAGGACAACCGCTCCTGCTGAAATCTGCAAGAACTTGATAACGGGCTTTTGGGGCAGGGTTCTAGATATGCTAACGGGTAGCGTCCTAGCTATCCTTAAGGGTAGATCGCATAGCCTTTTGAGACGCGCCCTACTCTTCCTAGCGCAGGTACTAGGCTTTTGGTTGGGGTACGAACTGGTCAAGAAGAACAAACTTTTGACGTGGGGACGCAGTAGGAGTGATGATCAAAGACTGGAACAATTTGCGGTATCTTCTGGCCCTATACGAAGGCGGAACGATGAAACGCGCCGCTGAGCTACTTGATACGTCGAGTTCAACCGTTTCTCGACATGTGCGATCTCTTTCCGAGGATTGCCAAGAGATGCTTGCAAAACAAACCAAAGGCGAAGCTTGGACAATTACGCCGAAAGGCTTGAAGCTCGTCAAAATGGCTACCGACCTTAGCTTTAATTTTTCAAATCTCGACACGTCGGATCAAGAAGAACAGGTAACGCGTGTTGCAATCACGTCCTTAGATTTCGTTTTGACGTATTATCTCGCTCCAAACCTTCCGCAACTTTTGAATGAAGTTCCCAACATAGAAGTGTCATTGCTGAGTTCGGATAGGCGACTAAGTTTGGCATTTAATGAGGCGGATATTGCTTTGCGTTTTGGCCGCCCATGTGAAGGGCAACTGGTTGCAAAACGGATTTGCAGCATGCCTATGCGGGTGTGGAAACCCAAAGGTCGCGACGCGACGGACTGGGTTGGGATGAGCGAAGATTTAGATTGGACGCCGGACATGGAAATGGGCCGTGCTGTCTTTGGGCGCGATCCGATTGTCCGGACTTCCTCTTATGCGGCGGCGAAACGCACAGCATGTTCGTTAGGGCTGGGAACGATTGGTCCAGATGTCATCATGGGAGCAGGAGAGACTTTCGCTGCAGATCCGTCACAAACCGTCGAACGCGAGGTTTGGAGCGTGATCCATGAAAGCAGACGGATGGATAAGACGTTGGACAAAGTAAAAGAATGGCTGGATCATGTGTTTGATACCGTCGTTGATTAGGTGTCGCCGATGATGGCGAACAAGCCCAAACAAAAATTCAAATGGCCTATGAAGTTTTAGTGTTGCGGTGCCCCGCTGTGCGCATTAGACGGATCAGCGGAGACGTGGCCGAGTGGTCGAAGGCGCTCCCCTGCTAAGGGAGTAGGCGGTAACCCGTCTCGAGGGTTCGAATCCCTTCGTCTCCGCCACTATACCATTTTCGCTAGTTTGATTGGGTCGCCCTGGGCGGCCCTTTTGCTTGTTTTGTTGGGCGACACTCGAAAAGCGGGTCTTCTTGAGTTTTCTTCGGTTACGCTTGAATTTGTTTCCCGAGTGGTGCGAAAACTGTTGTTTTTGAATGGCTTACTCTAGCCAGCTGAGAAGGGGTGGGGCAAAACTCTGAACTGAGTGACATAGGGGCGGCAGCTGGCTTTTTGAGGGCTGATCTATCAAGCGTGCATCGTTTGTTTGTGTGATCGTCAAGTGGGGTTGGAATAAGAAGAGTGGGACACGTTGCATCGAATTAAATTTGAGAGGAGCAGACATTGCTCCGACAAACCATGCCCGCGACTAAGAGCTTGGTCATCGCCGGATGGCCGAGCAGGAGTGTAACCCACATTTCGGTGCCCCGCGAGAAACCCCACCCTTCGGTCCAGAGTGTTCGTTCACAAGGGCATTGCAGTTCTGCACGGCAACCTGCCACGCGGATGTCCATTGTACCTGCGTCAATCCAAGCGATCAGCATGCGGGATTGAAAGATCAATTAGCTCTGCCACCGACCCGATTTCCATTTTTTCAAGAATTCGCGCACGATGATGGTCTACAGTTCTCGGGCTTATTTTCAGTTCCCTCCCTATTTCTTTACTCGCAGTGCTGGACGGATTGGCGATCATGAAATTGGCGACTTCTCTCTCCCGAAGCGTTAACTTGGCAAATCGCTGCAGCGCGGAATTGCGGTGATAGTCCTCCGCTCTTTTTTCTCTGTCAGCTAAAATTGCCGTATTGATACAGTCAACAAGGGCGCCTTGCCGAAAAGGCTTCTCCAGGAAATCGACGGCCCCAGCTTTCATTGCTTGGACGGTTTCAGGGACCCCGCCATGACCAGAAATAAAGATTATTGGTATACTGATTTGCCTCTCCGCGAGGACTTGTTGCAGTTTCAGACCATCCATTTGAGGTAGACCGTAATCCAAGACCAAGCAGCCGGGTTGCGACGGATCGTATACGTCGAGAAAGTCGAACGCGGCTTCAAACGTCATAACCTTGAAACCACGCGTGATGAGAGCCCGGGACAGACTTGTTCGTACCTTAACATCGTCATCAATTAGGAAAACTGTCGAAACGTTAGAAGCGGTGTCTATCATGGGAGGTTATCTCGGTCCGGTGGTTGGCGAATTCTACGGGGCTTCACATGGGATTGTAAAATGGAACTGATGTGACGGCGCATCGTACCAGAGGTTACCGCCACCTGCCTCAACGATCGTCCGTGAGATTGAAAGGCCCAAACCCAGACCGTCAGGTTTGCTAGTCTTAAACTCTTTGAATAACGTGATTTCGGCATCAACTCCTGGGCCGGAATCTTGCACACTGGCCTCAATCAAATCGTCAAGTTGCAACGCGACAAACTTGATTTTCCGAGTAGGGCAATCTGCCATAACAATTGCATCGATCGCGTTGCGGAAAAGGTTAATCAGAACTTGAGCGATTTGAACGCGGTTGCCAAACGCCGGGCGCAGATCAGATATTTGCGTTTCGATAGTGACGCCGCCGCCTTCCAATTCTTGACGAAGAAGGCGTTGGGTTTGTTCCACGAGTTCTTTGAAATCAAATGGCTGTGCATGGCCATTGTCTTTACGCATAAAGCTTCGCAAAGCGCGAATGATGTCGCCACCTTGGTGGGCCTGTTCGTCAATCTCAGTTAGAATTGAGACCAGCTCCTTGTTCGGTGCAGGGTCCATTTTGGCGACAGAAAGCGCCGTATCTAGATTTTGCGATATTGCAGTCAGTGGTTGACTGAGTTCATGGGCTAGGCCGGTCGCCATTTGGCCCATCGTGTTCACGCGGGTCACGTGTGACAGTTCACGGTTGAGGTCCTGCAGCTTCTCATCCAAACGCCGCCTTTGTGCAATTTCATCGATCAGCGTTGCATTCGCCAAGCTGAGTTCTTTGTAAGTACGGGGCAGTGGCGCATCGGTAGAAACCTCTCCTTGGGATACCAATGACGTACGAACGGCGAAGGCCCGAACCGGTTTCAGAATGAGTTCCGCGAGGATCAAACCAGCAATCGCAGTTACAATCGAAATGACTGCAGCGATCCAGATATTCCTGGAGAGGTTGTCCCGGATGCCTTGGATAAAATCGTTTTCGGGGGCGAAGACGGCGATATTCCACGGCAGGTCAATATAGGGAATTGGCAACAACAGAGTCATGAATTGGTCGCCAGAGAATTCAAACTCGGATCGCACCGATTGGTTCGACGATGAAACACTGCCGTCAAATCCGGCAAAAGCTGCTCGCACGATAGGGTCACTGAAATCGTCGACGCCAATGAACCCGATCGTTCCGTCATCGTTTCGCGTGCTTATCCGTGCTGGATCAGGATGGGCGATGACGCGACCATCATCGCTGAGGATGAAGGCAGCTCCTGAATCACCAATTGTGAGATCAGAAAGGAAAAGAGAGATGTCGGCGATATTGAGGTCAATTCCCACAACTCCATGCAGTGCGCCTTCGGAGCTTTGTATCGGCGCGGCCACAGTAATTCCGGGTTGCTGGGACGAAAAGAATATATAGGGATCAGTCCAAATCCGCGATCCAAGTTGGCGTGCCTCAATATACCATGGGCGCTCCCGAGCATTGAAGGTATCGCTGGGGTCAAAATGGCGTTCGACGATCGCAAATTCCTCATCACGCCAAATGTACTCGGTTGTACGTTGTCCGTCCTCGACGACGATGGATTTGGTGCGATACGGCCCCGGGCCATCGCTGTTCATAACGTAAATGAAATTGCCGTCTTCATCGCCGTAGTAGATCCCTGCTAGCTGAGCTTCGGTGCGCAGCAGCTGAAAGAAGTATTGCTCCATCAATTCCGGCGATGTCGTTGAAACAAGGCCGTTGTTCAACATGCGGCGGGCTTGTTCAGTAATCTCGGTTGCCGGTTCGAGAAACCGTTTGGTGTGTTCAGCCGCGTTTGCACCTACCTCATCCATCAAACCGCGCGCATGTTCCAGCATGGCGCGCTCTGAGGACACGTAAGACGTGGACACAACGATAATGATCGCGATGAATTGCAGCCCCGCAAGGCTCAACGCGAGAACAAATCCGAGTGAATACCTCATGGGTGAATTGTGTTCTCTTCTTGGACGCAGATCAAGTCATAGTCCCAGATCAACCGTCACCGCATCAATTGCTGCCGTCAGTTTTAGAACGATCTCTCCCAAATGATCCGTCGTCGAAATAAACGGAGGGGCAAGTAATACATGATCTCCGTGGACCCCATCAACGGTCCCGCCCATCGGGTAGCAAATCAGACCATTGGCAAAAGCAGCCTTCTTGAGCTTTGCGTTAAACTTCAACGCTGGGTCTAAGCACTCTTTTGTCTCGCGGTCCTTTACAAATTCGATGCCGACAAACAATCCACGTCCGCGGATATCGCCGACGTTGGGATGTTTGCCTAACGAATAGCGCAACATTCCCATTAGCAGCTCACCTTTTGCAGTAACGCCGTCCACCACCCCCGATGTGAGCTTGTCCACCACAGCTAGCCCCGCCGCGCAGGCTGTCGGATGTCCGACATAAGTATGACCGTGTTGAAAAAAACCGCTGCCCTGCAGGATTACTTCATAGATTTCCGCCGTACACAGCGTCGCTCCAATAGGTTGATATCCCGCGCCCAATCCCTTTGCTATGGTGCAAATATCAGGGCTGATGTCGTCCTGTTCACAAGCAAATAGTGTGCCCGTACGCCCCATCCCGCACATGACTTCATCAAGGATCAACAAGACGCCATACTGATCGCAAATTTCGCGGATACGTTTGAAATACCCCTCCGCCGCAGGCACCGCTCCTAAGGTCGCACCAACAACCGGTTCTGCCACAAAAGCCATAACCTGATCCGCACCAAGACGCAGAATTTCTGCTTCCAACTCATTGGCCATGCGCAGGCCAAAATCAGCCTCGTTCTCTCCGTCAAGCTGCTCGCGGTAAGCGTAGCAAGGCGCGATATGGCTGACATCCATCAACAGGGGCGCAAACGGCGCACGGCGCCATTCATTGCCCCCGACAGCCAGCGCACCCAATGTATTTCCATGATAACTCTGGCGCCGGGCAATGATCTTGGAGCGCTTAGGTTGACCTAATTCAACATAGTACTGACGCGCCAGCTTTAACGCCGCTTCGACCGCCTCTGATCCACCTGACACGAAATAAACCCGCTCCAGCCCTTTCGGTGCATGTTCGGTTAATTTATCGGCGAGTTTCTCTGCCGGCCGAGATGTCAGAAAACTCGTGTGAGCAAACGCCATCGTATCCAGTTGCTCCTTGATCGCATGGATCACATCCGTGTCGCTGTGACCAAGGCAAGAGACCGCCGCCCCCCCGGACCCGTCGATATATTGCTTACCATCCGTGTCCGTTAGATAGACGCCTGTTCCAGAAAAACCCATTGGGGGTAGAGACTTAGCGTTGCGAGGGAAAACATGACTCATAAGCAGACTCCGTTTTGGTTTGGTTAGATTTACTCCTGTGTCCCCGTTTCGGGATATAGGTAGTCACGCGCATAGACAGGTTTCGCCCCCACTGAGAAAGTCGAGGGACAAGCAGGAATCTCCTGCATTGCTGCACTGGGGCGGAACAACAAGACGGGCAACGGCACCACGCCAATGTCCGCAATAACCCGTCCCAAAACAAATTTAGTTCTTGGGAGAACGTCAATGATCCGAATGAAAATCTCAACTTTTGCCGCTGTTGCGGTCGCTGCTACAATGTCAGCGCCTACCGTCATGGCCGAAGAGTTCATCACAATTGGTACCGGTGGTGTTACCGGTGTCTATTACCCAACTGGTGGCGCGATTTGCCGTCTGGTTAACCAAGGCCGCCGTGACCACGGTGTACGCTGTTCCGTCGAATCTACAGGCGGTTCCGTCTACAACATCAACACAATCCGCGAAGGCGAATTGGAATTCGGTGTTGCTCAGTCCGACTGGCAGTACCACGCATATAACGGCACATCTCGCTTCGAAGAGTCCGGTGCATTTGAAGGCCTTCGCGCTGTTTTCTCAGTTCACCCAGAGCCGTTTACTGTTGTGGCGCGCGCCGACAGTGGCATCACAAGCTTCGCAGATCTTCAAGGTAAGCGTGTTAACATCGGCAACCCAGGGTCCGGTCAACGCGGCACGATGGAAGTTCTGATGGAAGCCCTCGGTTGGACAACAGACGACTTCGCACTAGCAACAGAACTGAAAGCATCCGAGCAGTCTGCAGCCCTTTGCGACAACCAGATCGATGCGATGGTTTACACTGTTGGCCACCCATCCGGCTCTATCTCCGAAGCTACCACAGCATGTGATTCCGTGCTGGTTGAAGTGTCCGGTGACGTTGTCGCCCAGCTGATCGAGGAAAACTCTTTCTACCGTTCAGCGACGATTCCGGGCGGCATGTACCGCGGTAACGACGAAGACGTTATGACATTTGGTGTTGGTGCGACATTCGTAAGCTCCGCCGATGTGTCCGAAGACGTGGTCTACACATTGGTTAAGTCCGTGTTCGACAACATCGACGACTTCCGCGGTCTGCACCCAGCTTTCGCGAATTTGGAACCAGCTGACATGGCATCTGCCGGCCTGTCCGCTCCGCTGCACGACGGCGCTGCCAAGTACTACGAAGAAGCTGGCCTGATCGAATAATCACCACTCACTTAAGAACAAAACTGGGGCCGGTCCATCCGGCCCCGGAACACCAAACACGATCAGCCGGAAACCGGCGACAGGGGGACTTATGACGACTGCAGAAAATCGCGCGCTAAGCGAAGAAGAACTTCAGGAACTCGTCGCTGCAAGTGATAGTGGTGCCAGAAGCCCAACCGGCGCTGTTGGCAAAATGATCGCAATTACAGCGCTGCTCTGGTCGAGTTTTCAAGTGCTTCTTGCGTCTCCAATTGGTCCTTATATTTTGCCAGGGGACTTGATCAATAACTCGCGTCAAATCCACCTCGCTTTTGCTATTTTCCTGTCAGCAATGGCCTATCCATTGTTCAAAAACAGCCCCCGCGACAGCATTCCTTGGTACGATTGGATCCTAGGACTAGGTGGCGCGTTCCTCGCGCTCTACGGCTACTTTTTCTATGATAAAATCGTTGGGAATGGCGGGCTTGCGGATCACTCGGATTCCTACTTCGCACTCGCTGGTCTGATTTTCCTATTCATCGCTGCCTATCGGACACTGGGACCGGTCATGGTGCTCTTGGCTGTTGTTTTCCTTGGGTACGTCTTCTTTGGTTCGTCAGAAATTGTTCCCGATCAGATCCGTTGGGCCGGTGCATCATTGCGCAAAGCTATGAGCCACATGTGGATTACCTCTGAGGGCGTGTTCGGTATCGCTCTTGGGGTCTCGACCCGATTTGTATTCCTCTTTGTTTTGTTCGGTGCGCTTTTGGACAAAGCAGGCGCTGGCAACTACTTCATCAAGATGGCCTTTGGTGCCTTGGGTCACCTGCGTGGCGGTCCAGCTAAAGCAGCCGTTGTTGGGTCTGCCGCGACGGGCCTGATTTCCGGTTCTTCCATCGCGAACGTTGTGACGACTGGTACTTTCACAATCCCACTCATGAAACGCGTTGGGTTCAGCGCTGAAAAAGCCGGTTCGGTTGAAGTTGCGTCCTCTGTAAACGGCCAGATCATGCCACCGGTTATGGGGGCTGCGGCCTTCTTGATGGTGGAATATGTGGGTATTTCCTACGTTGAGGTCATCACGCACGCGTTCCTGCCAGCGATCATCAGCTACATCGCTCTGGTCTACATCGTTCACCTTGAAGCGGTGAAAAACAACATGCCAACCATCGGCAACAAAGCTGTCAACATGTTCAACACAGTGCTGGGGATGTTCGGCTTCTTCGCTGGCTTCGCACTGCTGTGCTATGCCACTCAGTATCCGGTTGCCGCGATCGTATCACTCTTCCCAGAAGGGTCTGGTCTAATTTTGGCTATCCTGCTTGGTCTGGTATATGTCGGCTTGATCTACCTTGCGTCCAAAGTCGAAGATCTGGAACCGGATGACCCGAATGCAAAGGTTGTGGAGCTTCCCGACCTTGCACAAATTTATAAATCAGGCCTGTACTACCTGCTCCCAATCATTGTTTTGGTCTACTTCCTGATGATCGAACGCAAATCCCCTGGCTTGTCGGCATTTTGGGCAACCTTCATGTTGTTCGGCATCTTGCTGACTCAAAAGTCGCTCAAGGCGTTCTTCCGTGGCGAAGATAATCCAATCAGTCGTCTTAAAGATGGTCTGTTTGACCTAATTGACGGCATGATCGACGGCGCTCGCAATATGATCGGCATTGGTCTTGCGACTGCAACAGCGGGTATCATCGTTGGCACTGTGTCCTTGACGGGCATCGGTCAAGTGATGGCGGATTTCGTGGAATTCCTTTCCGGAGGCAACTTGATCCTGATGCTGATCTTCGTGGCAATCTTGTCGCTGATCCTCGGCATGGGCCTCCCTACGACGGCAAACTACATCGTGGTTTCATCCTTGATGGTCGCCGTTGTGGTCGAACTAGGTGCACAGTCAGGATTGGTTGTCCCACTAATCGCTGTGCACCTGTTCGTCTTCTACTTTGGGATCATGGCCGACGTTACGCCCCCGGTTGGGTTGGCCAGTTTCGCGGCCGCTGCCGTTTCTGGTGGCGACGCAATCCGCACGGGCTTTACCGCATTCTTCTACAGCCTACGGACTGTGGCACTGCCCTTCGTGTTCATCTTCAACACAGATCTGCTGCTAATTGATGTAACCGTGACCCAAGGTATAATTGTCTTCATCACTGCGACCATCGGTATTTTGGTATTCACGGCGGCGACGATGAATTGGTTCCTGACCAAGAACCGCATCTGGGAAACAGTTGCGTTATTGGTGATTGCATTCGCGCTATTCCGCCCAGGGTTCTTCATGAACCAGATTCAACCGCCGTTCGAAGAGATCGAGCCAGCTGCATTCTCGCAGGCCTTGGCCGACGCTGAACCCGGTAGCACATTGCGAACAATCATCTCGGGGCCTGACTTTGACACGTTCGAAAGAAAGGACGTAACCGTGCCTTTGACTGTGCCAGATGTCGAAGGGGCTGACGCCCGTCTTGACGCTCTTGGGATCATTCTGGTTCCAGACGGTGACGCACAGAATATGGACGAACCAGGTTTCGGTACGGAACTGTCTGACGCGCTTTCATCATTTGACTTCTACGGTGACGAACCAGTCGCAATCAGCTCCGTGCAGGTCGCGTCCAATCAGATGCCGAAAGAACTCATCTGGATCCCAGCCCTCCTGCTCCTTGCTTTGATCGCATTCCTGCAAAAGAGTAGAGCGCCAGCACCCACCCTACGCGAAGGAGAAGTAGCATGATCAAGACAGTACTTTGCGCAATCGACATCAACCGTCCTAAAGACGAAGCCCCGGTCCTCAAAGAAGCCAAGAAACTGGCCGATCTTGATGGGGCGCAGTTAGATGTTATTACGGTTGTCCCTGATTTCGGAGCAAACGTTGTTAGCGCCTATTTCAAAGACCATGACGTTAAATCCGCGCAGGACGGCGCTGCCAAACTCCTCAATGAAATGGTCGGTGATGTGATTGGCGCAGTGGCGAACCAGGACGTTCGCCACTTGGTCGCAATCGGAAGCGTCTACGAGGAAGTGCTGAAGGCTGCTAAACTCTCCGATGCCGGCCTGATCGTCATCGGGGCGCACCGAGCTGATTTCAAAGACTACCTGCTCGGACCAAATGCGGCACGTGTCGTGCGACACTCAGGGTGTTCTGTATATGTTGTGAGATAGTTGGAACGTGCTGCGAATGTGCCAATTGGCCGTTGCACTGCTGAGTGCCGCGTTTCCACGCGACTGCTAAGTAAGTCAACTTTCGGGCTAAAACGGTCTCGGTCTCAGACTTACCCGGCACTCTTTCCGGCAGCTCTCCCAGAGAATATGCAACCACCCAAGAACGTACCCTCCAGCGAATTGTAGCCGTGATAACCGCCGCCACCGAAACCTGCCGCTTCGCCTGCTGCATATAGACCAGGGATGGCATTGCCTGCGGCATCAATCGCTTGGCTGTTCAGGTCGGTTTGCAAGCCGCCCAGCGTTTTGCGGGTGATCAGGTTAAGGCGAACGGCGATCAGCGGGCCATTGTCTGGGTCAAGGAACCGATGCGGTTTGGCGGTGCGGATGAGCCTGTCACCACGATAATGGCGGGCCGCTTGGATGGCGGTGATTTGCGGGTCTTTAGAGAACGGGTTGTCGACTTGGGCGTCGCGGGCTTCGATCTGGGTGCGCAAGTGTGCCTCGTCAATCAGGGCATCGTCAGTTAGCTCGTTCATGCCTTTCACAAGGTCGGTCAAGTTGTCCGCAACGATGAAATCCGCGCCGTGTTCCTTGAAAGCCTCGACCGGACCGGTTGCGTTTTTACCCATTAGGATGCGTTCTGTGAGAACCTTCGACCATTTGGCCGATGTGAGGTCGGGGTTTTGTTCGGAGCCTGAGAGCGCGAATTCCTTTTTGATGACCTTTTGAGTCAACACGAACCAGCTGTAGTCAAATCCGGTATCAAGGATCGCTTTGAAGCTGCCGTTGGTGTCGAAACCAGGCATGGTAGGGGGCGCAAAGCGGTTGCCGTTTGCGTTGAACCACATGGACGACGGGCCAGGTAGAATGCGGATGCCGTGGGCGGGCCAGATTGGGTCCCAGTTTTTGACACCCTCGGTATAGAACCACAGACGGTCGAAGTTGATGACGTGGCCGCCTGCGTCCTCGGTGATGCCGATCATGCGGCCGTCCACATGGGCAGGTACGCCAGAGAGCATGTTGTTCGGTGCCGGGCCGAGACGTTCTGTTGGCCAGACTTTGCGGATCAGATCAAAGTTGCCACCGATACCACCAGAGGCGACAATCACGGCGTCTGCGTCTACGCGGAATTCGCCTGTTGCGTCGCGATTGGTTTGTGCGCCTTGCACTGCATCATCGGGGGCAAGAGTTGTGCCGGACACGCCAACGGCTGCGCCGTTTAGCATTTCAAGCCGGTCGACTTGGTGGCGATGGAGATAGGTGATGCGACCGGCATCGCTGTGTTCGTTACAACGCCGGATAAAATGCTCCAGAACGCCGAGGCCTGTCCCCCAAGTGACGTGAAAACGAGGTACGGAGTTGCCGTGGCCCATGGCGTCGGACCCACCGCGTTCAGCCCAGCCTACAACAGGGAACCAGCGTAGGCCCATGTCGTGCAACCACGGACGCATTTCACCTGCTGCAAAGTCGAGGTACTTTTCGGCCCACTGGCGCGGGTAGTCGTCTTCGGGACGGTCGAATTGCGCCGATCCCATCCAATCGTTGAGGGCCAGTTCGTGGCTATCTTTGATACCCATGAGGCGCTGTTCAGGTGTGTCGACCATGAACAAGCCGCCAAGCGACCAATGGGCCTGACCACCTAGATTTTGTTGGCCTTCTTGATCAACGATCACGACCTTTTTGCCGCGATCTCCAAGTTCAGCGGCGGCAGTAAGCCCAGCAAGGCCTCCACCTACAACAACGACGTCTGTTTTCATGAATTACGGCTCCGTAACCAAAGAACAAAAGGAATGGCGGTGATGTACATGATCACGCCGTATAGGGCGGATGGCAGCCCGATGGTCGGGATGCCATTGGTAGCGCCCACAATCAGCGGCGCGAGGGTGATGCCAAGGCTGCCGTTTTGAATGCCGACCTCGATTGAGATGGTTTTACGTTCGCGCCATGTGAGGCCCAGTGCCGTTGCGATCAGAAGCCCGCCGATCATCGTGCTGAGGTTCAAAGTCAGTAATGCGGGGCCAAGGGTGCCTGCGTTGGTGGTGAGCAGTGACCAATTGGACGCGATGGCCGCTATGATAATGAGGACGAAGAGTACCGAGGCGAGTTTGATGAGGGTCGGTTCAATGCGGTCCGCCAATGGTGTCGCTAAATTGCGCAGGACCATTCCCAAGATCACCGGCAACATGGTCAGCAAGAACATCGCCAAAGCAAGCGAGGTCACAGAAACATCTGGCGCGGCTTCGCCCATGTAATGGGCCACGGCCCAACTAATGAGGACTGGCACGGTGAGGATCGAGACCAGCGACATCAGCGCCGTAAGGGAGACGGACAGCGCAACGTCGCCACCCGCAAGGCGCGACACTACGTTGGAAGTGACCCCACCGGGACAGAGCGCGATAAGCATCACACCAGCGGCGATGGCCCCTGTAAGACCAAAAAACGAGATGATGAGAAAGGCCATTACGGGCAAAAGCACGAGTTGACAGACAGCGCCAATAGCAAACACCCATCCGCGTTCGGCGACGCGTCGGAAATCGGCTATAGTGAGGCCGATCCCAAGGCTGAACATGATGATCGCCAGCGACAACGGCAGCACGACGTTTATCAGAATATCCATTTGTCCCCTCCCAAGGCCATAAGGCGTGCAAGCCAACACAAGGGCGGGGGCGTTTCAAGGGTACGCGTGTTGTGACGGTACGTTAAGAGTTGGAAGTTAGCCATCCGTGCCGCTGCAGCGAACGTCGGCTGCGAGTTCACGCCGAAAAAAACCAACAAGTCCGCCTTTCGTTTCTTTGCGCGTTGTTCGGCTAAATAAGTGGTGCGGGCATGGCTTTGCTGGTTAGGCAGGGAAGGATAGGACCTCTCAAAACTTGCAAAAATTGCGACGGCGTGCAACAATCACCGTCTATAAAAAGTCCCGTTTTTCTGGGGAAAGCCTTGGCTTTTCGGATATTTAGACCGAATTCTTACCGGCACTCTAATTTGATAACGACGTCATGATTGGAACGATTTTTTACTCTGCCAGTTTCGTCATGACCCAATTTTTCCGGGGGGAAATCTGATGACTGTATTGAAGTATTTAAAACCATGGAAAGCTGCACCAATCTTGATAGCGCTTTCGTTTGCGACACCTATGTTTGGTGAAAGCACAACGCGTGCGCGGATTCCGGATGGTGCGTCGCTTGCAGACCCGACTGCGCTGCTTCGGATGTTTTCGGGTCGCACGGTTGATTGGGGCGGCGGGTCGGCGGCGTTCTGGGCGGCGGATGGCACGTTTCGCGCTGTAAATCCGTCAGAGCAAAGTATTGGGTATGGAACTTGGGCCGTCACCACCGCCAGCCGGATGTGTTATGATGGTACGTGGGCTTGGCGGCAGGATTTTACGATTCAAACCCGCGAAGTTAAGGTTTGCACCCGCTATATGATTGATGCGCAAGGTCAGGTTTGGTCCACGACTGAAGGCATGGGCGGACCGTGGTTTCCGTTTTATGATGACAACCTTAATTCAGGCGATTTCGTAACCCCGAGCTTCGAAGCGACAGCCTCGACACTGGGCTTGATGCGCAGTCCGGCTGGTGGGTAACCGTGTGTATGCCGGCGCGGATGTTTGCGCCGGCAGTTATTAAATTACTGTTCCCTGAAAGCGCGGTTCATGCTGTCTGTGATCGGCTTGATCAAATACTGAAAGAATGTCCGCGCTTCTGTTTGGATCATGATTTCAGCGGGCATACCTGGGGCAGGAGCAAACCCCCGCACGCGGTCTAGCTGTTCGGGTGTAACAGAAACCCGCGCGATGTAGACTTCTTGTGGTACTTCCTGACGTCGATCTAGGATCGCATCCGCGGAGACATAGTAAACCTCTCCTTCTAGAATTGGCGTTGTTCTGGCGTTTAGGCCCGTCAAACGAACGGTCGCCATCTGTCCTTGTTGCACAACGTCAACTTCGGTGCGTGGTACGCTGACCTCGATGATCAATGGTTCACCCGTCGGGAGAATTTCGGCAATTGCTTTGCCGGATTCAATGACACCACCCGCCGTGTGATAATGCAGGGTGACAACAGTGCCGGAAACCGGTGCCACCACCTCTGAGCGTTCAAGGACGTTTTCGGCGCGGCGGGCTTGTTCGCGCACACTTTCCAGTTCGGATTGCACCAGCTGCAATTCATCCAAAGCGACGCTTTGGCGCTCGCTAACAGTTTGTTCAATCTGCGCACCGTAACGGTTTTTCACTTCGGCGATTTCATCGACCTCAGCCGTTAGTCGCCCAACTTGTCCTTCGGCCTCGGCGATCGCGCGTCTTAGGGTGTTCACCTCTGAGCGGCGGATTAGGCCACGATCTAGAAGAACTTGTTTGGCCTCCAAATCCTCATTCAAAATCTCAAGCTGGGTGTTTGTTGCGGTCAGCTGAAAGTCGTAACCTGACGCACGCACCGAAAGGGCTTCGATGCTTTGTTCAAGCAAGCCAACGTCGTTGCGTAACTGGCGTACGGCTGCGTCAAACGTAACTGTTTGGCCGTCCAGCATTGAGGCCACACCGAAATCTGATCGCAGCTCTTCGATGTGAGGCGGAAAGACGAGACGGGTTTCGCCCGCGTATTCGGCCAGTATTCGCGTTTCCATGGCCTCAAGTCGGATTTGACGTAGGAACAGTTCGCGTTCCGTTGCTAGGGCGGATGTTTCATCCAGCAACAAAATAGGCTGGCCTGCGACGACAGTATCGCCCTCGGCCACGAGGATTTCGTTGATGATTCCGCCTTCCAAGTGTTGCACGATTTTGTTGCTGCCAGTCGCCACGAAGCTGCCTTGTGCAATAACGGCCGCTGCTAGTGGGGCTTTCAATGCCCATACTCCGAAACCACCAAATGCGATGACAAAAAGCAGCAAGCCAAAGACAATGTGCCGCGAGACCGAGCGTGGCACTTCGGAATACCATTCAAGTGTTGTCGGGGCGGGAACTGTAAGAGCGTTAGACATTTGGTTGACCTCCTGCGCCGCCATTTGCCGGTGGAAGTGAGCCGCCACCAGGTTTCGTACGTTGTGCAAGTTGGGCAAGCACTTGCTGGCGGAACCCGAACGTTGCGATATTGCCGTCGGCCATCACCATGATCTTGTCGACCACGCTAAGAAGCGAAGGTTTTTGTGTGATGACGACAACTGTGATGCCGTTTTCGCCCGCGTGGCGAATGGCGTTTGCAAGGGCCTGATCACCAGCTGTGTCGAGGTTCGAGTTCGGTTCGTCCAGTACAAGAAGGCGTGGGTTCCCGAAAAAGGCACGCGCAAGCGCGATGCGTTGCTTTTGTCCACCTGACAGTGGTGAACCATCTGCCTGAACAATCGTTTCGTACCCATGGGGCAGGGTCGCGATCATGTCGTGGACATCCGCGAGAAGGGCTGCGCGGTGGACGTCTTCGTCGCGGGCACCAGCGCGCATCCGCGCGATGTTGGCTTTGATGGATCCAGGGAACAGTTGCACGTCTTGGGGCAAGTAGCCGATGTTTTCACCAAGCTGACGGGTATCCCAATTGCGCAGGTCCATCAGATCAAGGCGCACGTTGCCGGACGTCGGAAGGATTGACCCGACAAGCATCTTACCAAGGGTGGTTTTACCTGCACCTGAGTTGCCAATCACAGCAAGGGATTCACCGGGGTTTAGGCCAAAAGTCAGCCCGTTAAGAATGACCTGTTTGGTGCCCTGTGGCACGTACAGCAGGCGTTCAACATTCAAACGGCCTTCGGGATTTGGCAGCACGAGTTTCTCGAAAATTTGCACTGAATTATGCATTAAAGAACGAACCCGCCCATAGGCGGACCGTGAAATACTGTAGGCATTCCACCCCTCAATCGCGCCTTCAATCGGGGCCAATGCACGACCTGCAATGATGGATGCGGCGATCACCATGCCGCCAGTAATCTCGCCCTGAATGGCGAGGAACGCGCCCCAGCCAAGCATCGCGATTTGGGTAAGTAGGCGTGCGGCACGTGAAACGGCGGCCCATGCGATGTTGCGATCTTGGGCTTTGACTTGCGACTTTAAACTGTCAGCGGTGTCTTTTCCCCAAAGGGCAACGGCCTCTGGAACCATCGCCAAGGCGTTGATGATCTGGCTGTTACGGGACATGGAATCCAAATGCATGTTCGCTTTGCTTTGGGCCATGTTCGCGTCGGCAAAGGGTTTTGCGGTGACTTTTTGGTTGATCATCGCGATCACCATCAACAAGAGCGCGGTGGTGATAACGATCATTCCCAGATGCGGGTGAACCAAAAAAATCGCGAAAATAAACAAAGGCGCGAACGGTACGTCCAAGAAGGAAATCAATGTGCCGGACGTTAGAAATCCGCGCAATTGCTGTAAATCACCTAGCGTTTGGTATTGTCGCCCGTTGTCGTGCAGGGACGCATGGGCCGCGGCACTTAGAACCGGCGCGCCAAGACGCACGGCGACTTCAACGGCAGTTCGCATCAGAATAAACCGCCGCACCGCGTCAAAGATCGCCTGCAATACGACCGCGCCAACGATCACAGCAGTCAGCATCACAAGCGTATCGAGGGACCGGCTGGTTAGAACACGATCAGAAATCTGAAAAAGGTATATCGGGATCGCCAGAACAAGCAGATTTGTGGCGCACGTCAGCAGCATTACGAAGCTCAGGTTGCGCTTAACGACGCGCGTTCCAGCGTTGAGCTGTTGAACGAATTGGTCAGGGGCGGCGCGTTTGTGAAAGTCGGACGAACCGCCGCCACCACCACCGCCACCACCATTGCCGCCATCGGTTGGGGTAGGGGGCTTGCCGCCTGCATCTTTCTTGCGGATCGGGCCCGTGTCGCCCTCAATCAGGTCACCACCCAGCCCTTTGGCGGGGGCGGATTCGGAAACACGTTTGCTTTCAAACACTGGCGCCGCTTCCGCATGAACGCGGTCTTCTGACGTAAGCGCGAGTGGGGGAAGTTTTGCATCGGTTGCGGTTTTCGCTTCCTGCGCCTTTAGCAAGGCTTTGGCAAAGCTCTTGGTTTCGGTAACGGTCATCTACGGTAATATCCTATTAAGCCAACATCGATTGCATCACGTCGGATGACGCGGTGCTTTCAGATGCGGTTGCTACAATTGCGGTGTCTTCTGGCGCGACGTCAGGGCCCATCATGTCGTCAGCGAGGAAAGCCACGGCCTCGTTTGCGAGGGCTGGCATTGCAACGCCCAACGGGTCTGCGTCCGTGTCGATCAGATTGGCCTGATAAAGCAGGGCATCATCATAGACGTCACCGTTTACGGCGACTTGTGAATCGACGCCGAATTCGTTGATGGTCGCCGCGTTTATGGTTGCGTTTGAACCCGTGGTGACGGACGCGGTTGCGCCTGTCGTGGTCTCAAGGTTCTCCAGCGCGAGGTGCACTTGATCGGAGTCTCCCAATACATTGGTTTGCTCAATCCAGTTCACCGTTGTCAGGTCGCCTTCGATGTAGAGAACACGCAGAATTTCAGTGCCCTCAAAAACGCTGTCATGGGCGACGTTTTCATCAATATCGACGCCGCCGTTCGCAAAATTCGCGCTCGCGGAGGCGAAGTTGTCTTGCATCTCGCTGTAGCTGTCCACGCCGACGGAATTGATCGTTGCGGAATTGAACAAAAGGTTATCGCTGCCGCTTATGCCAACAGGAATATCGCCGCTAACTGTCACGGTATCATTGTCCATCAGAACATTGGTTTGGCTGATCCAATTGACGGAAATCATGCTGCCGCCGATCATGATCAGATCGTAACCATAGCCCAATTCCGCCAAATCGGTGAGATTGATAACCGTGTTGTCGCCCATGCCAATATAGGTGTTGGTGCTTCCAAAGATCAGCTCAGCGCTGTCGTCATCGGTCACAAAACTGTACTGATTTATCTGGTTGATCGCGATGAGGTCGCCGTCAATCCGTGTGACTGCCCAATTGGACGGTAACGCTAGATCTTCAGCTTCCCCGGCGACCTCTTCACCCTCCTCGGGCACCGGAGTGGTGACAGTGGCCGTAAGGGTGGCGGCGTTCATCGCAGTTGATGCGATGAGTTCGCCGAAGGTTCCGTAATCATGATCAACAAGGACGTTGACCTGTGAAATGATGTTGAGGTTTACGACGTCGCCCATGACAGAAAAAACCGGGGCGTCGAGCCAGGAAGAATTAATGATGACTTCGTTGACGAGCAGATTTGCACCCGTCACAACCTCGTGCCCATCGTCGATGTCGACGAGGTCAGTGTTACTGTAGCCGGGTGCGAGGCTTTCGAACGGATCGGGCCAATCGTAACCGTCATCTTCGTCATCCGTCGGTTCAACGGTATCGACCTCATCTTCGGCAGCCATAAACGCCGGCATCAGATCATCAAGCGTTGGAATTTCTTCGACGGCTTCACCGTTGATGTGGAGGCCGACTGCTTCGGCGTCGTGAAGAATCTTAGCTGAAACGCCGGAAAGGGTTGAACCTTCTGCAGTCGACATTTTGTCGTGCAGCGTGATGGCATCTGCGGTTGCGTTCTCACCGGGTAAGATCATCTCGGAATTTACAGGCGCTGCGATTGCCACCGCGATGGATTGATATGTCTGCAACTGCGTCAAAAATTCGGACGGGTCGGTGAAAACAGTTTCACCGTCGCCAAGCAGGATCATGTCGTTGTCGGTTAGGTAGGCATCTTGAAAGGAGATGACCACGACACTTGAAGGTGGTTCAAGCGTAAACGTGATGCGGCCTTCTGCGGAAGTCGCGAAGAATGGAAAATCGTGATTGGGCCCTGAAACAATCGGTGGAAGTTTCAGGATCGGGTAGTTCGCGCCCGAAAAGAACGGGCTGCTAATATCAGTGGTCGGATCAACCTGCGAACCTTCGGCATAACGCAATCCGGGGGTGAAACCCTCCAGCGTGTACTTGGCTTTGAACTCGATCCCCATCGCTTCTAGGGGGTCGTTTTCTGGGTCCGCTGCTGCGAGCGCTTTGAATTTGTCAAAGGCGTCGCGCATCCGTTCTTCTTCCAAGGTCGTGTGAAATATACCGACCATGTGGGCGACCATTTCGGTCATTTTATCCATTAACATCGCAGCCTCGCTTTGAGTTAATATTGGCGCTCGCCTCGAATAGTTTTTTATTGTTAGTGCGCAAAAAAATATGCGTCTGTGTTCTGAAAATTATTAAATCGAATAGTCTGAAATGGGTCTGGGCCCGGATTGCTCCGGACCCAGAAGGATTATTCTAACGCCTATGCGCCGTCGCCATCGTCGCCGATGTAGCTAGAGCTGAACGAGCCGCCGACAACTGTCATATCGACAGTGTTACCGAGCACGTTTGCACCCTGAACGATGGTCTGGTTGAACGCAGATGTATCGATCTGCGAAGCAGCAGAAGCAAAGCTCTCACCAGTGACATAACCGTCGTCACCGTTGTTTGAGCCCCACATGCCAGCGTTTCCGCCGTCACCGCCACCGCCAGCAAAAGCGTCACCGCTTGCGCCGCCAGTACCGCCGCCAGCTTGGACGCCGCCAACCTGAGCTTGGCCACCGAATGCGTTACCAGTGTCACCGCCCCAAGCGTGTCCGCCATAGCCGTCACCACCAGCACCAGCCGTCGCAGTGTTCATGCCACCGTTACCAGCTGTTGCATTCCAAGCGCCGGATGCTGCACCAGCGTCGCCGCCGTTGCCGCCAGTAGCGTCACCAGATCCAGCCATTCCAGCGCCCATACCTGTAGCGCCAGACGACGCGTCTGCATCACCTGCGTTACCGCTTGTGCCAGTTCCAGTGCCTACACCGGTTCCAGTTGCATCCGCATCGGCATCCGCATCAGCAGAACCATCGTCGTCCTTGCCTTTACCGTGGCCACCTTTGAACGGGCTCCAGCCGCCGGATCCACCTGCATCTGCATCCGCATCGGCATCCGCATGTGCGCCACCAAGACCAAGGCCGATTCCGCCGGCATCACCGGAGTCTCCGCCATCAGCGTTCGCATCGGACAGTGCTGCACCAAGGCCGAGACCTGCAGCTACAGATCCAGCGTTTCCGGCTTCTCCGCCAGTTGCGCCTGCACCAGAGGATGCGCCGCCAAGACCGACACCAAGACCGACTGCAGTGGCATCACCACCGTCGTCACCTTCGCCACCAGCTGCTTTGGCTTTTCCACCGTCACCGGATGTTCCACCGCCCGCTGCTGCATGGCCACCGAAGCCCATGCCACCAAGTGCTGATCCGCCAGTTGCGTAAGCTTCGCCGTCGCCCTTGCCACCATCTGCTCCCGCAGAGATGCCATCGTCAGCTTTTGCGTGACCACCTGAAGAGGTGTTGGTCTGCTGCAGGTTGCCGCTGTTTGACACGTGATCGAGTGTGTCGTTGTCAGTCAGCTTGTTGGACTGAGCGTTCACAGTCGCAGAGTCGTTGCCAGCACCGTTCAGAGCATCGTTAAGGATGTCTTCGAGGTTCATGTCATCGCCTGGGCTGTAGTTAATGCCACCCTCGGCCATGATGATGTCACCTGTCGAAGAGTGGCTCAGGTCGACGTCAGCAAAGTCGTTGTCGTCTGGCATGTACCCATCGAAATCCAGATCGATATCAACATCGACATCAACGTCAGTATCTGAAGCGTTTGAGTTTGAGTTATGGTTACCGTTGAGGTTTCCGTTCAGGTTACCGTTTCCGTTCAGGTTCCCGTTACCGTTCGAGCTGGCATTCGCATTGGAGTTGCCGTTCCCGTTTTCATTACCGTTTCCGTTACCGTTCAGGTTTCCGTTACCATTCAGGTTACCGTTGCCGTTGCCGTTCATATTCCCGTTGTCGTTATCGTTTTCGCTAGAGGAATGCTGGGATTGGCCTTGACCTTGAAGCTGAGCCTGAAGCTCTGCTTGCGCCTGAAGTTGCGCCTGATCCTGATCTTGGTCCTGATCTTGGTTACCGTTGCCGCCCATAGGGGGCATCATGAAATTTCTATTGCTAGACATTGTTGTATCTCCGTAAAATTACACCTACGGGATCGTCACTCTATCTAAGACGACCAACGTGCAGATGATGTTTTGGTTTGAAGTTCAATTTGGGAACGTCGGACGATGACTCGATCCAAGGTTCACCCAGTATGTGACTGTCTGTTTGTTTTCGTTCGCGGGCCCCCCAAGGTCTAATTTCCAACGTCAGGTGGCAGCGAGGTGATTCGGGCTAATTCGCCCCCTAGTTGCAACCTTCGCCAACTCCGAATGCGGTGTCGGCCATCACGCAAATTCGTGACTGCCCTAGGTTGGTTCGATCAAAGGCGATCGGGAAGCTGGACAATGTGTTAATGATCTTGGCGCAGGGTAGGGCGTTGATTTTTGGGCGTTAAATCGCAGAAGGTTAACAAAAGGTTTAGATCGCGGATCAATTTATCCACAGTCCCTTAGGTTATCTGGTCGGTGATAAACTTGAGTTTTTGCAAACGGTTACAAAAAATTCATTCGGCAAATGCTTTGGATTAGGGTAAGTTACCCCCACGTAAAGCTTTAGATCAGGCCGACGACATTATTGATCGTTCTGATTATTTTCGACTTCGTGATTTGCTGTTTTGGCAAATTATCAGGCTTCCGACGGGTTATTTTACCCAATTCTTGGAAGCTTCGTTCACTGTCTGAGGGCAGTTTGAGTACTAGTGTAGGACGCGCAATGTGGGACTTAACCCGCACTGTGTTGATCCGTTGTTTGTTGATCGGAACAGGTTTCCGGTTTGGAGACGCCGTAATTTAATCGGTGGGATGGGACTGAAGTATTTAACGGGTGACGATATGAAACATGATGAGATTTTGAATTCCAAATCTGCAACGGGCGTGTTTGTGGGAGACGCGCTTGGCTTTTCGGATACGATGCTTTCGATCGCGGAAACCGAGTTTCCTTGCATGGCTTGCTTGCGAACAGCACAGGTGAACGATCTGCTTTTGTTGGGTAAGGAACGCGCCGATGCGGTGCGGCTTATCGCAGTGGACGAAGCGATGATTGGCAAATTGACAGCCGTTCTGCCGCAACTGCTTGAAGCGTTTCCTTTTGCGAGCATTGTCTTGGCGTATCGACGTCGGAGTGTTGCACGGAATTTCCTGGCTGAAATCTACGTTAACCCGTCATGGGGTAAGATAGGATTTCTTCCGATGAATTTGAACGTGGATGGTTGGTTGTCCGTTTTACGTCTTATTACGTCGGGCGAATGTTATGTCCCGTCAGAACTGATGATCCCCAAAACACCCACACCTGTTGCAGCTGATCAAACGATCACTGAACCGCAACAAGACGAAAAGGTGGACCTGCTGGATGATGTCAAGCTGACAACACGGGAGCTGCAGGTTCTAAAATCAGCGGCGAGCGGGATGCAAAACAAGAACATCGCTGATGAATTGCAGCTGTCCCAACATACTGTGAAGCTGCACATGCATCACATCATTGCCAAGCTGGGCGTGCACAACCGAACGGAAGCCGCGAATTGGTATCATGGCCACAAGCTGTCGTCATGAAGCGTGCCGTTGTCGATATCAGTAAGCGGGATGGCGCCGTCGATTTTGACGCGTTTCTGCTGCTGATCGGCAAGCTCAACTATTCTTGGACAAACACGGAAAGCCTGTTGATCCATTTGATCGCAGGGCTTTCGGATATGGATAAGGAAATCGCGACCGTCGTTTTCCTTACCTTGAACACCACACGCGCGCGGATCGACATGGTTGAACGGCTTTCAAAATTGGACCGCGTAGACAAAGTTGAACGCGAGCGCGTGTTGGAATTAACCGGACGAATTCAACGCCAGTCCGCGCTACGTAACCGCTATAACCATTGTATTTACGCCTTCGATAACGAAGGTGAAAACCCTCGCTCTATTCTGATGCGCATCGCGGATCGCAAAGACAAACTCATGATGGGGCAAGTAAATGACCTTGATGCGGCCGCCGCCGAAGCGGTCAAAGCTGCAATCGCTGAATTGAGGTCAATCAATCGCGATATCTGGAAAACCGTGAGCGATTTCAATTATCCCGACTGACCCAAGCCAAACAATGCTATCCTTATTGTTAGCTTACCCCAATCCCCCCTTCGTCCTACGGTTTACATAGATTTTAACGCGCCTTGGGGCTGATTTTATTGCCCTGGTGCCTTGGGATGTTCGCATATTTAGCGGTCAGTCATCCTTCAAACGAGGCAACATTTTTGACAAGGCCTATTGTTTCGGGGGGAACAGTGGTGACGATATTTACAACGGATTTTTACCAACAAAAGTGTGGTGACGAAAAGCGTATCCTCGTGGCTGGCGGTGCCGGGTTTCTTGGCGGGCACCTGTGCGAGACGCTTCTTGAAGATGGGCACTGGGTTGTGTGTGTCGACAACTTTCTGACGGGCCGTCTTTGTAATGTTGAGAAGCTTTTTAGCCACCCTCGATTCACGCTCGTTAGTCATGATATCGTCGACGAGCTGCCCGAGATCGGGGCTGTTGATCAGATCTACAATTTGGCTTGCGCGGCTTCTCCGCCAAAGTATCAAGAGAACCCACTACATACGTTCAAGACCAATGTTTACGGCGCGATGAATTTGCTTGATCTAGCTGAGCGTTGGGGCGCGACAATTCTACAGTCATCCACGTCTGAAGTGTACGGCGACCCAGATATCAGTCCGCAGCCCGAAGGATACCACGGCAACGTCAACACAGTTGGGCCACGGTCATGTTATGATGAAGGTAAGCGCGCCGTTGAGACGCTGTTTTATGAATATCACCAGCAACGGGGCGTCAGCACCCGGATCGCGCGGATATTCAACACCTATGGCCCGCGTATGTCGCCAAGCGACGGTAGGGTCGTTTCCAACTTTGTCGTTCAAGCATTGGCGGGGGCTGACGTCACAGTTTACGGCGACGGCAGCCAGACACGTTCGTTTTGCTATCTGAGCGATATGATTTGCGGCTTGATGGCCTTGATGAATGCAACCGACGCAGTGTGCGAACCGGTCAATCTTGGCAATCCAACCGAATTCACAGTCCTACAGTTGGCCGAAACAGTGATTGAAACGCTAACCTCGACCTCAAAGCTTCGCTTCGTGGAATTGCCACAGGACGACCCCAAACAGCGCAAACCAAACATCACCCGCGCGAATGAGGTTTTGGGCTGGGCGCCGCGTGTGACGCTCGCTGAAGGTCTTGCGCAAACAATCCCATATTTTGCAATGGAGGCGGGCTTGGTTCCTCAAGCGTCGATGGCGGCAGAGTGACATCTAAGGGGTCCATATGTTTGACTGGCGGGGCGGGCTACATCGGTAGCCATGCGTGTCTTGCCTTGGCGGCGCGTGGGATCAAACCGCTGACCATCGACAACCTGTCCACGGGATCACGTGATGCCGTTCGTTGGGGGTCGCTCGTTAATCTGGATCTTCGCGATACGGAACGGGTTACCGATGCTTTGATCAAACACAACGTCGATACAGTGCTGCATTTTGCGGCCTCCGCCTATGTGGGCGAGTCTGTCACAGATCCTTTGAAATACTATGACAACAACGTCGGTGGGATGCTGTCCCTTCTCACCGCCTGCGCAGCTGCTGGAGTTAAAACGTTTGTCCTGTCCAGCAGCTGTGCGACTTATGGCATTCCCGATCAAATCCCTGTCGATGAAACCACGCCGCAACGCCCCATCAATCCGTATGGGATGACCAAACTGATGTGTGAGCAGATGCTGATGGACGTCGCGCCACAGACTGACATGGCATACGGCATCTTGCGGTATTTCAATGTCGCAGGAGCGGACGTTAGTGGCACTTTGCGGGAAAACCATGATCCCGAAACCCATCTCATTCCGCTTACGATATTCGCGGCCATTGGACGAACCCCGCTGCTGAAACTGTTCGGCGGTGACTATGACACGCCGGACGGCAGCTGCATTCGCGACTACGTTCATGTGTCCGACCTTGCTCATGGGCATATCTTGGCGTTCGAGCACCTTCGCGCAAATGGTGGGAACCTTACCGTTAATCTGGGCAGCGGGCAGGGTGCGTCTAACTTTGAAATTGTCGAAATGGTTGAGAAGGTCACAGGATGTAATGTGCCTGTTGAGGTTGCCCGACGTCGTATTGGTGATCCGCCCGTGTTGGTGGCAGATGCATCACTTGCACGCGAAATGCTTGGATTCGTGCCGCAGCGATCTGACCTTACGACAATCGTGACGGATGCGGTTCGCAGCATGGGAATGGAGGCCGCCCATGCGATTTCTGCCTAAACCTTCCGCAAACCAATCCCAATTCCGCGAGGCCGTCCTTACGGGGCGCACCCGCGTGAAATACCGCGTATTTGTTACTGTCTGGCTCGTTGCGGCGGGTTTCTTTTGGGCGTGGTGGTTGCGACCAGAACATAACATCGGCTTGGCGCGATATGTGTTGGTCAGCGCATGCCTGTTCTGGGTGTTCTTCCTCCAAATCTATTTCATCGCGATGTTCATGCGTGCGCAACAGGTTGCGAAATCCGCGAAAGATCTCGTTGCACCACGTGTCGCGATGGTCGTGACCAAAGCCCCTGCAGAGCCCTTTTACGTGGTGCGCGAAACGCTTCTGGCGATGCTTGCGCAGGATGTAAAACATGACACTTGGTTGGCGGACGAAGACCCGCAGCCCGAAACGATTGCATGGTGCGAAGCGAATCGTATCAAGATTTCGACACGCAAAGGCGTAGACGAATACCACCAACCAAATTGGCCACGTCGCACGCGTTGCAAAGAAGGTAACCTTGCGTATTTCTATGACCACTACGGGTATGAGGGTTATGATTTTGTTGCTCAACTGGATGCGGACCATGTCCCGCAGCCAGGTTACCTGTGCGAAATTTTGCGGCCATTTTCTGACCCGTCGATTGGGTACGTCAGTGCGCCAAGCATTTGCTCACAAAACGCAAACATCAGTTGGGCCGCGCGGACACGTTTGCACGCCGAGGCTATGTTTCACGGGGTGTTGCAGGCGGGGTATTCTAACGGATGGGCGCCCATGTGCATCGGGTCACACTACGCCGTACGCACACAAGCACTTCGCGAGATTGGAGGACTCGGGCCAGAGCTGGCCGAAGATCATTCAACCTCGATGCTGATGAACGCAGGCGGCTGGCGCGGCATGCACGCGATGGACGCGATTGCGATTGGGCAGGGGCCCGCCAACCTAGCGGATCTGGTCACGCAAGAATTTCAATGGTCGCGTAGCCTCGTGACGCTATTGTTGGCGCATACGCCACGCTACTTTCGTGCGCTGCCTGCGCGCCAAAAATTCCAATTCGTTTTCTCGCAACTTTGGTACCCGATCTTTGCCGTTTTCATGGCTGTTATGTTCGCGCTGCCGATTGTTGCGTTGCTATTCGACGTCCGCTTTGTCGGGGTGACTTACCCAGCTTTTATCGCACATGTATTGCCGTCTATCGCTGTGCTTGTCTGGCTTGCCTATCTCATTCGGGCCGACGGGTTTTTTAGACCCTTTGATGCCAAAGTGCTTGGCTGGGAAAAGGCGTTGTTCGCGGCATTGCAATGGCCGTGGGTGCTGTGGGGCTGTTTGATGGCAACTTGGGATAAACTGTCGGGTAAGTTTGTCGACTTCCGCGTGACACCCAAGGGCGAGGCTGCATCGTCGGTGGTGTCGTGGTCAGTGCTGCTGCCGTATTTCGCGTTGGCGCTTGGGTCTTTGGTGCCAGTGTTGCTTGCGACCAATGTTCAGGACGCTGCTGGGTTCTACATCTTTGCGCTGATCAACGCTGTCATCTACACCAGCTTGTTCGCGATCATCATTGTCAATCATCTGCGCGAAAACCCAAGCAGGCAGTACCAGCTTAGTAAGCACGCTTTGGCGCAATTCGCGGCCGTTGCCGTGCTTGGCGGTGCGATTGGCTATGGCTTGGTCATGCAGGGGCGTGATGCGGCGATCGCGTTGGCGACGACGAGCGGCGACCTACAATTCTTGCAGTCCGGCTACGTGGTGGCTGGTGCTGGGCAGGGCAATTACGGGAACCTGCACGTTTCTTACAATTCAAATTGGTTTTCGGACCTTTTACAAACCCGAAATAGAGGAGGGGAATAAGATGTCATTCACTAATCATAAACAACCTATGAACGCGGCGGCACTTGTTGCCGCTCTTATGGCCGGATCAACGGCCGTTGCGCAATCTCTGCCACCGGGGGACATTCCATTTGGGGTGTTTGATCCAGGTGGCGACTATAGCGATGTCCAAGGCGTTGCGATCGAACACCTGTTCCTGCCTTGGGAAGATGTTTTCCTGCCCAGCCTTGCGGAAGCGGAAACCTATACCTCCGCGCGTGATCGCGCGCTTTTGGTGACGATTGAGCCGTGGACATGGACACGTGATGAACGCAATTCTCCGTCGGTTTTACAAAACGGCATTGCGTCAGGTGCATACGATGAAACGATGGATACGGTTTGCTCCGCGCTCAGCGCGCTTGATCGCCCGCTTACGATCCGGTGGGCACAAGAAATGGACGACGAAAGTGGTCAGTTCATTTGGGCTGGGTGGGAACCGCAAGACTACGTCTATGCGTATAAGCGCATGATCGATGTGTGCCGAAACGCGGCACCAGATGCTGCGTTCATGTGGTCCCCGTTAGGGTTCGAAAACATGGCCGATTTCTACCCAGGCGATGATTACGTCGATGTCGTCGGGCTGTCTGTCTTCAGTCTTGGCCCGTGGGAAGAGCAAGTGTTGGGTGAGAAGCAATCTTTCGATGACATCTTCGCGCCGCGCTACGAACGCGCGCTTGCGTTCGAAAAACCCATCATGGTGGCCGAGCTTGGTTTTGTTGGGGACGCTGAGCATATGGCGATGTGGGAGGCGGATGTACGTAGCAAAGCCGCGCTTTATCCGGAACTCGACGCGGTTGTGTATTTCAACCAGCAAGAGGTCTATCCATGGCCGAACGACTTCGGTTTACCAGATTGGCGTCGCACGCAGCAGGGGCTGAACTGATGTATTTCCTAACATCGCCGCAAACTAGGCGGCAAATCGCCATCTAAAAGGCCAGCACTGCAAAAACACCTATCGTATTGAGTTCGCGTTGCTTCTTGGCAGGGGCGACGAACACACGCGTTCATCCAATCGGCTTTTGAGTCACGTTCACAGGTTTTGAAATCCCGCTGGCTTGACCGTTTAGGGGTTTTTAAGGCATTTCTTCAAATATTGACGAGGGTTGCGGACTTCAAATGTGACCCCGATTTGAGGAGAACGCAGTGACGAATTTTATTGAACGGCCTTCGGGCCGACTGTTCGCAATTGGGCTTGCCGGCATTTTCAGCCTGACACTTTCGACATCACCAACGATGCTTGCTGCACAAACGGCAAATACCGCGACGACCACGGGCAGCGGGACATATGTTTGCACGCCTGCAGGTTTCGGTAATCCATCACGGTGCTATCGCCGTTAACCGGATCATGCCCGCCAGATTACAGGCGGGCATCAGATCAATTGTTTTCGCCAGATACAAGAACCGTCCCCTCAAGACCCAATGGATCTGATGGTAGGACAGGTGCCTGACCTTCGGCGTCAAACGTCATTCCTTCAACATTCCAGCCGTGCCCAGTCGCAACTTGCACACGCATCCAGCTGAGCGCGTAGTTGCGACGTGCGTCCGCGAGGGCCATGCGGTTGCTGGCGTTAATGCGTTCTGCGTCTAAGACATCCGTAAGGGTCGCTTCGCCGAGGCGATAAGACTCTCGTGACAGACGCAGTACGGATCGGGATGCTGTCGCGGCCCGCTCAAGATGTTGAATTTGGCGGTTCCAGTTCCGGCACAGCGTAAGCGCGACTTGGACTTCCTCAACTGCGATAAGAACACCATTCCGCCAGTCCAGTTCAGAACTGCGTGCAGCGGATTGCGCGATCTGTTGGCGGGCACGCAAAAAACCGCGGTTCAAAACCGGAAGGCTAAGGAGTGGGCCAAAAGACCAACCGTCTGCTGTGCCAGCTGCGATCGTTCCGCTTAGTTGGACCGATGGGTATAACTGAGCTTCAGCGACGCCAATTTGTGCTGTCGCTGCCGCGAGGTTTCTTTCCATAACGCGCAAATCTGGTCGGTTACGCAGCAAATCTGCGGGCAAACCTACGTTGGTAAAGCCATGCGGGTGCGGTTGGGGTGCGCCCGATTGCATTTGTTCCAATAGGGGGGATGCGGGTTCGGCGAGTAAGGTTGCGATGTGGAAAACATTCACCTCAAAGTTCGCCACGAAGACCGGCAGCGGTGCCTGCGCGGACGCAAGAAGGGAGCGCGCTTGTTGAACTTCGAGTTCGGTCGCCTCTTCAACGGAGCGCCGCTCGTTCACAATTGCCAGCGTTTGTCTGCGGCTTGCGATGGTTTGACGCGTGATTGCAGCGGCTTCTTGATTGTAGCGCGCTTGAATATAGCTGTTTGTCAGATCCGCGAGGTAAGCAAGGCGGATCGTCCCAACATCAAGCTGGGCAGCTTCTAGGTTCGCGATTGAACGTTCCTGTTCGCGCGCGAAACCGCCAAATAAGTCAATAACATAACCGGCATTTATTGCGAGGTTGTTGGTTGTGTCGGAACCGCTGCTGTCACCTCGTTGCTGGACAGCTGCAGGAAGCGCGCCGTTGGATTGTGCGTTTGTGCCTGTCTGCCCTAACCGTGCGTTTGCCGCTGTGATCCGTTCCAACGCCGAGCGCACGTTAAGGTTTTGTTGCGCACCGCGTGAGACTAACTCATTCAAAATAGGGTCATTCAAGCGCTGCCACCACGGGTCAGCGTTTGCATTTGATAAAGTGCTGTCGCCGCCTAACATGAACGTTGGTGTCACGTCCATTGTTGGGACTTCGTAATTTGGTCCGACCACTGAGCAACCTACTAATACAACGATGCTGCCAGCGGATAAAATAATCCTGATCATCTGTTCTGCCTGCTAAAAACTGCATTTTTCTTATATAATTGCTGCAATTTGCGAAAAACATTGTGGCAGAATTGGGGCAGAACTGTCGTTTTTGGGAAGGCGATGCATTCTGAAGACACCTAGGGTTGTGTGACTTAACCGGATTATTACATCTGCCGGCCACTCATTGGGACCACTGTGACCCAGTGTGAGCGATTTAATTTTTACGATTTGGCTTGCACGGGGCGCCCGTCGTGTTGATGTACGTTTTGAGAGAATTGAAAGGGTTGGAAAAATGGACAACGCGCGTAACTTTTACATTGATGGCAAATGGGTCGCTCCGATTGCTGGAACTGATTTTGATGTGATCGACCCGTCGACCGAGGAGGCCACTTCTGTGATCTCTTTGGGTGGTCAGGCTGACACCGATGCTGCCGTTGCCGCTGCGAAGGCTGCGTTCCCGAAATGGCGCATGTCCTCCAAAGCCGAGCGCCTTGAGTTGATGGAAAGCATTCTTGAGATTTACATGCGCCGTTCCGATGAGATGGGCGAAGTCATCAGCCGTGAAATGGGTGCGCCAATTGATATGTCCAAGGTGCAGCAATCCGGCACCGGTTCGTATCACCTCAACGCGTTTATCCAAGCGCTGAAGGAATTTGAATTCGAAGGCCCGCTGCGCGCTGGCGACGAAAGCACGCATATCATTCACGAACCGATTGGTGTCTGTGCACTGATCACGCCGTGGAACTGGCCGATGAACCAGATCACGCTAAAGGTAATCCCTGCGTTGGCAACGGGCTGTACGATGGTGTTGAAACCGTCCGAACAATCCCCGCTGTCCGCGACCCTGTTCAGCGAAATTATGCATGAGGCCGGTGTTCCTGCTGGCGTGTACAACATGCTGAACGGCGACGGTGTTGGCGTTGGTAGCCAGCTGTCTGTTCATAAAGACGTCGACATGGTTAGCTTCACGGGGTCTACTCGCGCGGGGCAAGCGATCACGATTGCCGCAGCTCCAACTGTCAAACGTGTTAGCCTTGAGCTGGGCGGGAAGGGCGCGAACATTGTGTTTGCAGATGCCGATCCAAAGGCCGTTCAACAAGGCATTGCACGTTGTTTCAATAACACGGGCCAGTCCTGTAACGCGCCGACGCGCATGCTGGTTGAACGCTCTCGTTACGATGAAGCTGTTGAGCAAGCGGTCGCAGCGGCGAACGCAACAAAGGTCAATCCAGCTGCGAACGAAGGGCAGCACATTGGTCCGCTCGTTTCCGAGATGCAGTTCAACAAAGTGCAGGACCTGATCCAAAAAGGCATCGATGAGGGTGCGAACCTTGTTGCCGGTGGCGTTGGCCGCCCTGAGGGTTTGAACCGCGGGTTCTTTGTGAAGCCGACTGTTTTTGCAGACTGCAACAACGACATGAACATTATGCGCGAAGAGGTCTTCGGGCCTGTCTTGTCCATGATGCCGTTCGACACCGAAGAAGAGGCGATCGCTATTGCCAATGACACGGATTACGGTTTGACCAACTACATTCAAACAACTGATGCAGAAAAAGGCCGCCGTGTCGCACGCGAAATGCGTACCGGTATGGTTGATATGAATGGTAAAGGCCGTGGGTCCGGTTCTCCGTTTGGGGGCATGAAGCAGTCCGGAAATGGACGCGAAGGCGGCAAGTGGGGCTTGGACGAATTCGTTGAGGTCCGCGCTATCGGCGGCTGGCCTGTCGAATAATCGATTCTAAGACAGCAAAACGAAATGATCCGGCCTTCCTAACGGGAGGCCGGATTTTTCTTGCCCGACTCAGCGTTTCAGAATTACGTTCGCCCAAAGGGCCAGCGATGGCGTCGCTTCATTTCAAATTGCGCCCTTCATTTGTCCTGAACGCCGGGATCTTGCTTTGTCGCATTGCGCGCAGGGGAAGGTTTCGGCCCTCCTCGCAAAGCTTAGGTTTTTATCGCGAAGGAGTCCTTTCATGGATCGCCCACAGCACTATCGTTTTCACCAAGGGGACAAGGTCCTGCCGTTCGCGGACGCTGAGTATGAAACCCGCCTTACCAAGCTGCGCAACAGCATGGCTGACTTGGGTGTGGATGCCTGCGTATTCACGTCGATGCACAACATCGCCTACTATTCCGGCTTTCTGTATTGTGCGTTCGGGCGGCCATATGCGCTTGTCGTGACGGCAACTGATAACGTCACAATGTCGGCTGGGATTGACGCAGCACAACCGTTCCGCCGTGGGTATGGCGATAACATCACTTACACCGATTGGCAGCGAAACAACTACTGGCGTGCCATTCAATCCGTGGCCGGATCTGGCAAGGATATTGGATATGAGGGCGACCATCTAAGCCTTGCGCAAAAGGCGCTTATGGACGAATTTCTGACGCCCAAGTCGTCAATGGACATCGCCCCGACAACGATGAAGCAGCGGATGCACAAATCGGCAGCCGAGATTGACTTGATCCGCGCGGGTGCAAATGTGGCTGATGTCGGTGGCTATGCCATCAAAGACGCGATCAAGGTTGGCGTGCGTGAGATTGACGTTGCGATGGCAGGGCGCGATGCGATGGAGCTTGAGATCGCCAAGCGCTTTCCTGATGCGGAATACCGCGACACGTGGGTTTGGTTTCAATCGGGCATCAACACAGACGGGGCGCATAACCCTGTCACATCCCGTAAACTTGAGCGTGGGGATATCCTCAGCCTCAATACATTCCCGATGATTTCTGGCTATTACACTGCACTCGAGCGCACCATGTTTGTCGGCGAAGTCGACGACGCGAGCCTGAAGATATGGGAAGCAAACGTCGCGGCCCATGAGTATGGCATGTCGCTGTTGGTTCCCGGTGCGAGCTGCAGCGAGATAACGCATAAGATTAACGATTTTTTCGCTGAACGTGATTTGTTGCAGTACCGCACATTCGGTTACGGTCACTCGTTTGGCGTGCTGTCCCACTATTACGGGCGCGAAGCGGGGCTTGAGTTGCGCGAAGATATCGACACGGTTCTTGAGCCGGGCATGGTGATCTCGATGGAGCCGATGCTGACGATAGGCGACGGAAATCTAGGCGCTGGCGGCTACCGTGAACATGATATCCTTGTGATCAATAAGGACGGCAACGAGAACATCACGGGCTATCCATATGGACCCGATTTCAACGTGGTCGGCTAAAATGAAAGAATCTAGGGTGTACGGCCATCTGGACGTACATCCGCACAAATTGCGGGCAACGCGCCAAATCGCAGCCAAAATCGTCGTCAAATTGGTAAATTGCGCGCCATTTGACTTCGAATACTTGGTTGTATTCCGCGCACTAGTCTATCAGGCTGGTAGCCGACAGTGAAATATCACGTCGCGCACATGCGCACCGGTCCGAAGGGGGAAACGGCAAAAATGGTAGATACTCAATCGGCATTTGTTGCTTTCGAGCGGGTTCAGAAGAGCTATGACGGTGAAGTTCTCGTCGTGAAGGACCTGAATCTTTCAATGCCGAAGGGCGAGTTTCTGACGATGCTTGGGCCATCTGGATCCGGCAAAACGACCTGCCTTATGATGCTCGCTGGGTTTGAAACTGCCACGCACGGCGATATCCTGCTAGACGGTGTCTCAATTAACAACATCCCACCGCATAAGCGCGGCATCGGCATGGTGTTCCAGAACTACGCGTTGTTCCCGCATATGTCGGTTGCCGAAAACCTGTCCTTCCCGCTTGAGGTCCGCAAGATCGGTAAGTCCGAGCGTGAGGAAAAAGTCATGCGCGCGCTGGGCATGGTTCAGATGCAAGATTTCGCTGGCCGTCGTCCGGCACAGCTTTCCGGTGGTCAGCAACAGCGCATCGCGCTTGCACGTGCGTTGGTGTTTGAACCTGAGCTGGTGCTGATGGATGAACCGCTTGGAGCGCTCGACAAACAGTTGCGCGAAACGTTGCAGTTCGAAATTACCAACCTCGCGCATGAGCTGGGGATCACCACGGTTTACGTGACCCACGACCAAACAGAAGCCCTGACAATGTCAGACCGTGTTGCCGTGTTCGATGACGGTCGTATTCAACAGCTCGCGCCGCCAGATCAGCTTTATGAGCAGCCCGAAAACAGCTTCGTTGCGCAGTTCATTGGTGAGAACAACACGCTGGAAGGCGTGGTGACCAAAATCAAAGGCGACACTTGCGAAGTGAAGCTCGACAGTGGTGACATTATCGATGCGGTTCCGGTGAACGTGTCCGAGGTCGGTGAGCGCACACGCGTTTCTATTCGCCCTGAGCGCGTTGAGTTCAACCGTGAGCGCCTGCACGCTGATGCCCACACACTGAAAGCCGAAGTGCTTGAGTTCATCTACATGGGCGATATTTTCCGTACACGACTGCGCGTTGCTGGAACGGATGAGTTCGTGATCAAGACACGTAATGCGCCTGACCAAAAACGCCTGAAACCCGGCGAGATGATCGAAATCGGGTGGATGGCAGAAGATTGCCGAGCGCTGGACGCGTAATCGTTCAACGTTCGATCAAACAGCATGGCCGTTGCCCGGATGGTCACGCTGAAACGTATAAAACCGGGCGTTTCAATGGGAGACTTCAATGAAAACGACTATGAAACTGATGGCCACAACATGCCTGACGCTGTCTGCGACTCTCGCAGTTGCTGACGGTCACATGGCCGATGAAATGACAATCGTTAGCTGGGGCGGCGCATACTCCGCATCACAACAGAACGCGTATCACACGCCCTACGCTGAGATGACTGGCGTAAACATCATCAACGATGAATCCTCTGCTGAAGCAGTCGCGAAACTTCGTGCGATGAACGAAGCTGGCAACGTCACTTGGGACGTGGTTGACGTGGTTGCATCCGATGCGATCCGTCTTTGCGACGAAGGCCTTGCACTGGAAATCGACGCGGATGAGCAGCTCGCAGACGGCGACGATGGTTCCACCGCTTCCGAAGACTTTGGCGACCTGTTGGTTTCCGACTGCTTCATCCCACAGATCGTATACTCCACGACTGTTGGCTTCCGCACAGACCTCGTTGGTGACACAGCTCCAACGGACATCTGCGCAATTTTCGACACAGAAACATACCCAGGTATGCGTTCCCTCGAAAAGCGACCAATCAACAACATGGAATGGGCTCTGCTGTGTGACGGCGTAGCGAAAGACGACGTGTACGATGTTCTGGAAACAGAAGAAGGCCAGGCACAGGCATTTGCCAAGCTCGACACCATCAAAGACAGCGTTATCTGGTGGTCCGCTGGTGCTGACACGCCACAGCTTTTGGCGGACGGCGAAGTCGTCATGGGTTCCACATACAACGGTCGTTTGTTTGCTCTGATCGAAGAGCAGGACCAGCCGGTTGCAATGCTCTGGGACGCGCAAGTGTTTGACCTTGACGGTTGGATCATTCCAACAGGCCTGTCCCCTGAGCGTGAAGCACGCGCGCTGGACTACGTCCGTTTCGCGACTGACACACAGCGTCTTGCAGACCAAGCCAAGTACATCAGCTACGGTCCTGCACGTGCATCTTCCGCACCGCTCGTAGGTCAGCATGCTGAACTGGGTATCGACATGGCACCACACATGCCAACAGACCCAGCGAACGCGACAAACACGTTCCTGTACAACTATGAATGGTGGGCTGACTACCGTGACGATCTGGACGCGAAATTCCAGGTCTGGTTGTCCCAGTAACCGATTGAACTGGAAGGGCGGGCCGCTTGGCTCGCCCTTTCGACCAAACGACCACCGAAAGTAGGATGCCGCGCATGGCCAAGGGATACATCATCGGGCACATCACTGTGACCAACGAGGAAGCATACAAAGAGTATGTGAAACTCGACACGCCGATGTTTGAAGCCGCTGGCGCACGCATTCTGATCCGCGGTGGAGAAGCCGAAAACGCGGAAGGGCCGCAATATTCGCGCCACGTCGTTTTCGAATTCGACAGCTATCAAGCTGCTCAAGATTTTTACCATTCGCCTGCGTATCAAGATGTTCTCAAGATCCGCCATGCCAATGCTGACAGTATGATCGTCCTTGTGGAGGGATACGAATGACTGATGCAACATCAGGCCCAGTTTTGGCAGCAGATGGACGACCGCTAAAGGCGTCCCTGAACCGCGCGTTGCGCCGCCAGAAGCTCCGCGCGTTGATGCTGATCGCTCCGCTGCTGATTTTCATTTTGGTGTCTTTCGTGATGCCGATCGCCGATATGTTGTTCCGATCTGTTGAGAACCAGATCGTCTCTGAAACATTGCCCCGCACCGCGACATTGCTTCCCGATTGGGATGGTGAAGGCGCGCCGGATGATATCGTGTTCGAAGCATTGGCCCGTGATCTGGCCGTTGCCGTTGAAGCAAAGGCGCACACCCGGCTTGGAAGCCGTTTGAACTATGAGCAAACGGGGATTTCGTCACTGTTTCGTAAGACGGGTCGTGGCGTTGATGAAATCGGCGAAACGCCGCAGGACATCCTTGAAGATACAAACGATATTTGGGGAGAGCGCGATACGTTTGGCATGCTGATCGGTACGCCCGATTGGATTGACGCGATCAATGAGTGGGACGGCCAAGATGCGCTGACCCGCGAAGCCGCGCCAACGTTCGATGCAAACGGAGACTTTGCCAGTGCTTTCCCAGGTACGACTTCGCTTTATGCGTCCTATGTCGCGCAAACCATCAGCGAGGATGACAATCCGCTCGGTGAAAGACCGTGGCCCATTCTGTTTCACGTCCTCGCACAGGAATTGCCTGATGGTTCGCTTGACGCAGGCGCGTCGGATGGGCGTTCGCAGATCCTGAACGAAGCAGCGGGTGCATTGGCTGGAGTCACATTGGATGACCCGAAAGCGATGTTCCTCGATATTGATGAGGACTGGGGCGACGCTGATGTTTGGACGACGATCCAAACCTATGCACCTGCCTACACCAACGGTTACTTTCTGAACTCGATCGACATGCAAAAGGGCCTCGATGGCCCTGAATGGCGCCCAGAAAATGAACAGATCTATATCGTATTGTTCATTCGTACCATGATCATGTCGCTGTCGATCATGGGCATGTGTGTGCTGCTGGGATATCCGATTGCGTGGTTGCTGGCGAACCTGCCGGATCGCAAAGCCAACATGCTGATGATCCTTGTGTTGCTTCCGTTTTGGACGTCGCTTCTGGTGCGTACCTCCGCTTGGAAAGTGCTGCTGCAACAGCAGGGTGTGATCAACGATACGCTGGTTTGGTATCATTCTACGGCTGTCGGTAAGTTCCTCGATCCGGTGTTCAACACGCTATTGAACGCGTTTTACGCGATCGCGAATGCGCTCACATGGGTGTGGAACCTATTCAACAATATCTGGGGCGGTGCGGATGCGATCTATTTCGCATGGGCAGCCCAAGGTTTTGAGCGTTTGGCGCTGATCAACAATCAAACTGGTACGGTCATCGCGATGACGCATATCCTTTTGCCGTTCATGATTTTGCCACTGTATTCCGTGATGAAAACAATCCCGCCTAGCTACCTTCGCGCCGCGAAGTCACTTGGCGCGACGAACTGGACTGCCTTTTGGCGGGTTTATTTCCCGCAGTCTGTTCCGGGCATTGGCGCGGGCTGTATCCTCGTGTTCATCTTGTCGATTGGTTACTACATCACGCCTGAACTGGTTGGCGGCACCAAGGGTGTCTTCATCTCAAACCGGATTGCCTACCATATTTCCAGCTCTCTGAACTGGGGTCTGGCTGCGGCGCTGGGCACAATTCTGCTGGCGGTCGTGATGATGCTTTACTGGATGTACGATAAGATCGTCGGCATCGATAACGTGAAATTGGGGGGCTAATCTGATGTCTTCATTGCCACCATACGCAACACGCGGCCAACGCATTTGGCACTACAGTTTCCGTATCATTTGCGGGTTGATCTTTTTCTTTCTGATCGCCCCGATCTTGGTCATCATCCCGCTGTCGTTCAACGCGCAGGACTTTTTCACGTTCACGCCGGAAATGTTGGCGTTTGACCCAGATGGGTATTCGACCAAACACTACGAAGACTTTTTCACGAATTCCGATTGGCAATTGGCACTGAAAAACTCCCTCAAGATCGCACCAGTGGCGACGATCCTATCGGTGTCTTTGGGGACGTTGGCCGCCATTGGTCTAAGCCAATCCCACGTGCCGTTTCGCCGTGCGATCATGGCGATCCTGATTTCGCCGATGATCGTTCCATTGATTATTTCCGCGACGGGCATGTATTTCTTCTACTCCAACCCCTACATCCCCACGCCGTTCGGCAAAATCGAACTGCCGTTTACCTTGACAGGGACGTATTGGGGCGTGGTTCTGGCGCACGCAGCGCTGGGCATCCCGTTCGTGATTATCACCGTAACGGCGACGCTTGTCGGGTTTGACCAATCGCTGACGCGTGCCGCGGCCAACATGGGTGCGAACCCTGTTACGACGTTCTTCAAGGTGCAAATGCCGCTCATCCTGCCGGGTGTTGTGTCAGGTGGATTGTTCGCCTTCATCACGTCATTTGATGAAGTCGTGGTGGTGCTATTCGTCGGGTCAGCGGGACAAAAGACATTGCCCTGGCAAATGTTCACGGGCCTTCGCGAACAGATCAGCCCGACCATTCTGGCCGTTGCTACGATCTTAATTGCAGTGTCGGTTCTGCTGCTGTTCACAATCGAAGTGCTGCGGCGACGTTCGGAACGATTGCGCGGGATGTCCCCCAGCTAACGACGTTTAATAGTCTCGTTCAAAGAAGATACCGACGCTGGTTTCACCATCGGACGCAACCGATCCGCGTGCGGTGAAGTTCTGATCGATATCGATATTGATGTTGATCTCGGAAGTGCCGTTCGAGCCAACGGTGACATCCGTATAAACGTTGTCCGAGATATACTTTCCCGCGCGCACGGCCGCTGTTCCGTCGTCGTTTGTCACGAAGTCCAAGTCATCAAGATCAAGCCCGTCACGCAGATTGCCGACGATCCCGCCATTAGTGCCACCCGTGCCCGCCAGCGTTGCCACAGCAGAGGCCAATTGCACGGCTTGCAGTGGGCTGATGGACGACAGATCGCGCCCAAACAACAGCTGCGACAGAACCTCGTCCTGCGGTAGTTCAGGCGTGCTTTCAAAAGTCACATTAATGTCGTCGGCAGGGCCTTCAACGATGATGCTGACCACGGTGCCCGTTGCAGCCTCGGTCGTTGCGACTAACCGCAGGTAAGGCGAAAAATCCCCTTGAAGCTGCGCGTACCCCTCATCGAGATCAAAGCGCTGGCCTAAGATGCTGAGGCGCCCGCGAACAAGGTCTAATCGACCAATAGGGACGAGATTGTTAAGGCTCCCTGTTAGGCGCAACTCGCCGCCAAGTTCGGCATCCAGCCCACGACCGCGAACGAAAATACGCGATGGGGCTCGGATAAGCAGATTGATCGGAAAGTCGGGGCCAGAAGCGGTTTCCTGCTCGGAGGTTGTCGCGGTACCAACGCCGGCACGTGCAAGGGTTTGTTGAACGTCCAGTCGTGGGCCAAGGTGCGTGACCTCTGGCAGGCTGCCCAACGCGCTCACGCCCGTGGACGGCACCTGAACCTCAGTAGCGCCGATGTCGATGGTTCCGGCGATTTCAGCGCCTCCCGTTAGCGGGCCATTTACGGTTACCTGCCCAGTTGCCGTTGTTCGATACAAGGTTGGATCACGCAAGACGATGTCGTTGAGTTGCGCGTTGAGGGCGGCTTGATAGGGTGGTTCAAGGTCGACAGGGCCAGATAGCGCCAGCGTGCCGCCGTCGGGATGAACCGCAGACAGATCAAGGCGCGCGGTTCCACCCGCCAGCTGTATGGTGCCGTTCAGGTCTTCGATCGCTTGGCGCAGGTTGGGTGCAGCAAGGCGTGTGTCAGAGATCGTGACGGGGCCGCGCACGGATGAAAGGGCGGCGGGGCCGTTCACGGTTAGATCAAACCGGGCCAGACCGTTGATCTGACGTGGGTCGATGTACACATTTGCGAGCGCAAGCGGTGCGGAGCCTGTGACGTTCAAATCTAGCTGACCATCGTTAGAGACACGGCCCGTTGTTCGTGCCGAAGTGCCAACGGGACCAGTTGCATCACCAGTTACATTCCAGCCCGCTGCATCTTGGTTTGCGGAAATTTCCGCAACTAATGGACCAGAGAAATCAGAAACCAGAAGGGCAATATCGCGCAACCGAACAGATAGGCTGGCAGTGGTGTCGCTTCCGGACGTCGCGACCGCCCCGTTTGCTGTCAGGTTTGGAAACACGACATCAAGGGCATCAACGCGCAGGCGGCGTGCCTCGGATAGGCTGACGTTTGCGGACACGCGACCCAGCCCGGCCAAAACAGGATCAAGCGTCGTCGGTCCAACGCGTAGGTCTTGTGTGCGGGCCGCAACGTCTGCGTTCAGCACACCAGTTGTTGTCGTGTAATCGCCGTCCATTTCCAGCGACAAGCCGCCGCCGATGCGTTGCCCAATGATGTTGCCATAGGCGCTGAGGTTATCGACCGAAAGGGTCGCATCGGTTTGTAAAACATACCCGCCGTCAAGTGGCGACGCCGTACCGGTGGCTGATGCGTTTACACGTGGCGCTGCAAGGTTTGCGTCCAGCGCAATCACACCTTCAGCATCGGTTTGCAGATCAGCGCGCAGCGTTGCAGGGCCCGAAAGTTCAGGCGTTACGATGTTCAGGTCTGCAATCTGTGCGACGAAATTGGCAGTTGCGGATTGCGCTGTAATCTCAGCTTCGCCAGACGCCTCAACCGCTTCGTTGCGAATGTGAATGTCGCTTAACCGTGTGCCCTCGGTGTCGCGCGCCACTTGAAAGGCCAGCGTTCCTTCGCCCGCCAAAAGCGGATCGACTTGGGGCATGCCAACCGCGAGGTCATTTGTTTGCGCTGCAATGTCTATGTCGAAAATACCGTCAAATGGCTGCGATGTGCCTGAAAGCTCAACCGCGCCGCTACCGGACAAATCTACGTCGATCAGCGCCGCGAAACGGCTAAAGTCATCCGCCGTCACGGAAAGCTCGGCACGGGTTTGGAACCGATCGTCAGGGCCGTTTATGTAGGCCAACCCAAACGCTTGAATTCCCGCTCCATCAAGCGTGAGTTCACGCACCACAAAAGGGCCGTCAGACAATCGCCCGACATCCAGCGTACCTTCGATATCTGTTCCAATCGCCTCGCTTAAGGCCGCATCATCAAGTGCGAGGCCTCGCGCGGCATAGTTCAGGTCCGCAGAAAAACGACCGCGCGATCCGTCGATGCTTGGGGAAATTACACCGCCACCTGAAAGTGCAAGTGCGTCAACAGAAACGCCGGTTCGTGTCAGCGATGTGATATCGAATGCGCCTGTCCACGCGTCGCCGTCGGCCTCATCATATTGCACATTCAGTGACATTCCGCTGACCTCTATCGGGTCGCCCGCGATTGGCAGCAAAACTCGGGTGGTGTCACCGGACCCAAGCCGACCACGCAGATCTATCGTCTGAGGCCAGCCTTGCGCGTCGATGCTTGCGGAACCGCGCAACACGATCTGATCGGCAGAGACGATCAGATTGGAAAGATGCACGCCGCCTTCGCTGGGGGCGGCTCCTTGGACGCGAAGGCTCGTCTCGGGGCCAAAGAAAGGGTCATACTGGTCGGCCAGCATTGGGCGCAAATCACCGTTTAACGCAATGTTGAAATCTTGGTCCGCGCTATCCGTTGGGCGGGATAACGCGACGGTTCCGGTCACACGATCCACGCCGTCTGTCGCCAGCGCAATGTCACCTGTAAAGTTTTCAAGCGGCGCATCACCGACGATTTCTAGACGAACAGCGGGGCGGTCAGGCAGGCTAAGCAGGCGCGCTGCGATTCCGTTTTGACCCTCATGCGCTAATAGGTTCAGGGTCAGTTGACGTGTGGTGTTTTCAAAGGAAGCATCTACGGAAATGTTGCCTGTTTTGCCGTCAGTTCGTTCTAATGTGAAGTCGGCGTTTCCAGCGCCATTCCCCAGTTCCAAAGACCCTTCGAATTGCGCCGTGATGGGTTCGCCCAGTAATGCTTCTGGCAGTACAATTTCATCCGCTGACACGGTGCCAAGATCGATGGACACAGGTAATTCAGGCAAGCTGAAAGGCGTGGCTTGTGCGTCTGACAAGTCGGTCGTGCTGTCATTTGAGGCAGGAACGCGGATCAATTCGATGCGCTCGGCACTCAAGGTTTCGACCTCAACGCGGCCCGACAAAAGCGCGGACCGGTTCCACGCAATCGTCAGCCCATCAAGGCGCAGCCAAATCCCATCAGGATCGGCAATTGTAATAGCATCCGCTGTCGCCTCAGAACTGAGCGCACCCTCGAAATTGTCCAAGCGGACGATCATGTCGTCGTTTGAAATGGTGTCTTCGATGAGACCCGTAATATAGTCGCGGTCTTCTTCGGTGGTCTGCGAATAAGCGCAGCCCGCCCAAACAACCAATACTAAGCCAAGGACGATCCGCATCAGAATGCCTGCCCGATGCCGATATAGACTTCCAACCGCTCACCAGCGCTATCACCCGAAGTTGGCGTCGCAAGGTCAAGGCGGATAGGACCGATGCCCGTATTGTAGCGTAGACCTAGCCCCGCACCTGAATGCCAATCACCGTTTTCAAATGGGATGTCGTCCGCACCGATAAATCCGGTGTCGACAAAGCCAACGACGCCGATGGTGTCCGTGACATCAACGCGTGCTTCTAGTTGCGCACCAAAGAAGGACGTTCCGCCGATTTCGTTGCCACCACCAAGATCAACCGCAAGCGATTGGTAAGGCTGCCCCCGGACAGTGCCGCCGCCACCGGAGAAAAACAGATAACTTGCAGGGACGCTCGCGGCATCTGCGCCGACGATCGAACCTATCTGACTGCGAAACGCCAGCGTCACGCCGTCGTTTTCACCAAAGCTGCGATAGACGCGGCCGTCACCGATAATCCGAAACCCGCTGTCGGTGCCATTCAGCCCAACAAATGGGGAAACAAGAAGGTTGGCGTAATATCCGCTGTTCGGGTCGAGTGCGTCATCGCGGCGATCAATGGTTCCTTCAATCGGTGCATAGATAAGGTTGTAGGTACGATCACCCAGTGAATCTGAAATTTCCCCCACCGTATAGCCTAAGCCAAATTCGAGCGTCACATCATCGTGGATGCGGCGGATAATACCGGCTTCAATGCTTGCATCACGCTGGAAGAACGAAGGTTCGTCCAATTGTTCGGCGTAGGCGTTTGTGTAGAAATCTGTGTCTTGGCGAAATGTTGCAGGCCGTAAGAACGTGGCCCCGAGCGCGTAGTCAATTCCGCCCGTACTGCCCGTAAGCCCTGTGATCTCCCCATCAACGCGAAACCGTTCAGCCCCGCCCAATAGGTTTCGATGCAACCAGAAGCCGGACAGTGTCAGACCGGAAACTGTGGAATATTCAATCCCCGCCCCAACGCGACGGGGTGTCTGCTCAACCACTGACAGGGTCAACGGCAACGTGGTGCCTTCGGCGGTATCCCCTTCGATAATCGCGGCAGAGCTGAACGCACCGGTGCGGCGCAGGTTGGTTTCGGCACGCGTGATCATCGCTGGGTCAAACGTACCAGCTGGCAGACCTGCAATGGCAAGCACCCGCTCCGTGCGTACGGCCTCGTTTCCGGAGACTGTGACGTTCCCAAACGTCAGCTCAGGACCGGGATCAACGATGACCGATACATTTAGCTGCTCATCAGGGTGGCGTGCGGTGATGCTCTGTCCTGTGACGTCCGCCAAAGGATGCCCAACATCGCGCCATCCGCTGACAGCGGCACTGGCGGCATCACTGATGTCAGCCGTGCGGGCGACGTTTCCTGTACTAAAGGCCTCGGGCAATTGTGTGCCGCTTGCCAGTGGTGCGATGTCGGCGCGTCCGAACGTAAATTGCGGACCCGTAGATACGGAAAGCACAACAGTGGACACGGAATTTCGCGGTATCAGTGGGTCGATCTGTGAGGCCTCGACCCCATCGACAAGAATAGAAATTGTTCCGCCGAAATATCCTTCGGAATACAAACCCGTTAAAAGGCGGCGATAGTCAGCGCGTGCGGCAGCGATATAGTCCTGCGGTGCGACGGCCCCATCGCGCGACAGGGCTAGGCTTAACGATGCCGCCGTTAGGGACGTGCGCAAATCATCGCTGGCATTTGGCGCATCCAAACGCACTTCTTGGGCCCCTAGGACGTTAGGGGCCAAACACGCTGTCAGCGCCAATGTTGTGATCAGATTGCGCATGTTACCCGCTCTACACTCGTCTTTTGTCCTTCATACCCGAGGCCGAAGCGCAACGAAACGGCAAAGCCCCTTTAAGCGTGCTTCTGCCGATCACATTTTCTGGTATTTTTTGCGCAGTAGGGGCAGGGTGCGCAGATGGGATATTTGATTGATAATCTGCAATACGCCAATTGGTCTGAAAAGGTCTTTCGCCAGATGCGCGAAGGTGGCGTTGATGCGGTTCATGTGACGATTACCTATCACGAGAGTTTTCGTGAAATGGTGCTGCAACTCGAGGCTTGGAACCGTCGTTTCGAACAGTTCCCTGATTTGATCATGCGTGGGACAGTTGCTGCAGATGTAGCGACCGCACGCGCGACAGGGCGCACCGCGATTTTCTTTGGTTTCCAGAACCCTAGCCCGATTGAGGATGACATCGGCCTGATTGAAATCGTGCACCAACTTGGTGTCCGCTTTATGCAATTGACCTATAATAACCAGTCCCTGCTCGCTACGGGTTGTTATGAAGACTATGACGCTGGCTTAACCCGATTTGGCAAACAAGCCATCGCCGAGATGAACCGCGTCGGACTTGTCGTTGATATGAGCCATTCAGGGGATCGCTCAACCTTGGAAGCGATCGACGCGTCTTCGCGGCCGATTGCGATCACGCATGCGAATCCAAGTTGGTGGCATCCCGCGTTGCGCAATTTCGATGATGACGTGTTCAAACCGCTTGTCGCACGTGGTGGCATGATGGGGTTCTCTGTCTATCCGCATCATTTGAAGGATGGTTCTGCCTGCACGTTGGAAAGCTTCTGCGAAATGGTGGCCGAAGCCGCGTCGCGATACGGGGCGGAAAACCTCGGGATTGGAACGGACCTTTGCCAAGATCAGCCTGACAGCATCGTGGAATGGATGCGCGTTGGTCGATGGTCCAAGGCGATGGATTACGGCGAAGGATCAGCTGATGCGCCGGGCTTCCCAGCAATGCCAAGCTGGTTTGGCGACAATCGCGACTTCGGAAACATCCGTGATGGATTAGGTGCTGTTGGCATGTCCGATGCTGAGGTTGATGGTGTCATGGGCGACAACTGGTTCCGCTTCTACGATGAGAATTTTGGTCCCGACAATTCCTAAGCTTTGCGGGCGTTTTCGTACGCCATGTCGTCGGATTTAGATATTGACTGGTGAACGGTCTCTGGCAGTGTGTTTGCATGCTGGACACCAACGCACGCCCACCCCAGATGCCACTGCGCCCACCAAGTGAGGTGATGCGCCTGCGCCGTATGGGGGCGTCTTTTCCGACAAGGTTGTCGTTTCTGCGGGTATTATTGCGCCGATTGTCTGCTGAAAATACAATTGTCATACGCCCTGTTTGGGAGATGGACGCGGGCGGGTTTGGCCACGCGGTTTATTCATTGACCTTCGGCGGTCATGTCTATTCGCTTGTCGCAGTGTCGACGGATTTACCCGCGGATCAACGCACCGACCGTGTGATCGCAACGGCATGGGACACGGCGTATGTGCTGTATGACGGCGTGCCGGATGCAGGTGAAATTGCGCGGATCGTGGAAACTGCCCCGAAACAAGAAGCCGCGCGATTTACGGCGCGTGATCTGGTTCTAAGTCGCGCAAATAAGTCCGTTCGCCTGTTTGCTCATACGGTTGAAAGGCTGCGCGCAGGTCAGCAACCAGATGAAACGCTTGTGCGCGACACAGGGTATTTGATGCGAACCACCGCCGTCTACGGGAACGGAAAGTTCGGCATCGCGGATCGCGCTGACTTTGCCGAACGCGACGGTATGGGGGGATCGTTTGCGGCTGAAATGCTGGCGGTTTGGCTGATCCGCGGGTTTACCCATGATTTGGTGGAACACGTGGGTGGTGCGAAACTTGCACCGCATTTGAAGAGGCACCTAGGGATCGGAAATTCTACAGGTCTAGGAATGGCACCGTTTCTTGTATCACATCCGATGCTTTTGAACGCGTGGATTACAGCACGCGAAACGGCGCTGGCCCGTGTGCGAGCGGTTGAAGGGTTGAACGCCGAACAAATTGATACGCTTTACGCACTGGTGATCCGCGCCGCACAGCATTTGGCGGAATGGCAGGTGCCTGACGCAATCGGTCAGGTGCGAATTGATCGAATGCGCAGCGAATGGCCTAAGGTTGCAGCGATGATGACGCCGGATTTGATGACGTCGCACCAGCCGCTTGAACAGCTTTGGCAAGCGACGAGGGATTTCTCGGTGGATACACAAGAATGCCTCGCCGCGTTGTTGATTGAGCCGTTTGGCGACTTGGTGGATGATCTGGTTGACGCAATGGCGACCGAACGTCGTGTGACTTTGGATGCAGGCATGACCTGCGCTGAAGTTGACGCATTGATTGCGCGAGACTGGGCGTGGGCGCATTGCGATTATGATGCGCCTGATGCCTGTCATCAGTTTTGGTATGTCTCTGAGGCGAAGGCCGAACCGCGCCTTGGCCTACGCCATGAAGAACAGGGTGCTGAGCTTGAAAGCCCGCTTGATATTGCGCGCCAAGTCGCATGTTTGGCGCGTGATTTGCCTGAAGATGGAACCGTTGCTGAGTTCCTTTCGCTCCATCCCGAGCACCGCGCCGCTATGCGCCGCGTTCAGTCGTTGGATGGTGCTCCGTTTGCGGAAATAAGGGACAACCTAATCGCGGACACCTGTCTGCCGATAGACATGTTACGCTGTAAGCTCGCGTTTTTTGGTGCCGCGAAATTTGACCCAAAATCAGACCGTTGGACGCGGATCACCTTGTGCCAAGGTGCACCGTTGCACGATGAATTGAGTGACGCCGATGATTGGTGGCTTCCGGTGTTTGCATCATGAGTGACGCACAAGAAAAATCCGCCAATGAGATCGAAGCACTGGTATTGAAAGCCGCCCGCGGCGGTGGTTTGCCACTTGGTTTGGCCGAAGACTTGGCAATGGCGGCTGCGTATTTGGACCTTGATAAACTTACGGCCTGTCCCTGTTCAAATGGTGGCGCTGCGTTTGCAATCCCCCAAGCATTGGATGCCGTCACCGCAAGCAATGGGCCTGTCACCGTTGAAGCCGACGCTGCATTGATCGCAGCATATGCCACCCGCGCCGAGGTTCATTACGGTAAAACGCTCGTGTGGGACGCGACATCTAATGGCGCCACGTTCCATCGGTTCGAAGAACGCGCGACTGCTGATCATGCACCGCTTGGTCGCCGGATAATCCCGCCGGACTTATCCACGCATTTGCATGATCTTGCTGTAAAAACCCACGTTCCCGAAACCGAAAGCTCGCGTGCTGGTGGGGCAGGGGCCGGACTTACCGATAACGACTAGGCGAACGGGTCTTCAGGATAACCCACTTGCGCGAGGTATAATCCTTGCGGAGGGCATACGGGCCCGCAACGGTTTCTGTCTTTTGCTTCTAACGCCGCAGTCACGTCATCGGGGGTCCACGATCCGGCACCGACACGTTCCAGTGTTCCCACAAAGCTGCGTACCTGATTGTGCAAGAAGGACCGCGCACGTACGTGAAAGCGGAATTCTTGTGCGCCGTCGTCGCGTTCGATTTGTTCAATGTCCAGCGTATCAAGGGTGCGCATCGGGCTGTTCGCCTGACAAATTGTAGATCGAAAGGTTGTGAAGTCATGACGCCCCAACAGGCGGTTCGCCCCCTCTTGCATCGCCGCAAGATCAAGCTTTTGGCGCACTTGCCAGATTTTTCCAGTTTCCAAAACCAGCGGCGCACGGCGGCTGACGAGGCGGAACAAATACCGCCGTTCAAGCGCGGAAAACCGTGCATGCCAGTCTTCTGAAACCCGCACGCAGGCTGAAATCGCGACTGGAGCTGGCTTGAGGTGGTAATTCAGCGCTTCAAACAAACGGAAAGGCTCCCAATCCTTTTCCATATCGCAATGCGCTACTTGGCCCGTCGCATGAACACCCGTATCCGTTCGTCCCGCCGCCGTAATCGCGTGTTCACGTGGTTCCAGCTTCGCCAAAGCGTCCTCAATCGCGCCCTGAACTGTGGACAGGTTCGGCTGGCGTTGCCAACCACAATAGGGCTGGCCGTCATATTCGATTTTGAGGGCATAACGGGGCATAAGGGCGGCTTAGGGGGACAATCGCGTGAAATCAATCCCTACACATCGTGAGGCGCGGCGCTTATCTTAACGGGGACAAGTTTTCGAAAGGTACCAAAGCGTGGTGATCACAACCGTAGCCGACACGATCACGCGCAGCGTTGGTGCTGTGACAGACACGCTATCGGCCCCGTTTACTGATCCGGTGATCCGCCTTGGGGTGACTGGATTAAGCCGAGCAGGAAAGACGGTGTTTATCACGTCCTTGGTGGCGAACCTGTTGAACCGTGGGCGCATGCCGCAGCTTCAGGCGGCGGCGTCTGGGCGTATCGAAACGGTATACTTGCAGCCGCAGCCGGACGATACTGTGCCGCGCTTTGACTACGAGAACCATCTTGCCGCCCTGACGGCGAAACAACCGTTCTGGCCGGAAGGCACGCAGCGTATATCTGAGCTGCGTTTGTCGCTGAAAGTGAAGCCCAGCGGGTTCTTCAGCGGGCTACAGGGGCCGCGCACGGTGCATTTGGATATTGTGGACTACCCTGGTGAGTGGCTGTTGGATCTGTCCCTTTTGGACAAAGACTTTGCGACATGGTCGGCCGAAGTTCTGTCGCGTCTACCGACCCGCCCCGCTTCCGAAGCGTTCACAGCTGAACTTGCGTCCTGTGACCCTGCAAGCGGGTTTGAAGAACCGCAAGCGCAAGCTCTCGCGGCATCTTTTACGGCGCATTTGAATACCGCCCGCGAAGCCGGGTTTTCAGACTGCACGCCGGGGCGGTTCTTGCTGCCCGGTGAACTGGAAGGGTCACCCGTGCTGACCTTCGCGCCGCTACCGCTTGTTGATAAGCCGGCACGTAAATCGCTTTGGCGAGAATTTGAGCGTCGCTTTGAGAGTTACAAGAAAAACGTTGTCCGCCCGTTCTTTCGCGATCACTTCGCCAAGATAGACCGCCAGATTGTCTTGGTGGATGTGTTGGGTGCGATTCATGCTGGCCCGCAAGCGGTTGAGGATATGCGCCGCGCGATGGGCGATATTCTGGGGGCATTCCGACCGGGGCGGAACAGTTTTCTTAGTCAATTGTTCCAGGGCCGTCGTATCGACAAGATCCTTTTCGCCGCGACAAAAGCGGACCACCTGCACCACCAACAACATCCGCAACTGACGGCCATAACGCAGGCCTTGCTACGCGACGCGCAAGACCGCGCTGAGTTTTCAGGTGCTACGACAAACGCGATGTCCATTGCCGCGTTGCGCACTACGGTTGAGGATACCCGCAACCATAATGGCGCGAACCTTGGTGTTGTGCGTGGTCAACTTTTGGATGCGGATAAACAGGCAGCGTTCTATCCCGGTACGCTCCCCAGTGATCCTGCCCATTTGCTGGGGCCCGCCCGATCGGGCGCTGAAAACTGGCTCGATGCGGATTACGAAGTGATGCGTTTTGCACCCGCGCCGCTGACCCTGAAACCGGGGGACGGGCCACCTCACATCCGACTTGATCGCGCAACGCAATTTTTGTTGGGGGACAAGTTATGACAAACGGTCCGGTTCTTTTTGACCTTGAAGACAATGATGACGTTACGCCGTCTACTGCGCCGCCCGTTCCTGAGTTGGACGTTGCTGCAACCCCCGCCGCCATGCAGCGCGTTGCGAGCATGGCCGCCAAGCGCCCAAACCGATTGGCACGTTGGTTTTGGGGTTTGCTGGTCTCGCTTGTGGGGTTTTTCGTCGGTGTTGCGGTGTGGGATTTTGTCACTGGGCTACTTGCACGGTCCCCGATTTTGGGTTGGATCGCGGTTGGTCTTGTAGGTCTTTTCTGCGCTGTTTTGTTGCTTATTGCGTTGCGCGAATTGGCGGCCTTCGGGCGCTTGCGTCGTGTGGATCGCATTCAGCTCGGCGCGGCTGAGGCTTTGTCGGATCACAATTTAAGCCGCGCACGCGAAGTCACAGCGCAAATTACGGCACTTTATCGTGGGCGTGATGATACCCAATGGGGTCGCGAAGCGTTCGCGGAACGGCAGGGTGATGTTCTGGATACTGATGGACTGTTGGGCTTGGCGGAAACCACGATTCTGTCCCCGCTTGATGCCCGTGCCCGCCTAGAAGTTGAAGTAGCAGCGCGGCAAGTCGCAACTGTGACTGCGATTGTTCCACTGGCTCTGGCGGATGTGTTCACGGCCCTGACGGCTAATATGCGAATGATCCGACGGATCGCTGAAATCTATGGCGGGCGATCTGGCACGTTGGGGTCGTGGCGGCTTACGAAACAGGTTCTGTCACATCTTGTGGCGACGGGCGCGGTTGCGGTTGGTGATGATTTGATTGGATCCGTTGCCGGTGGTGGCGTGTTGTCCAAGGTTTCGCGTCGTTTTGGCGAAGGCGTAATCAATGGCGCGCTTACCGCGCGGGTCGGCGTCGCCGCGATGGAGGTGTGTCGTCCAATGGGCTTTGTGGCGGAATCCAAACCTTCGGTGACGTCTCTTGTGAAACGCGCGCTGACGGGGCTCTTTGGTGGCAGCCCAAAACCCGAATAGCTTCCTAATACGCTTCAGAATCAGGACAAAGGTTAACAGTTTCACCTGAAAACGAAGCTTATCCCCTGATTTTTGTGCCGAAACCCTGCTTATCCCCAAGAAAAGGGTTTACAGAATGCCCCTCCAGACCGCACGATATGTAGTAAGGAAGGGGCTATGTATCCTTTCCCATTGAGCAGTACACCAGATATAGCCTCTGCCAAGGCGCTCTGGATTGGACAGGAGGCTACATCGCATGGCACTCATCGAGCACTTTGAAAACGGCGACGACACGCATCCCATCGACTTGGTCGAGCACATTGCGGAACATCACGCGTGGGAATTTGATCGCATCCACGACGACCAAATCGCGTTTCAAATCGAAGGCCAGTGGCGCACCTATGCCATTACGCTTGCATGGTCAGCGTATGACCAAACCCTACGTCTGATTTGTACGTTTGAAATGGAACCACCTGCGGATCGCATGGCAGAACTTTATGAATGCCTAAACCTGACCAACGACATGTGTTGGGCGGGCGCGTTTACCTTCTGGGCTGAACAAAAGCTGATGGTTTACCGCTATGGCTTGGTGCTTGCAGGTGAGCAGGTTGCCGGACCAGAACAGATCGACACGATGATTAACGCGGCGGTCCTTTCAGCTGAACGTTTCTACCCAGCGTTTCAACTCGTCACATGGGCTGAACGCAAACCTGCAGACGCATTACAGGTCGCGATAACGGAAGCCTACGGTCGCGCGTAAACAGTTACCGACTATCGCTTGAACCCCCGCTTGGCGCGCCCTACGATCCGCGCAAACAGGTGGGGGTTTTTCATGTCACTGGCATCAATCGAAACACACGGCATGGTTTTGCTGGGGTGCGGTAAAATGGGGTCCGCAATGTTGGCGGGCTGGTTGGCGAACGGGCTTTCGCCCTCTGCGGTTTGGGTGTTGGATCCGTATCCGTCCGAGTGGTTGAAAAGCACGGGCGTGCATATTAACGAAGGTGTGCCTGAGGTGCCCGCGGTTGCCTTGATCGCAGTTAAGCCACAGATGATGGGCGAGGCATTGCCGTCAATGAAGGCGTTAGGCAACGGTGAGACCGTGTTCTTGTCAGTTGCAGCGGGCACATCGATTGCCACGTTTGCTGATGCCCTCGGTGCGCAAAGCCCGATTATTCGCGCTATGCCAAACACACCTGCGGCCATCGGGCGCGGGATTACGGCGATTGTCGGCAATGAACATACCAGCGATGTGCAAATGGACCTCGCGGACGCGTTGCTAAGCGCGGTTGGTCAGGTCGTGCGTTTGGATGATGAGGACCAAATGGATGCGGTCACGGCTGTGTCTGGCTCCGGTCCGGCCTATGTGTTCCACCTTGTTGAAACACTCGCAGCGGCAGGGGAAGCCGAAGGGTTGCCAGCAGAATTGGCAATGAAATTGGCCAAGGCAACGGTTGGTGGTGCTGGGCAATTGGCCGAGGACGCAGAAGATGAACCCGAGCAATTGCGTATTAACGTGACCTCACCCAATGGTACGACCCAAGCAGCGCTTGAGGTCTTGATGGAGGCTGAAACCGGCTTTCCGAAATTGCTACGCCGCGCTGTAAAAGCCGCCGCAGATCGCAGTCGGGAGTTGGGGAAATGAGCGACATTACCTTTGACGATTTCATGAAGGTCGACATCCGCGTTGGTCGCGTGACCCGCGCAGAACCTTATCCAGAGGCCCGCAAACCCGCGATTAAGATGTGGGTAGATTTCGGAGATGAGATTGGCGAGCGTAAGACTTCGGCCCAAATTACCGACCACTACTCTCCTGACTCGCTTGTCGGGCGGCAAGTCATGGGCGTGATCAACTTTCCACCACGCCAGATCGGCAAGTTTATGTCCGAAGTCTTAATATTGGGCGCTTACGACGACACCGGCGTTGTCCTGATCGCACCGGATAAAGAAATCCCATTAGGAGCGCGAATGTGCTGAAGAAACTATTGATCACCCGCCCAATCGCGACCCCAGTTTTGGAACAAGCGCAAAAAACGTTCGATGTGACCCTGCATGAGGGCGGGGCGCTGTCCGTAGAGCAAGCAGCACTGGCATTGGCAGAGTATGACGCGATTTTGCCAACCTTAGGCGATGCATTCACGGCTGAAGCCTTTGGTGGTGACATTCGCTGCAAGATGATCGGGAACTTTGGCGTTGGCTATAACCATATCGATGCGGATGCTGCTGCGGCGGCGGACGTGATCGTGTCCAACACACCGGATGTCCTGACGGACGCAACCGCCGACATCGCCCTGACGTTGTTGTTGGCCACGGCGCGACGTGCGGGCGAGGGTGAACGTATGGTGCGCAGTGGCGCTTGGGGCGGTTTCGATGTTAAAGGACTACTTGGCACCCATGTTACCGGCAAAACGCTTGGCATCGTTGGGATGGGGCGGATCGGTCAGGCGATTGCAGAACGCTGCCACTACGGATTTGGGATGAAAGTGGTGTTCCACAACCGGTCCCCGAAATCGACGAAAGTTGCCGCACTGCAGTTGGATGACTTGAATGCCGTAATGACGGAGGCGGATTTCGTTGTCGTTGCGACCCCAGGGGGCGCAGAGACAATGAAACTGATTGATGCGGCTGCGATTGCGGCGATGAAGCCGACAGGCATTTTCATTAACATTTCTCGCGGCGAAGTCGTGGATGAGAACGCGTTGATCGATGCACTCGAGAAGGGTGCTATCGCTGGTGCCGGGCTTGATGTTTATGAGAACGAGCCGTTTGTGCCTGAACGTCTGCGTGCCATGGAAAACTGTGTTCTGCTGCCGCATCTTGGGTCAGCCACGCAAGAAACCCGTCAAGCGATGGGGCAAATGGCGCTTGATAACATCATTGTGTGGCGGGACGGCGGTAACCCACCGCAGCGGGTGAACTAGGCTGGCTTGGGCGTTTTGAGTATTTACGAGCCAAAGAAGGCGGGGGGTGGCTAGTTGGGACAGGTCGTGCCTTCGCCACTAGCGTAAGACCAATCGACTGAACAACCGTCGCTATCAAACCCGTAGAAGGCCGCGTTCTCGTCTTCTGTGGACATGAGGAGTGAGGGTTCGACTTGGACGCGCAACCAATTTGAAAGACCTGTTGGGGCGTGGCACCAGAAGAAATCTGACTGGTCTCTTACAGGCCAATCGCGCCGATTTGCTTCCTCGATAATGGTTTCGCGTGTCAGGCAAGTTTGCGTACTAAGTGAGGCTTTAAATTCGTCACGCGCGGCCAAATGCGCATCATCCATTCCTGAAAGTTTCCAAGAGGAGTCGCCTATGGTCCAAATGACGTAGGCGAAAGCCGCGGCGGCACAAATCGCAAGGCTGCAAAGTGCAATTAGGGTGATCTTAAACCAACGTGTCGTCGCCATCGTCCATCGCTTCGCGCCAATGACGGCGGCACAGGCTGACGTAGGACTCGTTGCCCCCAATCTGAACTTGATTGCCGCCGGTAACCACATCGCCATTCGCATCTTTGCGCACCACCATCGTGGCTTTTTTACCGCAAAAACAGATAGTCCTGACTTCGCGCATTTCATCAGCCAGCGCGAGAAGCGTTGCAGAGCCGGGGAATAGCTCTCCTTGGAAATCAACACGCAGACCGTATGCCATGACCGGAACGCCAAGGTCATCAACCGCGCGGGCAAGCTGCCAGACTTGATCGGAACTCAGGAACTGTGCCTCGTCGATAAACACGCAAGCGCAAGGGCCTTTGCCAAGGCGGCCCTCGATTTTGCGGAAAAGATCATCGCTGATGGAAAACGTATCTGCTGCTTCGCCAATCCCGATCCGACTGGCGATTCGTCCTTCGCCCGCGCGGTTGTCGAATTGCGCCGTAAGCAGGTAGGTCTGCATGCCGCGTTCGGCATAGTTATGCGCCGCTTGGAGCAAAACAGTCGATTTGCCAGCGTTCATCGTTGAGTAGTTGAAATAAAGTTTAGCCATGCGGCGGAAAATGAACCGCCATCGAGGGTGTTGCAAGCCTCGACAGCGGATCAATTCGTATGTTTCGCCCGTGAGTGGCGGGCTACAAAGAGCCCTTCGAAACAGTGGGCCAAGGGAACCGGGATACAAATGGCGAGCCACCTGTCCGTTGGATGGGGTCCGGGCCTTGGCCCTTCGACGTTGGGGACGCCGATCTCTGTGGTGTTCTGGTCTTCCCAAACGAACCCTACCGCTATATCTGTCAGGGATGGATAGGGTGGTTTATGGGAAAAGCATTGGGGCATTCCCCGCTTCCATCAGATAGAGGGACGACAAATATGTCTGGTATTGGCAGCTACTTGAAAAAGCACACTGAGGCTCTCGTGAAAGACGTTGGGATTGAGCCCGCGTGTGAATTGACGGGTAAATCAAAGGCAACGCTTGGGCGGTACTACTCGGATTCAGATGAACATTCTGACCGCTTTATGCCCGTAGACGCAGTGGCACAGTTGGAGGCTGCGGCGAGTTATCCGCATGTCACATCCGCACTGGCAGAGCTGCACGGGAGCATGTTGAACAAAGACACTGCCCCCAAGAATTCCGAAGGCGGAATTAATTCGGATGTTATTTCACTTAGCCAGCGGTTTGCGATGCTGATGGGTGAATATCAGCTCTCAATCGAGGACGGCGTTATCACCGTGAACGAGGCCAAGCGCCTGTTGCGTGAGACTGTTGAACTGCAAAAGGTGCTGGTTGATATGAAGCTCCACCTGGAAGATGAAAGTGGCTGAAGTAGACACGACTGATATGCCCAACATCGTTGTTGGGGTATTGAAAAGGCTGGATTTTTCGTCTCTTGTCGGCCCCGATGAACCAGATCATGCACCGCGCATTTTGTTGCTGTATGGTTCTGTTCGAGACACCAGTTATTCACGTGCAGCAGCTGAAGAAGGCGCGCGTGTTTTGCGTGCCCTCGGGTGCGAAACCAAAATGTTTGACCCGCGTGGGCTGCCCCTGCCTGATGACGCGCCAGCAGATCATCCGAAAGTTGCCGAACTGCGTGACTTGGTCATGTGGTCTGAGGGCATGGTTTGGTCATCGCCGGAACGTCACGGAGCTATGACGGGCATCATGAAATCGCAAATTGATTGGGTGCCGCTGGCGCCCATCGGAGGCATCCGCCCGACCCAAGGAAAAACGCTTGCCGTGATGCAGGTGTCTGGTGGGTCCCAGTCGTTCAACGCCGTGAACCAGATGCGAATTCTGGGCCGTTGGATGCGCATGGTGACGATCCCAAATCAATCTTCGGTTCCAATGGCATGGAAGGAATTTGAAGACGGACGCATGAAGCCATCGTCGCTCTACAACCGAATCGTCGACGTCATGGAAGAACTGGCGCGATTCACCGTAATGACGCGCGGACGCAAAGATATGTTGGTGGATCGCTATTCAGAGCGCGTTGAGACCCTCGAAGACGTTCATAAGCGCGTGAATGGCTAAGTTATTCTAAACAAAAGGAATAAATGGAATTCCGCAGGCGGATAGCACTGTTAGAGCCATAATTGCGATAAATACTTTCATTTTCATGCCCTTACGCGCGTTCGAGGATGACAGAACCGACAGAGTAACCAGCACCAAACGAACAGATCAACCCTATATCCCCTGGGTTAAGATCGGATGAATATTTCGAAAATGCGATGATGGACCCCGCCGAGGACGTGTTGGCGTAATCTTGCAGGATATTTGGTTGCTCATCCGCTTCCGGTTCGCGGCCCAAAACCTTTTTGCCGATGTAATCATTCATCGTTTTGTTGGCTTGGTGCAGCCAGAGGCGTTTAAGATCAGCCGCTTGAACGCCGCTATCGTTCAAATGCTCAGTGATGTGTTTGCTGACCATTGGAAGCACTTCTTTGAACACTTTGCGGCCATTCTGCATGAATTGCATGTCGCGGCGGTCTTCCATTTGGTCACGTGTGCGGCGCAAGAAGCCGTTGTTATTGCGGATATTATTCGAAAATTGCGTCGCCAGATTGGTGGACTTGATCTTGAAATGATCCCCTTGCAGGCCTTCGTCACGCTCGACCAAAACGGCGGTTGCAACGTCACCGAAGATGAAATGGCAGTCGCGATCACGCCATTCCAGATGGGCGGAACAAATCTCGGGGCAGACAACAAGCGCGCTTGAAATACTGCCAGCCTTGATCATGTCGGCGGCCATTTGGATGCCGAAGGTCGCGCTGGAACAGGCGACGTTCATGTCAAAGGCGAACCCTTTGATTTCCAGAAGGTCTTGAATTTCAACGGCAATTGCGGGGTAGGCGCGTTCGTGGTTGGAGGCCGCACAGATCACAGCATCAATATCATCGGCGGATTTTCCGGCCTGCACCATTGCCTGAAGTGACGCATCAACGGCCATCTCAGCCATCAAGCTCGGTTCATCATCTGCGCGATCCGGCAGCTTAGGGTGCATACGTGTTGGATCAAGAACGCCCGTTTTATCAAGCACATAGCGCCGTTCAATCCCTGAGGCGGCAAAGACAAACTCGCTGGAGGATTGGGGTTTCGCATCAACGGTCCCAGCGGCAATTGCATCGGCGTTTTCGGCATTAAACAGATCGGCGTAGGCGTTGAATGCGGCCACCAATTCGTCGTTTGTGATGGTGTGTTCGGGGGTGAAAACGCCGGTTCCGGTAATGGCTGCGCTGAACATCTTTAATCCCCTATTTACTGAGCAATCATAGGGGCCTAAGGGCGCAAAAAACGCAAGGGGAACGCTGCGTATAGAAACCGTATATATCGCGTATAGATTGCGTATAGCAGCGTGCAACGTTCGCTGGGGCAGGGATTTGTTGCGGATTTGGTCGCAGACTGGCGCCAAATCCGAGGAGTGACCCCATGCGCAAAGTTGAACCCGACAAGATGACCAAGACCGAGAAACTGCATTGGGGCTACGGCGTCGATGCGATGAAGATGATGGAACACGAGCTGCTGGGCTATCTACACGAATATTCCGCATTGCCGCGCGACTGGGACCGCATTTGGGAGGACAAAGACCGTCGCGACCCAAACCGCACGGCGATTTCAATCCGGCTGGATACGGATGTGGTGAAGTTCTTCAAAGGGCTTGGGACGGGATATCAGGCGCGGATCAACCGCGTGCTGCGCGCCTATATGCATTTCCGGCTGGCGAAACTGATCGAGGGGCCGGACACGTCGGATTATGTGCTGCGCCCTGAAAAGGTGCTGGAGAAGGCACGGCGCAAGCCGGAGTGGGGCGATACGGATCGGATGCTGGCTGAGGTGGGGAAACCGAAGGTGGCGAAGAGAAAGGCTTCGGGGAAACCGCGTAAGCGGGTGTTGAAGGGGACGGAGCGGCCTTTGATGTGATGGGGAGAAGGGGAGGTGAGGGGGACGTGAATTGAGAAAATTCTTGCAAACCACTTGTCCAAATTTACTTAAATTTTGTGAAGCGAACGTACTGAACGTATCAAGCGGTTAGTTGACAAGTCGCTTGGTGCATACTACCTTCTGATTGTTGCGGTAAGTCCTAGAGCCAACGTCTGAATAGATAAGCTATGTGTGTCATAGCCGTTTCTAGGGTCGTAACACAAAAAAGCCTGCCTTTTTAGGCGGGCTTTTTTGTGTAGAAGTGATCGGTAATACTGCAGTTCGGATAGATGATCTTGCAGAACTGATCATCTCCATGTTCGAAATGGCGAAACATCCCCCAAGAAATGAAATCAACCGCCTGAAGACCCAACCATTTTTCGGAGTTCTCATGTGAGATTGTAAAGCCGGCAGCGTGAGCGTTGTCAGCGATCACCTTAGTTTGAAGGTAGCCGTCGAATGGCATATGTGCGTGCGTCTCCTTGTTACGTTGGTCTACTATCAGTTGCAGACCATCCTCCGGGTACTTTTCAGCAAGTTTACAGAAAAGCCGAGCGGCAAAGAAGTTGTAGGCGATTCCATAGGGTGCGGTTCGAAGGTTCTCACTCAAGCGGTCCTTTTCAACACAAATGTAGTTTGGGTGTGTGTCACAGGAGAGGATTCGGCGAATAATCCGCTGGAGGTTTTCTTCTCGATGATCTGAGATTTCTGATGGAATTTGTTCATTCAAATGTGAACGGAACAACGAAGCCCCCTTGATCTCAACATCCCTTGGCCAGCCAAGATCGTGGAGACGCTTCTTTTCTTTACGCAACGCGTTCTTCAACCGCTTGGGCTGTCTCGCTTCAATAATTGCTATTAGAAACCTTTTACTCGACCTTTTAGAAAAGCCAAGTTCCCCAGATTCGTCTAAGAAAAATTCCCGCACCGCATTCCACCAAAAAATTCAATCTTTGGTTGAGTATCAAACAAGTATCACCCCTGCAACGCCCGCACTTTAACATCCCCTTCAACCTTCGCCTTCATCGCCAGCGCTGCTGCGTGCGAACCGGAGAGGGTCGTGTAGTAGGGGATGCGGTCGTTTAGGGCGACGGCGCGGATGGAGCGGCTGTCTTCTACCGCGGCGGTGCCTTCAGTTGAGTTGAAGACCAGTGCGATTTCGCCGTCTTTCAACAGGTCGGCGACGGTGCGGCCGCCCTCATAGACTTTGTTCACCACGTCGGCTTTGATGCCTTGCTCAGCCAGCCAAGCGGCGGTGCCGCGGGTGGCGCAGATGGTCATGCCGAGGTCGGTGACGATCTGAGCGGTCTCAACCAGTTGTTGGTTTTTGTCGGTGTCTTTGATGGAAAAGAACACGGTGCCTTTGGTCGGCAGGTCAACGCCCGCGCCCATCTGCGCCTTGAGGAAAGCGCGATCAAAGCTGCGCGCCCAGCCCATGACTTCGCCGGTTGAGCGCATTTCTGGCCCCAAGATTGTGTCGACACCGGGGAAGCGGTTGAACGGCAGCACGGCCTCTTTCACGGAGAACCACGGTGTTTTCGGATCGGCCAAGGTGAACGGGTTGCCCAGCGGCATGGTGTCCATCGGGTCGGCGGCGGCGGCGTAGGGCGCGCGCATCGGGAAGTTTGTCAGCGGCTCACCTGCCATGAGGCGCGCGGCGATGGAGGCGATGGCGGAGTCGGTGGCTTTGGCGACGAAGGGAACCGTGCGGGATGCGCGGGGGTTCACTTCGATCAGGAAGACCTCTTCTACGCCTTGATCGTTGGCTTTGACGGCGAACTGGATGTTCATCAGGCCGACGACCTTAAGGGCCAAGGCCAGCGCGTTGGTTTGGCGTTTGATTTCTTCGATGATGTCGTCGGACAGGGTGTGTGGCGGCAGGGAGCAGGCAGAGTCGCCTGAGTGAACGCCGGCTTCTTCGATGTGCTGCATGATGCCTGCGACGTGGGTGTTTGTGCCGTCAGAGAGGCAGTCGACGTCGACCTCAACCGCGCCGGACAGGTAGCTGTCGAGCAGGACGGGGCTGTCACCAGAGACGACCACAGCCGTTGAGATGTAGCGTTCAAGCTGGGACATGTCGCGCACGATTTCCATGGCGCGGCCACCGAGAACGTAGGACGGGCGGATGACCAGCGGGAAGCCGATGCTTTCAGCGATTTCAAGGGCTTGCGCGTCTGTGGAGGCGATGCCGTTCTTTGGCTGAAGCAGGCCGAGGTCGTTGACGAGAGCTTGGAAACGCTCGCGGTCTTCGGCCCAGTCAATGCTGTCGGGTGAGGTGCCGAGGATCGGGATGCCTTCGTCTTGTAGGGCTTGCGCGATCTTCAGCGGGGTCTGGCCGCCGAACTGCACGACGACGCCGTGCAGGGTGCCGTTTTCTTGCTCAACCCGCAGGACTTCCATGACGGATTCAAACGTCAGCGGTTCGAAGTACAAGCGATCCGAGGTGTCGTAGTCGGTGGACACAGTTTCGGGGTTGCAGTTGATCATGATGGTTTCGTAGCCCTGATCGGTAAGGGCGTAGCAGGCGTGACAGCAGCAGTAGTCAAATTCGATGCCTTGGCCGATGCGGTTTGGACCGCCGCCCAAGATCACGACCTTCTTGCGGTCAGACGGGCGGGCTTCGCATTCGACTTCGCCCATCATTGGGGCTTCGTAAGTGGAATACATGTAAGGCGTTTGCGCTTCGAATTCGGCGGCGCAGGTGTCGATGCGTTTGAACACGGCTTTGACGCCGAGGTTCAGGCGTGCGCGGCGCACGTTGTCTTCATCGCGGCCAGTCAGTGTAGCTAGACGTGCGTCGGAGAAGCCGAGCATCTTGAGCTGGCGAAGACCGTCTTCGTTTGTCGGCAGGCCGACCTTCTTAACCACAGTTTCGGCGTCGATGATTTCGCGGATACGTTCGAGGAACCATGGATCGAACGCGGTGACGTTCTGGATTTCATCATCGGATAGGCCGTGACGCATGGCTTGAGCGATGACGCGGATACGGTCTGGTGTTTGTTTGGCGAGCGCCTTGGTGATGGCGGCTTTGTCTGGTGCGCCCTCAATTTCAATATCGTCAAACCCTGTGAGGCCCGTTTCCATAGACGCGAGGGCCTTTTGCATGGATTCGTGGAAGGTCCGGCCAATGGCCATAGCTTCGCCGACGGATTTCATCGCCGTAGTGAGGTAGGGTTCTGAGCCCGGGAATTTTTCAAATGCAAAGCGCGGGATCTTGGTGACGACGTAGTCGATGGATGGTTCGAACGATGCAGGTGTGACGCCTGTGATGTCGTTGTCGAGTTCGTCCAGTGTGAAGCCAACGGCCAGTTTCGCCGCGATCTTGGCGATCGGGAAACCTGTGGCCTTGGATGCCAGCGCGGAGGAGCGGGACACGCGAGGGTTCATTTCAATCACGACCATACGGCCATCAGCCGGGTTCACGGCCCATTGAACGTTGGAACCACCTGTTTCGACGCCGATTTCGCGCAGCACGTTAATAGAGTGCGTGCGCATCAGTTGGTATTCTTTGTCGGTCAATGTGAGGGCAGGGGCGACAGTAATAGAGTCGCCTGTGTGAACGCCCATCGGGTCCACGTTCTCAATTGAGCACACAATAATGGCGTTATCGGCTGTGTCGCGCACAACTTCCATTTCGTATTCTTTCCAACCAAGCAGTGATTGGTCGACGAGAATTTGCGCAACGGGGGACGCTTCCATGCCTGTGCGGCAGAAGTGTTCGTATTCTTCGCGGTTGTACGCCACGCCGCCGCCTGTACCACCCATCGTAAAGGCGGGGCGAATGATCGCGGGTAGGCCGATTTCTTCGAGTGCGTCCATCGCGATGGCAATACCGGCAGGAATGTCGAATTTGTCGGTGATGCGTGGGGCAGTTTTGTCTTTCGTCGGGGCGGTCACGATCGTCGCCTTCGGGTTTTCGATGCCAAGGCGATCCATGGCTTCGCGGAACAGTTGGCGATCTTCGGCCATTTCAATGGCTTCGCGTTTCGCGCCGATCATTTCAACGCCAGCGACTTCGAGAATGGATTTGTCGGCGGCGTCTGCGCCGAATTCTTTCAGAACGGCGTCCAGCTCAGCGCCTTCAAAGAGCTGCGAGATTGTCATTTCATCTGCGGCGAGGGCTGTGTTCAGGCCCGTTTGCCCGCCCATCGTTGGCAGCAACGCATCGGGGCGTTCCTTGAGGATGATCTTGGCAACAACGGCTGGCGTGATGGGTTCGATGTAGGTTGCATCGGCCAGGCCAGGGTCTGTCATGATCGTCGCAGGGTTGGAGTTCACCAGAACCACACGGTAGCCTTCTTCGCGCAATGCTTTACAGGCTTGGGCGCCGGAGTAATCGAATTCGCAGGCTTGCCCGATAACAATAGGGCCCGCTCCAATAATCATGATCGATTGGATATCGGTTCTCTTTGGCATGGCAGCGCCCCCTAATTTTGCAAATTGTCCTGCGTTTAGGGAGTCTCGCGGCAGGGTGCAAGCGGATTTGGCGGGAAAAATGACGGGGTTTTTGCGGCACGCGTGTTAAACTTTTGGATCAATTGAAAAATGGGCTAATGTAACCCCATCTGAGATGGAAAAGAGGGTTCAGACATGGGAATGATTTTAGCGAATACGAGCTGGTTGGCGGTGATCGTCAGCCTCGTTTTGTGCATGGGGCTGGGGTTTGCTTGGTACAATCCAAAGTCGCCGACAGGGCAAATCTGGATGAAGGGCGCAGGTGTGACTGAGGACAGCCCGCCTGTTGATATGGGATTGGCAATGGGGATGAACACCCTTGGGCTGTTTCTGGCGGCGATATTCGTTGGCGGGGTCGGGTTCTCGGCGTCAATCCTTGCGATTTTGGCGTATGGGGCATTGAACACGGCGGGTGGTTTGTTTGCGGGCAAGTCGGTGAACGTCGGCTTGATGCACACCGGCTATTGGTTGGTCGGAGCGATCATAATCACACTCGTTCACGCCATTCTTGGGTGATCTGACGCAAGAAACAGGCGGTGCCCCTTAAAAGACGGGGCGCTGCTCTTGACTTAGCGCGTTCAAAGGGGTGTATCGGGCCGACCGTTTGACCCGTTAAGGACCTATATTATGCACGCCTATCGCAGCCACTCATGCGCCGAATTGAACAAGGATAACGTGGGCGAAAACGTCCGTTTGTCCGGCTGGGTGCATCGCATTCGTGACCACGGCGGGTTGTTGTTCATCGATTTGCGCGACCATTACGGTATCACGCAGGTGATGGCTGACCCTGATAGCCCTGTGTTCAAGGACATCGAAAAGGTCCGTTCCGAGTGGTGTATCCGCATTGATGGCAACGTCATGGCGCGCGATGAAAGCCTTGTGAACGACAAGCTGCCAACGGGTGAGATTGAGGTGTTCATTCGTGACATCGAAGTTTTGGGCGCTGCGAACGAGCTGCCTTTGATGGTGTTTGGCGATCAGGAATACCCTGAAGATACGCGCCTGAAGTACCGCTACCTCGACCTGCGTCGCGAAAAGATGCAAGACAACATGAAGCTGCGTTCCGACGTTGTGTCGTCTATGCGCAAGCGGATGTGGGACAAAGGTTTCCGCGAATTCCAAACGCCGATCATCACAGCATCGTCCCCTGAGGGCGCACGTGACTTCTTAGTGCCGTCACGCTTGCACCCGGGCAAGTTCTACGCGCTGCCGCAGGCGCCACAGCAGTTCAAGCAGCTGATTATGGTGTCGGGCTACGACAAGTATTTCCAGATCGCGCCGTGTTTCCGTGATGAAGACCCGCGTGCGGATCGCTCGCCCACCGATTTCTACCAGTTGGATTTGGAGATGAGCTTTGTTGAGCAGCAGGACGTTTTCGACACGATCCAGCCGGTTATCACAGGCATTTTTGAGGAGTTTGGCAAAGGCCGTAAGGTTGACCAAACGTGGGAACAGATTTCCTACCGTGATGCCGCGCTTTGGTATGGTTCTGATAAGCCTGACCTTCGCAACCCGATCAAAATGCAGGTTGTTTCCGAGCACTTCAAAGATTCCGGTTTCGCGATCTTCGCTAAGTTGTTGGAGCAAGAGGGCACAGAAGTGCGTGCAATTCCGGCACCAACTGGTGGCGGGCGTAAATTCTGTGACCGCATGAACGTATTCGCGCAAAAAGAAGGACTGCCTGGAATGGGCTATATCTTCTGGCGCAAACAGTCAGCGGATAGCATCGCGCAAGAGCGCGGGATTACCGTTAAAGAAGTGAACGCGCTGATCAAATCCGGTGAGATTGTACTGGGTGATGAAGCAGCTGGCCCATTGGCGAAAAACATCGGCCCTGAGCGCACGGAAGCGATCCGTCAGCAGTTGGGCCTTGGTGTTGGTGATGCGGCGTTCTTCCTTGGCGGCAAGCCGAAGGCGTTTGAATCTGTTGCTGGTAAGGCGCGTCAGGTTATCGGCGATGAGCTGGGCCTGACAGACACGAACCGTTTTGCATTTGCATGGATCGTTGATTTCCCAATCTACGAACGCGATGAAGAAACCGGCAAAGTCGACTTTGAACACAACCCGTTCTCTATGCCGCAGGGCGGAATGGCAGCGCTGGATGGCGACCCTGAGGATGTGCTGGGTTACCAATATGACCTTGCTTGCAACGGTTATGAGCTGGTGTCTGGTGCGATCCGGAACCACCGCCCTGAAATCATGTTCAAGGCGTTTGAAATTGCAGGCTACGGCAAGGACGAAGTCGAAAAGCGTTTTGGCGGCATGGTTAACGCGTTCCAATACGGTGCTCCGCCACACGGTGGTTGTGCGGCTGGTGTTGACCGGATTGTTATGCTGCTCGCGGATGCGGACAACCTGCGCGATGTCATCATGTTCCCGATGAACCAGCGTGCGGAAGACGTCATGATGGGCGCGCCGAACCTGCCGATGAACGAACAATTGCGCGAGTTGAGCCTGCGGGTCGTTCCGCAAGAAAGCTAAACCACGCGAAATAGTGACTGATGGGCGGGGCAATTCCCCGCCCATTTTCGTTTTGAGCGCAGGACACGGGTTGATTGCGCGTATAAACTGCACAAATTGATCCCGTAGGAGGAGCTATTCGTGCCGTTTGACCCAACCATTGCAGCGATCCGTTTTGGTATGGGGCTGTCCCCGACAATTGCGCCACCAAATTCCGTTGCGGATATGCTGGGGATTCTGGCCGGGCCTGACACGATTGCGGCCGAAGTACCGATCCCGACTTACACTGACGTATACCCGTCGCCTTTGGATTATAGGCAAGCAACACGGGGCCTGCGCCAAGCACAGGGGACGGATGCGGAGGAGGCGGCAGATCAACACCGCCGTCAGGTTCGTGAAGATGGCCATGAGTTGTTGCTGACACATGTCAGATCGGAAATGACCCGCGCGGCCCATACGCAAGACGGGTTTCGCGAGCGTCTTACGCGGTTCTGGGCCGACCATTTTACGGCCCGCCCAACCAAGGGCATTGATCGGCATTTGGTATCTCCGTACATCGAAGAGGCCATTCGCCCGAACGTGACCGGTCGTTTTTCAGATATGTTGGTGGCCGTTGTCGGTAGCCCGATGATGATCTGGTTTCTGGATCAGCATCAGTCGATGGGGCCAAATTCGCAGGCGGCCCGTGGTGGAAACAGGGGGCTGAACGAGAACCTCGCGCGGGAAATTCTTGAACTGCACACGCTTGGGGTCGGTGGGGCATATCAGCAAATAGACGTTCGCGAATTGGCTAAGCTTTTGACAGGGGTTTCTGCGAGCGCAGACCAAGGTGGATACTTTAGACCAAGTCATGCGGAACCCGGGGCTGAGCGAGTTTTGGGCATTGAATATGGTGGAGGTGAGCCTTCAATCGAGGATGTGAACGCTGGATTACGCGGCATTGCAATGCATCCCGATACGGCGCGTCATCTAGCGCGAAAGCTGGTGGTACATTTCATAGCGCCGACGCCAGATGCGGATCTAGTTGAGGCGATGGCAACGCGATATTTGGAAAACGGCGGCATCCTAATGGGGATGTACGAGGTGATGCTGGCGCATGAGGCGGCATGGGCGATCGGGGCACTAAAGGTTAAGCAACCGTTTGATTTTATTGCATCATCCGTGCGGGCGCTGGGCGTGTCGCGCGAAGATATTTTTGCGTCAGAAAGATCGTTCATTCGCGGCGCTGTGCAAAGGCCCATGACGGTGATGGGACAGACGTGGCAGCGCCCAGTGGGTCCGGATGGTTGGCCTGAAGAGGAAGAAAACTGGATCACGCCGCAGGGCATGGCGGGGCGCATTACATGGTCGATGCAGGTGCCGGGACGACTGTTGGATCGGCTGCCTGACCCGCGGGAGTTTGTGTTCACGGCACTTGGCCCGACGCCGCCCGAAGCGGTAGTATTTGCTGCAAATGCGGCTGAAACTGTGAGCGACGGGGTTGGCCTTGTGCTGGCCTCCGCCGCGTTCCAGAGGAGATGAGGGATGGATCGTAGAAACTTCCTGATTGGTGGTGCCGCGTTAGGGTGTTCTGCTGCGGCGTCACCGTTTGTGACGCCTGTCGCGATGGCGGCGGCACCTTGGGACGCGCGCTTGGTTGTGATCATTTTGCGCGGCGCGATGGATGGGGTGGATGTAATCCAGCCCTACGGTGATCCTGCATTGGCGGGGCTAAGGCCGACCTTGTTTACCGGAAAAGCAGCTGATCTTGATGGATTTTACGCGCTGCATCCATCCTTTGAACCGCTGCGCCCCCTTTGGAATGCGGGCGAGTTTGGAGCTGTACATGCGGTGTCCACGCCTTATCGCGACAAGCGTAGCCATTTTGACGGGCAGGACATTCTGGAGGCCGGATTACCGGACCTTTCAGGTGGGGGGCTGCGAGATGGCTGGTTAAACCGTATGTTACAGGTGGTACCGGGGCTCGAGCCTGAAGTGGCGTTCGCGATTGGGCGTGAGCAGATGTTGGTACTATCAGGGGACGCACCCGCGTCGCGCTGGTCACCGGATGCGCGACTGACGATTTCACCGAATGCGCGGGCTTTGTTGAATGTTGTCCATCACGATGACCCGCTGTTTCGGGATGCATCCGATGATGCGATCGCCATTGCTGAGCAGATCTCGCTTGAGGCGGATTTGGCGGAAGAAACCGAAGCAATGATGGCCGAAAGCCCGATGATGGAGGCCGTTTCGCGAGGGGGCGAGCATGTGAAGATCGCTGAATTTGCGGCTTCGCGCCTGCGGGCGGACACGCGGATCGCGTCATTTTCGATCAATGGGTGGGATACCCATGCGCGTCAAAGCAATGGAATGAAGAACGGGGCACGGGCGCTGACGGATACGATTTTGACGCTGAAGGCAGGGCTTGGTTCTGCGTGGGACAAGACTGCTGTGCTGTGTTTGACAGAATTCGGGCGCACGGCGCGCGAAAACGGCAGCAGCGGAACGGATCACGGCACAGGCGGTGCGATGCTTTATGCTGGCGGTGCGCTTCGCGGTGGTCAGGTGATCGGGGATTGGCCGGGATTGGGTGAAAGCGACCTATATGCTGGTCGCGATTTGCTACCAACGCGGGATGTGCGCGCGTATTTGGCTTGGGTGATGCGGGGGCTTATCGGGCTTGATCAAGCGGTACTTGAGCAAGCAATCTTTCCAGGTCTCGAACTTGGTCCGAACCCTGGTTTGGTGCGTTAGGGCGCTTATACGCCTGTGTTTGGCTCGATCGTCTCGATGATGGCGTTCGTGTCTTCGGCCAATGATTGTGCTGGCTGACCAACGGTTGCCATAACAGCTGCGCCCAACAAAACGAGGCCGGCGGTCAACACCATCCAGTCAATCGTTGTGTTACCGTCTTCTTCAGTCCAAAATTTCTTAACAAAGCGTTCCATTGCGCTATTTCCTCTTGCTGCCTCAACTCGTTCTGGGAACTCTATGACGAGCAATTGGGGCAGCTTTCTGCCCGACCTGCGGCGGGCGTGAGGGCATTTGGAGGAATTGTAATGGATAAAGAAGCGCGGCCTATCGGGCCTTTCGTGGCGTTTGAAGGTGCTGAATTTCCAACTGGGCAGACCTTGGTTGGTCGCCATGTTCGCATGGAAAAGATCAATGTTGAACGGCACGGATCTGGGCTTTGGGCGCAGATGGCGGGTGCGGATCAGTTGTGGGATTACCTGTTTGAGGAAGCTCCAATCGACGAAGCGGAGTTCCTTGCAGGGTTGCGCATTACCGTCGCGCGCGACGATTGGAGCGGTTATGCGGTGTGCCTGCCGGATGGATCGCCCGTGGGGTATGCATTTCACCTCAACATTGTGCCTCAGATGGGCACGATTGAAGTCGGCAACATCAATTTTTCACCTACATTGCAAAGAACCCCTGCCGCGACAGAAGCGATGTTTTTGATGATGCAACATGTCTTCGCTCTTGGATACCGGCGGTATGAGTGGAAGTGCAACGCGTTGAACGCACCGTCCCGACGTGCTGCACAACGGTTGGGGTTCTCTTGGGAAGGTATTTTCCGTCAGCATTTGGTTGTTAAGGGGCGCAACCGTGACACGGCGTGGTTGGCGATGACAGATGGCGAATGGCCCGCATTAGAGGCGGCGTTTCAGACGTGGTTGTCGCCCGACAACTTCGATGGAAACGGACACCAACGCCAAACATTGCGTGCGTTGACGACGCCGTGCCGTGTTGCGTCTGATCCGAACCAAGCGACCTAGATAGGGCTGGTTCGCGCGATCCGGTCTTGCACCATTGCTGCGACGCGGGCGACTTGGGATTGCAGGGCCGCGTCGGATGTTTGCAGATTGGCCAAAGCATCCATTTCACGCTCAAGCGGGGCGTCATCAACGCTGCGGGCGATGCCACCTAAAAACTGCGTCAGATAACGTAAGGATCGATGATCCGTTGCGTCTTCCAGCACAATCGCGGCCGCTTCGAGGTCATCACGCAGAGCGACCTCATCCGGGACGATGACCTCATCGTTGAGGGCGCGTAGACCTTTGGGCTGGCGGTCGGCGGGGAGGTGTTCAAGGACTTTGGACTGGAAGTACCCGATGCTTGAAACAGGCTTGGCCATAAACCCGTCAGCGCCGGCTTTGATCGCGAGGCGTTCACCATCGGGATCACCAGAAGTTCCGAACACAACTTCAACACGGCTCGCCCCTTGGGTGAGGTCGCGAATGAGGTCAACGCCTGAACCATCCGGCAAGCCAAGGTCGATAATCACCACGGCAGGGCGATAAACGGCGAGGTGGCGCTGCGCGTGATGCAGGCTGTCGGCGCGTCTGATCCGTGCGCCAGATCGCAGGCAAAGCAGGCGCATCGCCTCGGATGCAAAACGACTGTCTTCAACGACAAGGACGGTTAGCCCCAACAAAGGGCGCGCCGCGGTTGGCGGGCGGGTCTGCATAAAGTCATCCAAGCTGTCCATGATCGGTCCCCCGTTACGTGTTTCGACTCACTAGACGACATGTTGGTGAATCTTAGGTTAATGGAGCCGCCGCCGCGCCCGCGACATGCTGTACGTTGCACGCATGCACGCCATGGCCGATAAGACAGACAAATTAATAGAGAACAGGTGTGGATATGATCGGACGTTTGAACCATGTGGCCATTGCGGTGCCAGACCTTGAAGCCGCATGTGCGCAGTATCGCGGTGCTTTGGGCGCCAACGTGGGTGAGCCGCAGGATGAGCCTGACCACGGGGTAACGGTTGTCTTTATTGAGCTGCCCAACACCAAGATCGAATTCTTGTACCCGTTGGGCGACAACAGCCCGATTGCTGGATTCCTTGAGAAAAACCCAGCAGGGGGCATTCACCATATTTGTTATGAGGTCGAGGACATCGAAGTCGCGCGTGACAAGCTGTTGGCTGAGGGCGCGCGCGTTTTGGGCGACATCAAGATCGGTGCACACAACAAGCCTGTGCTGTTCTTGCACCCGAAAGACTTTAACGGCTGCCTCGTTGAACTGGAGCAGGTCTGATGGGTATTACATCAGCCATCGTTTTGTTTGCCGTGGTGTGGTTCATGACGCTTTTCGTTGTGTTGCCGCTGCGGATGAAAACCCAAGGTGAGGTGGGGGACGTCGTTCCCGGTACGCACACGTCCGCGCCTGCTGACGCGCAGATCGGGCGCAAGGCACGTATCACGACCTATTTCGCGATCCCAATCTGGGCGGTTTTGGTTGCGATCATCCTGTCGGGCTGGATTTCGGTACGTGACTTGGACTGGTTTGAGCGCATGGGCCCACCGAGCAGCACTAGCGAGTAACGCTTCGCGCCGCGATGCGGTGATAGAGATGTGTGAAGGTGGCCGCACCCAAGATCGGGATGAACAGGTTCATCAACGGAATGACCAGTGGAATTGCCATCAACACCCCTGCCATCCAGATTTCTGCACGGTGTGCGCGCGCCATTTGCTTGGCCCGCACACGCCCTTCGCGACGTAGTGCGGCGACCGTGAAATACTCGCGCCCAAGCAGATACCCATTCAGTAAAAAGAATATTGGCACTGCAAAGAACGGCAAGAAACCATAGGCGATAATAGCCAAAAGGTTTGCGCCAATCAAAAAACCAAAGAATGTAATCGTGTCGATGATCGCCTCTGAGAACGGAACTTTGGGGGCAGGCATGAGGTCAGGGTAGTGCTTGGCCTCAACCGCGTCAGCCACATCTTCGAGGAAGAAGGACGTTATCGCGGAAGCAACGGGGATCATCAGGAAGATCGACGCTAGGATAATGACGCCAAGTCCGCCCCAACCAAGCAATGAGCCGATCCAAGTGACTTCACCGACAAAGGGTAGCGTGATTGGGCCGGCGGTGAAGTTGCCAACCAACGCCAGCCATGCGGCGTATACCCCAACAAGCAGCGCAACCGTTAACCCGAGCCCAAGAAATAGAACACGACGAAAGGCGCGGTCGTCCATTTGACCGAGGGCCTTAAGGAAGTCGGTAAAAATCATTCTGAAACCCAAACGACCTTTTGCGAAAGGTCAGGGCGTGGGCGTTCCGGTGGGGCGCTGGTTTCAGTGCCCAAATGAATGAGGCCGGCAATGCGTTCATGGGGTTCAAGACCAAGTCCGTCTTTGCAAAACACAGCGTCATGGGATGCCCAGCCGGACAGCCAATTTGCGCCCCATCCCGCAGCAAGGGCTGCATTCAGAAGGGACAAACAGACGGCACCGGAGGAATAGGTTTGCTCAATCTGAGGGACCTTTTCGGACGCGACAGGGCTGTCGACAACCACAACCGCGAGGTCCGCATCGCGGTATTGCGCCACGGCTTTGTCGAGCTTATCTTCGGGGATTTCGAGGGCAGCGGCCCGTGCGGGGATCATTGCGGCGAGGCGTGTGAGCGCAGGTTTTTCCAGCACGATAAAGCGCCAAGGTTCCAGTTTGCCGTGATCGGGCGTGCGTGCAGCAGCCGTCAGCAGAACCTCAAGCGTGGCGCGGTCCGGCACGGGGGCGCGAAGGGTTTTGGCAGGGCGCGAACGGCGGGTTAGCAGAAAGTCGAGGGCGGCTTGGTTACGATCAGGCATGGGTGTCTCCAGTGATGTGCCAAACAGATAGTTGTTTGGGGTGCGCTCTGCTAGGTCAGGGAGGAACATCAAAGGAAAAATCCATGATTGAACGTATTGAAACCGGTGAACGCTCAAGCAAGATCGTGAAACATAATGGGGTCGTTTACCTGACGGGGCAGGTGGCCGAGGGCGACACGATCCAAGAGCAGGTTCAGACCTGCCTTGATAAGATTGACGCGCTGTTGATTCAGGCGGGGTCTTCACGCGAACAGATGCTGCGGGTCACAGTATGGCTGGCGGATATGGACGACTTCGCAGGCCTCAACGAGGTTTGGAATGCATGGGTTCCCACGGGCCACGCCCCTGCGCGCGCTTGCGTAAATGCGAAACTGGCACGCGATGTGCTGAAGGTCGAATTTATGGTCGATGCCGCGTATGAGTGACGCGCCCTAGGGTTGATTTGCTTTGGTCGCATTGCAACCTTAATTTATTGCGACTTTAGGAATACGCAAAAAGCAAAGACGTTGAGTAAGGGGTAGCATGGACGATTTACCAAAGACACTTGGTGAAAAGTTAACGGTAAAGGTTCCGCAAGTTCCCGTCGAAAAGGACGGCTGGATGGCCCATGTTGCGCATCTAGTCGCCAATGTTTTCGTGTTGAGTGGCCTGACTGTTTTGCCATTGTTATGGGCACAAAATCAGGCCCTTGGGACATGGCTTGGTCCTGTCTTCTTGGGATTGATTGCGCTTTGGGCATTCATTGCGTGGGTTGGACCGCGAGTGTCTGTTCAACGTTTCAAACCCATCAAACCCGCCGCGAAACATTTCCTTTTGGCGGGGGATCAGCACGGGTTCATCGGGAAGCTAGAACTCGATGCCAAGACCGTCCTGTTTGACGGCAGCAACCTTTATCATTTCGGGTTGGAGAATGGGCTTGGTGCGCAACCTGTTCGCTTGCTGGCCAAGCAATTGCGATCGGAAGGATATCGGATCGTTTGTTTCTTTGATGCCAATATCTTTTACACATTGATCGAAAACGGAGATTACCCAGCGGGTCAGATTCATGAACTGAATGGGTTGCTCGCCGTGTTCGGGATTTCTGCAGGTGAAACCTATGTCGTGCCGAGCGGCGTTCAGGCGGACAATTACATCCTGAGCAGTCTTAAACACCTGCCCAAGTCATTCGCCGTCAGCAATGATCAGTTTCGTGACTATGCAAAGACCTACGGCGAACAGATGAAGGGCAGTTTGTGGCGCAAAGGGGTGAGTGTGAAGGGGAATGAAATTAGGTTGAAGCAACACAAATTCAAAACACCGCTGCACCTGAAGCAGGCGGCCTAGCGTTAAAGCGCTGCCAGCATTTCGTCTAATACCCCATCCACAAATCGATCAAACGCCGCGTTCGGTTGGCGTAGTGGAAAAACTTCACCGAACGGATCGGGCGCAGTGATGTCGCTGCCCGCCATTTCAGCTAAGACGTGATGCCCGCAGAACGGCACATAGACCTCGGAATAACCGCCTTCATGGGCCATCATCAATCTGCCACCACAAAGGTCTTGCGCCAGTGCTTTCACCTGCTGTGTCATCACTTGGAACGTTTCTGCTGTGGCGAGCATACGCCCGAGCGGGTCAATCGCCGCCGCGTCATAGCCGCAAGCAATGACAATCACATCTGGGTTGAAGGCGCGAATTTGCGGCAACACGATGCGCTCCATCGTGGCGATGTAGCCGATATGGCCGGTTCCAGGAGGCAGCGGTATGTTGAGGTTGAAACCCTTACCAGCGCCGCGGCCGCGATCTGCAAAATCGCCGGTATCCATTGGGTAATTGCGCTCTTGGTGCATGGAAATGGTCAGCACATTGGGGTCTTCATAAAAGATCGCCTCGGTTCCGTTACCGTGGTGAACATCCCAATCCAGCACGACCACGCGTTCAACCAACCCCTTGGCGCGCGCAGATTGAATGGCGAGGGCAAGATTGGCAAACAGGCAAAAACCGTTGGGATAGTCGGGCAGGCAGTGATGCCCCGGCGGGCGCGACAGGGCATAGGCATTGTCCACCTCGCTGCGCAACACGGCCTCAAGTGCGGCGATAGATAGCCCCGCAGACAGCGCCGCCATTTCATAGCCACCTGGCCCAAAGGGGGTGCGTCGTCCCAATTCGCCGCCGCCTGCGTCTGACGTCGCTTTGAACGTGTCGAGGTAGGACGCCGGATGAACGCGCAACAGATCCTCGCGCGTGGCCTCGGGTGCGTGGCGCAGGTCAAGTTCACGCGCCAAGCCCGTCACATCCATCAGGTTCATCAAACGCCGCTTGCTTTCAGGGCTTTCGGGCAAGCCGCCACTGGCCATGGGCTGCACCAACCCGCCAACCGGAAGCATGCCCGCGAAATTCCCGCCACCATGCCAAAAGCACCGCTCGTCCCAGAAAAATCCTGTGCTCATGTCCTGATCCTCTTCCCGCTTCTTTGGCTCTTAAATACTCAAATTCCGATCTGCGCCTATTCGTCCTTGCGTAAACGATAGGCCCCTTCTGGCAAATCAAGTGCATGGGACAGGTCGCGCAATTGCTCCATCGACAGGGTCACGACCACTGGCATGTCTGTGCGTGGGTCGATCTGGGTGACGGTGACGCAATCCGCAAAGGCAGAAATGATGACATCTTCGCGCAGTGGCGCGTCGCCGTCATCCACCAAGGTGACAACCGTTGCGTCAAATTCGTGTTCGATTGTAAACATTTGGACCCCGTTCTTTGCCCTACACTGAAGGCGCTGATCTATGGGCGTCAAGGGCGCTTCATCGCTTACATCTTCGTGAAGGGGCTGGCGGGCAGGTGGTTCCCTGTTAGATTACGCGCAACAAGGCGCGAAAAGGGAACGCTGATATGCAGGTATTTAAAGTCTTGGCTGTCGTCGCGTTTGCATTGGCTGGCTGTGATGTCGTGGAGCAACCCAACGTTAGCCCCGTTAGCGTGCCCGCAGCGGACACACCCATCGCTGTAGCCGCTCCGAACACGCCTTTCGAAATTCCGCGTACTGAGCGTGGCATTGCGCGTGCCTTTATTGAGGTGGTCGAACGGGTTGAACCCATTGCCGAGCGTGAATGCCGTAATCGGTCTCGTGGGTTGAACTGTGATTTCTTGATTGTTGTAGATGACCGCCCAAACCAGCCAGCAAATGCGTTTCAAACCGTAAATGAAGATGGGCGTCCTATCATCGCTTTCACGCTCGCGTTGATTGAAGATGCGCGCAACCGCGATGAGATTGCGTTTGTCATGGCCCATGAAGCCGCGCACCATATTGAAGACCATCTCGGCCAGCAGCGCCAGATTGCAACACTGGGTGCAGTGGTGTTTGGCCAGCTCGCAGGCGTGACGGGCGGCGGTGATGAAGCGATCCGCACCGCACAAGAACTTGGCGCCGCGGTGGGCGCGCGTACTTATTCCAAAGATTTCGAGCTAGAGGCGGACCGCCTTGGGACCATTATTGCGGCACGTGCAGGGTATGATCCTGTGCGCGGCGCAGATTTCTTTTTCCGTGTCCCTGATCCCGGCGACCAATTCCTTGGCACCCATCCGCCAAACGCCGAACGGGTGCAGGCTGTGTTGCAAACTGCGGCAGGGCTTTAAGCGGGTTTTACCGACAGCGCGCCACCCTTTGAGGCGCGAACACGTACGATGATCGCGGCGACAGAAATGCCGATCCAAAACAGCTGGATCAAAGCGGATGCGAGATTGAATGAAAACGTCATCCCAATCAGCACCATGCTGGCGGCCACAAGATTGATGGCGAAATAGCTTTTGCAATGGGACGTGACGCGGTGAAATGTGAGCATCGTGTAATTCAGGACATATAGCCCGAAGCCAAACACACCGACGGCGTCAAATAAGGCTGGAGGCATGTTGGCAATCGTTTCAAACATTATCTTATCCTTTGAATATATGGGGTCGTGAAAAAGCGGCCTCGTGGTCGGGTCGAAAATATTGACCCTGAAAAAGCAGCTAAAAATAAGCTGATCGAAAATATCGATATGGAGAGACTAAGCGCAGGCGTGCCTTACGTCAGGTCAGCAAATCCATACGGTCAGGATTTCCAGACTATGTCGGGCTAGGTGGTCGGCAAAACGCCAAGCGCGATGGCGATGCAAAAGCAGACCGAGGCGGTCAAGACCAGCCCGTGCCAGATCGCGTTTTGGAAGCGCAGCCCGTCTATGCTGAAAATAAACGCGCCGAGGGAATAGACCAAGCCACCGACAATGATGAAGGAAAGGGTTGCCCCTGACACAAGAGGAACCAGCGAGGTCAGTAGCGCCACGCTCAGCCAGCCAAGCCCCAGATAAAGCCCAACGCCCCAGCGCGTTGGTCGCCCCCAAAAGAACAATTTGGCGACGGCACCAAAGGTGGCCAACACCCAAACAATGCCGAGGATTCCGTAGGCAAATGCGGTACCGATCAGCACGACAAGCGGTGTGTATGTGCCTGCGATTTTCAGGTAAATCGCTGCGTGGTCGATGCGGCGCAATAGGTGGCGTGGGCCTTCCCAAGGTGTGAAATGATAGAGCGCCGAGGCCACATATGAGCCGATCAAAGTCGCGCCATAGATGCTGAGCCCGACAACGGTTCCAAGACTTGCTTCACCGCTTGCCCAAAGGATCAAAAAGATTGTCGCGGTGATCGCAAAGGCGATCCCGAAGGCATGCATAATGGCATCTGCGATCCGCTCGGCGCGGGTGAACTGGGGGTATGGGTCAACGGGTGTCATAAAGCCAATGTAGGCGGCTATTCGTGAATGGCAGGTTATGCCGTTGCGTCACGGTGCCAAAAGTATAGGCCGTCGCCGAACCGCAGCTAGCGATCAAATATCGACCACGCGCCGTCCATCCAGATGTAGCTGAGTTCTGACAAAGGGTGCGCACCGTCAGCGATAATTTCATCGCGATAGTCTTGCATCAATACAATCGCCTCAGTTGCGGCCATGGGCGTGAACATCAACAGGTCGCGCGCGGGGACAGACATGACAATGTTGTCGCCCAGTTGTTCTGCAAAGCTGGCCCAGATGGCCTCATCCACGACAAGCGAGCTTTCATAAAATCCGTCGCTAACAACGAGAAATATATCGCCGTGCTGTTGGAATTCCATCTCGTCAATCTTGCGGGACAGGTTTTGTGCAGCGGTGGCATGCAGCGCGTCTATCGTTAGGCCGTCATCAAAGTGGTCCTTGGTGACATAGGCCACGTAGGTTGGGTAATCGATGGCGTAGACTTTCACCATGTCGCCAACGAACGGCTCTGCGTACAGGCCCATGCTGCGGTTGTCTTGGGTGAAGCTTTCATGCCGTACGACCGGGTAGAGGGCGTCGAGCGGCGACACGCCCTCAATCGCGGCTGCATTGTTTGCTTCGATCATGGCGGCGATAAAACCGTTCAGCTCTGCCTCGCGGTCGGCACCGCTATCTATATTGCGCAGAACGGAGTGGATGTTGTCGGGGTTGAACACTGCGTCACCGGATGGGTCCAGCACGATGTTGCGGTTGGCGCGGTCAATGCGTGCGTCCGGGAAGTCCGACAATAGACGCTCGAGCATCAAATCGAGCGTGTCTTCGATCGTGATCGGCTTGGGAATATCTGCCTGTGCTGCACTGGACAGGGCAATGAAAAAGGCAAACAAAATCGTGCGCATAAAGGGCTCCACAAGGTTTGGGGCAATTTAGATTAGCGTTTTGAGACCCGCAATACGTGTGAGGCGAATTGTAACCGGCACGGGGCTAGGGCAGGGTGGCGCGATGCAGGTGTTTGAAAACATATTTACCGACCGCGGGTCGAAATACGCGGTGTCGGGCGGGCCTTGTGCATCGCCCACCGAGGCCAAGGCGTTCATCAAATCACTGTGTCGCCGCAAGAAGTTCGCTAAGGCCACGCACAACACATGGGCCGTCGTTTTGCCCGATGGCACGCCGCTGAAAAACGATGACGGCGAGGCGGGCGCAGGCATGGTGATTTTGCGCATGTTGGAACGCGAAGAACGCGTGGGGGAAATCATCGTCGTGACGCGCTGGTTTGGTGGCGTCCATTTGGGCGGAGACCGCTTTCGCCGCGTGCAAGACGCCGTGCGGTTCTATTTGGGAGAGACGTAAATGGAATTTTTCACGCGGCTGAAATGGCGCTGTATCTGGTCATGGAACGGCTTGCGCGACACATGGGCGTCGGAACATTCGTTTCGCTCATGGGTTTGGGCGAATGTGGTGTCGGGTGGCTTGGCGATCTGGCTTTTGTCGGGCGCGGAACTGGCGTTGATATTGGCGCTGGGCGTTTTGGTGTTGGCGGCTGAGCTGATCAACACAGGGATCGAGCGGGCGGTTGATTTGGTGTCACTTGAGCAAAGCGATCTGGCACGGATGGCCAAGGACGCAGGCAGTGCAGGAGTGGCCGTAACTGCGGTGGCTGTGGGTGTTGCGTGGGTTGTTGTTTTACTGGGCTAGGACGCCCTTACCTTTTGAACAGGCTTACGTATCGTCACGCTTGTCGTGACGCGTGAAACGGTGTTTTCCCCTGAAAAACGAGGCAAAAACCTGAGACAGTAGCAGTATGAAACAAACACCTTTCTTTGACAGCACCGCATCAAACTCCAATGCTACACGGGTACAGGAAACTTGTACGCCAACCGAGGCCATGAACGCCCGCGCGGCTGGAAAACTCGGCAAGTTTCTCGACTTCTTGGACAATGAGATGGCCGACCAAAGGGCGCAGAAATCCGCCGTTTAGGTGGTTTGGGTTAGCGACGCGAATTTCGACGACTGCTTAGAGCCCAAAATCACTGTTGAAAACGGACAAAAACTCGACACAATCCTGTATTATTCCTATCAAAGTTGATGCCGTTTTGGTGGCTCGCAGCATATAAAGTTTGATCCGGCAGGGGTTACATCTGCCGAGGGAGTAATCATGGCGTTCGTATCAGAAGTGCATTTTCGTGGCACAGGTGTTGCAAACTCGGGAGAGTTTGTTGAGATCACGCTTGGCCCCGATGATGACCCTGCCGACTTTGTTGTTTCGGTTTATGATGATGACGGAACCTTGCATACGGGTGCTGGGATTGCTGGCGGTGAAGTTAACCTTGGAACGCTGACTGGAACACCACACCCAGACAATTCGGATTTCACCATCTACACCATCCCTGTAGGGCTGCGTAACGCGGCAAGTGACGCCAACGAAGGTAGCGGCATTGCGCTGACGAATATCGATACCGATACGGTTATTAGCTTCTATAGCGCGGACAATATTTCAGCATTCACCGTAACCGAAGGTGCGGCGGATGGCGCGACTTCTGAATCTATTTTAGAGCATACGGATATTGCAGTAGGGGAAAGCTATCAGTGGGACATCTTTGGTAACCTCACGTTTGAGACAATCGAATCTGGTGATTCCGTCTTGTGTTTAGCCGGCGATACGCGCGTCCGAACAGAACGTGGCGGATTGCACGCGAAAGACCTAGTTGTAGGTGATATGGTTTGGACAGTAGACCATGGTTTTCAGCCTATTCAGTGGCTTGGAAAAACAGAACTTTCAGCTGAGTATTTGTCACGAAACCCAAAGCAGCAACCGATTACGTTGATGAAAGACAGCTTGGCTCTCGGCTTTCCCCAATCCGATCTAACTGTCTCAAGGCAACATCGTGTGTTGATCGCGTCGCCTGTTGCCGAACGTATGACCGGCGAATACGAAGTCTTGGTCCCTGCTGTGAAACTGCTCGAAGCTGAGGGTATCGAGACGAGAGTTCCTGACGATGGCGTAACTCTTGTGCATGTCCTTTTTGACCAACACGAAGTCATTTCGGCCGAAGGTGCGTTGGTCGAAAGCTTGATGGTCACGGATCACGTCAATGCAAAGATTCACGGTGAACATTTAGGTGGTCGAACGAAAGACGGACCCGCTCGCATGATTGTCGATAACAAACGGGCCAAGCAGCTTGTGTCGCGTATTCTTAAGAACCAACGGCCATTATTCGAAACTAGATTGCGACAAATTTCTGGGGCGAACGCTGCATAATTTTTTCATGCCCTTAAGGGCGAGGCTCTTTGCTACCAATTGCCCAATGTCGGTTCCAAAATCATTAATTTCAGGCGCAACCATTCGTTCGGGCATGAGCTGAAGCTGGTTTTGCAGTATTCTGCTATCCAAAGTTGAAGCGTAAAGGAGCAGCTTCCGATCAGTTGATTTCCTCATATCTTGAGCTTAGCGCGCCGTTTTTTGAAGGTCGGTTTTGTCCCGTAAATTCAGGAAATGATCCCCCAGATCATTTCTTGACCGGAATTTGCCCCCACAAATCATATTCGCCTGCTTCATCAACGTCGACACTCACGATCTCGCCAACCTTCAACCCGTCGGTTCCTTCGTCGATAAACAGGTTCCCGTCGATCTCTGGGGCGTCCGCCTTCGTGCGGCACGTCGCGATGCCGTCTTCGTCGATGTCGTCGATGATCACGTCCATGGTTTGCCCAACCTTCGCCGCCAGTTTCGCCTCGGAGATGGCTTGGGCTTTTTCCATGAAGCGGTCCCAGCGGTTTTGTTTGACTTCGGCTGGTACGTGATCAGGCAGGGCGTTGGAACGGGCGCCGTCGACGTTTTCGTACTGAAAACACCCGACGCGATCCAGTTGCGCTTCATCCATCCAATCGAGCAGGGTTTGGAATTCCTCTTCCGTTTCACCGGGGTAGCCGACGATGAAGGTTGAGCGCAGAGTGATGTCGGGACACATCCCGCGCCATTCTTCAATGCGGTCCAGCGTGCGCTCGGCGTGCGCGGGGCGGGCCATGCGGCGCAGGGTTTCGGGGTGGGCGTGTTGGAACGGGATGTCGAGATAGGGCAGAATGAGGCCATCTGACATCAGCGGGATCAACTCGCGCACATTGGGGTAGGGATAGACGTAGTGCAGGCGCACCCATGCCCCGAGCGAGCCAAGGTCACGCGCCAGTGTGGTAATGGGTTGTTCGGTCAACCCGCGGCGCTGCTCGGACGGCCAATCGGTGCCATACGCGGAGGTGTCTTGTGAAATCACCAGCAGTTCTTTCACCCCGTTTTCCACCAGCTTTTCAGCCTCGCGCATCACGGCCTTTGCCGGACGGCTAGCGAGCCTGCCACGCATGTCGGGAATGATGCAGAACTTGCACTTGTGGTTACAGCCCTCGGAGATTTTCAAATAGCTGTAGTGGCGCGGCGTGAGGGAGACGCCGGACGCGGGCAGCAGGTCGATGAAGGGATCAGGGGACGGCGGCACCGCGCCATGAACCGCGTCGAGCACCTGTTCGTATTGGTGCGGGCCTGTCACGGCTAGGATTTTGGGGTGATGTTCGCGGATGTAGTCCGGTTCGGCGCCAAGGCAGCCTGTGACGATGACTTTGCCGTTTTCGGTCAGCGCCTCACCGATGGCATCGAGTGATTCAGCCTTGGCGGAGTCCAGAAAACCACAGGTGTTCACAATCACCGCGTCCGCGCCGGAATAGTCGGGCGAAATGGCATACCCTTCGGCGCGCAGGCGCGTGAGGATACGTTCAGAATCCACCAGCGCTTTGGGGCAACCAAGGGACACCATGCCGATGGTCGGCTGGCCGCTGCGCGTGGTTTCTTGGATTTTGACCTTGGGGGCCAAGTCGGGGCGGAGTGAAGGAGGGTTCTGGGACATGCCCTCGACCTAGCGTCCTTTGAGTGTTTGAGGAAGGGTTTTTTGACAACGCTTTTTGTGATTATTTTTGACGAGGCTTGGGATGCTTGCCCGACGGTTTGACGCGGGCTAAGACGAGGTATGAGGGCGAGATCACGAAGAATTTACGACATTAACACCGATGCGGGTCGCCGCGCGGCGACACGGGATTTTCTTTGGAAAGATCACCAGATTTTGCGCAAGAGGTGGACGAACCTTGCAGAGTTTGCGCCCGGCCTATGGCGATCAAACCAACCCTGTGGCGAGCGGCTAAGTCACTATAAGACTTTGGGAATTCGCACGATTGTGTCCCTGCGTGGTAAAATCGGACGCAGCTACAATCTGTTCGAACACGAGGCATGTAACGCGCTTGGGCTAGATCTGCATTATATCCATGTTTGTAGTGCGCGGGCATTGCCGGAAGGCGCGAAAATACTGGAAAGAATAGACGCGCTTGGCCAATTGCCGCGCCCTTTTCTGTTGCACTGTAAATCTGGTGCGGACCGAACTGGATTTGCGGCGGCTTTGATTTTGATCCTGATCGAAGGTTGCAGCGTCGAAGACGCCGCGCGGCAGCTCGCACGTAAGCACATCCATTTTCCACGCAGCAAATCAGGTGTTTTAGGGCACGTCTTTAGAGTCTATCTGCGAGATGCCGAGCCGTTAGGTATCGGGTTTCGGGCTTGGCTTGAGAAAGGTTATGATCCGGAAACGATTACAGCAGATTTTCAGGACTGGCGTGCAAACGCTGGAAAGTGGGCATAAATGATAATTGGACATATCGGGGCGCGTAAGGGCTCTAAGGGTGTGCCGGGAAAAAACTTTCGGGATATGTGCGGCAAGCCATTGATGGATTGGTCGTTGGATCAATTGGCTGCGTCTGCGCGCATTGATGCGTTCGTGGTGAGCACAGATAGCCAAGAAATGTACGACCATGCGGTCGCCAAGGGTGCGTTGGACATCGGGTTGCGGCCTGCGCATTTGGCGACAGATGATGCGCCAAAATGGGGCGTTTGGCAGCACGCACTAGACGCGGCTGAGGCGATTGCTGGCAAAGCTACTGCGTTTGTTGATTTGGACTGCACGTCTCCGCTGCGACTGGCCGAAGACATCGACGGCGCATTGGATCTGTTTGAGGCTGAAGCGCCGGACATGGTGATGTCGTGCTGCGTCGCGTGCAAGAACCCCTATTTCAATATGGTCGAACCAGATCAGACGGGGTCGTTGCGGGTTTCAAAGCCGCTGCCGGGTGGCGTATGGGCGCGTCAGAACGCGCCTGTGGTTTATGAACACGCGGCAAGCACCTATGTGCTGTCGCCAGACTACTTGCGCAAAGCCAGCACCATTTATGAGGGGCGCGTGATCCCCTATGTAATGCCGTCCGAGCGGTGCATGGACGTGGACGACCCGCTCGATTGGAAGATCGTAGAATTTTTAATGAAGGACGCTCAAAATGGCGCAAGTTGAAGGCCAATTGGCTGGACGAACAGTATTTATCACGGGCTCGGGCGGCGTTTTGGGCAGCACTTATGTGCGTCGCATGTTGGAGCAAGGCGCTAAGGTTGTTGCGACTGATTTGCCAGGGCATCGGTTTGACGGGCTTCAGGAAACACATGGCGACAATCCCGACTTTGCGATTTACCCGCTGGATGTGGGCTCTGAAGAGCAGATCGTTGAGATTTTTAAGACTGTCGAGGGCGACGGATGGCAGCCGGATGTCGTGCTGAACAACGCAGCCATCACCGGTGAGATGCTGATGGGCGCAGGCGGGAGCTTCCCTGACTTTGCGGACACCACGTTGGATGACTGGGAAAAGACTATGCGCACCAACCTGACGGGCGCGTTTTTGGTTGCCCGTCAGATGGATCGTGACATCGTGGGCAAGCGTCCGACAACGCTGATCAACGTGGCGTCGATGTATGCGCTGAACGGCGCGCACCACCCGATTTATGATGGCATGCCGTTCAAGAATTTCAGTGCCTATGGCGTGACCAAAGCAGGTATTCACGGGTTGACCGTTTGGCTGGCCGGTTATTGGGCCAAGCGTCAAGCGACCGTGAACACCATCGCGCCGGGGGCTGTGTTCAACGGCCACTCTGACGAGTTTCAAAAGCGCGTGGGTGAGCTGATCATGGCGGGGCGTATGTGTGAACCCGATGAGATTGCCGATGCGATGTTGTTCTTGGCGTCCAAGCAATCTGGCTATGTAACGGGCCAGATGATCAACGTTGATGGCGGTTTTTCCGCGTGGTGATTTTGGTCATCGGGGCGGGGTCTATTGGGCGCCGCCACGCGGACAATCTAAAAGCGCTTGGTGAGGTGGCTGAGCTGATCCCGTGGCGGTCTTATGATCGCGCAGCGTTAGAAAAACGCAATGATGTGAAGGGTGTGGTGATTGCCACGGCCACGCAAGTGCGTCTTGAATTGGTGACACTTTGTGCCGCTAAGGGGTGGCCGTTTTACGTAGAAAAGCCGCTGCATTGGACGGCTGAGGGCGTCGCTGAGATTTATGACGCTGCTGGAGGTTTGGCGAAGCGGTCCATGCTTGGGTTTATGGCGCGGTATCATCCGGTGGTGAAGGCGCTTGCGGCGGATGATTTGACCGACGTTTACGGGTTTTCGTTTGAGATTGGCCATGACGTGCGCCAGTGGCGGCAGAATTGGTCTTTTCCAGACAGCTACGCTGCGAAGCCTGAGGGCGGCGGTGTTTTGTTAGACCTGTGTCATGAATTGGATTTGGCGAAGGCGCTGTTTCCCGATTTAGCTATTCAGTCTGTCGCGTCCGTGGGCCATGCGGATTTCGGTGGCGTCGATTTCGCCAGCCGGATTGCGCTGACTGATAGTGCTGGGCGTGCAGGCACCGTTGCCATGGATTATCTGTCGCCCGTTAGCCTGCGCCGATCCGAGATGTCGGGAACAAGGGGCTTGCGCAAGTTGGATATGCTGGCGGCCGAGATCACACGCGACGATGGGAATGGCCCAAAAGTTGAGAGCTTTGAATTTGACCGCAACGATATGTTCCGCGCGATTACACGCGATTGGCTGGCGTTGATTGAGAACGAGAATGCCGTGCTGACGCCGCTTGCTCCGCGCCTGTCAGATATGCGGGCGTCAAGTGATTTGATCGCGGATGCGTGGGGGAAACGTGTGTTTTCCGGTTCGGCCGAGATGACGTTCTAGACCTTCAGTAGCGATAGAAGGTTGTTGGTAATTTGCATTGCACCTCGGGACATACTTGCACGCGCTTCAATAGCTCCGCGCCGCAGCTCTAGCGTCCCTGGATCCAAAACCGCCGCTGCTAAATCTTCGGCATTGTGAACCAAACGACAACCTTGCACGGCGGTCAAAGCTTCATAATCGAGCGCGAAGTTTGATGTTCTTGATCCGTGCAAAATGGCCGCGCCCAGCGTCGCAGCTTCCCAAGGGTTATGGCCTTCAACAGCATCAAACGTGCCGCCAATAAGGGCAATGGACGCAGCGCGATACCAAGAACCCAGTTCGCCATAAGTATCGGCGATATAGACAGAAGTTGCGTGATCCGGCGTTGGGTTGATGCTGCGAAGGCTAGCACTTAGTTGGTGGTTTTGCGCATGTTCTACCACTTCACCTGCGCGAGTAATGATCCGCGGCGCGATGATTAATAGGGCACCGGGGTCGGTGTCGCAAATGATCTTGTGTGCAGCAAGGGCGATGGCTTCGTCCGCTGGATGCGACGACGCGAGCAGCCACATACGGCGAGTATTCTTGATGGTCTCAAACGTGTTTTTCACATCCGGATCAAAGGTTAGCGGGGCCCCCGCTGCTTTGATTGATCCGGTCACTGCGACTGGCGTATTGTCATCCATTAAGTCGGCCATGTGCTTAGCTGAGTTTGCATCTTGCGCATGCCGTGCGTCTAAAAGCCGGAACAGATCTCCATACGCAGCGCCGAACCGCGCTTTGGCCTTGGCGCTAGCTTTTCCGATGCGCGCGGCGACGTAGGCTTGTGGGATACCGCGTCTAGCGCAGGTCACAACCATTCGCGGCCAAATTTCCTGGTCCGACCAAACGGCAAGGTCTGGCTTCCAGTGATCCAAAAAGGCCTCCACAGGTGAAGGAAGGTCAAGCGGCAGATACTGATGGCGGGTGTTAGTTGGCAAGTTCTGTGCAAAGACTTCGCCAGAGGAACGCGCCGAGGACGTGACAAGAAATTGAAGGTCAGCGCGCTCAAGTGCAAGGTGTTCAATCAACCCGCGCAAGGCCATGACTTCGCCAACGCCCACGCCGTGCATCCACACAAGCGGGCCGTCTGGCCGGATCGCGGATGTTTCACCCAGCTTTTCGCGCCAACGTGCAGGGTCTTCTTTGCCTTTGGCGAGACGTCGTTTCAACAGCGGTTGGGCCAAAGGCGACAGCACGGCGCCTACGCCAAGCACCAGTTTTAGCATGGGGCCAATTTTGGGTTTACTGGTCATGGAACCGTTTTTGCAAATCTCCCGTCCAGAACGCATCGTCGCTGACGATATCGGCAAATCGCGCGGCCGCATCGCCTTGGCCGAACGCATCATGGCGCGCGTAACGTTTGCCCCATTCATCACGCAAGAAGGCTTCGATGCCTGCCGTGTCAGAGGCCGCACAGGCATGCAGCGACGGAGCTTGGGCGCGGTTGGTTTGGCGGGTGCCGACATCCAATGACGGCGTGCCAAGGAACGGTGCTTCGCGCACGCCTGCACTGGAATTGCCGATCATACAGGCCGCGTTTTTCATCAGCTCGGAAAAATGAGCGAACCGCATGGAGGGCAGGATGCGAAAGCGGTCTTTGGGCAGGGTATCCATCGCGGCGAAAATATCGTCTGAGCCTGGGTCATTGTTGGGGGCGATGACGACGAAGGATTTGCCCGAAGCATCGAGCGTGCCAAACAGGTCGCGGGCCTGTTGGCCCATGGTGTCGGCCTCGGATGTGACGGGGTGGAAGACGACAATGCCGAAGTCATCGCTCGGCAGGTCATAGTGGGCGCGTACGTCGGTCATCGGCACACCGGACGGGCCGGAATGAAAGTCGAGCTCCGGTGAGCCGATGACATAAATCTCGTCCTCTGGTTCGCCCATTGCCATGACGCGGCGCTTAGCATCCTCGGAACTGACGAAGTGGTGGCTGGCGAGCTTGGAATTGCAGTGACGGAATATTTCATCAATCGTTCCAGAGACTTCCCCACCTTCAATGTGGGCCGAGCGGATGTAATTCGTCGCCGCAACCAAGGCGCAAGCAAGGGCCTCAATCCGATCACCGTGAACGACAACCAAGTCGGGCTTATGTTCAGCCACGAAATCGGAAAATCCCATGACGGTCTTAGCCAGAACGTGATCTTGTGGGTCGCCGGGACGTTGATTGAGGTACTCATGAACACCCACACCCTGTGTGCGCGCGACCTCCTTTTTGGTCAGCCCGTAACGGTCCAGCATATGCATGCCGGTCACCCAAAATCCGACATCATGCCCCGCCTCACGCGCAGCGATAGCGAGCGGTTCCATTTTGCCGAAATCAGCGCGCGTGCCAGTGACGAAGAGGATGGATTTTTTCATAACCCTATCGTTACAGTCCCTTTGAAACCCTCACAAGCGGTCTATGGCTAGACTGGACCGATTGGACAGGCTAGGCCAATAACATGTCATTGTCTCAAACTATCCTCTGCATCAAATGGGGCACCGTGTTCACCGCACGCGAGGTCAACACGCTCTATCGCGCGTGCATAGCGCACACCGACGGTCCGTTGCGGTTCATCTGTCTAACGGATGACAGGTCGGGTTTGGACGCGAGCATCGAAATCCGCGATATCCCTGATATCGGACTAAGTGAAGCAGACATCCGCCGCACCGGCGTATGGCGCAAACTGGCGTTGTATCACAGTGATCTGCACGACCTTGGCCGATGCCTATTTATTGACCTTGATATGGCCGTGGTCGGGGATTTGTCACCGTTTTTCTCGGTCACGCAGGATGTGACCTTTTTGAATACGGGCCAAGACTGGCGTCCCGTTCCCAAGGGCAACCGTAAAGAAGCAGGCACTGGCGTATTTTCCTTTGATCCTAAAGAGCAGGCGCATATTTTGGCCGCGTTTCTGGACGACCCGCACGTGGCGATGGAGGAGTTTGCCAACGAACAGGACTTTGCCTCGGCCCATGCGAGCGGCGTTGCCTATTGGCCTGAGGGCCGCGTGCTGAGTTTCAAGCGACATCTGTGCTTTCGTTATAGCGTTGGATTGCTGCGTAAGCCTATTGCGCCTGCATCGTCGGCGGCTATCGTTGCATTTCACGGGCATCCGCGTCCGTCTGAAACCCGTGACCGCCTGATCTGGGGCGTGCCGCCCCATTGGCACCTAGGCACCGTGCCTTGGCTTGAAGACTATTATGTGCGTTATTATGAATGACGACAAAGCGCGAATTCGCGCGTAAGGAAGGACAACGGCATGAGCTTGCTCAAGAAACTCCAAGCGAGGCTTCGTGCTTGGAAGCTGTCCCGCCGCAGTCCTGAAAGTGTCTTTTCGGCTTACTTCGCCAAAAACAAATGGGGCGATCCCGAGAGCAGGTCCGGCAAAGGGTCCAACCTCGCCTCCACCGCCGAATTGCGCCCACAGTTGGAGGCATTGATCCAAGAGCTTGGTGCCACGTCATTCTTGGATGTGCCCTGTGGCGATTACTTCTGGATGCAGCATGTAAATATGTCCGGCGCATCTTACTTGGGCGGAGACATCGTGCCGGATATGATTGCAAAAAATCAGGCAGAGTATGGCAAAGAGGGCGTCCAGTTTCAGGTGATCGACCTTATCGAAGGTCCCGCGCCCTCCGCCGACATCATCTTTGTGCGCGACTGCCTTGTGCATTTGTCAAACGAACATGTAGCTGCCGCGCTGTCCAATATCCGCGCGTCCGGCGGCAAATATCTTTTGACAACGGTATTCGTGAACGTGCCGGAAAACGAAGACATCTCAACAGGGCAATGGCGTGAACTTGATGTGCGCAAAGCCCCGTTCAACTGGCCCGAACCAGATCGGTTTATTGATGAGGGTGCCACAAATGTGCGCGGGCAACGTGCGGGTAAGATGTTAGGGCTCTGGAGGCTTAGCGATCTGGCCGCTTAGGTAGAGTACCCAAACGCTTTGGCGTCTTCTTTGAAATAGGCCCGGACGGTGCGCTCAAGCTCTGCCAGTTTTTCGGGCGAAAGGTTTAGCCTTGTCTGGTGGTCTGCCTTGTCGCGTTCGCTTTTGTTGGCGTGCGGGATCGTGGCGCTTGGCAGGTTAATCCCGTGTTCAGCCAATTGCGCTGGCCAGTCGTTAACCGTTTCTAACTTTAAAATGATATTAGCGCGCGGTTTCTGCGTGCTCGGATAATCAGACCAATTGCGCTGATGGCCGCCGTATTTCTGGTTCACATCCAGCAATTGCAGGTATTCAAACGGCGAAATATTTTTGATTTCGTCGCCATATTCTTTGACGAGCCCGTTCATATCGGGTCGCAGAATGTGCGAGTAATATCCGGACAAAAACCTTTCAAACGGATCACGCACCGCAACGACCGAGATAGTGTTATGCCATGCGGACGTTTTCAAACGCTCGGACGCGTAACTGTGGGACAACCGTCGCACACCCAGTTGTTTGCCGATGGAGTTGCCACCCGTCTTTGGGTTGTGCAGGAAAATGACAGGCATGCCATTCACAGTGAAACCGGTCTGCATCCCACTTGAAGGCTGCCCATGTGCACGAGCGAGTCTGTCCGCTATGGCAACCCGAAGGCGCTTCAACGGGCGCAGTTTGCGGCGCGGAATCATTCAAAATCATCCCAGGTAAGCTGCCTGTTGCGTGTTACTGCGACCTTCAACGTCTTCCCCACGACCTTGTCAAAATCATAGCCCGCAATGGCGCCTGATCCGGGGCGGCGGGCCCAGATGTCGGCTTCGGTGATGGTGTGGCCTGCGGGCAGGTCCGCGTCGGCGACGACGGAGGCGCGTGCGAAGCGGTAGACGTCTTCTTCGGCGGCGGTGCGTTCTTTGGGGTTGTGCAAAGCCGTGTGGATTTCGCGAGAGCGATCAATCAGGTGGCGCAGCTCGGATGGGTCCATTGAGCAGCTGATGTCGGGGCCTTTGCGGTAGCGCGTGTCGGTGTAGTGGCGTTCCAGAATGTTGGCGCCGAGAGCCACAGATGCCAGCGCCATTTCCGGTCCGATTGAGTGGTCGGAAAAGCCGACGATCGCGTTTGGAAATGCGTTGCGCAGGTCTGTAACACCTTGCAGTGATACGATTTCAGGTGGCGATGGATACAGATTGGTGCATTCTAGGAGCGCGTATTCAACGCCGCTGTCTTCCAGGATTTGAACGCTTGCTCGGATGCTTTCGATGGTCTGCATGCCTGTGGACATGATGACCGGTTTACCCTTTGACGCGACGTGGCGGATGAGGGGAAGGTTGTCCGCCTCACCAGAGCCGATTTTGTAGGCTGGCACGTCAAGAGTTTCTAGGAAATCGCAGGCTGCGCGGCTGAACGGGGTGGAAATGAAGATCATCCCCAGTTCTTCGATATAGGTCTTCAGCGCGGCTTCGTCTTCGCAGCTAAGCGCGCATTCTGCCATCACGTCCCAAATCGACACATCGGCGTTCGGCGGGAAGATCTGCTTGGCTTCCTCGGTCATTTCGTCTTCGACGATATGGGTCTGGTGCTTGACCATTTCACAGCCGGAAAGCGCCGCCAAACGTGCCATTTCTTTCGCAACCTCAAGGCTGCCACCGTGGTTGATGCCAATCTCGGCAATGACGAGGGGCGGATGGTCTGGTCCGATGTTGCGGTTGGCAATTTTCATGGGTCTCTCCGATGTATTCAAATCGGTTGTGCCAGCATTACGCGGGAAACTCTAGATAGAGATGTTCGCAGTTGTGATGAAGGGCAGCTGTGCGGACTTAACTGCCATAGGATAGATAGCCGAATTTGCCAATTCAGGGGAAAGTTTGCCGCCCCTCAGGGCCTATAAAATAGCATCGGGCAAAGATAGACTCTGAATGCGATATCAGGCCGTTTGGCCGACAGACAAACAGACCATTTTCGAACTGATCTAGCTCTCTAAGCTCGTTCTGCCAAGAACCATCGAGCGGGACGGGCAGACCCGAAAGGCAGATCGAACCGTCGTTGAGCACATGGGTAAGACGTCCTATGAAGAAGTATTCATTCCTAATTTCGATACGCCCTTCACGGTAACGTATCGCTTCTGATTCTTCAGGGTCGCAGCTCCGATTTCCTTGATACTGAACGATAAAATGGGCCAAGTGCGGGGGAAGTTCTTGCCATCGCGCTGCAATTTCAGATTCATCTAAATGTAAGCGCATTAGATTTGAATACTGGGTTTCTTCGGTATTTTGAGTGTCTGCAAATACACGTTCAACTTGAATACTGATCATCAGAATTGATGACCAAAGGAGCGAATTCATTATTCTCATGAGGAACTCTAACCTTCGTACAACCACACGTGACCAATCTTGCAATTAACTTGATTCACCACAGATGCGGCGATGTTATGTGAATTTCTTAAACGAAAACGGTAAGTCTATAACCGTAACCTATCAATACCGCAGCATCGGTAACTTTGGGCTCTAAGCCGCCGTTCGCTGTACCGTCTCACCCCCAGCGCCGGTGAACCCAGAAATATTGATCGGGGTGGGCGCGTATGCGGGCCTCGAGGCGGTCGGTGACGTCGCGCATGATTTGTTCTGGCGTGGTTAGCTCAACAGGGGTTTCGATGGTGACGTCGAAATTTAGGCCGTCTTCGCGACGGGTGCCGAAGTAAGGCAGGATCAGCGAACCGGTTTTCAGGGCAATCGCGCCAAGACCTGTCGAGGTATGCGCCGGATGGCCGAGGAACGGGATTGCTGGGTATTTCTTAACGCGCACATCAAACAGCATCGTGCCCATGCCACCGCCGTTCAGGAGGCGCATGAAACCTGCCATGCCTTCGCGATCGATTGGAAAAACGGGGCCAGACACGTCTTTGATTGTGCCTAGGTAGTGTTCGTTGAAATAGGGATTCGAGATCGGCTTATAGATGCCGCCGATTGTGTAACCCAAGCGGTTCAAGACATGGCGAGGTGCGTCGTGGTTGCCGAAGTGGCCGGTGACGAACAGAACGGGGCGCCCGTCTTCCTTGGCCTTGGCGAGATGTTCCATACCAGCGCCTGTCGGCATCGTGTCTGCCAGTTGCGCTGTGTAATCCCCGCGTGAATAGCCCTCGATCATGGTGCGGCCGAAGTTGTTGCAACAGGCGCGGGCGAGGCGGTTAACCTCGGCGTCCTCCATGTCGGGCCAGATCATGCTGATTTGTGTGCGCGAGCGTTTAAGATAGCCCGCAGTTGGGGCAACAAGTCGCTCCGCCATCGCCCCGAACCAGCGAACGCGTTGCTTATATGGCAAGGCCATCGCTGTCGCGATGATCGCGCGCAGGGCGCGGTCTGTGATCCAGTCGGACCGTGTGGCGGTTTCAAATGTACGCATCAATGTCCGTTTAGGGCGGTGCGGTGCCCCCTGCAAGTCCTGTGCGATTATGCACATCGTTCGTGGCTAGGCGCTAATTGATTGCAGGTACGCGCGGGGGTAGATGTTTTTGTAACAGCCGCTGGAGGCACCTATGTCCATTCGTCCAATTCTAGAGACCCGCAAGGCAACACCGACAATGGAAGGCGCGGGGGTGCAGTTGCACCGCGCGTTCGGATTTCAAGACCCTACAGAGCTGGACCCGTTCCTGCTGTTCGATGACTTTCGCAACGACATTCCAGCGCATTTCGAGAACGGTTTTCCGTGGCATCCGCACCGCGGCATTGAAACGATCACCTATGTCTTGAATGGAACGGTTGAGCACGGCGATAGCCTCGGTAATACCGGCACGCTGGGGGCGGGTGATGTGCAGTGGATGACGGCTGGTTCGGGGATCATGCATCAGGAAATGCCGCACGGAAACGCGGCAGGGCAAATGCATGGGTTTCAGTTGTGGGGCAATTTGCCGAGCGCGCAAAAGATGACGGACCCGCGCTATCAGGACGTGAACGCCCAAGAGATTCCGGAAATTACCGATGATGACGGCACCGTTGTGCGCGTTATCACGGGTGAATTTTGGGGCAAGCGTGGGCCTGTGGACGGCATTGCGGCCGACCCGCAGTATCTGGATGTGAGCATGCCTGCTGGCGTGCGCAAGACGTTCAAAATAGACACGTACCGCCGCGCTTTTGCTTATGTGTTTGAAGGCACCGCCGCGTTTGCGGATGCAAGCCCGCCATCTGGTGTGTTGTTGGAAAAAGAAGTTATGGGCGAAGAGGTGAACATCCGCGATATGTCAGGTGATCGCACGTTGATCCGGTTTGGCACCGGCGACGAAGTGACGGTGCAAGCCGGCGAGCAGGGCGTGCGGTTCTTGCTGATTTCGGGCGCTCCGATTGAAGAACCCGTCGCATGGCACGGCCCCATCGTGATGAACACCAAAGAGGAGTTGCAAACAGCGATCCGTGATCTGCGCAATGGGACGTTTATTAAACCAGCCCATTGAACCAAACGACTGACGAAGAAACATGTGGCGGCTTGATTTGATGGAATTCAACCGTGGCGCAGTTTCGTATGGAATTCCGTACTTTGTCCTAAAAACCGAGCGAATTGGTTGATGTGTTCACGGATACGTGTACGGTTGACCAATTAGTCAAATATTTTTGGGCGGCACATTTTTACTATGAAGCACCATGTTTGTACGTTTGCAGCGACGATTGCTGCCACTTTTCTTTCCCTTTCCCCAGCGGTTTCTCAAGAATCGGACGACCCAAGTCTGTTGCAGCAGGACGTCGAGCGCCAAGTGCGTGCGACCCGTGAGGCATTCTTAGCCGGAACGATTGCGACCACGGGTTTCGCTGAAACCGTTGATGTGCGGCCGAGGCCGACTGACACCCTGACGCGCGAAATGATCCAGCTTTTCGCTGATGCTGAGATGTATGACTTTATCGACCTTGATGGGCCGTCGACGACCTTGGTCGCAGGTGGCCGTATCGGCCATACCTATAATGCTGCTGAGTTGGACCGCGATTACTATGACGCTGTATTGGCGCGTGATGTTGGGCAGGTTTTCGGGCTCGCCTTTGATAACGAAGAAAAACCGAACCTCTATATGACTGCGACCTCGGTGTTTGGATTGCAGATTGTTGGGCTTGATGCGTTGGTTGATGGCGTTCCAGATCGACTTTGGCTTGGTGCTGAGAACAGTGAATGGATGAACGGCCAATGGGGTGGTTTTGACCAGTCCGGTCCTGGGTCCATCTATAAGCTTGTTGGCGAAACTGGGCAGGTAGAATTCTTTGCGAACGTCGCATTGGATGAACGGGACAATACGGGTGCTGGGCTCGGCAATATTGCGTTTGATGCAGTTCATGACCAGCTTTTCGTTTCTGACCTTGAAACAGGCATGGTGCATCGCTTTGATTTGGACGGAAACGATTTGGAGCAGTTCGATCACGGAGTTGACGGACGTCCGACGCAAGATCTTGAAGGCGTATTGTTTGATGCCGCGACTGGCATTGATATCGCAAGCGACAGCTTCGAACCACTTGATCCAGCAACTTGGAACTTCGCGACACCTGAACGACGCGTTTGGGGTTTGGCTGTCCATGGCGCGCGGCTTTATTACGCCGTGGCCGATGGGCCTGCGGTTTGGTCCGTTGGGATTGATGGTGAAACGGGTGAGTTTGCGAATGATCCCCGTTGGGAGCTAACGGTTTCTGACGATCATCCTGATCTCGACGTGTCTGACATCGTGTTCACCCCGCAAGGTGCGATGATTATGGCGCAACGCGGTGCGTGGGATGCGACGAAAGACTATACACATATGGTCGATGACACCGAGGCCGAAGTGCTTCGCTATGTCTACGAGTCCCCTGAGGATGACCCAGAGACGCCATCGGTTTGGTTTATCGATCCGACGGTCTTGCCCGTTGGGTTTGAGGACGGAAATCGCGCAGGTCTAGGCGGTGTTGACCTTGGGCTGGGCTATGATGAACGCGGTCGTTTCGATTGGCGTAATTGTTCCGGTACGCTTTGGTCGACGGGACAGAATTTGCGCGTGAATGAGGATTTGGTGGATGCGTTGCGCGCGGGTGGGATGTTTCAGGTCGATGGTGTGCAAGGCACGCCGCGTCTTTATCCTGTAAAGGATAACACGCCACCGTGGTTTTCGTATTTCGTGGACTATGATGGCACTGAAGTGACCGACGACGTGAGCGGGCATGTGGGTGACGTAGAAGTCCTTGGGTGTCATGGAACGACTGGTTCACAAACAGCTGGCGGTTTTGGTAGCCCAGCAGAGGTCCCACCGCAGTATGAACTGCCACCCGAAACTGGTGATCCCGATTTTTGGTGTACGTCTGGGGGCGCAAATGCGGCAATCTGCTTGTGTGCACTGTTCCCGAACACGTGTTTCCCAAGCGATCCGCCAGAGGAAATCGCGCAATGCGCCACAGTTGAAGCCGAAGTCACCTGCAACATAGTGACCGGCGTCTATGAATTGACGGCAAGCGTCACGGATATTTCAGGCGCTAACCTTGATCAGACCAAGGTCGAAGACCCAGCAGGTGCCATTGGTGCGCTGCCTATGTCGACCCCGCTGCCTGGCGCGTTTACAGTTGATCTGACAGGCATGTTCCCGGGCCAGACAGGACAGTTGAACCTGTGTTCCTTTAACGCCGCAGAACGCGACGAAGGAGAGCCCTTTTCGTGCTGCAATACCACTGTAAATTTCCAGATCCCGCCGTTCCAAATTCCCGGCGAGTATTGTGAAGAGGGGCCTGTCCAATGATCCGTTTTATCGCATTGGCTGCGCTGGCCGTTTTGATCAACGTAACGTCTGCCACCGCACAACCCGTTCTTACGAATGGTGGCTTTGAGCAAAACCCGCCAAATAATTACGGTAACAATATTTCTTGGTCTATTGCGCCTTGGGTTTTGACGTCAGGTTCTGCCAATGTTGTTACTGTCGATGGCCCCGGCGGGCAAACTTGGTACGGGAACAATGGACCTGCATCAGATGCGACGGGGGGAACAGGTAACTTCCAACATTATTTGGATCAAGCCGACACGTCCGGTACAATTTACCAAGAATTTACACCGCTTTGTACGGGTGAAGTACGATACGGGGCATTTTTCTCAACTCGTGGAAATGCTGGAGGCTATGCCGAGGTTTCGATAAAAGATGCCACAGGCAGTAACGTCATTGCCGGGCCAGCAAGCGTAACAGTGCCAGGGGGTAACTCTGAGAACGACCCTTGGCAGTTGGCCTCTTTTACCGCGACATTGACAGCGGGTACGACTTATCGGTTCGAAATCGATATGGATAACCAGCTCAATATGGACAACGCCTACGTCGCGTTTGGCCCCGAGTGTACGGAACACAGCTCGCCTGATTGGTCCGACCCTGACGATGAGACCGATCCTATTCCTGACCCCGATCCGGTTCCATTGCAGTGCACGCCCTTCACGCAAGAAGATGCGTCTTGTGATGCGACGACAGGCGAGATCACGGTGACCTTGGACAATGCGCTGACAGGTACGTTTGATCCCAATGATCTTGGGGTTGAGTGCCTGACCCCGGGCGTGATGGTTGTACAAAACCCCTTTAATCCGCTCGAACTTATCATCACGGGCGCAAGTGCGGGACAAACCGTTATGATCTCGACAAGCGCCGTTCAAGATGGCGCGGGCAACGGCGCGGGGCTTGATCTGTGTTGTACGGGTGAGGTTGAAATTCTTATCCCAGAAGACATGATCTGCGATGCTCCGGTCGATGTGTCCATCGATAAGGTTTGGAATGACGTCATCCTTCATGAGGATCAAAGCATTCCGCCACACGGGTTTGAGATTACGGTTGATCTGGAACTTGGTTCGCTTTCACCTGGTGATGTCATCACCGTGGATGACCCAGCGTCTGGCCAGATCAACGTGACGGCCTTTGGTACCCCTGTGGCGCCGGCTGGGTGGACCTGTTCCATATCTGCCGGTTCATGGAGTTGTCAGTACGTCGTGCCATCGACGGGTGCGGTTTTGCCTGCGACGATCATCTATCCATCGATCATTGATAGTTCTGCGCATGTGCTTAATTGTGCATCGGTTTCCGTCGCGACGGCCAACGGTACGAATCCAGACACCGATCCCTCAAACAACAGCGGCTGTTGGGAAACCAACGCACCCAACCCTGAAACGCCAACACTCGAGTTGGTGAAAACTGGACCGGCAATCTGCGATATTGATGCGCCATGTGATTTCACAGTCACGTTCACCAATACAGGTACCGAGGCCTACACCGGCAACGTCTTGTTGCAGGACCAGACCACTGTCAGCGGTTTTGACGTGACGAACGTTTCGCCGATGCCTGCGGGCTGTGGTGGCAATTTGCCGGCCAATCCGTTTGCCTGCGTTATCGCGCTGAACAATTTTGCAGCAGGTGCGTCCCAGATGTATACCATCACAATGGCCCCTAACTTTCCGGGTGGACAGGTCGTGGCGAGCTCGGGTGAGAACTGCGCCGACGTTGTGTCCGTTCCAGATAGCATCACACCGGGTGACTATTCGTGGAACTACTATCAGGACGGCGAAGCGGCGATGCCATCGGGTTACGCTGATCTGCTAGAATTTGGCCAGCCTGTCGCGCAGTCTTGTGTGCAATACTCGACTGAAGACACAAGCGATGAGCTCGGCGAGCTTTCGGTTGAAAAGATATGCGAGCGACAGCCGTCGTTGGGTAGCAGCGTTTTCTTTATTTGTGGCATTACCGTTTCATCAACGGGGCCAATCACAGGAACTGTCGATCTGAACGATTACTTTTCGTATGATAGCTTCAACGGCGATTCAAATTCGCTTGTTGGACAGCTAACATCATCTGATCCTTGGACCTGCGCAACTGCGCCCTATAGCACAAGCAACACGCCGCAATGTTCTATCTCTGGCGCGGATCTTCTGGCTGCTGGCGGGACGTCAACCCTGACTTCCGTTGTCGTCGTCCAAGGGCAAGACTTGGGTGAAACGGACATCGTGAACTGCGCCCAGATTGTGAATGGAGCAGCCGAACCTGAGCCGTCTTGTGTTCAGATTTCTGAAGATACTTCCGACGACACGGGGCAAACAGGCGATTCCAACGATGATCCTGAGACGCCCGAGTTCAATGTATTCAAAGACTGTGACAACAACTTTACGCCCGTTGAAGGAACCGATCAGCTTACGGTTAACTGCTCCGTTCAAGTCACGCCTCTGACCCCGTTTACGGGGACACTTACGATAGACGACAGTGCGACCAACACCGCTGGCGGTGGGCAAGCAAGTTTTGTGAGCGTAACAGGTTATGACACCAATGTTTGGGCCTGCATTACTAACGCCAACCCAGTTGGCTTCAATTGCGGAGTATCCGGAGCAAATTATCCAGTCGATGGGAATGGATCGCCTGTAACAACAACGTTCAACACAGTGCTGAACGTTGACAATACCGGTGCCGATACTGGCAGCCGTGTCGGTTGGAATAACTGCGCAAATGGAATCTATGCTTCCAACACTGGGCAATTTGTTAGTGCTTCAGGCTATTGTGACCAAATTGTCTATGACAATCCGCAATGCACCCCGGTTCCGGAAATCCCAGATGACATGATCGACAATGATTGCGACGGGGAAGTGGATGAAACCACATCATCGCGCCAGAGCGTGGATACGGTGCCCGAGCTTACGCTCACGAAGTCACCGCTGGGGGACTGCATCGTAAACGAGCAGTCGCAGACCTATTCATGTGACTTCGCACTGACTGTGGAAAATGCCGGTTCGGAGCCGTTCGACGGCCCACTGAACCTGCTAGATGCATTCGGATCGCCATCACCACGGAACGTGGGCGGCATCACGGGAGACGGATGGCAGTGCCTCACGGCATCCGGTGTGGATGAGGTCAGCTGCCTTGCGCCGGATACGCCGCTTGATGCGGGTGCCAGCACGACGGTTGAAATGTCGCTAACCTTGCCAGGCGCGCGTAACGGCGGCGCGTTTGAAAACTGCGTCAGCTTCGCACTCCCTAATAATTCGGTTCTTCAGGCGAAGATCTTGCAAACCTTGCTGAATGATATGGGCATTGATGTCGGGACCGTAGACGGCGCAGTAGGGCCAAACACCCTCGCTGGTATCGCTGAGTTCCAACGCCAAGAGGGCTTGCCGGAAACAGGCGAGGTGTCAGAGGAGCTGTTGCAAGCATTGGGCCTGAATGCGCCAGCGGGAGAGCAGACCTGCGTGTCCGTGAACTTGCCACCGATGCCAGAACCACCGTTGACCTGCGATCCAAGTACAACGGTTCTGATTGACGGGGCATGCGAATGTCGCTTCAGCCGAATGATGCAAACCAGCGTATCCAGTTGTTCATGCATTAGCGGAACCGAATTCGATGCTGGTCGCGGCTGCATTCGGCCGGAACGCCAAGTTTCGGAACCGCGTCGCCCAAGTGCACCGTCCTCAACGCCATCAACACCGCGCTGCCCTGCTGGGTCAACATTCAATGCAGCGCGCGGAGAATGCGTTGCACCGGTTTCACGGCCATCTTGTGGTGCCAATCAGTTTGAGCTGAATGGATCCTGCCGCTGTGTTCGGGGATATGTCCCGAGATCTGGTACTTGCCGCAGAGAAAGCAGCGAAAATGATAACCCGTAGGTAAAGCGTACAGTTCGTTAAACCTGCATTTGTTGCGCAACAAAAAAGCCCGCCGATAACGGCGGGCTTTTTCTAAATGGAGTGCCGTTTAGCGGCGTCGGTCGCGGCGTGAGGACATTGGCTGGAAGGCAACGCTCACGTGTGCTTCGCAATATGGTTTGCCTTGCTGCACGGCCAGACCACAGAACCAGAACTGTTCTGTTGCAGGGTCACCAACAGGCCATTTGCATGTTTTTTCCGTCAATTCCATCAGCGTGATCTTCTTGGCGGTCTTTTCAACTTCGTTGACCTTGGCCAAGACTTCAGGGCTGATCTCGTTGGCGGACGGCTGTGGCGGCAGAGGCTGCCCAGCTGGAATGATCTGACGGCGCGCGTGTGGCACTTTGGGCTGCGGGGCAGGGGACGCAGATTCTGTCTTCGGCTCCTGAATTTCCGCAACAGCGGTGCTCGCGGCCTTTTTGGGCGCGGCCTTGGGCTTGGCGGGTGCCTTGGGTTTGGTATCTGCTTTTGGCGCTGCAGCTTTGCCGCCACCGGAACCGGCGCGGTTGCTGAGCCCCAAACGGTGCACTTTGCCGATCACGGCATTGCGGGTCACGCCGCCGAGTTCTTTTGCGATCTGGCTGGCGGATTGACCCTCGCCCCACATCTTTTTCAACACATCGACGCGTTCGTCGGTCCAAGACATATTCGTTCCACTTATCTGGCCAGAGGTTTGGCATGGGCCCCAAACAACCGAATTGGCGGTTATGGGGTTGAGAAATCTTTGATCCCCTATTCTAAGCACCCCAGCGGCGGATACAACCACCCGTGAGCGAAAAAGGAATCAGCGATGCACAGTAGCAAGACCGACATGGGTGTTAGACGTTTTGGCGCCGTGAACTGGCTGGGGACTTGGACGTTGGCGCGGCGTGAAGTTTTGCGATTTATGAATGTTTGGTCGCAAACGATTATGGGGCCGCTGGTCAACGCCGGATTGTTCCTGCTGATTTTCACGATAGCCATTGGCCCGACACGTGGTGACGTTATGGGTGTGCCGTTTATGGTGTTCTTGGCGCCAGGTATCATGACGATGACCGTGATCCAGAACGCATTTGCCAACACGTCCAGCTCGATTGCGTCGGCCAAGGTAGGTGGCAATATCGTGGACACCCTCATGCCGCCACTGTCTGCGCTTGAGTTGCTCGTCGGCTATATCGCGGGGGCTGTTGCGCGCGGGATGATCGTGGCGGTGGTGATAACCGCTGGCGCGATGTGGCTGATCGGCATGCCAATGATCCATCCGCCGTGGGCGTTGGTGTTTGTGGTGCTGGGGTCGATCTTGATGGGGGCGCTGGGCATGGTGGCGGCAGTGTTCGCCAACAAGTTCGACCAACTTTCCGCGATTTCGAACTTTCTTGTTACGCCATTGGCGTTCTTGTCGGGGACGTTTTATTCTATCGAAGCACTGCCACCATTCCTGCAAACGCTGTGCCACTGGAACCCGTTTTTCTACATCATCGACGGCGTGCGGTTTGGTACCATCGGCGTAAGCGACAGCAATCCTTGGCTCGGCCTATGCGTTGTAGCGCTTTGGTCTGCGATTGTGCTGGCGATCGTGTGGAACTGGCTGCGGACTGGCTATCGGATGAAAGCCTAAATCCCAAAAATCGTTTTGATGTCGACCGTTACACCGCGTGCTTCAAGTTCAGCACCTAATTTGCGCGCAGATGGTAAGGCCGCAAAGCTCAATTCAATGGGCTTGGATTGCTTCATATGAAGGCGGAACCTAAAGCCCAAATCACCACCGCTATCTCTCACAGACAAATGGTCAATGTCCGCAAGCTTAATTGTGCGCGGCTTTCCCATCGAGATGATCGTAAGCTCGGAATCTGAGAGGTCTATTCCGTGTTTTGGATTGTAGATCAGGCTCCACATCGCCAAGCCCAGCATCCCCCAAACAAGGACTCGCCCCAACAGCGGAGGATCATTACTGGCTTCAAGTCCCCAAGTAATAAAGAGCGCGAACGCAAGCATGGCCCAAACCATTGGGCTGCGTCCGTTTGAACGATAGCGATAAATCTTTTCCATTGGCTCTACATAGCTCTCTCAATTGGCGATTTTGTGACCGTATTAGACCCGACCGCCAAGGCTGGTTGGAACACGCCGAAATCGGCTTCGGTTCACGCCTTCGCGCCATGCGAGAAGCGCCGCCCCTGAGACGATGATGCAGGCCCCTAATACGCTGATCCAATCTGGGACGGATTTGAAGATTGCCCAGTCATAAAGGCTTGCGAAGATCAGTGTCAGGTAGCTGAACGGCGTCACGTATGATGCATCTGCGCGCGCCATTGCGTTGATGAAGCAGGTTTGTGCGGAAGCCATCATGAGGCCCAAGGCGGCGAGCGCGCCCCATTGTGCCAATGTCGGGGGTGCCCAATAGGCGGCGGCTGCGATGCTCATCAGCACACAACCGAGCGCGTTGTTGATCAACAGGATTTGCAGGGGCGGCTCACGGTCTGCAAGTTTCTTAATGAAGATCAGCTCAAGCCCCATCGTAAAGGCAGCACCAAGTGCGAGCATTGCCGCCACTTGAAACGTGTCCGGTCCGGGGCGCAGCAGGATCAAGGCGCCAACAAAGGCAATCGCGGCGGCCGCCCAGCGCCACGGGCCGACCTTTTCGCCTAAGAATGGAATAGCCAGCAGCATCCCGAAGACGGGGTTGAGGAAACTGATCGCGGTGGCGTCTGATAGGGGAATAAAGGCCACAGCCGCAAACATCAGCGTTACCCCCGTCGCGCCGCAAATGGTGCGCGAGATATGCAGGCGTAGATTGGGGTTGCTGATCTTCGGGCGCAGGACTGCGGCCACGCTGAGCAAACCGAAGAACGCGAAAACAAAACGCCCTTGGCTGATTTGCAGCGGGTGGAGGCTTGTCCCGAGCGTATCTGTGCCCAAAGCTTTCGCGCAAAGGGTCGTGCCTGCAATGAACACAGTCGCCAACACCATCAACGCAACGGCGGCTGATGGGTTTTGCGGGCGCGGCGTGGGCTGCGGTGTTTGTACCATAACATGCGTGTTTCACGGCGCTTGTGCCAGATCAAGGCGCGTCGTTCGTCCAGTGGTTAGGATCGGGGAAAAGGAGAAAGCCATGCCAGCTGCCACCACAAAGATCGACCTTCAAGCCGTCACCCAAAAGGAGTTTATCAAGCTTCAAGCGTTGATCGTGGATATCCCCGAGAGTGACGCGATGCGTAAACGCGAAGACGATACCTCGATCAAGGACGTGATCGCCCACCGTGCCCATTGGATCACCCTATTTTTAGGTTGGTATCGCGACGGGCAAGACGGACGGGAGGTTTTCTTTCCGGCCAAAGGTTACAAATGGAATGACCTAAAAACGTACAATGCCAAGCTGCGCCTTGATCAGGCTGAATTGGGCTGGGAAGAAGCAAGGCTTCAACTCGAACAGGGGCAATTCGATTTGATGCAATTCATTGGTGGCAAGTCGGACACCCAGCTTTACGGCGGGCCAATGAAAGGCGCCAACAACGCGTGGACCACAGGGCGCTGGGCAGAGGCAGCAGGTGCGTCGCATTATCGTTCTGCCGCAAAGTGGGTTCGTGCTTGTTTGCGCACGGCCTAACCGTTTGACGCATAATGCTTGCAAAACCGCGCCGACCCAGCGTAAGACAGCCCCATGATGATGAATTTGACACGAAATGAATTGCGACGCCGACGCTGATCTATTGATCGCGCCTATTGGCATCTCTGACACGTTCTGTCGAAAAACTCATCTAACACCCCAACATTATTGACACCTGGCCCGCGTTCCAACACCTATGGGCCTTTCTTATAAGGAAGATCACGATGATCCTGTCTGTACTGCCCACTTACAACCGTGCTCCGCTGAATTTCGTCAGCGGCGAAGGCTCTTGGCTGGTTGAGGCAGATGGCCGACGTTTCTTGGATCTTGGTGCGGGCATAGCAGTGAATGTGCTTGGTCACGCGCACCCTGAGTTGGTTGAGGCGCTGACGACGCAGGCAGGTAAACTTTGGCACACCTCTAACCTGTATCACATCGGGCCACAGCAAAAGCTGGCGGACATGCTGGTTGAGACGACCTTTGCCGACACCGTGTTTTTCACGAACTCGGGTACTGAGGCCTGCGAAATGGCTGTGAAAATGGCGCGTAAGTATCATTTTGAGAATGGCGCGCCTGAACGGACGGACATCATCACCTTTGACGGGTCTTTCCATGGTCGCTCTAGTGCGGGAATCGCTGCTGCGGGTTCCGAAAAGATGACGAAAGGTTTCGGCCCATTGCTTCCCGGTTTTGTGCATCTGCCATTTGGCGATCACGACGCCCTGACTGAGGCTGCGAAATCACCGACGGTTGGTGCGATCATGGTTGAGCCTGTGCAGGGCGAAGGCGGTATTCGACCTTTGCCTGATGCCTGCCTTAAGGGGCTGCGCGATCTTTGTGACGAACACGGGCTGCTGATGATTTTGGATGAGGTCCAATGCGGCGTGGCGCGTACCGGTAAACTGTTCGCCCATGAATGGGCTGGCATCACGCCTGATATTATGATGGTCGCCAAGGGCATCGGCGGTGGCTTTCCACTTGGCGCTGTTCTGGCCACTGAAACCGCAGCGATGGGCATGACAGCCGGAACCCACGGATCGACCTATGGCGGCAATCCATTGGCCTGCGCCGTTGGCTGCAAGGTGATGGATATCGTGGCAGAGCCCGCGTTCATCGCGGATGTAAGCCGCAAAGCAGGCCTGTTTCGTCAAAAACTAGAGGGGTTGGTGGCGTCACATCCTGACGTATTCGAAGACGTGCGCGGCACCGGCTTAATGCTGGGCCTCAAATGCAAGGCGGTGAACATGGACATCGTTACTGCCAACTACGCACAAGAGCTTCTGACCGTTCCCGCAGCAGACAACGTCATCCGTCTGCTTCCCCCGCTCAACATCACAGATGCAGAGATAGACGAGGCCATATCCCGCCTTGAGAAAGCAGCCACACACATCACAGCGGGCGCTTAACTCTTTCTTAATCCTGCTTTTGTTTCCCAAATATCCTGTGGGATTGGAGGCTAGCCCCCAATTCCGCAGCCAATTACAAGCGATAGAACAATGACCCATTTTCTCGACATCAACAAAACATCTCCCGCCGACCTGCGCGGGATCATCGACAACGCCGCTACCATGAAGGCCGCGCGCGCAGGCCAGCCAAAGGGGACGCCAGATGCGGACCTTTCACTTGCCAATCACATGGTAGCCCTGATCTTTGAAAAACCGTCCACGCGGACACGTATTTCGTTTGACGTGGGCGTGCGCCAGATGGGTGGTGAAACGATGGTATTGTCTGGCAAAGACATGCAGCTTGGCCACGGTGAAACGATTGCTGATACGGCCCGCGTTCTGAGCCGCTATGTTGACTTGATCATGATCCGTACATTCGAAGAACAAACCCTATTGGAGATGGCCGAATACGCGTCTGTGCCTGTGATCAACGGGCTGACGGACCGCACACACCCGTGTCAGATCATGGCTGACATCATGACGTTTGAAGAACACAACGGCCCGATCAAGGGCAAGAAAGTCGTCTGGTCAGGCGACGGTAACAACGTGTTCGCGTCTTTCGCCCATGCCGCAAAACAGTTCGATTTTGATCTGGTGTTCACCGGACCCGAAACACTGCAACCCGAGGCCGCGCTAGACGGGCTATACACAACTGTGCGCGACCCAAACGAGGCCGTTCAAGGTGCTGATTTGGTTGTAACCGACACATGGGTGTCCATGCATGACCCTCAATCTGCACGTGAACGCCGCCACAACCAGCTGCGAGGCTATCAAGTCAATAAAAACCTGATGTCCAAAGCGAAGGACGACGCATTGTTCATGCACTGCCTGCCAGCGCATCGCGATGACGAGGCGACCTCAGAAGTTATGGACGGCCCGAACTCGGTTATTTGGGACGAAGCAGAAAACCGGATGCATGCGCAAAAGGCCGTCATGCGGTTCTGCTTGGGGAAATAATTCCCCCTTCGTCGGTGAGTTGCGACATTGTTGGCAAGCGTGAGGTTGAAGCCCCCGCGCTTGCAGCATACTCGTAGCGGATACAATTGAGGGATCCCGATGACCGAATCCGCGACGCTTGGCCTGTTTGGGCTTGGAACTATGGGCAGCGCTTTGTCGCTCAACATTCTCGAAAAAGGGTTTTCGTTGCATGTGACCAACCTTGAGACCGAGGTGGTTGGCGAATTCGTTAAGGAAGCCGAGGACGCAGGGCTGGCAGAAAATCTGCACGGCGCGGACGACTTGGCAAAGATGGTTGCCGCGATGGCGCCGCCGCGTGCGATTATTCTGATGATCCCGTCAGGCGCGCCGGTCGATGAAACCATTGAAAAGCTGCTGCCACATCTGGCCAAAGGCGACACGATTATCGACGCCGGTAACGCGGATTTTCACGTAACCCGCCGCAGGACAGCCGAAGTAGAGGCCCAAGGATTTACCTATATCGGTATGGGTGTTTCTGGCGGTGAAGATGGTGCACGGCACGGGCCAGCGATGATGGTTGGGGGTTCACCCGCCGCGTGGAGCGGAATTCGGGACGTGATTGAGGGCATTGCCGCCAAATTTGAAGGAAGCCCCTGCGCGGACCATTTTGGCCCCGACGGCGCAGGGCATTTCGTTAAAACGGTGCACAACGGTATCGAATACGCAGACATGCAGTTGATCGCGGAAACCTATGGCTTGATGCGCAACGGGCAGGGGCAGTCACCATCCGAAGTCGGCGAGGTCTTTGAGCGTTGGAACAAAGGTGTGTTGGAAAGCTATCTGGTTGAGATCACCGCGAAGGTCTTACAGGCCAGCGATACGGAAACTGGCGGGCCAGCAGTCGACGTTATTGTTGATGCGGCGGGTCAAAAAGGCACAGGTCGTTGGACGGCCATTGAAGCTGTGCGTTTGGGACAATCCGCCAATGTCATTGAGGCTGCGGTCGCCGCACGGGCGTGGTCGTCTGAGGGCGAAGCGCGGGCTGCGGGCAGTGCAATATTTGATGCGCCGCGGGGCGACTTGGAGCTGGACGAAGCTGATCTTGAGGCTGCGTTGCTTGTGGGGCGTATCGTGTCTTATGCGCAGGGGTTCCGGATTTTGGATGCGGCATCGGCTGAGTATGATTGGTCGATCGATTATGCCCGCGTCGCAGAAGTTTGGCGCGCGGGATGTATCATCCGTTCGTCTTTGCTTGGCGACATTGCCGCAGCATTTCGCGGCGATCTTCCTGAGGGCCAGCTTATTTTCTCTGAAACGTTTGCAAAGCTGATTTCTGAGGGTTTGCCAGCGTTGCGCCGCGTTGTTGGCGCTGCGGTTGCGGGTGGTCATGCGGTTCCTGCGCTCGCTTCGGCGCTTGGTTTCCTCGATACGATGCGCACAAAGCGCGGCACTGCGGATGTGATCCAAGCGCAGCGCGACTTCTTTGGGCACCACGGGTTTGTGCGGATTGACGGGCGTCGCGACCAACACGGGCCTTGGTGGGACTGATTGAAGTTGGAGTGATCTAGCGATCAGCGCTTGCAGCGGGCGGGGCGCAAATTTTCTTTGAAAATTTGAACCTTAAGCGAAGGAAAGGAAGAGGGGGCCAGCCCCCGTCCTTCAGACTCCCCCGGGATATTTTTGAGACAAAGACAAAATGAAGTTGGCCTATTTACGCGGTTTTGCGCGTAGGGTCGGGTCCGCTTGTGTTGGGTCTTCGGGCCAAGGGTGGCGTGGGTAGCGGCCGCGCATGTCTTTGCGCACGTCCACGTAGGATGTGGCCCAAAAGCCGGGGACATCCATCGTGGTTTGGATTGGTTTTTGCCCCGGCGATAGGAACGTCACGCGCAGTGGGCGGCCTGCGACAGTTGGATGCTGTGTGGTGCCGAACATTTCTTGAATGCGCAGCGTGATTTCGGGGGCATCGCCACTGTAACCAATCGGAGTATGGCGACCCAAAGGCGTGGTGAATTGGGCCGGTGCTTGGCTGTCGACGCGTTGCATTTGGTCCCACGTTAAGATCGCGCGCAATGCTTGGAGCGTGTCGTGGGCTTTCCATTGCGCCGTGGAGTGTGTGCCGTTGAGGTAGGGGAGAAGCCAGTCGTTGAGGGTTTCCATCAGTGCGGTGTCTGACATGTCGGGGAGGCTGGGATCTACTGCGCGAACCAGTGCGACGCGGGCGCGAAAGCGTTCGGCGGCTGCTGTGAACTTAAAGCCAAGCATGCGCACACCGTCGAGCATGGCGTGGGCGATTTCATCTGCTGGCGCATTTTTCCATGCGGTGTCTGACAATTTGATCGCGCCAAGGCGTTCTTGGGTGCGTGCCAGAACCTTACCGTCGCGTTTGGACCAAGCGCAGCTGTTGACGGTGGTGATCGTTGTGCCTGCCACATCGCGCATGTCGGCTTCCGAAATGGTGAGGGCGGCGCGGATTTTGGCTTCTCTTGGGTTGCCGTCTGTGTCGGTCACAACAAGCAAGCGCTGCCCTGCGAGAGGGTCGGCGCTGTCCATGTGCGCGCCATTACCGCCGGACAGAACGTAGCGTGGTTCGTCACCTGCACGGCGCAGGGCGATGCGGTCGGGGTAGGCCATTGCGGCGTAGATTTCGGAGGGCTGTTCGGGCGCGTTGGGTGCGAGTTTTGCCAACCGTTTGGCCTCTTGTTTGACGCGGGCGAGGGCACCTTTGTGGATTTGGTGTGCACCGATTTCTCCGGACAGCGCTTTGATACGTAGGGATAAATCGCTTGGAGCGCCTTGCAGGATGTCGCGCTCGGATAGCAGGGCAGCGAGGGGGGCGGCGGCTTTGCCCCCCGTGACCAACATATGCGCAAGACGCGGGTGGAGCGGCAGTTTCGCCAGTGCACGTCCGTGCGTGGTAATGCGACCATCTTTCAACGCGCCGAGTGCGGTTAGCAACACGCGTGCTTCGCTTAGGGCGTGTTCTGGTGGGGGCGTTAAGAACGGCAAGCCATCGCCCCCCCAAACGGCCAATTCCACTGCGAGGCCCGTAAGATCTGCAGCTTCAATTTCGGCGGGCGGGAACGCGGCGAGAGCGCCGTCTTCGCCTTTTGACCAAAGTTTGTAGGCGACACCTTCAGCCACGCGCCCTGCGCGGCCAGCGCGTTGGGTGGCTTCGGCGCGGGTGACGCGTTCGGTGATGAGACGCGACATGCCAGAGCCTGGGTCAAAGCGTGCGCGACGCGATTTTCCGCAATCCACGACTACGCGGATGTCCTCAATCGTGAGGGATGTTTCCGCGATAGAGGTTGCGAGGACGACTTTGCGGCCCGATGAGACGGAAGCAATCGCCGCGCGTTGCTGCGCGAAGGGTAGGGCGCCAAAAAGGGGGCGAATGGAGCAATCGCTTGGGAGGCGACCGTCGAGGCGAGCTTGGACGCGGCGGATTTCGCCCTCTCCGGGGAGGAAGACGAGCACGCCGCCTTGGGTCTCAGTGACGGCTTGTGCGACGAGGTCCGCTGCAGCTTGGTCAAAGCGCACGTCTTTGCGCAAGGGGCGGTCCAGCCAGCGCGGTTCAACCGCAAAAGCGCGTCCTTGGGACGTCACGACGGGGGCGTTAACCAATTCAGCGACAGGGCCTGCGTCCAAAGTGGCGGACATGACCATGAGTACCAAGTCAGGACGCAGTGCCTCGCGGACCTCTAGCGTGAGGGCCAAGCCGAGGTCGGCGTTTAGGGAGCGTTCGTGGAACTCATCGAAGATCACTGCGCCGATGCCCGACAGTTCAGGATCAGATTGGATCATGCGGGTCAGGATGCCCTCAGTAACAACCTCGATCTTGGTGGCACCGGACACTTTGGTTTCGCCGCGCATGCGGTAGCCAACGGTTTCCCCAGCCGTTTCACCCAATTGCTGCGCCAAACGTTCTGCTGCGGCGCGGGCAGCCAAACGGCGCGGTTCCAGCATGACGATTTTGCCTTGAACGATGCCCGCATCCAGCAAAGCCAGCGGAACACGTGTGGTTTTGCCCGCACCGGGGGGCGCTTGCAGGACGGCGCAGCCGCGCGCCCGCACAGCCGCAATCAGCTCGGGCATTACGTCATCAATGGGGAGTGCGTCGTTCATATGTCCTACATCTTGGCAAATATGATTAAACACAACACCCTGATCTGGACGTGAGGCGTTGGTGATCCCATAAAGCGCCTATGGATATTGCGACGACAGCTGAGAAAATCCGCGCAGGCGAGCGCCGCGCATTGGCCAGAGCTATTACACTTGTGGAAAGCACGCGTGCGTCGGATCGTGTTTTGGCGGCAGAACTGCTCGGGGCCGTCGGAACGGACCGCCAAGCGTTGCGCATCGGGCTGTCCGGTACGCCGGGTGTAGGAAAATCTACGTTCATCGAATCTTTTGGCAAAATGCTGACCGGGCTGGGGCTTCGTGTGGCAGTTTTAGCTGTGGACCCTAGCTCAACCCGTTCTGGCGGATCTATCCTTGGCGATAAAACCCGCATGGATTTGTTATCGCGCGACCCGAATGCGTTCATCCGTCCGTCCCCTAGTCAGTCCCAACTAGGCGGCGTGGCGCGGCGCACCCGCGAGGCGATTGCGCTGTGTGAAGCGGCTGATTTCGATGTGGTGTTGATTGAGACAGTTGGCGTTGGGCAATCCGAAACGGCAGTCGCGGAGATGTCTGATCTGTTCCTGCTGTTGCTAGCGCCTGCGGGCGGGGATGAGTTGCAGGGCGTGAAGCGTGGGATCATGGAAACCTGCGACATTATTCTTGTGAATAAAGCCGATGGGGATTTGAAAGCACAAGCGACGCGGACCTGTGCGGATTATGCCGGCGCGTTGCGCTTGATGCGCAAGCGCCCGCAAGACCCTGACGACTTCCCCAAAGCGGTCGCGGTTTCTGCCCTGCAAGAAGACGGAATCACAGCGGCATGGGATGAGATGAAAGCGCTGGTCGATTGGCGCAAAGAAGAGGGCGTTTGGGATGCGCGGCGTAGGGATCAGGCGCGGTTTTGGTTCCAAGAAGAGGTCCGCGCTGGGCTTTTGTCGCGGCTTACCTCGGACGATGCGGTTAAAACCCAACTTGCGGCGTTGGAGCAGGACGTGGCGTCTGGCAAAATTCGCCCAGCCCAAGCCGCTGAAGACCTGATTTCACAGCTTTTTCCGACTGCGCGGTAAATTCATCCGCAACGTAACGGCGAAAAGATGTGAATAGCGCTCTGATGGGTGCCTTGGCACTTGACGGGGCAAAGGAATCCACCTAATTCCCGCTCAATGAATTCAGCCCATGCCGCGTGCGGGGCTTCAACGCTATGATAAAAAGGGTCGCGCGCTACGCTGCTGGCCTTTGATGAACAAGGAAAACGCTATGTCTCGCCGTTGCGAACTGACCGGAAAAGGCCCTATGACGGGTAACAACGTGAGCCACGCGAAAAACCGTACGCGTCGCCGTTTCTTGCCAAACTTGCAGGACGTCTCTTTGATGTCCGAATCTTTGGGCCGCACATTTAAGTTCCGCATCTCCAACGCTGCGCTTCGCACTGTTGACCACCGTGGTGGTTTGGATGCGTTCTTCGCGAAATCCAAAGACGCTGAGCTGTCACCAGCCGCGTTGAAGGTTAAGAAAGACATCGCTAAGGCAGCAGCCGAAGCTTAAGTCTCTCGACCAGACAGATTGAAAGGCCCGAACATCGCGTTCGGGCTTTTTTCGTTTCCCACTCAAGGTTCATGGTGAACGGTGGGTGAACAAAGAACACCGCATTCGCGCGATAACCTTTTGTTCAAGAGTTAGGGTCACTTGTTGTCAGACAAGGAGACCCACCATGAGTTATCGAGCACATAGATATCCCACCATTTTCCCCATCGAGCTTAAATGCGCCGGACAGGTGCAAAAGGGGCATCTGACGAATATCGCATCGTCAGGGGCAGGTGTTTTTGATGTGCAAGGGCTGGAAGTGGGGGATGAGGTAACGCTTTGCTGTTCGGCGGGTAACCTTGCTGGCACGGTTCGATGGGCGGATGACGACCAGTGCGGTGTTATCTTCAAACACAAGCTTGGGCCACGTCAGTTGGAACAATTACGCCACGCACCGACAACGACAGGCCACGTTCTGCATCGTCACACGCACGCATTTACTGAACTACGCTGATTTAAACGTTCCTTTTGTCCGCGGTAGTCCACCAATTGCGACTATTGGATACTTTTCATTGCGTGCTAAGGCTTGAACATCGCGTTCGGGCTTTTTTCGTTTTGAGAGTCACAGTTCTGCCATTCTTTTCTGTTCAACCCTAGGGTGAATAAAAGCACTAAGGACTCCTAATAATGAAATACTCGATCGCAATTATTTTTGCCTGCATGTCCGGTTCTGCTTTTGCGGGCTGCGCAAATTTTACGGACGGGAGTTTGCCCGACAACTCCGCTCCTGTTGTGCGCATCTGTTATGACGATGTTTGCGACATCACGACGCAGGATTATATCTGTTCGACTATGAACACCTACCATGCAGGTTATGCGATTGGTTGGAGTGTCGATTGCACCTTCAACGATGCGACTGATCAGGACTGCCAGATCGCTTGGCAAGGGCGCGCAATTGACCCCGCCAAGCACGACCGCTTGACCTTCACGGAGTTGGATCAGTAGCGCGACACTGCGACCTTTCAGCACTTTTCCCAACCGGACGCCCCTGCTAGGTCTTCCTCCATGACCCGTATCTTAACCCTCACGCTTGCTTTGCTCATCGCTGTGACATCACAGCAGATGGCGATGGCGCGTGGGATGGCGCGGGATGCGTCTGGTCAGGTGATCCTGTGTACGGGCCAAGGGGTCATGACCGTCACACTCGACGCGCAGGGCGAACCGATGGGACCTGTCCATATCTGTCCTGACTGCGCATTGACGTTGATGGCCTTTGCGGACGCCCCGATTGCTGCTGAAAGCGCAGCTATCCACATTCAAACACTGGCGCATACGCCTGTTACGGCGTTGCAAATCCCAGTTGTCCCCACACGCACGCAAGCGCGCGGCCCGCCTTTGACCGTCTGAAGACTTACTTTCACTTTTCCAACATTCAGACTTTCAAAACAGGAGCGGATTATGTCCCTCAAAACTACACTTATGGGTGCTGTCGCAGCACTGTCTTTTGCTATGCCAGCATTCGCTGAAATCGAGGTTCACGACCAATACGCGCGGTCTTCCAATGCGATGGCGGGCGCGGCCTTTATGACCATCCACAACCACGGCGATGGGGATGACCACCTTCTTAGCGTCATGTCAGATGCGTCCGCGCGGGTTGAGCTGCACACACACATTGAGGATGCTGAGGGCGTCATGCGGATGACCTATGTTGAAGAGGGTTTTGTCCTTCCAGCGGGTGGTGAAATCACTATGCAACGCGGCGCTGCGCACGTGATGTTCATGGGCCTGAACACACCGTTTGAGCAGGATGATATCGTGACAATCACCTTTGTTTTTGAACACGCAGGTGAAGTTGTTGTTGAAATCCCGGTTGATCAAACTCGTGAAGAGCATGGCGCGATGAGCGGTGATGTGGATCACTCGGACATGGATCATTCCGACATGGATCACAGCGCCGACAACTAAAACGAAAACGGGCGCCCGTAAAAAAATGGGCGCCCGTTCATCTAGTCATACATGCGTTTAGCTTAACCGCACTGAGAGCGCGCCGATGAAATAAACGCGCGGTAGCGGTCCCAGAACGCATCATTTGCGTTGCTGTTGCTGATCTTAGTTTCATTCGCGATTTCCGGATCGGCCATAAACGTCGCAACGCGTGCGCGATCGCGGCTCGATAATTCGGAATTGGCGACGCGTTGCACGCAGCCACATAAGCTTGGGTTTGCGGCAGACCGGTCGGCCGCCAAACACGCGCGGCTAATGTCGCCGGTTGCGCCGCGTGTTGATCCTGAATTGCTTCGATTGCCGCCCGAACAAGCGGTCAACGCGACCAGTGCTGATAAAATAACAAAATTCTTCATATCGCCTCACTAACGGGCCCAACTTATTGCGGGGTCTTCCCCGTTGGTGCCTCAAACTGCTGAACACAGTATGCCGCAACGGATAGGATTGGGGAAGGGGGGCGATATCACGATTGATTAATCAGTAACCTTACGTCAGGTACAGGCGAGTAAAATTAACGAAACATCAACGTAAAGTAGATTAATGAAATTATTGTCCTTCATCGCCGCCGTATTCTTCGTCTCGGTCATACCGCAAAAATCTGAGGCATTCGTCTATGGCACGGACGAGAAAATGTTCTTCCACAGCGAAACCGAGTGGACGGACAACGCGGGAAACGAAATGTCCCTTTGCGTTTTGCGCAAGCGCTATCACCTCATGTGGATCGCCGTTTGGAGCAACTATTCCTACGCCGTTGCTGACAACCGCTGCGACACGGACAGCCTGTTTCTCTATCCTGAAGAGGACATCCTTAAGGATATCGCATCCGGTGAACTGACCGCCATTTCTTCCCCCGAAGTGCCTTTGAATTTCAGCCGCGTCTTTTGGGGCTTCACGCTGTTGATTGCCTTGGTGCCGCTGGTTTTGCTTGGCCTGTGGGGTATGCGTCAGACTAAAATCCGCAACGCCAAACGGGCTGAACTGACGGCAGGCATTCCGACCAATGTGCAAGGCCCGCTGGCGTTTTTGCTGCAGGCGGCGTTGTCCGACGGAACGGCGGACGACGCTGAGTTGACTGCGATCACCCGCGCTGTGAAAGAGATCTACAACCTGCGCCTCACCGTGCCGCAGCTTCGCGAAATCGTGGACAACACAGACGTCGATATGGAAGCGCCAGAGATCAAAGGCTTCTTGGCGTCTGGCACTGGCGAAGAAAAGCACCAAGCCCTGCGCCTGTTGGTGATGGTCACGGCTGCGGACGGCAAACTGGACGAAAGCGAGCTGAAATTCGCAGTCGAAGCCGGCGCAAAACTTGGGTTCACCCAAGCGGATGTGGCGCAGGTTTATAAGGCGATGAGCGCGCCTGCCGAACCACAGGTCTAATAACAAAGGGGAGCGTTCGCCGCTCCCCTTCTTCCTTGCCAAAACGTAGTTTTGGCAGCGCCCGCACCTCCCCCACGGGGAGGGCGCTTCTCGCCCACACCTCGGTTCGGGCGCGGGCAATTTTTGAACTCCCCTTTTGATTGCAAAACTTGGTTGATTTTCGCAGTAGGGTAGAGCACCGTTGGCATGTAATAGGGAGATAGCGTGTGAAGTGCATCGAAGAGTTGAGACCAAAAAGCCCGAAACCTACTTTGATGGACAAAAATAAGAAACCTGAGCGAACGCTGCTCTCGGTCTTTATGCGACTTTTGGAACTGATCCCAGAGTTGCGCGCTGAATTCCTCGCCGAATGTGGATACGGCTCAGGCAAGACCTGCACATATGAAAGCTTCATGGAGGTTTCATTTCCATCTTCAAAAATACCCGATCACCGCCCTGATGGGCTTGTGACATGCAAGCGTGGTTCATCTGTTTGGACAGCATTTATTGAAGCCAAGGCTGGTAAAAGTGAAATTAGGCCAGAGCAAATCCAAGACTATACGCATCTGGCATCATTGCTCGATGTCGACTGCGTAATTTCAATTTCCAACGAATTTGCTAGAACAGCGTCCGAGTTACCCTACCACGTTGCGGCCAATAAACGCCGCAAGCGGGTTATTTGTCATTTTGCTTGGGCTGAATTGAGAGCGATGATCGATCGCTTCGTAAAAGCACCTGAACTGTCAGACTTGGCAAGAAACGTCCTCGAGGACGCTGCAGGGTTCTTTTGGGATAAGGACAGTGGCGTTGTGACTTTTGACCAAATGCCTAAGGAATGGAGCGAATTTGTTCAGTCGTCTGGTGTTGGAGTTGGGTTCAGTGCAAAAACGCCTGGCATAACCGAGATCGTTCACGGTTGGCACCAGGAGCGACGTGACTTGCGCTCAAAATTGGCCCATCACGCATCGACCGTTGTTGACCTTCGTCATGAGTTGGGAGGGCGGGCAGAGTTCGACGCCGTTCTATCATATGATCGAAAGCGGTTAGCTGAAACGTATGAGCTGTCGGCGAGTTATCTGTTCAAAAACAGTAAGCTCGCGATTGAGGTGCTGTGTGAATTACAAGATCGAAAAACAACCGTCACTGTAGATATCCCTCCTCCCGCAGATAAGGGCGCGAAAGCAACAACTACTTGGTTGTTAAAGCAGACAAGTGAATTCGAGCCTGCGAAAACAAATTTTGTCATGTCTTGGAAGGGTAAAGGCAACGAACGCCATGCAACTCTCGAAGCTTTAAGGTCCGATCCAGAAAAACTGTTCGACGGGTATCGTGAGGGACCGAAAGCGATCAGATTGATCCGTCAGGTACATGATGTCCGCCGTTTCAGATCTGCTAAGAATTTTGTGGCGGACCTTGAGAAGCTTGTTCTTGGTGTGACGGACGAATTGAAGGCGGCGAGCTTCATCTAAGAAGCGGGCTTTCCCCCCTCGACAAATCCGTCAAACCCCTACATATCCACGGTATGATAGCACTTTCTCACATCCGCAATTTCTCCATCGTGGCGCACATTGACCATGGTAAATCCACGCTTGCTGATCGCTTGATCCAGTCCACGAATACCGTGGCGGAACGCGATATGAAGGCGCAGATGCTTGATAGTATGGATATCGAGCGTGAGCGCGGGATTACCATCAAGGCCAACACGGTGCGCATTGATTACACGGCGCAAAACGGTGAAGCCTATGTGTTGAACCTGATCGACACCCCTGGTCACGTGGATTTCGCCTATGAGGTTTCGCGGTCTATGCGTGCGGTCGAAGGTTCGCTTTTGGTGGTGGATTCCACCCAAGGGGTTGAGGCGCAGACGCTGGCGAATGTCTATCATGCCATCGATGCGGACCATGAAATCGTTCCTGTTTTCAATAAGATCGACCTTCCAGCAAGTGATGTGTCCCGCGTCGCGGAGCAGGTTGAGGACGTGATCGGTATTGATGCATCTGGTGCCATCGCGGTGTCCGCCAAAACCGGTGAAGGCATTAATGAAACGCTTGAGGCCATCGTGCAGCACCTGCCTGCCCCAACGGGCGACGTGGATGCGCCGCTGAAGGCGATGCTGGTGGATTCATGGTATGACAGCTACCTCGGCGTGATCGTTTTGGTGCGCATTATTGATGGTAAGCTGAAGAAGGGCGAGAAGGTTAAATTCCTGTCCAACGACACCATTCACCACGTTGATCGCATCGGCGTGTTCCGCCCAGAAATGACCCCCGTGGATGAGCTTGGGCCGGGCGAAATCGGCTTTCTGACGGCCTCAATCAAACAGGTGCGCGATACGCGGGTGGGCGACACGATCACCCATCAGCGCGAAGAAGTTGAACCGCTGCCGGGCTTCCAGCCTGCGCAACCTGTTGTTTTCTGTGGCTTGTTCCCTGTGGACAGCGCCCTGTTCGAAGACTTGCGTGAAGCGATTGATAAGCTGGCGTTGAATGATGCCTCGTTTAGCTTTGAGATGGAATCCTCTGCCGCGCTTGGCTTTGGCTTTCGCTGTGGTTTCCTTGGGTTGCTCCACCTCGAAGTGATCCGCGACCGGATTGAGCGCGAGTATGACATTGACCTGATCACCACCGCGCCGTCTGTGATTTACCACGTTCACATGCGCGACGGCACGTCGTTCGATTTGCACAACCCCGCCGACATGCCCGACATGACCCATGTGGACCACATTGAGGAGCCGCGGATTAAGGCGACGATTTTGGTGCCGGATGAATACCTCGGTGAGGTGCTGAAATTGTGCCAAGACCGCCGCGGCATTCAGGAAGACCTGACCTATGCGGGCAGCCGCGCGATGGCGGTTTATGACCTGCCGCTCAACGAGGTGGTATTTGATTTCTACGACCGCCTGAAATCCGTGACCAAGGGCTATGCGTCGTTCGACTATTCGCTGAAAGACTACCGCGAGGACAATCTGGTGAAGATGTCGGTGCTGGTGAACGACGAACCCGTGGACGCGCTGTCCATGATGGTGCACCGCGACCGCGCCGAGACCCGTGGCCGTGCGATGGTTGAAAAGCTAAAAGACCTGATCCCGCGTCACATGTTCAAAATCCCGATCCAAGCGGCCATCGGCGGCAAAGTCATCGCCCGCGAAACCCTGTCCGCCATGCGCAAAGACGTCACTGCCAAGTGTTATGGCGGCGATGCGTCAAGAAAACGTAAACTGCTGGATAAGCAGAAAGCGGGTAAGAAGAAGATGCGCCAGTTTGGGAAAGTGGATATTCCGCAAGAAGCGTTTATTTCTGCGTTGAAGATGGATAGTTAGGAGTGCTACCTTGGGTTGAATTTAAAACTGGGTAGAAACTATGGCGAAGTCTAAAACGAAACGTTACGGCGTGTTTAATGTTGTGGCGCAACCTCATCCTTCTGATATCTACCGAAAGATTTTTGAGGCTGCCGAAGGTGTCGGGGTCAAATACTGGGGTGATTATTACGCTGCCATTACACCCATATCTGCAACTAGAGGGAATGTGTTTACCGGCAGACTTGTAATCTGGATGGCAGTTGACCCAGACTCAAATGTCGTAAGCCTGACCGATTTCGTTGAAGTTCCTTTGAGTAGTAGTAATGACGTTACTATACCAACTGACAAAGGTCTCAATAGCCGGACCTTTCAGTTCGCGTTCAATGTCGGAAACCATCGCCTTTTCTTAGAGCTAAATAACGATGAAGGAAAAAATGTCTCCCCGCGTCGTGCAGAAGTAGCGTTTCAAAAGGCTTTGAGTGAGGCTGCTATAGATCTCGTCGACGAGCTAAGAGTGCAGATTGTTCCGGCTTCGGATAGCGTTGAAAAGATATTGGAAATCGAGAATCTATCGATGGTTGAGATAAAGATATTCAGGCCAAATCCGGATACAATTTCACCAGAAGCGAAGGCGATCTTAGACGAAGAGTTGGAGGACCAACATGCCAAAGAAGTTGTCAAAACTCTGAAAAGAGCCCCGAGTTTTCGTTCACTAGTCCTTAATGCTCGGAGTAAACTTATGGCGCAGGCGGCTGCGCTTGATGGACTTGTGAGAGGCAAAGGAAAAGATGCAGATGGGAAATCTGTGGAAGCCTCGACAAGCGATTACCCGACCGTTATCGTTCGAGTTGAGGACGTTGATGGAACGGATTCTGCAGGGGTTAGAAGTGTTGCGGGAGAGTGACGATATTTCTGATCTGAATGCTTTTCAGGTCTACTTCAGGCTTTATGGCGGTTGGCCGGCCTTACTGACTTCATGGTATTTTTGGCTGAGTCTTTTTTTCTCCTTTTTATGCTATCCAATCTGGAATGAAGAAGTTGAAAATGAGCGTATCTGGACCAGCTCTGCCGTAGAAATAATTCCAAGCCTGATGTCATTTTCGTTGGGCGGAATGGCGATCTTACTGGCCTTTTCCAATGAAAAACTGATGGAACGGATACAGGAGAGTGGAGCGGCTGACTCCTTATACATGAAGACATCAGCAAGTTTTTTCCATTTTATTCTCTTGCAAACACTATCTCTACTCGCGGTTCTTTTGACACAAGCCTTCTCTGTGGATCTTTTGTCTTGGTTTGGCTTTTTTTTAATGTCTTATGGTTTGATGGTTGCCGTTGCTGTCTCTGGAAATCTTCTTAAATTGGCTCAAGTATTCAACTTACTTGCTGCAAAGAAAAAGTAATTTCCTCACCCCCCATCCTTGACCCACATCAAAGCCGCAGGCTCTGATCCATGCCAATCTCCCCACACGCGCGCACGTGCGCGGCGTTGATTGACACTTAAGGAGCCACCTCATGCTTCGGCTTGCTTCCATTCTTTATTCTATCGTCGGCTCATCACTGGCGGGGACGTTCGTTATTGCGGCGCTGGTGACGGGATATGACACCATGTGGCCGATCCTGATTGCGGCTGTGGCGGGCTTTGTTCTGGCACTGCCGCTGACCTATTACGTCACCAAGGCGATGACGGGGAAATAATCCCGAAACGCGCGACGGAAGTTTGGGGCTGGGCCGTATTACCTTCATGACCACATGAGGAGCCGGCCATGTATTATCTTCCACACGCCTTTCTTGCTGCCGCTGGCGGCGCGTCGTTGTTGGTGTTTTTGACGTCCTGTTATCTTTAGACGCAGAAGGCGCGCAGGGTTGCTTCGAACTCGCGCGGTTTTTGTGCGTGGAGCCAGTGGCCTGCGTCCGGTAGTTTGGCGAAGCGGGCTTTGGGGAACAGCGATTTTATGACGGGGCGGTGGTCTGGCGCGACGTAGTCGCTGTCGGCGCCGGATAGGAACAGGGTTGGCCCGTCAAAGGCGCCTGTGACGTCTGGGAAGCCGATGATCTTGGGCATCTCGGCCTCAAGCACATCTAGGTTCAGGGTCCAGCGTTTTTCTTTCACATCAAGGGATTGCAGCAGGAAGTCGCGGACGTCTGGGTCCAGTGTTTCACCCGCCTGAGAGCGACGTTCAACCGCTTGCAGATCAACGGCGCGCATGGCGTTGATGTGTTGAGTTTGGGAATGGCTGTAGCCAACAGGCGCAATATCCGCGACGACGAGCTTACGAATGAGGTGCGGGTGCTTCAGCGCCAAGACTATCGCGGCTTTGCCGCCCATTGAATGGCCGACAACGTATGCGGGTTCGTCCAGTAATTCGGCCAGATCATCTGCCATGTCAAAGTAGCTTTGCGTGTCATGCCAAGGGCTTGCGCCGTGGTTGCGCATGTCGGGCGTGATGACGTGGTAGGTGTCAGAAAGGCGTTTGGCGATGACGCCCCAGTTGCGCGCGGACCCAAATAGGCCATGTGCGATGAGAAGTTTCGGGAGCGAAGGGTCGCCGTAGGTGAGGATATTCAGCATCGCTTTTGAGTAAGCGCAAAGCGTGCGAATTGAAAGGGTGCTGCGTGGTCGTTAAGCCTGAACGTATGACTGGGGATTCTGTTAACAAGTACGCAGATGAGGTTCAGAGCCTTATCGAAGAGAGACTGCGCATCAAGGGCCGGACGCTGGAAAAGGCGTTGGCGCGGGCGGGACGGTTGTTGCCGAAATGGGCGCACCGCGAAGGACGCTATCTGGCGCAGGCGAGCCAGTTGATGGCACACCCGAAACTTCGTTTGATGATTGACGAAGCTAAGGCTGTGAAAGCGCGGGACTTGTTGGTTGCGCATCTAAAATCCATCGATCCGAAAGAACGCCGTAAGACCCGTGTATTGGGCATACTGGGCGTGATCAGTTTTAATCTGATTATCGTGTTCGCCGCACTTATGGCTTACCTGTTATGGCGCGGATTCCTTTGATATCAAGCGGGTTACGAACGACGATTGTGACCGTGACGAAGGCCACATAAAGCAACAGATACCAACTGCCCATTTTGCTGAACGACGTCATCTGGAACGCCGCTGAGCCCGCGTAGACCCACGTGCCGGTTAAGGTGCCGACGTTTTCCGCGATCCATAGGAAGAAGCTTGCGAAAAGGACGGCGAAGGGCAGGGGGATCGCGTAGGTTTTTCCCAGTTCAAACACCACGCGGGTTTGCCAGAACAGGACAGCAGTGGCAGCAAACAGCACTAAGCGGATGTCTGGCACGAAGTGATGGGCGAAGAAGTTCACGTAGATTGCCACAGCTAGCACCACGGTCATCCAGAACGGCGGGTAGGGCGTGAAGCGAAGATCGAACAGCCGGATCACGCGGGCGACGTAACTGCCCACAGAGGCGTACATGAACCCGCTGAACATCGGCACGCCAAGGAACATGAAAATCGCGTCCTCGGGATAGGCCCACGATCCAGCGCTAACTTTGAACCACTCCATCGCGGTGCCTGTGATGTGGAACAGGGCGATGACTTTGGCTTCTTGCCAAGTCTCTAGCTTAAACGCCAACATGGCGATTTGGATCGCCAGAGCGATGCCAAAGAGCGCGTCATAGCGGTTGATGTGCCAATCAGAGGACCAGACGGCTTTGGTGCCGATGACAGCGATCAGGATGAGGCCGGCGAACAGGCACGCCCACGCGTGTTTAAGGATGAAAACCACGGGGCCTGCTGTGCGAACAGGCAGGCGTGCGCGGACAGGGCGTTCGATACGTGTCTCAAAGGTGCTTGGGTTTTGCATGGTGCTAGAAAAGCCAAAGCCGCCGCGGATGTCCACGGCGGCTTTGATTACGATTTGTGCAGAGCATCAAAGGTTTGGATACATCGGGAACTTCTGACACAGTGCTTCGACTTCAGCCGCGACCTTGGCTTCAACCTCAGCGTTGCCGTCTGAGCCGTTTGCGGCCAACCCGTCGACCACTTCGACAATCCAATCCGCGATCATGCGGAATTCAACTTCCGTGAAACCGCGTGTCGTTCCCGCAGGGGAGCCAAGGCGCACACCGGACGTGACCATAGGCTTTTCAGGGTCAAACGGGATGCCGTTTTTGTTGCAAGTGATGTGGGCGCGTTCCAGTGCGTGTTCTGTCTCATTGCCCTTCACGCCCTTTGGACGCAGATCAACAAGCATCACGTGGCTGTCTGTACCGCCTGTGACGATGTCGAGGCCACCCTTCATCAACTGGTCCGCCAACGCCTGCGCGTTTGCTACAACCTGCTTTTGGTAGGCTTTGAACTCAGGGCGCAGTGCTTCGCCAAAGGCCACGGCTTTACCCGCGATGACGTGCATCAGTGGGCCACCTTGGATGCCTGGGAAGATCGCTGAGTTGAACTTTTTCGCCAGTGCTTCGTCGTTGGTGACGATCATACCACCGCGTGGGCCGCGCAATGTTTTGTGCGTTGTTGTGGTGGCGACGTGGGCGTGTGGGAACGGGGACGGGTAGATGCCTGCCGCGACCAGACCTGCAAAGTGGGCCATGTCGACCAAAAGGTAAGCACCAACGCTGTCAGCAATCTCGCGCATGCGCTTGAAATCGATGATGCGTGGGATCGCGGACCCACCTGCAACGATCAGCTTTGGCTGATGCTCAGTCGCGAGTTCTTGAACTTGGTCGTAGTCCAGTTGGCTGTCTTGCTTGCGCACGCCGTACTGGACGGCGTTGTATATTTTGCCGGACTGGTTTGGCTTGGCACCGTGTGTGAGGTGACCACCAGCGTCCAGTGACATGCCTAGGATGGTATCGCCCGGCTTAATCAACGCTTGGTAGACACCTTGGTTGGCTTGGGAGCCTGAGTTCGGCTGAACGTTTACGTATTCAACGTTGAACAACTGCTTGGCACGGTCAATCGCGAGGTTTTCAGCGACGTCAACGTGCTGGCAGCCACCGTAGTAGCGGCGGCCTGGGTAACCTTCGGCGTACTTGTTCGTCATCACGCTGCCTTGGGCTTCCATAACGGCGGCGGAGACAATGTTTTCGGATGCGATCAACTCGATCTCGTTGCGCTGACGGCCAAGTTCGGCGCCAATTGCGGCAGCAATTTCTGGATCACGGGTGGAAAGGCTTTCGGTGAAGAAACCTTTGTCTTTTGTGGCAGCAGTCATAGCGATATCCTTTGGAGCATGCATTGGGGTCGCTGATAAGCTGTCCCTATGCTGCATAAAACCCCAAATTCTTCATTATCTTTATATCGATCCCGACAGGTTCGCGCTGTTGTGCGACTTGCGTTTCTACTGGCGGCGGGGGACAACAGGTTTCAACCTCGAAAGTATGCCCATGTCCGTTGATAAATCCAAGCAAGCCAAGCTCGCATTTGTGGCCAGCGATGCGCCAATCGCGCAGCAGGCCAAGGCCGCGCTGACGTCGCAGTATGGCGGCGTTTCTGTTGAAGATGCGGACATTATCGTCGCCCTTGGCGGGGATGGTTTCATGTTGGAAACCCTGCACGGCACCCAGCATCTGCCCGCGCCCGTTTACGGGATGAACCGCGGGACAGTTGGTTTTTTGATGAACAGTTTCTCGGCCCAAGGACTGCGGGACCGTCTCGCGAAGGCGGAAGAAGAGGTGATCAATCCGTTGCACATGGCTGCGACCTGTGTGGACGGAACTGAGCATAAGGCACTGGCGATTAATGAGGTTTCCCTGCTGCGCGCCGGACCGCAGGCCGCGAAATTGCGTATCCACGTTGATGGAAAAATGCGCATGGAAGAACTGGTGTGTGACGGTGCGCTGCTGTCTACGCCCGCCGGATCAACCGCCTATAACTATTCTGCCCACGGGCCAATCGTGCCGATTGGGTCAAACGTGTTGGCCCTGACTGCCGTTGCGCCATTCCGCCCGCGTCGCTGGCGCGGTGCGTTGCTGCCACAGGGCGCGCGCGTGACATTTGAAGTGACCAACGCCGACAAACGACCCGTGAATGCGGATGCAGATGGCATTTCGGTCAAAGACGTGGCTTCGGTCGAAGTTTGGTCTGCACCCGAGATTGAGCACCGTATCTTGTTTGATCCGGGGCATGGTTTGGAAGAACGTCTTATCCGGGAACAGTTTGCCTAAGGTCGTTGTCCGTTGATCTGCGCCCCTGTGAGATATGCCGTGTGGCTGTGATCGCCGACCCTCAGGTTTAGATGGAAGGCCTCGGTTCTATCGTTTTCGAGATAGCTGATGAGGTCGGGCGCGGTCTTTAGATCATTCAGTACTGCCTGAATACGCGCATGCCGGCCCTCGCCCGATGGCAAACTTGACGGAGCATCTGAGCGGTAAACGATGAACTTACGCTGTTCTTTGGGGGTAAGCGTTATTGGCTCGGGTGCAGGGGAAAGCACGAAGCCGTCCAAGTGGTTTCCGCTTTTTGCCGGATTTCCAAAGAAATTGGAGAAGGTGATAGCGAGCTCAAAAGAGAGCGGTCCAAGGGGGGCATCGCCGTTATTCTGAAGTTCGACCTCCACAAAGGTAACGCCGTCCGCGTGCCTTAGATGTAGGGTCTTGTGCACGTCCAGATCGTCAAAGACCCGCACAGCGCCAAGTGGTGTTTTGAAAGTTCCCGCTGGTTTCGGCTCAACAGTCCGTTTGGGCGGCGCTGATTTGCGGCGGCTGTCCCAGAGGATCGCTGCCAAAACGCCTGCAACGATAAAAACGGCCAAGATGTAGAAAGGAATGAATTTGCTAAGGGTCAGGAGGGCGATAAATGCCCCCCCCCAAATCCAGATTTTACCATCACCCTTTTGCATAGCCCATCGGCTTCAAGGCTTCTTTGATCTCATCCAAGATCACTGGATCATCGATCGTAGCCGGCATTTTGTATTCTGCGCTGTCAGCGATTTTCACCATGATGCCGCGTAGGATTTTACCGGAACGGGTCTTAGGCAGGCGATCCACGACCGTGCAGAGTTTGAACGCAGCAACGGGCCCGATTTTTTCGCGCACCAGTTTGACACAGCCTTTGATGACGTCTTCTTCGCTGGTCGTCGTGCCCTTGTTCAAGCAGACAAACCCCATCGGTAGTTGGCCCTTAAGTTGGTCCGTTACGCCTATAACGGCACATTCAGCAACGTCAGGATGCGCGGCAAGGACTTCTTCCATGCCGCCCGTGCTAAGGCGGTGGCCAGCAACATTAATCACGTCATCGGTGCGCGCCATGATGTAGAGGTAGCCGTCTTCGTCGATCATGCCTGCATCGCCGGTCTCGTAGTAGCCGGGGAAGGTATTGAGATAGCTTTTGCGGTAGCGGTCTTCGGCGTTCCAAAGCGTCGGCAATGTACCAGGGGGCAGGGGCAGCTTGATCGCAATCGCGCCGAGCTCGCCTTTAGGGAGTTCGTTTCCGTCATCATCGAGGATTTTCATCTCGTACCCTGGAAGCGGTACGGATGGGCTGCCGAGTTTGACGTCCAGTAGTTCAATGCCGACTGGGTTACACACACCGGGGTAGCCGAGTTCAGTCTGCCACCAATGGTCGATCACAGGTTTACCCAGTTGGTCTTGCGCCCAGATGATCGTGTCTGGGTCGGCACGTTCACCGGCGAGGAACACTTGATCAAGGCAACTCAGGTCATATTTCTTTACGAACTCACCTGTCGGGTCTTCACGCTTCACGGCGCGGAAAGCCGTTGGTGCGGTGAAGAAGGATTTAACGTTATGTTCTTCGATCACGCGCCAGAACGTGCCTGCGTCGGGCGTTCCAACGGGCTTACCTTCAAACACAATCGTGGTGTTGCCGTGGATCAGCGGGGCATAGCAAATGTAGCTGTGCCCAACGACCCAACCGACATCTGACGCGGCCCAGAACACGTCGCCCGGATCGACGTTGTAGATGTTCTTCATCGTCCAATTCAACGCAACCAAGTGGCCCGCCGTATGACGCACAACGCCTTTAGGGGCGCCTGTCGTGCCGGAAGTGTAAAGAATATAGGCGGGGTGGTTGCCCTCAACAGGAACACATTCAGCAGGCTCAACACCGTACTGGAAACCATGCCAATTGAAGTCACGGCCTTCGATGAGTTCCGCAACCTCTTGTTCGCGCTGTAAAATGACACAAAAATCGGGCTTGTGTTCGGCCAGTTCAATAGCGCCATCAACCAGTGGCTTATAGTGGACAACACGGTTTGGCTCTAAACCGCAGGACGCGGCGATGATGGCTTTGGGGGTTGCATCATCAATGCGCACGGCCAGCTCATTGGCGGCAAAACCGCCAAATACAACCGAATGCACCGCACCAATACGCGCGCAGGCAAGCATCGCCTCAAGTGCTTCAGGGATCATTGGCATATAGATGATGACGCGATCGCCTTTTTCGACGCCCTTAGCGCGCAAAGCGCCAGCAAGGCTGGCCACGCGGTTGCGCAGTTCAACGTAAGAAATCTCGCGTTTGGTATGAGTGATAGGGCTGTCGTAGATGATCGCGGTTTGCTCACCGCGGCCATTTTCGACGTGGCGATCCACCGCGTTGTAGCAGGTGTTTACCTTGGCATCGCTGAACCATTCATAAAGTGGGGCATTTTCGTCGAACAAAGCCTTTGTTGGGGCTTTGTCCCAATCGATTGCCTCAGCCGCCTTCATCCAGAATGCTTCTGGATCGGCCTGCCAGTTTTCGTAAACGTCCCGGTATCCCATGGTATTCCCCCCTATTTGCCATAGGGATAGGCCGTGCAGGGGGCATGGGGCAAGGCTGTTAGCGCCGAACTTGTGCAGAGTTTGCAAAATGTCGCAGGTCGGCGTTGCAAATATTTGCAAACACCTTCGCAATGATGAGAATTGCTAAGTTGATCGGCTTTACTTGCAAAGTTGCGAACAGGCTTAGGGGCGTTGAACAGAATCGATCTGCTTCTAAAGTGGTGTCAGCGTACCGGTTGCAATCTTACCGCCGCCAAACCTCGTATCGTAAATCGAGAAACGGTTGCCCGAGGTTATTACGATATTGCGGCAGGAGAATTCGTTCGGATCTGATCGAAGGGGGAAGCACAACCCTTGAGTTTCGACCTTCCAACGAAGGTTCGCGACTTCGCCATTGGCGTAAGACAGAACCACGGTTCCATCGGGGCTGAGTTCAGCACGGGTTGGCGTACCCAATACAGGATCGAGCGGCCGTATTGTCATGACCTGTCCGCTTAGGCGCGCTTCAAGTGCGTCCCCCGTGAGAGGTTCGCCTTGGCTTGTGGGCTCCATACAGGCGGCAAGGGAAAGGGATACGGTGGCTGCAAGCGCTAGGGCGATACGGGGCATAAAATCTCCATCTGGTTTTGCGCAGAACTTAGACATTAACTGCAGGCCCACAAGCGAAACCGCAGGTTGATTGCTATTTAAACAGAAGGGCTTGCAGCATTCGCCTTCGTTCGTCAGTCTGAGGGTCGTCTCGCTTTGAAAGGTCGTCTCTATGTTTCGTTTCACTTTAACCGCCATGCTCGCTTTTGGGCTTTCTGGTTGTATGACGCCAAGTGGTGGAGAACCAAGCAATGGGCTGGACGACACGCGCGTTGTGTTGCCGTCCCCAGACCCTGATGGCGGTCCGTTGGTTTTTGAATTCTACGCGGATGGAAAGGGCTTGTTTGCGTTGAACGAAGTCGCGGATCGCGGGCAAGAGCCCCTCACGTGGCGTATCTTAAACGATGAGCTGTGCATCGAAGTCGGCGGTTTATCCGAAGACTGTGTTCCTGTCGCCATTCAAGGCAACAGGATTAGTTTGGAAATTCGGTTCTCAGACCAACGTGGGGACGATTACGCCTCTTTAAGATCTACCCGTAGTTCTTGACCGGTGTTCCAGCAATCGCAGCCATATTAAGCAAGCCACGCGGTGTGATGGACGGTGTGACGATGTGCGCGCGGTTGCCCATGCCCATCAGAATTGGCCCAACCTCAAGACCGCCCGCTTTCATCTTCAGGATGTTGCGGACCCCGCCAGCAGCGTCTGCATGGCCAAAGATCAACACGTTGGCGACACCTTTCATGCGGCCATGTGGTAGCAGGCGTTCGCGCAGGTCGGGGTCTAGTGCAGCATCTACATTCATCTCGCCCTCGTAAGCGAAATCAACTTTCTGGGCGTCGAGAATTGACATCGCAGCGCGAATTCTGGTGCCGGTGTCGCAGTCCAGATTGCCAAACTGGGATTGGGCACAAAACGCGATGTTCGGCTTAAGTCCAAAGCGTTTCACATGGCGTGCAGCCCCAATCGCAGTCTGTGCAATCTGTTCCGGTGTCGGTTCTGAGCGCACATGTGTGTCGGCAATAAACAGCGGCCCGTCTTCTAGGATCATCATGCTTAGGGCACCTTGGACTTTGTGGTCTTTGCCCAAGATTTGTTCAATGTAATTGAGGTGCCAGCGGAACTGGCCGAAGGTGCCGCAGATCAGGCTATCGGCCTCTCCGCGCTGAACCATGACTGCGCCAATCGCGGTGGTGTTGGTGCGCATCACAGCGCGGGCAATGTCGGGTGAAACGCCGCGGCGCGACATAAGGCTGTGATATGTTTCCCAATAATCGCGGTAGCGGGCATCGTTTTCGGGGTTCACGATGTCCAGCTTGCTAACGTCGATATCAAGGCCAGCACGTTCTGCGCGGCCCGCAATGACCTCGGGGCGGCCGATCAGGATTGGCGTTTCGGTGGTTTCTTCCAGCACGGCTTGGACGGCACGAAGCACGCGTTCGTCTTCGCCTTCAGCAAACACGATCCGGCGGGACGCGGTTGCTGCTGCTTCAAACACGGGGCGCATCAGCATCGCAGATTTAAAGACTGACGCGTCCAGTTCTGCTTTGTAGTCGTCCAAATCAACGGATTTAGTTGCAACGCCCGTTTCCATTGCGGCCTTTGCAACAGCAGAAGCGACAACACCCATCAGGCGCGGGTCGAACGGTTTAGGAATGAGGTATTCCGCGCCGAACGTCATCTGTTCGCCCTTATAGGCGGCGGCCGCTTCGGCGGATGTCGTGGCGCGGGCGAGGGCGGCAATGCCTTCAACACAGCCGACTTTCATCGCATCGTTGATCTCCGTTGCGCCAACATCCAGCGCGCCACGGAAGATGAACGGGAAGCACAACACGTTGTTCACTTGGTTCGGGAAATCGCTGCGACCTGTAGCCATAATCGCATCTGGGGCGACTTTGCGGGCATCATCAGGGGTGATTTCCGGGTTCGGGTTCGCCAGCGCAAAAATGATCGGGGCTTTCGTCATTTTCGCAACCATTTCAGGCTTTAACACGCCCGGGCCGGACAAACCGAGGAACATATCTGCGCCATCAATCACGTCATCCAACGTTGCGGGTGTCGTCCCTTGCGCGAATTCCGCCTTTTGCGGCGTCATGTCCTTTTCGCGGCCCTCATAGACGAGGCCCTCAATATCACAGAGCCAAACGTTCTCTCGCTTTACACCAAGCTTAAGCAGCATGTTAAGGCAGGCAATTCCAGCCGCGCCCCCGCCAGTGCTGACGATTTTGATGTCTTCGAATTTCTTTTTCGATACCATCAAAGCGTTCGTCGCAGCAGCACCGACTACAATTGCGGTGCCGTGTTGGTCGTCGTGGAACACCGGAATATTCATCCGCTCACGGCAAAGCTTTTCGACTATAAAGCACTCAGGCGCTTTGATGTCTTCAAGGTTGATCGCGCCAAATGTCGGCTCCAACGCGCAAACGATATCTGCCAGTTTTTCAGGATCAGGTTCGTTCAGCTCGATATCAAAACAGTCGATATTGGCGAATTTCTTGAACAAAACCGCCTTACCTTCCATCACCGGCTTACTGGCAAGCGCCCCGATGTTGCCCAACCCAAGAACTGCAGATCCGTTCGTGACAACAGCCACGAGGTTACCGCGCGCGGTGTAGTCCTGCGCCGTGGCTGGGTTATCCTTAATCTCAAGGCAGGCTTCTGCGACACCCGGAGAATAAGCCCGTGCAAGGTCGCGACCATTTGCCATCGGCTTTGTCGCACGAATTTCCAGTTTCCCCGGTTTGGGGTGACGGTGGTATGCCAATGCCGCCTGTCGCAACGTTTCTTTTTTGTGATCGTCGTTGGGCGTATCGGACATATGTTACCAATCTATTCGGGCGTTTGAAAAAGTAGTTTAACGTTAAACTACTTTGTTTGGATTAAGAAACATGATCTGGATAGCATGCGCAAGATGCACTCTCTTGCAAATCATTAAACTGGGCTTCACGGTGAATAAAAGCGTCGATTTGAAACGTGTTGGTAATTCGCCCGAAAGTATAGAAGGTCTAGGTCATGAAGCATCTCTTGTTCTGTCTTATCTCATTATTCCCAACATTTGCGAGTGCGGAAATTGGCGATGTCGCCGAAGCCACATTGGATGGAACCGCAGGTGATGGCACGATTTTGTTAAGCAATGGTTGGTCCGGACGTATCTGGGGGATTGAGCCGAACGAGACGTACGTCGACTTTTTATGGGAAACCTATGGCGGTACAACGCTGACGTGTCAGCATGTCGGGTCAACAAGTATTCGTCTGACTGGGCTAATGATTTCCGATCCAACATTCATTTGCATTAGCGACAATGAGTATTTGCATGACGCTGCGATCGCTGCCGGAGCCGCAGCTGAAGCATGCGCTGCAACAGGCGGCGCGTTGGGGGGCGATGAAACGGGGGCTTGTTTGTCACGATGAATAAGGCTGTCGAAACCCGCGCTGAAGTGTGCTTGCCGACGACTGCCCTTGCGACGGACATCGGTTTCTTTACCAAGACGCTTAAGATGCGGATGGACTCAATTTACCCCGCTGATGATCCGTCCGTTGCTGTTTTTTCTGGCCACGGGCTGCGCGTTAGATTGGATAGTTCTTTGTCCACAGGCGCGGGGCATCTGCGCATTCTGACCGATGACGCTGATTTTTCAGATAGCCGTGCGCTGACGTCGCCTGGTGGGACGGTTGTTGAGATCGATGCACTTAACCCTCCGCTTCATTTGCCGCAGACGGACCACGCTTTTGTCGTCCGTCGCCTTGCGGATCAAGCGCCGTGGGTTATCGGACGGGCGGGGATGCACTACCGCGATCTGATCCCAAACCGCCTTGGTGGATCCATCATCGCAAGCCATATTCGTATCCCCGACGGTGGACCGGTTCCTGACCTGGTGCACTATCATAAGGTCGGTTTTCAGCTGATCTATTGTTACCGTGGTTGGGTCGATGTTTTGTACGAAGACCAAGGCGGTCCGATCCGCCTGCATGCGGGTGATTGTTTTATTCAGCCGCCCGAAATTCGCCACCGTGTGTTAGAAGCATCGGATGGCATCGAGGTGATTGAGATTGGCGTACCTGCCGAACATGTCACTGAAATCGAACATGAAATGACGTTGCCAACGCCTGATTTACGCCCTGAACGTGAATGGCAGGGACAGCGGTTTGTCCATAACGTTGGCGCGGACGCGCCGTGGCCGCCGTTTCGCCTTCAAGGTTTCATCGCACGTGACACCACGATCAATGACGCCACCAAATCTGTCGCGGGTGTGCAAGTTGTTCGGCGCGGTGAGGGTGCGCCAGAGTGGACAAAGCATGATGCCGACATTCACTTTACCTTCGTGATGGAAGGCGAGATGACTTTGGAAGGCGAAGGCAAGGAACCTTATCGGTTGGCAGCTGGCGATGCCTTTGTAATCCCGCCAAATATGGCCACGCGATATAGCGACCCCAGCGATGATATCGAATTGCTTGAAGTAACGCTTGCCGGAACGTTTACCACTTCTGCGGCTTGAACTTAGCGGCGTTGCGGCCCAATCTGCCTTGAACAATAGGAGCTGCCATGTCCTTGCTTGATGACGCCCGCGCTGTGCGCGAAAACGCCTATGCACCATATTCGAATTTCAAAGTAGGTGCCGCGCTACGCACCGCGAATGGGTCTATTTTTACAGGCATTAATGTCGAAAACGTCGCCTATCCAGAAGGTACTTGCGCCGAAGCAGGGGCGATTGCTGCGATGTGTGCGGCTGGCGAACGCGAGATAGCTGAGATCGCCGTGATCGCGGATGCGCCTGCTCCGGTGCCGCCATGTGGTGGATGCCGCCAGAAAATTGCAGAATTTGCTGGGGCTGATGTGGTTGTCACGATGTCGACAATGGACGGCTCGACATTGCAAATGACGGTAGGCGATTTGCTTCCGGGTAAATTTACAGCCGACCATATGGCGAAAGCTTAGTATGGATGCGCGTGCGATCATAGCCAAAGTCCGCCGTAAGGAAGACCCAACTTCCGAGGAATTAACGTGGTTTGCCAGTGGTTTGGCGACGCGTGCGGTGTCCGATGCACAAGCAGGTGCCTTTGCGATGGCCGTTTGTTTGAATGGGTTAAGTGATGAAGGGCGCGTCGCTCTCACAACCGGAATGCGTGACAGCGGCGATGTGATGAAATGGGATTTGCCTGGCCCGGTGTTGGATAAGCATTCAACCGGCGGGGTCGGTGATCCGGTTTCGCTTATCCTCGCGCCCGCCCTTGCGGCTTGTGATGTCTTCGTGCCGATGGTGTCTGGGCGCGGCCTTGGGCATACGGGTGGCACGCTGGATAAGCTCGAGGCGATCCCGGGCCTAAGTACCGATGTTCCACCAGCGACGTTCCGGTCCGTCACACGTGATATTGGCTGCGCGATTGTCAGTGCTACCAAGGCCATCGCCCCAGCCGATAAACGTTTATATGCTATTCGGGATGTAACTGCGACAGTTGAGAGTGTTGATTTGATCTGCGCGTCTATCCTGTCCAAGAAGCTCGCTGCGGGGCTGGATGGAATGGTTCTGGATGTAAAGGCCGGCAGCGGTGCGTTTATGAAGACCCCAGCTGAGGCTGTGAAACTGGCAAATGCGCTGGTTTCTACCGCCAATGGCGCGGGTACGCCGACTGCTGCCTTCATTACCGATATGTCCCAACCACTTGCCCCGAGTTTGGGGAATGCAGTTGAGGTTGCCACCTGTCTTGAAATTCTGTCGGGCAACCGCGCGGCTGCGCCTCGATTACATGATCTGACCGTCGCTCTTTGTGCACGAGTGCTGGCGCTTGCTGGACATGCCGAAGGCGAAGCTGAAGAACGTGTTACGGCGGCGATCTCATCCGGTCATGCGATGGTTTGTTTTGCATCGATGGTTCGCGCGATGGGTGGGCCGCCAGATATTGCCGAAGACTGGCACACGCACCTTCCCAAAGCCCCTGTGATCGGGGATGTCCTTGCGCCCAAAGATGGAACGATCGCAACGATCAACGGTGAGGCGCTTGGTCTTGCGGTGGTTCAAATGGGCGGTGGGCGGCAGGTTGAAACGGACCGTATTGATCCGCGTGTTGGTTTGTCAGATGTCCTTCCACTTGGCACCAAAGTGTCCCGCGGGGATCCTATCGCGACAATTCATGCCGCGGACGAAGACAGCGCGCATGATGCGGCACTTGCGGTGCTTGGGGCCGTTAAGATAGGCGAGCCTACTGAATTTGAAGACCTTATTATTGAGCGGATCAACCCATGAGCCAGACAAAGAATCGCGCGTTTCTCGTTGTGATAGACAGCGTTGGCATTGGCGGCGCACCTGATGCTGCGGACTTTTTCAACGGCGACACACCCGATACAGGTGCCAATACGCTGGGCCATATCGCACAGGCTTGTGCGGCGGGGCAGGTAGAAGACGGGCGTACTGGCCCACTCAAAATCCCGACACTAAATGCGCTGGGGGCAGAGGCCGCGATGAAGCTAGCAACTGGTCTTGAACTTGGTTGGCCTGCACCAACGGGGGCCTATGCATCTGCGCGTGAGGTCAGCATCGGCAAGGACACGCCGTCTGGCCACTGGGAGCTTTCGGGGGTCCCGGTGCCGTGGGACTGGCACACGTTTCCAGACACAACGCCGACTTTCCCTGACGACGTCACCGCCCGCATCTGCGCGCTGGCCGGAACGGACGGTATCCTCGCCAACTGTCATGCCTCTGGTGTGCAGGTGATTGACGATTTTGGCGCCGAGCACATCCGCACGGGTTGGCCGATTTGCTATACGTCTGTGGATAGCGTTTTGCAGATCGCAGCCCATGAAGAACACTTTGGGCTGGATCGCTTGCTTAAGCTTTGCCAAGACCTCGCGCCGATGTTGCATGACCTAAAAGTTGGGCGCGTAATCGCGCGACCATTCGTGGGCGAAGAGGGTAAGTTTGAGCGCACGCTGAACCGTCATGACTACGCCATCGCGCCGCCTTCGCCAACGCTTTGCGACTGGGCGGAAAATGCAGGGCGATCCGTACAAGCGATTGGTAAGATTGGTGATATTTTCTCAATGCGCGGGATTGATGAAGTCCGTAAAGGAGCAGATACAACCCTGATGGAACACTTATCTGACATGATCGATACTGCGCCGGATGGCGGGTTGGTCTTTGCGAATTTCGTCGAGTTTGACAGCCTTTATGGGCATCGTCGTGATGTTTCCGGCTATGCGCGCCACCTTGAATGGTTTGATGCGGAACTCGCTAAACTGCTGCCGAAACTGCGGGATGGCGACATGTTGTGCATCACTGCGGATCACGGCAACGACCCGACATGGGTCGGCACGGATCACACCCGCGAACAGGTGCCCGTCTTGGTTCACGGGATCGGGTCCCGTAATCTTGGCCAGATCAATTTTGTCGATGTTGCCGCGTCCATCGCGACCCATTTGAGCATTCCCGCACAGGGTAACGGACGGAGCTTTCTATGACCTATAAATCAATGCCCAAAGTGGAACTTCACACGCACATCGAAGGCTGCGCACCGCCTGCGTTCATCCGTGGTCTAGCGAAAGAAAAGTCTCTTGATATCAGCGGGATATTTAACGCGGACGGCACATATGCCTATCGCGATTTCGATCACTTCCTTGAGGTTTACGAGGCCGCTTGCACGACTCTGCAAGGCCCACAGGATTTTTACCGTCTGACGAAAGCCATCCTTGAGGAAAGCGCATCGCATGGTGTTGTCTATCAAGAGACGTTCATCTCACCGGACTTCTGCGGTGGTGGTGATGTGACCGCTTGGCGCGAATACCTTGATGCCATCCAGATGGCCGCAGATGAGGCGGACCGCGACTTGGGGATCACGTTGAAATGTGTTGCGACCTGTGTGCGCCATTTCGGGTCAGATAAGGCGAAAGCCGCCGCCAAATGTGCGGCCGAAACCAAGGGTGACTTCGTAACAGGGTTTGGGATGGGCGGCGCTGAAAACTTCGGTACGCCTACAGACTTTGCCTATGCTTATGATATGGCGCGTGAAGCGGGATTGGAATTGACATGCCATGCCGGTGAATGGGGCGGTCCCGAGATGATCGCAGCCACACTTCGCGACCTGAAGGTCACGCGTATTGGTCACGGTGTAGACGCCATCAAAGACCCCGCCTTGATGCGGCAAATCATCGACGCCGATGTCGTGCTTGAGGTTTGCCCCGGATCAAACGTGTTCTTGCAAGCCACAGGCGGGTGGTCTGAACATCCTATCCAACGGCTGCGCGATGCGGGTGTTAAGGTTACTGTTTCTACTGATGATCCGCCCTTTTTCGGCACCACAATGACCAATGAATTCGACATGCTTTCCCAAACGTTCGGATGGGGTGAGGAAGATTTCAAAGGCGTCAATGAAACCGCCCTCGCGGCGGCGTTCTGTGACGATGCAACACGTTCTAAAATTGCCAAACGATTGGAAACCGCATGACTGACCTGCCGCACCTTACCCATGTCAAACACCCGTTGGTGCAGCATAAGCTGACCCTGATGCGAGACAAGAACACGTCAACGGCCGTGTTCCGTCAGCTTCTTCGTGAGATTTCGCAGTTGCTCGCCTATGAAGTCACACGCGAATTGCCGATGACGACAAAGCAGATCGAAACCCCAATGGAACCGATGGATGCGCCAACGCTCGAGGGGCGCAAATTGGCGCTGATTTCGATTTTACGGGCAGGTAATGGGCTGCTTGACGGGATGCTGGAACTGATCCCTTCAGCGCGCGTGGGGTTTGTTGGGCTCTATCGTGATGAGGAAACCCTGCAACCCGTTCAATACTATTTCAAAGTTCCAGATAACATGAATGAGCGTCTCGTGATCGCGGTTGATCCGATGTTGGCCACTGGTAACTCGTCAATTGCAGCGATTGATTTGTTGAAGAAATCCGGTGCGAAAAATATTCGATTCTTGTGCTTGCTCGCCTCGCCCGAAGGTATCGCAGCAATGAAAGAAGCCCATCCTGATGTGCCGATTGTGACAGCTTCTGTTGATAGTCACTTGAATGACAATGGATATATTGTACCGGGACTAGGGGATGCGGGTGACCGTATGTTTGGCACAAAATAAGGGGGACAATCCCTTTACATATTAGGCATTGTTCGGCATTATTCCACAATATCTTGTGGGGATAACTATGTATATTTTTGGCCGAACTTCTGGATTACTGTCGACTGTTGCGATCGTCGCGTCGCTGATTGGCGGCGCTTCAAACGCGCAAAGCTTGCGAAATGCAAATGGCCCCGCGGAGATCCCGCCGTCATCCTTTACGTCCAACCAATACATCGACAGTCGTGGGTGTGTTTTTGTTCGTGCCGGAATTGGTGGAACTACAAATTGGGTTCCACGGGTGTCGCGCAGCAGAGAGCAGCTTTGTGGGTTCCAACCGAGCGGTTCCTCACGTCCCGTTGCCGCGCTGGCTGAGCCAGAACCAACCCCAGCCCCAGCGCCGGCACCAACCCCCGCAGCGCAGACACCAGCACCAGCACCAGCGCCCGCAGCACCTGCTCCGGTCGTTGCTGAAGCACCAGCGCCGGCCCTAGTCCAGCCCGCGCCCGCACCTGTTGTTCAGCCCCCAGTGGTCGCAGCTGCCGCACCAGCACCACGCGCGATACGTCCAGCGGCATCCGTTGGGACGATCACCCCTCCAGCTCCACAGGCTGCCAACGTGGGAACACAAGCAGCCGCACCATCGCCGCGCGTGATCACCGAACCCGTCGTAGAGCCACGCATCATTACGCGGGCGCAGGCTTGTGAGGGTTTGACTGGTATTCAGCCGAATTTCATTAGCCAACGCACAGGTCAGCCCATCGATTGCGGTGGACGCGAACCTGCGCCACAAGTTGCGGCCGCAGCGCCTAGTCCGGCTGTTCAAGCACCTGCCGCGGCGCAGACCCGCCTGACGCGTGCGCAAGCATGTGCAGACATGATTGCATCAGGTCGCCAGTACATCAGCGCAATCACGGGCCAACCTATTCAATGTGAGCAGCAAGCGGTTCCAGCACCAACGACGCAAGGTACATTTGCGCGACTTCAAGCAGACCTTGCTTTGCCGCAGCGCCCATATTCCAACCCGCTTGATATGGCACCAGGCGCGACGGTCGATCCAAGGCCAGCGCAAATTAGAGACCAATTGAACCGCGCTCGGTATTCCAATCCGCTTGATAGCGCGCCGGGCTCAACGTTCACGCCAAATGTGAACACGCGTTTAGCTGCAGCACCTTCAGGTACAACTGCTGATCCGGAGATCGTTTCGCGTGCGCGTAGTTCCGTGTCGCGGCAGGGTTACGTTGCAAGCCTACTCGGTCAGGATCCGCCACCCTATTCAAACCCAACAAACAGCTACGCGCTTTCTGCGCCGGTCGTTCCGGATGGCTATGCGCGCGTCTGGGGTGATGGTCGTTTGAACACCCAGCGCGGCATTCCGGCAGGGTCCTACACGCAAACGCCGTCTAACGTCGTGCGATATGCGACTGCACCGCGTGCCCCGCAGGTTGCGACGCAACAACCACGTGTCACCACGCCTGCAGCTGCCCCGCAACCACAGCGCCGCGAACAGATCAGTGGTCACCGTTATGTTCAGGTCGGCACGTTTGAGACCCGCAACCAAGCGCAGAATATCGCGCAATCCCTGCGGTCACGCGGCCTTCCAATGCGGATTGGCGTGTTCAACCAGAATGGTCGTGAAATGCGCATCGTTTTGGCTGGCCCATTCGGAAGCGAAAGCCAGTTGCAAAGCGCATTGGGTACAGCCCGCGGCGCAGGTCATTCAGGCGCGTTCACGCGCCGCTAATACGAGTTTGGACAGTTCTCCCGAGGAAGGGCCTTGCATGACGACGCAGGGCCTTTTCTTTGCTCGATAGATTAGCCGCAAATCCCTTGCAGGCTAATCCACTCCGCATCACTTAACAGCTCAGATGCCTCAGCGCCTTGTGTTGGGTCGGCTTCGATTAGCCCAAGTGTGGATTCACCGGTGACATCAACGGCGTAGGCGTAGGGGGTGCTGGGTAGCTGGGCATTGGCGAACATCTCAAGCAAGATTTCATCGCTGGCACGCACGGGTGGGTTCGCGAACAGTGTTTCAGCGTAGCTACGCAAGGTATCGGGTGGAATTTCGCCTTGGGTGAGCAAGTTGAAGGTCGTGCCGATGCCGGATTCCTTTAGCAAAGCCTCAAGCGGATCGCGCGCGCGCAGTTGCGCGGCCGCGGCAATGATATGGCCGCCAACAACAGCGGGATCTTCGGTGTCTTCAATGAGGTCGCGATTCATTACGATCAGCCCACCGGGTAGGTAAATGGCGGTATCAGGGCCAGACGGCACAACGAAAACCTGCCCACCTGCGTCTGGGCCCAAGGCCCGTGTGTGCAACTTTTCCAACGCGGCGGTCCCAAGCGGACTGCGGCAGGTTTGCCCCGTGATCCGTTGGATATGGCCAAGCAACGTTGCGCCAATTTCAGCGCGTTGCACGGGTGGCACAACGCTCTGGGCCTCACGGATCAGCGCATCTGGCAACCAAACCACTGCGCCAACAACAATAGCGCCTATTCCTGCGAGCAACCCGATATTACGCAAACGACCCGGTTTACTGCGCCGACGTTTCACGGTCTTGCGCACCTTTTCCATCGCATCGATCATCATGTCGTCACTGATTTCGAGCGTTTCAGTCGCGTCAGACCCCGGTGAAAACAGGGCAGGGCGTTCGCCCACGTTCAACCGTTCTACAGCCGGAAGCGACCAATGGGTCAACGGGCGCTCTGCCGTATCCGAAATAATCAGCGTGGCATTGCCAAAGGAAACGGTCACCTCGCGGCGCTGCGCATCCGGCGATGCCTTCCAAAGGCCGCCGCTTTCAAGTCTGTCGAATTCCGTTAGTGCTGTCATCGGGGTGCCTGATCTTACGCCGTTTTAGCGTCATTTTTTACAAGCATAGCGGGCATCGCAGGGAAAATCTACATCATCGCAGCGCCAACTGATCGAGCCGTAAAGACGCGAATGTAATCCCCAGGTGATGATCCGGCCCAAGACACCCACAATCGGTCAGGGTTGTCTGGATCAATCCACGCACGATCACCGTTTTCAAGGCCGCGTAATTCCTCGCCGATGTAAAACACATCCGTATTTGCCAGAAAATCGGTCGCGCCCATCGTGTCTTGGAAGGCGGCGACGCCAAGGATTGGCGCGTCGAAATCCACATACCCGAAATGTGTGCCGTTCACGCTGTCGAAAAACACATAGTGGCTGGCGACTTCGGTGCCTTGCGCGATCATGCCGCTGTTTGGTCCGATATCAACGCGGATCGGTTCGGACAGCACGATGTTCTGGTCCTCATCGAAGGCGAACAAATTGCAGCTGTCAAAATTATCGCTGCCGACTGTGAACCCCGTGGTGGGATCAAGAATTTCAAATTCGCCCGTGCCGGTTTGATCGACGATCTTTCCGCCAATCACCATGGCATGTGCACCGGTCGCAGACAGTGCGAGGGCTAGGAGCAACGGCTTAATCATTTGAAAGTCTTTCGCAATTCGAACTTTTGGATTTTCCCAGTCGATGTTTTGGGCAGCTCACCGAAAACGACTTTCTTGGGGCATTTGAACCCTGCTAACCGTTCGCGGGTGAACGCGATGAGCATGGCTTCGTCTCCGCTCCGTCCTTCTTTCAGCTCAACAAAGGCGCACGGGACTTCGCCCCACTTGTCATCAGGCATGGCCACCACGGCACACAACATGACGTCTGGATGCCCCATCAATGTCCCCTCGACTTCAACACTTGAGATGTTCTCGCCACCTGAAATGATAATGTCTTTGGCGCGATCGGCAATTTGCATCGATCCGTCAGGGTGCTGAATGGCGAGGTCTTCTGAATGAAAATACCCGCCTCTGAACGCCTTGGCCGTGGCGTCTGGGTTCTTTAGATAGCCCTTCATCACCGAATTGCCGCGGATTACAATTTCGCCCTGTGTCGCGCCGTCCATCGGCACTTGCTGCATGTCTTCGGACATGACGGTAATGTCTTCCATTTGGGGAAATGCCACGCCTTGGCGGGCTTTGATCGCCGCCTGATCGTCGGCAGAAAGTGCGTCCCAGTCTTCGTTCCAGAGGCATTCGGTGACGTGGCCATAGGTTTCCGTTAGCCCGTAGACCTGTTGCACGTTGAACCCCAAATCGCCAATCGCTGCGAGCGTTGCAGGCGCAGGGGGTGCGCCTGCGGTAAAGACCTCAACGGTATGGTCGAAATCGCGGCGGTCGGTGTCTTTGGCGTTCACAAGTAGGTTCAACACGATAGGCGCACCACCGAAATGCGTCACACCTTCATCAGCAATCGCATTATAGATCGCTGCCGCCGTAATATCGCGGCAACAAATCACAGTGCCGCCCAAACTTGGCATCATCCATGTGTGGTTCCAGCCGTTGCAGTGAAACAGCGGCACAATCGTCAAGTATCGTGGATGCAGCGTCATGCGCCATGTGATTGGCGTGCCCGTGGTCATCAAATATGCACCGCGGTGGTGACAAACGACGCCCTTGGGCCGGCCAGTGGTACCAGATGTGTAATTCAACGAGATGCTTTCCCACTCGTCTTCTGGCAGCATCCAATCAAAGTTAGGATCGCCCGCGTCCAAAAACGTTTCATAGTCGATTTGTTCGCCGATCTCAGGGACGCCAGCTTGCGCATCGGGTACCTCAACCACCAGTGGCGCTTCGCCGTCCATCAGATCAATTGCTTGCATGCACACGGGCAGGAACTGGCTGTCGCACAACACCACTTTAGCTTCACCGTGATCAAAGATGTACGCGACCGTGTCCACATCCAGCCGAATGTTTATCGTGTTCAGAACCGCGCCGCAGGCAGGAACACCAAAATGGGCCTCGGCCTGTGCGGGGACGTTCGGCAGCAGCGTGGCGACAACATCGCCCGGCTTTACGCCTGACATTTTTAGCGCACTGGCAAGCTGGGAAACCCTTTCATGATATTGCGCGTAGGTCAGGCGCATGTCGCCATAGACCAGCGCCTCACGGTTGGTGAAAACCTTCGCTGCACGTGCCAGATGGCTGAGCGGGGACAGCGGCACGTAATTTGCGGGGTTCTTATCCAACCCTGTCTCGTCTTTCATCCAACCCATGTCGTGGCCTCCCTGCTTCACGAAGACCAGAGTGTCGCAGTTTGCCTGAAAGTCAAATACACAAAAACGTCGTTTTGGGGCTGGCATAAGACGGCCGCCATTGGGACAGTGCGCCAAAGGACGAACACCCATGCAAACCACGGACCCTAAGCTGTCGATGATCTGCACGCTAAGCGGCATGTTCGTGCTGGGCGTCGTAGACAATTTGATCCCGATTATTTCGGACCGCTCAAGCCTGTGGTTGTTTCAAGCCGCGAGATCCAGCGCGACAGTTCCGATGTTGATCGCACTGTCGCTTCTTGGGCTCGGCACGTTGCGTGCGCTGCGTCCATGGCACGTGCTGGCACGGAATTTCTTTACGGGCACTGCGTTGCTTATCTATTTCGGATGCCTTGCATTTCTACCCATTGGGGTCGTGGTTGCAGGACTGTTTACCGCGCCGATTTTTGTGCTGATCCTTTCAGTCTTGTCGCGCGGACAAACGATTGGCCTTTGGCGCTGGCTAGCGGTTGCTGTGGGGTTTGCCGGGGCGGTCATGGTTGTCTGGCCACAAGACGGCAACATAACCGCGTTAGCGTTCGTTCCCATAACCGCAGGCGTATTCTACGCGATCGGCGCGATTGGAACACGGGATTGGTGCGAGGGCGAAAGCACGCTGGTTATGACATTGTCCTATTTCGCAATTCTGGGTGTGTATGGCTTTATCGGGCTCACAGTGCTGAGCATCTGGCCGATAGATGCCCCAGCCGGCGTCGATGGCTGGCTGCACCGTGGCTGGGTTCCCATGGACGCGCGAATGGTCTGGGTTACATTAGCACAAGCTGTCGGCAGTATTATCGGTGTGGGCCTGCTAACACGTGGGTATCAATTGGGTGAGGCGTCTTACGTGGCAATAAACGAGTATTCATTGATCGTGTTCGCGGCGTTGTTTGGCTGGCTTATGTGGGGTCAAACGCTGGGCTCAATCGCGCTTCTTGGTGTTGCATGTATTGTCGTTTCCGGCTCGATCATCGCCCTGAGGTCGTCGAAATGATTATTTCACGCGGGCGCGGCTATATCTTTGTTCACATTCCAAAAACGGGCGGCACGGCGATGGCACTGGCGCTGGAAGATCGCGCCAAAGCCGATGACATTATGATAGGTGATACGCCGAAGGCGGTTAAGCGACGCGGAAAGCTAAAAGGTGTAAAAACGGCAGGGCGCTTGTGGAAACACTCAACGTTGGCGGATGCTGAAGGGCTGATTACGCGCGACGAGATGGAGACGCTGTTCACCTTCACACTCGTGCGCAATCCGTGGGACCGGATGGTTAGCTATTATCACTGGCTGAAGTCGCAGAACTTCGAGCATCCGGCTGTGACATTGGCGAAATCCAAAGGGTTCTCGCGGTTTCTAAATGATCCGCTGACCCAAACCACGTTTCGCAACAACCCGTTTGAAAGCTACATGATTGACGGGGCAGGTCGCGTTCATGCGGATCTATATATTCGGCTAGAACATTTGGCTGAGGACATGGCACCGCTTTGCGCCCATTTAGGGTTCACCCCAGTGGTGCCTGTCGCCAACCAAAGTAACCGCGCACGCGATTGGCGGGGATTTTACACAGAATCAGATGCGGAATTACTAGGGGAACTTTGCGAGATCGACATCAAAACCCATGGCTATGGATTCGATCCTGCTTAGTTTTACGCAAAACTGTTTCCAATTTTAGCGTTAATCAACCGTTTACCAGTTTATTGCCGATCCCACATGATCAATGCCCCAAACTTGCCCCTTTGTGCGCCAAGGAGCGCCTTTGGAATCACCGCTTATGGTTTTGTTGCTACGGACCACCTCGCTGCCGAGGCGGTTCAAATAATAAAAAAATTAGACATGGGGATGTCAAAAATGTTTGCTTGGAAAAACACCACTTGGGACGCTGCTAAAACTGAAACCGCACAGCCAAAGCTGGACGCACGGACGACTGGAATGGTTTCCGGTACAAAGGTTGCCACGAACGTTGGTTGGGCACCGATCGAAACCATCCGCGAAGGTCAGCAGGTTCTGACATTTGACGGTGGGTTGCAGACAGTTATCGCCATTACACGCCACGCGCTGATGGCTGATCGCATGGACATAGCAAGCTGGCCACTTTCCGTTCCCGCTGGTGCCTTGGGCAACCGCGAAGACATGATGATCCTGCCACACCAGTCCGTCATGATTGAAAGCGACGCTGCTGAAGAAATGACGGGCGATCCATTCGCACTTATTCCCGGGGCAGCCCTCATTGGGTTTCGCGGCATTACACAAGAACGCCCTGCTGAATGGGTTGAAGTTATCCAGTTGCACTTTGCGCAAGATGAAATCGTATTCGCAAACATCGGCGCATTGTTCCTGTGCCGCGCACAGGCTGACCTAACAAGCGACATGGGCGCATCATCCTACGATGTTCTGAACATGGAAGTCGCAGAAGACCTTGTTGATTGCCTGATGTTTGAAGACGATGCACGCGCACCATCCGCAGCACCAGTTTACCACGCAGTTGCCTAAGCTAGCGTTGCAAGTTGCAAATGGGGGCTGACCTCGTTTGTGACCGTCGGTCTGCGCTTTCCCCCAGAAAACTCAGACCGTACGGGCCCCGTCCTTGGCAACAAGGACGGGGTAATTTTGTTGAGGGGGCACATAATGTCTGGTTTGAGTCCAAATTGCCAAATTTTTGCAACGCAGCTAAGGTCCGTTATCGGGCAATGTGGAATTTGAGCTTCGCAGGGTCGGCCCATATCAGGGATTTCGCCGATGTCATCCTCGCCGCAGGGCAGCTCCTCCGAAGCGAACGTTAAGGCATCATGCTGTATTCTTGAGTTACGGCGCAGTCGAGCATTGTCGCTGGTAGCGATGGACCATTTTGCCAGAGCTACCTATTGGCTATTTCATCAGATCGGGCTGATCCAAAAAGCTGACGCGCATGAATTCTTGCATGCGGTTGTTCAGGACGCGCGTGTGTTCGTGGGCAAGTTTATCTGCGGACTTCTCATCTTTGGCTTCGATGGCATCTACCATTTGATGATGGGCTGGACTTAAGGGGAACTCGGTTCCTTCCCGCCGAACGGACGTATAGTGAAAATGTAACATGCGGCGGCCTTCATCGAGAAGTCGTCCGTAGGCTTGGGCGAGATAAGGGTTACCCCCTGCATCTGCGACCCGCATATGGAATGTCTTATTCGCCTCTGAAAGGGCCAACGGTTCGACCTTATGACAAAGATGATCATAAATGTCCGCCGCTTCACGCATGGAGGCAATATCCTCGTCTTTGCGGTGCAAAGCCGCGAGCCGTGTCGTCGCGCGTTGGAGGTAATCGATTGCCTCGATGAAGCGAGGCAGGGTGGCGATATCAATCGGTGCAACAATTGTGGAGCGGTTGGACAGCATCTGTACCAGTCCCTCCGCAGAGAGCCGAACGATGGCTTCGCGCACAGGAGAACGTGACATTTCGAATCGCTTGGCGATACTTGTTTCGTCCAACGGCGCGCCGGGAGCGAGTCTGAGTTCTAAAATCTCATCCCGTAGCTCCTGATAGACGCGACGCGCGCTATCGCCTCGTTTTGGCCCATCTTTTCGGGGGCTTATTGCACTTGTCTTGGTCATCATGCTTTCGGCTGTTGCCTAAATTATCTGCAATTATCTCGGCGCTACGGCCATTCGCTCGATCATTTTGCATATTTTATTTGACTTGTCGACTTTTCGTCGACTAGCGTTCTCTAAAAACTTGTCGACACACTGTCGGCAAAAGTGGATCGCATAAACTGACATGGAGATTACAATGAAATACCTGACTTTAGCGGCGCTCGCACTTGGCCTTGCCGCAGGCACTGCTCAGGCGCAAAGCCGCCTTGATACAACACTGGAGCGCGGCAAGTTATTGTGCAGCGGGCACAATGGCAGCTTCCTTGGTTTTGCCGAAGTCGACGATCAAGGCAATTGGCAGGGCATGGATATTGACCTCTGCCGGGGCCTTGCTGCTTCGCTTTTCGGATCGTCCGAAGGCACGCTTGAGATCGTCCCAATTTCTTGGGCTCAGCGTTGGCCAGCACTGCAATCTGGTGACATTGATGTTGTCATCAAGCTGTCCGGATGGACGCAAAGCCGCGATACTGAACTGAACCTATCCTATTCGCTGCCTTACTTCGTTGGGGCCTTCCACGTAATGGCCCACGCTGATGTAGGGGCGGAAAGCGTTGCCGATCTGGATGGCGGGTCTATCTGCGTGTCTGCAGGCACATCGACAGAGCGTGTTCTGGCGTCCTACCTCGAAGGCAATGATATCGAAGCTGAAGTGGTTGTGTTCGAAAGCGGCGACGAGGTAAAAACAGCATACTTTAACCAACGGTGCGATGGCTTGATCTTGTTCGCTCCGCCATTGGCTGCAACGCGCGCCACCGCTGAAAACCCGGAAGCGCATATAATCTTGCCTGATGTCCTTGGGTTAGAGCCTGAATCCATCATCGTTCCAGAAGGCGACCCAAAGTGGCTTGACGTGATGAACTGGATGCTGTCTTCGCTTTGGTTTGCAGAAATCAACGGCATCACCCAGGCAAATGTTGATGAAATCAGAGCCAACCCAGGCTCGGCACAGATCGAAAAGTTCCTCGGCGTGACCCCGGGTTATGGTGAGCGCCTCGGGCTGTCTGATGATTGGGCCTACAACCTGATCAAAGAAGTTGGCAACTACGGCGAGATCTTTGATCGCAACATCGCAGATCCATACGCCCTGCCACGCGGCATGAACGAACTGTATACCAACGGCGGTGTCTTCTACCCGCTGACGGTTGACTAAATCGACCTCGTCCGGGGCCACTACTGGCCCCGGATCATTCGTTTGGAGGTTTCCCATGCTTGCAGCCCTTAAGAACAAAACCACCCGTGATCAGGCGGCCCAGTTTAGTTTTGTTGGCGTCTTGATCGTGCTGATCATTGCATTTGCGTTCACTGCGCGCAGCAATCTGGAAGCGCAAGGCATGACATCTGGCTTTGGGTTCCTGGACCGCGCTACAGGTTGGGGCGTAAGCTTTTCCTTGATCGATTTCAGTACCTCCGACACCTATCTAAAGGTGATCTGGGTCGGCATTTTGAATTCTCTTTTTCTTGGATCGATCTCCCTCGTTTTAGCCACGGTGATCGGCGTGGCCATCGGTATCATGCGGGTCTCTGGCAATAAGATGGCCGAGCTGATCGGCACCACATACGTCGAGATTTTCCGCAACCTCCCACTCTTGCTGCAGGCGTTCCTTTGGTACGCGATCTTAACAAACCTGCCCCGCCCAAAGGATATGGCTGAGGCATCTGGCCCCATCTTCTTTAGTGGGCGCGGTATCTACATGCCCGGCCTGAATGTAACGGGATTTTCTGTTTTTCTGGTCGCTTTGGCCTTGGTGGCGGCCTTCGCGATTTGGCTCTGGCTCAGATCGGCACGTCGGTTTGCCCGAATGGAAATTGCGCGTAAGAAAACCTTGTCACGCGCCGTTTGGCTCACCTGGCTGGTCGTCGCGGTCGTGCTTTTGTGGATTGGGCGAATCCCTGACACGTCACTTGTAAGCCAACCCTACCTGAGGGGGTTGAATTTCCGCGACGGTATTCGCGTGTCGCCGGAATTGATGGCCTGTATCATCAGCATTTCCATCTATGGCGGCGCTTATATCGGTGAAATCGTACGCGCAGGGCTCAACTCTGTTGGGAAGGGTCAAAGCGAAGCGGGCCATGCGCTCGGACTGAGTGGAATACAGACCTTTGTCTATATTCGCCTACCGCTTGCGATCCGCGCTGTGATGCCGACGTTGATCAACCAATACGTCTGGCTGTTCAAATCCACCACGATCGGGATCGCCGTCGGGTTTGTTGATTTCTTCATGGTGATCTCAACTTCGATCAACCAATCCGGCCAAACGCTGGAACTGATTGCCATCCTGATGGGCGGCTTCCTTATCATCAACTATTCCATGGCCTGGGTGCTGAACCGCGTGAACAACGCGATCAAGCTCAAGGGCAACCAGCTGAGAACTTGAGCGATGACAAAAACCTATACACCACCCTCTCTGATCGACAGGCTGCGCGCCGATTATTTCCCGACCAAGCTTAACGGAGCCGTTACGCTTATCTTTGCTGCTTTGGTGGCTTGGGCGCTGTGGAATCTGATCAATTGGGGAATCCTGCACGCAACCTTCAGCGCCGCGAATAAAGAAAACTGCGGACACGGCGCAGACGGCGCGTGTTGGGCCGTGATTGATGCCCGCTGGCGACTGATACTCTTTGGGCTCTATCCGTTCGAAGAACAGTGGCGATCCGCCATTGCCTGCATCGCTATCGTGATCACGGGCGGCCTGTCGTGCGTGCCGTGGTTCTGGAGCGGGCGGCGCATCACGACCCTCTGGCTCACCGGATTTGCGATTTTCTTCGTGCTGATGCGCGGCGGGATGTTTGGGCTGACGCCTGTGTTCGAACAAAACTGGGGCGGTCTTTCGCTGACGATCTTTATCTTCGCCAGCACCACACTGCTGGGCATGCCACTGGCAATTGTCTTTGCTTTGCTGCGCCGATCAGAGCTGCCATGGATCGCCCGTACTATGGGGTTGATCATTGATACGATCCGTTCTCTGCCGCTGTTGTCGATCATGTTCACGTTTGCCATTGTTCTGCCCTTCGTGCTGCCCGGCTGGATGATCGGCGATAAGCTTTACCGCGTGATCGTCGGCTACTCGTTGTTCTTCGCGTGCTATCAGGCCGAAATCATCCGTGGCGGGATGCAAGCGCTGCCCGCCGGTCAGGAAGAAGCCGCCAAAGCATTGGGCATGGGGTACTGGCACCGGATCGGATACATCGTGTTGCCGCAGGCATTCCGAAATGCACTGCCGCCAACGATCAACCAGTTGGTGATTACCTTCAAAGAGACCTCTCTGGTCGTGATCATCGGGTTCTTTGAAATCCTTGCGTCTGGCAATGCAGCCTACGGCAATGCCGAATGGAACTTTGCCCATGTCGAAGTCTACTGCTTTGTCGGTTTTCTTTATTTCATCTTCGTCTTTGCCCTGTCGCGCTATGGGGCTCATCTTGAACGCCGCATGGCTGTGGCTGAGCGTTAGGAGCATATTATGACTGAACAAAACGCCGTCCATATTCAGGACATGGACAAATACTATGGAACATTCCACGCCCTGAAAGACATCAACCTTAAGGTCAATAAAGGCGAAAAGATCGTAGTCTGTGGCCCGTCCGGTTCGGGCAAATCCACGCTGATCCGCTGCATCAATAAGCTTGAGGACTACCAATCCGGTTCAATCAATGTCTTGGGAACGGAACTGGACGACAACCTCGACAATATTGATGAAATCCGCCGCGAAACGGGCATGGTGTTCCAGCATTTCAACCTCTTCCCGCACATGACCATTCTGGAAAACTGCATCCTTGCGCCAACCCTCGTGCGCAAACAGCCCCGCGCAGAGGCAGAAGCCATCGCGATGGAATACCTCACCAAGGTCAAAATCCCTGAGCAGGCCGATAAATACCCCGGCCAATTGTCTGGCGGGCAGCAGCAGCGGGTGGCGATCGCACGGGCGCTCTGCATGAAACCCGAGATCATGTTGTTCGATGAGCCGACCTCGGCACTTGATCCTGAAATGATCTCCGAAGTGCTCGACGTCATGACCAGCCTCGCACAAGACGGCATGACGATGATCTGCGTGACGCACGAGATGGGCTTTGCCCGTCAGGTCGCGGATCGCGTGATTTTCATGGCCGATGGCGAAATCGTCGAAGAAGCCGAACCACACACATTCTTTGATGCCCCCAAACTAGAGCGCACCAAAGCGTTCCTAGGTCAAATCCTGGGGCACTAATAACAAGCAAGATGGAAATATTATGAGTAAGATCGACAGCCATTCCACCCACGACGCCGAACAGGATGCGCGCAACGAGAACATTCTGATCTATGTGAATGGTGAACTCGTGCCAAAATCCGAGGCCGTCGTGTCTGTCTATGACAGTGGCTTCATGTTGGGCGACGGCATGTGGGAGGGGCTGCGGCTCTATAACGGGAAATGGGCGTTCTTTGATGAACATATGGATCGGTTGTTCAACTCGTTGAAATCCGTGTCGATTGATATTGGTATGGGCCCCGCAGATGTGTTGGACATCCTGAACAAAACGGCCGACGCGAACGGGATGACGGATAATGCACACTGCCGCTTGATGATCACGCGCGGCCGCAAAGCGAAGCCATTCCAGCATCCCGGTCTGTCCCGTTTTGGCCCAACCATCGTGGCAATCGTCGAACACTCCAAGCCCTCTCAAAGCCTACAAGCCCAAGGTATAAGTTTGGCGACGGTGCCCCAGGTGCGTGGCCTGCCCATGAGCCAAGACGCCAAATACAATTCGCACTCTAAACTGAACTGCGTGATCGGATGCCTTCAGGCCGAACAGGCTGGCGCTGACGAAGCACTGATGCTCGACCCCCATGGGTTCGTGAACACGACCAATGCCTGCAACTTCTTCATCGTGCGACGCGGCGAAGTTTGGACCTCTACGGGGGATTACTGCATGAACGGCGTGACTCGCCAGAAGGTGATCGATCTATGCCGCGCCAACGATATCCCCGTTTTCGAGAAAAACTATTCGCTCTATGAAGCCTATGGAGCTGATGAGGCGTTTCTAACCGGTACCTTCGGCGCGCAAACCCCTGTGGCAGCGATTGACGGCAAAATGATCGGTACGGGTGACCGAACTATGACCCAGCGGATCAGGGACCTCTACAAAGACCTCGTGTTCCGAAACACGGGGGCCTAACCCATGGACAGGTTGAACGCAGGTGGCCTTGTGATGGTCGGGTGCGGTTTCATGGGGCAAGCCTTGCTGGAAGGTTGGCTGGCAAATGGATTACGGCCAGAGGCAGTGACCGTGCAGGACCCGACGCCATCAGACTGGCTTAGAACGCAAACGGGGCTTCGTGTTAACGCGCCTGTGCCTGCGACCCCCGCGGCCATCCTCATCGCCACCAAGCCACAGGTTCTGGATCAGGTTTTGCCGCCTCTTTCACCGCTCGGAAACGGCGAAACACTGGTGATGTCAATCGCAGCGGGGGCGCCTGTCTCCTTGTTTGAACGTCATTTCGGGGCTGAAACTCCTGTTATCCGCGCCATGCCGAACCTGCCCGCATCAATCGGATTTGGGGCAACGGGGATCTATGGCAATACCGCCGCTGAACCACATCTTCCCATAGCCGAGACCCTGTTTCGCGCCGTGGGAACCTGCGTGGCAGTTCCGGATGAAGACATGTTGCACCTCGTCACCGGCCTTTCCGGCTCTGGCCCTGCCTATGTGTTCGCGATGGTCGAAGCGATGGCCCAGGCTGCAAGCGATTTAGGCCTGCCCGAAGAACTTGCCGTGGCGCTCGCCCACCAGACGGTCGCAGGCGCAGGGGCAATGGTGGCTCAGCCAGAATCCCAAGCAGAGGCATTGCGCCATGCGGTGACCTCAAAGGGCGGAACAACAGCGGCCGGGCTCGCAGCACTGGTCCCCGAACTTAATCTGCTGATGGGCGAAACAATACAAGCCGCCAGCAAACGAAGTGTCGAGCTGTCCCAGTAATCCACCGTTTCCCAAAGCGTACTATGCGTGGGTTCGTGAGCCACTTGGTGGCTCTGTTCGAGCTCCAAACATCCCGTTTTAGATGCTCAAAGGTCCCTACGGAATCGCAGCGAATGCCGGTTTCCCACCCGTGCTGGATTTCGCGACATGGACGGTATTTGAGAAGCAGTCATCGAATGGGATATCTCCAATGGCAGGTTCGTCCGCAGAACGGACTTCCACCTAAGGGTAGTTTTGTACTTAAAGTCGTCCCTTTCATAAGAAAAGGCCGCTCCCGAGGGTGCGGCCTTTTCGAATTATCGCAGCGGCGTTATGCGGCTTTGCTATCCACGCCCGCGCCGAAGCGTCCGTAGAAGCTTTGGCCTTTGTCGGCCATTTCACGCAGCAAAGCAGGGCAGGCGAAACGGTCGCCGAATTCTGCCGTCAGTTGGTCACAGCGTTCAGCCGCATAAGGTGCGCCAAGAATGTCGAGCCATGAGAACGGGCCACCGGACCACGGCGCGAAGCCCCAGCCAAGGATCGCGCCAACATCGCCTTCGCGAATGTCCATCAACACGCCTTCTTCCAGCGCGCGTACGGCCTCGAGTACCTGAGAGAACAACAAACGGTGCTGCACTTCGACAAGCTCTGGCTGCTCTTCCGCTTCAGCGTAACGCTCAGTCAGACCGGACCAAAGACCAGTGCGTTTGCCCTTTTCGTCGTACTCATAAAAGCCGGCCTTGGTCTTGCGACCCAGGCGTCCCTCATCAGCCATCCAGAAAATCAGCTCATCTGCGCTGTCGTCATAGGCTTCGCCCATCGCGGCCTTTGTCGCCTTTGCGATTTTGACGCCGAGGTCGATGGATGTCTCATCCGTCAACTGCAATGGGCCCAGCGGCATGCCGACCAGCTTGGCGGCATTTTCGATTAGGGCAGGGGCGACGCCTTCTTGCAGCATCCGCACGCCCTCATTGACGTACGGCAGGATGCAGCGGTTTGCGTAGAAGAAGCGTTCGTCGTTTACAACAATCGGCGTCTTGCGGATCTGGCGGACGAAATCGAGGGACTTCGCAACAGCCACATCGCCGGTTTCCTTGCCGCGGATGATTTCCACCAGCAGCATTTTGTCGACTGGGCTAAAGAAGTGAATGCCGATGAATTGGTCAGGGCGTACCGATGCCTTGGCAAGTTCAGTGATCGGCAGGGTCGATGTGTTGGTCGCAAAGATCGCGTCATCACCGATGATCGCTTCGACCTTTTTGGTCATCTCTGCCTTAACGCCAACGTCTTCAAACACGGCTTCAACGATCAGGTCGCAATCTTTCAAAGCGTCCAGATCGGTGGTGGCATTGATCAGGCCAAGCACCTTTTCTTTCTTCTCTTCGGTCGCTTTTTTACGGGAAATACCTTTGTCCATGTAGGCGGTGGTATAGTCTTTCCCCTTATCCGCAGCAGCCTGATCACGGTCGATCAACACGACCTCAATCCCGGCCAACGCAGACACGAGGCTAATACCCGCACCCATCATGCCAGCCCCCAAAACACCGACCTTCTTAACGGTTTGGTCAGCAACGTCAGGGCGGTTCGCACCCTTTTCAAGGGCTTCTTTGTTGATGAACAAGCTGCGGATCATCGCCTCGGAGGATGGGTTCAATAGAACATTGGTGAACCAACGCGCTTCGACCTTAATTGCCGTGTCAAAGGGAACCATCGCGCCCTCATAGGCCGCTGACAGCAATGCTTTGGCGGCAGGATAAACACCTTGGGTCTTGCCGTTGATCATTGCTGATGCGCCAACATAGGTCATGAAACCAGCAGGGTGGTACGGTTCGCCACCGGGCATTTTGTAGCCTTTTTCGTCCCATGGCTTAACGATTGTTGGCTCAGATAGTACCCACGCCTTCGCGGCAGACAACAATTCGTCTGCTGGAACAACCTCATCCACAAGACCCGCTGACTTCGCCTTAGCAGGGTTCAGCAGTTTGCCTTCCAACAGGTAAGGAGAGGCCGCCATCGCGCCCATTTTGCGCACTAGGCGCGTCGTGCCGCCCATGCCAGGAAAAATGCCAACCATGATCTCTGGCAGGCCAATCTTGGCCTTCGGGTTGTCCGCGACAAAGATTCGGTGACAGGACAGCGGAATTTCGAACCCAATACCAAGGCCCGTGCCTTGCATGGCGCAAGCAATCGGCTTGCCACCTTTGTTGGTCTTCGGGTCCATACCCGCACGTTCAATCTTGCGCAGGATCGCGTGGCTGGCCATTAGGCCTTCCATCAAACCCTTGGCGGGGTTGTCGCCCGCGCTTTCCTTCATCTTAGCGATGATGTTCAGGTCCATTCCGCCTGCAAAGCTACCTTCTTTGCCGGATGTGATGATCACACCCTTCACGGCGTCATCCGCAAGTACCTGATCAATCAGCGCGTCGAGGTCCATAAATCCCTGCTGGTTCATCACGTTCATGGATTTGCCAACCGTGTCCCACGTAATCGTGGCCACGCCGTCAGCATCGGTTTTCATTGTGAAATCAGTCATGTCGATGCTCCTTAAACGCGTTCGATGATAGTTGCTGCACCCATGCCGGATGCAATGCACAGCGTAGCAAGCCCGACTTCTTTGTCAGAGCGTTCCAGCTCATCCAAAAGGGTGCCGATGATGATCGCGCCCGTTGCACCCAGCGGGTGGCCCATCGCGATGGAGCCGCCGTTCACGTTGACCTTTGAATGGTCAACATCGAACGCCTGCATGAAGCGCAAAACAACAGAGGAAAACGCCTCGTTTACTTCAAAAAGATCAATATCGGATATGCTCATGCCGCTATCGGCAAGGATTTTATGCGTCACAGGAACGGGCCCCGTCAGCATGATTGTCGGGTCGGTCCCGATTTTCGCTGTCTGACGGATACGTGCGCGTGGTTTCAAACCAAATTTCTCACCGAACTCCTTAGAGCCAACAAGAACACCCGCAGATCCATCAACGATACCGGAAGAGTTACCTGCCGTGTGGATGTGGTTGATCCGCTCAAGGTGCGGGTACTTCATCAATGCGACCTTATCAAAACCGGGCATGACTTCGCCCATCGCTTGGAAGGCTGCGTTCAAGCCGCCAAGGCTTTGCATGTCGGTTTGTGGCCGCATGTATTCGTCATGGTCCAAAATGTTCAGACCGTTCTGGTCCTTAACCGGCACGATAGAGTTGGCAAAACGGTTGTCTTTCCACGCAGCCTCTGCCCGCTGTTGGGACGCCACCGCGAGCGCATCCGCGTCATCGCGGCTAAACCCATACTCAGTCGCGATAATGTCGGCTGAAATGCCCTGTGGAACGAAGTATGTGTTCATCGCGATGCTTGGGTCAACGGCAATCGCTGCCCCGTCGGATCCCATCGGCACGCGGCCCATCATCTCAACGCCGCCCGCGATGTAGGCCTCGCCTGCGCCGCCTTGAATTTGGTTCGCCGCGAGGTTCACAGCTTCCATGCCGGACGCGCAAAAGCGGTTGATCGCAAGGCCAGGAATGGATTGGTCCAGATCAGACGCCAGCACGGCGGTGCGTGCCAAACACCCACCCGCTTCTTTAACTTGCGTAACATTGCCCCAAATCACGTCCTCAACGGCGTGGCCTTCAAGGTTGTTGCGTTCTTTCAGAGCGTTCAAAACGCCAGCAGACAGTTTTGCAGATGTCACTTCATGCAGCGATCCATCCTTGCGGCCTTTGCCGCGCGGCGTGCGGATCGCGTCGTAAATATATGCGTCAGTCATCAGGTCGGTCCTTTTGAATTCGTCTCAATAGTTGACGTGCACGTCAAGCGAAGCCTTTTCAAGCCTATCGTCGCGTCACTAAGGCGTTACGCGCGATCTGCAGGTGAACCCGGCATCAGATCGTAGGGGTGTTTCCAACCCTTTGTGCCCTCAATACGGATCATCCAAGCGTCGATATGGGGGAACTCAGTGCGGTCAAATCCGAATGGTTCAGGATAAAACAGGTAACCAACGCAGGCGATATCCGCGATCGTTAGGGCGTCACCGGCAAGATACGGCGTTACGCTCAGCTGCGTTTCCATGATCTTAAGCGCACCCATCAAACGTGCGGTCATAAAGGCAATCACATCCGCATTGCGTTTTTCCTCGGGGAGGAAGTTCATCAGGAAACGCAAGGGGCCAGCAACGCCGCTGACCTTGTGGTTGTCAAAGAACATCCAGCGCAGGATGTCGCGGCGCTCAGCGGCGGAACGGCCACCAAGTTTGCCGGTTTTTGAGGATACGTAGTCCTGAATGACACCCGATTGCGTCAACACCAGATCGGCGTCTTCCATGACAGGCACTTCGCCCATGACATTCAGCTCGCGGAACGCGTCGGTGCGGGTCTCACCGTTGAAGAAGTCGACGTAGACGGGCACCCACTCGGCCTCAGACAGCTCAAGCGTCAGGGCGGCCTTATATGCGTTTCCGCTTTCTCCAAAACAATGCAGTTTGATCATGTGCTTCCCCTTCCAAGGGCGATGGCCTGTTGGCCGGGGTTATTTTTTGCGTGCTTCTAGCTCGGAATTAAAGATCCGAAGGCGGTGACCAAACGTGTCTTCGTCGATAATGCTATCAAAGTTTTCAAACAGAAATGACAAGGCTTCGCCTTCGTCCAGCCCTGCATCTTTGGCAAACCGTTTGAGACGGCGATAGCCGTCTTCGGTCATGGCACAGGGGAAACGGCGGGTTAGGCGAAAACGTTTGGGCATGAGACCTCTAATATTGGTATTGAATGGGGCGGATTTAACCCGCCCCATTCAAAGCTTAGAAGTTTGCGGCGTCCAATGCCATCACAGTATCGGCACCTGTGTTGATCCGCGCCAGATGCATGCCTGTTGCTGGAAGCTGGCGTGCCATGTAGTAGCGGCCAGTGGCGATCTTGGTCTCGTGGAATTCAGTGTCGGTGTCGCCTGCAGCTAGCGCAACCATCGACGCCTTCGCCATACGTGCCCACATCAAACCGAAACAAACGTGGCCCATCATGTGCATGAAATCATAAGACCCAGCCAGTGCGTGGTTCGGGTTCTTCATACCGTTCTGCATAAAATACATGCCAGCAGCCTGTAGGTCCTTGGATGCGGCTTTCAGTGGCTCAAGGAAATCCGCCTCATACGCTTCATCGCCTTTGTTGTCAGAGATGAACGTTTTGACCATCTCAAAGAAGGCCATCACGTGCTTGCCACCGTCTTGCGCCAACTTTCGCCCAACAAGGTCGAGCGCCTGCACGCCGTTCGCGCCTTCATAGATCATCGCGATGCGGGCATCGCGTGCGTATTGGGACATGCCGGTTTCTTCGATGTAACCGTGGCCACCAAAGACCTGCTGCGCGGAAACTGCGGTTTCAAAGCCTTTATCGGTCAGGAACCCTTTGATGACCGGTGTCATCAGAGAGATCAGGCCCTCAGCGGCTTCGTCATCGTTCTTGTGTGCGCGATCGATCAGTGTGGTGCCCCAATAGGTCAGTGCGCGCGCGCCTTCGACGAAGGACTTTTGGTCCATCAAGTTGCGACGGATATCAGGGTGCACGATCAGCGGGTCGGCAGGGCCATCTGGGTTTTCATCACCCGTCACGGCGCGCCCCTGAAGACGGTCGTTGGCATAGGCCACTGCGTTTTGATAAGCGATTTCGGCTTGTGCGTAGCCCTGTAGACCAACACCCATACGCGCTTCGTTCATCATCACGAACATGGCCCGCATGCCTTTGTGCATCTCACCAATGAGGTAACCCTCGGCGTTGTCGTAGTTCATCACGCAGGTCGAATTGCCGTGGATGCCCATCTTTTCTTCGATCTTGCCGACGTCGACGCCGTTGCGATCGCCCAAAGAACCGTCTTCTTTGACGATAAACTTTGGAACGATGAACAGGCTGACGCCTTTAATGCCGTCTGGCCCACCTGGGATCTTCGCAAGAACAAGGTGGATGATGTTGTCGGCCATGTCGTGGTCGCCAGCAGAGATGAAAATCTTGGTGCCGGAGATCTTGTAGCTGCCGTCATCTTGCGGTTCAGCTTTGGTGCGCATGAGGCCTAGATCAGTACCGCAGTGCGGCTCTGTCAGGTTCATCGTTCCAGTCCATTCGCATGTAACCATCTTGGGCAGGAATTTCGCTTTTTGTTCGGGCGAACCGTGCACGTGGATCGCGCTATAGGCGCCGTGGGTCAGCCCTTGGTACATCTGGAACGCCATATTTGCGCTGACCAGTGTTTCCTGTGCCGCCGTGTGCATCACATATGGCAAGCCTTGGCCGCCGTATTCAGGGTCGCAATCCATTGCGGTCCAGCCGCCGTCTTTCATCTGTTGGAAGGCCTCCAAGAAGCCCTTTGGCGTGCGAACCACGCCGTTTTCCAACACACACCCTTCAGTGTCACCCACTGCGTTCAACGGCAACAAAACCTCAGTTGCCACTTTGCCCGCTTCTTCCAGAACAGCGCCTGTAAAGTCGCGGTCCAGCTCCTCATACCCGTCGATGTCCTGCTCGGAGACCTTCAAAACGTTATGAAGGATGAACTGCATGTCCTTGGTCGGGGCGTTATAGATAGGCATAAGGGCTCTTTTCGTTTTTGGGGTGGCAGGCTTTGGTTACACCGCCATCCGTTTGGGTTCTAGTTTGGCCAGTCGCGCAGCACCCCAATCCATTTGGGTCTTTAGCTCAGCGATGGCTTCGTCGAGTTCAGCGCGTTGCGCTTCCATGCCAACAAGATGCTTTTGTGCTAACGCGTAGGTCTCGCGCAGCTGCGTCTCTTGGCTGTCGTCCATGTAGTATAGGTCCAGAAGCTGGCGGATCTCTTCGAGTGAGAAGCCGAAGCGCTTGCCGCGTAGGATCAACTTTAGGCGGGCACGGTCACGTTTACCGTACAGTCGCTTTTGTCCTTCACGTTTAGGGAACAGCAGTTCCTTGGCTTCGTAGAACCGAAGCGTCCGTGGAGTTACATCAAAGTCTTCGCACATCTGGCGAATGGTCATGGTCTGGTCCGTCATTGTATTTTCCTCAAATCAAAGCCGTCTGGTTGACCGTGAGATGAGGGTTCTCGCCCTCACCTTACAAGTATTGTTGACGCGAACGTAAACGTAACGCCGCGTCAGAACGGGGTTTACGAAAGGTCAGGAAAGAAATCGCACAAAAGGACGCAACTTTCTAAGTGGGAAGATTGGTGAGGTTTTCCCCGCGAGCCTTATTTTTAAGGTTTTTGGAGTAAGGAAATCCATACTCAGTCGCGTGGTGATGGTAAGAATCTCTATGCGTCTCGAATGCAACCTTGCGTTTAGCGATACGTAATTGTGATCGTTTTCGTGTTCGAAAGAACCAATTCCCAGCCGCCATCTGCCGCGCGATAAGAATCTAGCCAAAGGAAATGCGAAGCGGTTTGCGGCATTTCAGCGGGGTCCATTGTGTCGCTTAGGGTGAAACTTTGAGCATGAACCGCGCCGTCTTCAACGTAGTAAACAGTTGCAACAATCTGGTCTGGATCGCGGCTGCCCAACAGGTTGCCGCCGTTACTGAGGACCAAGATCGACAGCGCGTCAGGTGCCAACAGATAAAACCGCGCCCAGACAGGAATCGCCCAAGGCGCGTGATTGGCCGGTGCTACGATTGTGGTATTTGTTTCAACCCGCCCTTCAACAGTCGCAATCTCAGCGCGGTGCGTGAAATCTTCTGGCGGGGCGAGGGGGGTATCAGCAAATGTCTGGCTGGCAATTGCGATGCATAGGCCGAGAACGACGATCCTAACCAAGGGATTTGGCCGTTTGGTCACGCATGGTCTTAAGTTCGGACAGTGTCTCATCAAGCTGGGTGCGTTGTTCTGTCAATTCGGCCACCTGTCGGTCGGCGAGTTCAATCCAGGTTTTCATTTGCGCTTCATTGCCTTCGTTCTCATAGATCATCAGCCATTGGCGAATGTCCTCAAGCGGAAAGCCAAATTTACGTCCACGCAAAATCAGCGTCATCCGTGCAAGTTCTTTGGCACCATAAAACCGCGAACGGCCAACGCGTTCAGGTGATAGCAGCTCTATATACTCATAATAGCGCAACGTACGCGGGGTCACATCATACTTGGCGCACATTTCTTTAAAAGTTAGACGTGGCTCAGTCATGACGTTCCTCCCATTCTTGTATTTAACTCTACGCGGCTGTCGCGTCTGGGGCAACGGGGGATACATCGATGTGAATTGGGGCTTGTGCGCGACTGCGTGGCAGGGTTCAAACACAGTATGACGAATGAACGCCAAACCTTGATCGCCAAGCAATTTATTTCTGCGCTGCCTTATGCGCATGCGTTGGGCATGGAAGTGACGGAAATCGGCGATGGCCACGCGACCATAACAATGCCTTATGACCTACGCCTTGTCGGTGATCCGGAAACAGGCGTTATCCACGGTGGAGCGGTCTCTGCGTTGTTGGATACCTGCGCGGGGGCTTCTGTTATGGTGCATGGCAGCAAGCCTGTTGGCACGGCGACACTTGATCTTCGGATCGATTATATGCGCTCGGCCAAACCCGGTGACATGATTACGGCGCGGGCTGAATGCTACCACGTGACCCGCTCAGTCGCTTTCATCCGGGCAACGGCGATGGATGCTGATACATCGCGCCCCGTTGCGACGGCGACAGGTGCATTCACCATCCAAACGGCCAAAGGGGGCAAAACATGAAGCGCCCTGAACCCGTCCAAGTGATTAAACAACGCCGCGACAAAGCGCTGCAATCGTTGTTGCAAGGCGTGCCCTATATTCAGTTCATGGGATTCAAGTTTGACCGCCGCGGCGATGAATTGACCGGTATCATGCCTTATCAGGATATGCTGATCGGCAACCCGATGTTGCCCGCATTGCATGGAGGCGCAACGGCGGCCTTTCTTGAAACGACTGCGATTGTTGAACTAAGTTGGGCGATGATGTGGGACCGGATGGAAGCCGGCGAAGATGTCACCAAATTACGCCTGCCCAAAACCATCGACTTCACCATCGACTATCTCCGCGCGGGCCTGCCGCGCGATGCCTATGCTCGCGCGACGATCAACCGTTCGGGACGCCGATATGCGTCCGTGCATGTGGAAGCATGGCAAGACAATCGCTCACGGTTGTTCGCACAGGCAACGGGTCATTTCCTGATGCCGCAACCCGACACAAACACGTGACGGTTCACCGTGGCTGACTTAACCCATCGCCGTATCCTGCAAATTGCAGTGCCGGTGGTGCTGGCTAATATCACGATCCCGATCCTTGGGTTGGTCGACACGGGCGTCATTGGGCAACTCGGCGAAGCAGCCCCGATTGGTGCAGTTGGCATCGGCGCAATCATCCTTACAGCACTTTATTGGATTTTCGGCTTCTTGCGGATGGGGACCACGGGGTTTGCCGCACAGGCAATTGGGGCAGGGGATAGCGCGGAACATGCCGCCATCCTGATCCGCGCGCTGGGCATAGCGGCCTTAGGCGGTCTTTCGATTTTTGTCTTGCAACGGCCGTTATTTGCCGCTGGCTTTTGGATGTCGCCCGCCAGCGTTGAGGTCGAATCCCTCGCCCGCAGTTATATGTCCATTCGCGTCTGGTCTGCCCCGTTCCTGATATCGACCTTTGCCATAACTGGCTGGCTCGTCGCGGCGGAGCGCACCCGCGATATTCTAGTGATCCAACTGGTGATGAACGGCCTTAACATCGGCCTCGACCTGCTGTTCGTACCCGTCTTTGGCTGGGGCGTTCAGGGCGTAGCTGGCGCGACTGTCATTGCCGAAATTGCAGGCTGCGCCCTTGGGTTCTGGTATTGCCGCGCTGCGTTTCAGGCCGCCCCTTGGAAAGATCGCGCGCGATTGTTTGATCCCGCAAAGCTCAAACGCTTTGCGTCCGTGAACGCGGACATCCTTGTGCGCTCGCTTTTTCTGCAGGCAATCTTTATGTCGTTTTTGTTTTTCGGAGCCCGCTACGGTGACACGCGCCTGGCCGCCAACCACATCCTGCTGCAATTCTTGTCGATCACAGCTTATGCAATGGATGGGTTTGCTTTCGCGGCTGAATCTTTCGTTGGTCAAGCGCTGGGCGCACGTAACCGTGCTGCGTTTCGCCGCGCCGCGATGATGGTATCCAAATGGTGCTTTGGCACAGGCGCGCTTCTGTCGGTTGCATTCTTGCTGGCCGGTGGCCTGATCATTGATGCCATGACAACCGCGCCCGATGTGCGCACGGCCGCACGGGATTATCTTATCTATATGGCACTCACGCCGCTCATCTCGGCAGCGCCATTCATGCTGGACGGAATATTCATCGGGGCCACGCGTACCCGCGACATGCGCAGCATGATGGCGCTTTCGACGGCCATCTACTTTGCTGCCGCTCTTACACTCATGCCATTGGCCGCAAACCATGGGCTTTGGATCGCACTTCTGATCAGTTTCGCAGCACGGGGCGCAACACTGGCATGGAAATACCCGGCGCTCGAACGCTCGGTGGGCTCTTAACGCTTCTTTGGCTCTTAAATACTCTAGAAGATGCCCAAGACCGCTTCCGGTGGCCGCCCAATCGCGGCTTTCCCATCGCTAATCACAATGGGTCGCTCAATCAGGATCGGGTTTGCAACCATCGCAGCGATCAATTCCGCCTCGCTTGCGTCACGTAAGCCCAACTCGCGAAACAGCTTCTCGCCTTTGCGCATCATCGCGTCGGCGGTGACGCCGAGTGCGTTGCGAACGGCGACAATCTCAGCCTCACTTGGCGCATCCATCAGGTACAACCGAACAGCGGGTTGGTGGCCGTTTTCCTGAAGCAAAGCCAAGGTCTGACGTGACTTGGTGCAGCGCGGGTTGTGCCAAATGGTCAGTTGCGTCGGCATCATAACCAGTCTTCCCGTGCAGTGCCGACTGCATCGGCAACGTTCGCAAATCCGTCGCGGGCGAGCAATTCATCTAAGCCTTGCGCAATTTCGCCAGCCAAAGAAATACCGCCGTAAACCAGTGCCGTATAGAACTGTACCGCAGAGGCACCGGCGAGAATTTTAGCGTAGGCTTGCTCGGCCGAGCCTATGCCGCCGACACCAATCAACGGCACATCGGTAAGGGTCGACAGCTTTGCCAAAATGCGCGTGGATTTTTCAAACAGCGGCTGACCAGACAATCCGCCAGCTTCGCCTTTATGCACGCTGCTTAACCCGTCGCGTGATAGGGTCGTGTTGGTGGTGATCACGGCGGAAATACCAGACGAGCCGACCACATCAGCCACGTCCTGTAGGTCTGCATCCGTGAGGTCAGGTGCAATTTTCAGGAACACCGGAATGCCAGCCGCGTTCGCCTCTATCACGCCGCCAAGCAACGCGGCCAGCGCGTCTTTACCTTGTAAATCACGCAGCTTTTCGGTGTTGGGGGATGAAACGTTGACGGTGGCGAAATCAACGTAGGGTCCGCAATGGGCCAGCACACGCGCAAAGTCTGCAGCGCGGTCTTCGCTGGTTTTGTTCGCGCCAAGGTTTAGGCCAACGATGCGCCCTTTGGGTCGTTTGGAAAGGCGTGTCGCTATCGGCTCCATGCCTTCGTTGTTAAATCCGAAACGATTGATCGCCGCTTCATCTTCCGTCAGCCGATACAGGCGCGGGCGCGGGTTGCCTTCTTGAGGAAGCGGAGTCGCGGCACCGACCTCAAGGAACCCAAATCCCGTGCGCCCAAGGGCGGCCAAGGCGGTCGCGTTCTTGTCAAATCCAGCGGCCAACCCAACAGGGTTAGGCAGATCCAGACCAGCCAACGTACAGCGCAGTCGATCAGACGTTACCGCGCCACCACTTGGGCCAAGGCCTGTGTTCAACGCCTTTAGCGCCAGCCCGTGGGCGGTTTCAGGGTCAAACGTGCGCAGGGCGCGAAGCCCAATCGTTTCAAGCAGCTTCATGAGATATCCAACACGTGACGGCCATCAACCAGCGGCATGTCCCGTGCAAAGATCACTTCGGTGCGCAGCATTGGGCGGTTATAGATATGGGGAAATTCAGCGCCACCGCGTGATACTTCCCAAACCAGATCATCCCCGTAGGTATCAGCGTCCAACGCGGCGAGCATCAGGCCATCGACGCCTGCGAAATGCTTGTCAGCCGTTTCTTGCGCCTGTTCAGCGGTTGAGGTGTGGATGTAACCGTCTGCCAGATCAATCGGCGCACCTGTAAAAGTGCCCGTCTGGTCGAGTTCGGTCCATTGTTCGGCGGTCAGGATTTTGTAAATTTTCATATCGTCCACTTTCCATCCTCCGCCCAGATCGTCAAGGTTGTCCCCGTTACGCATTCGGTTTTGAATTGAAAGGCGATTGGCATGAGCTACGACTACGACAAGCTTTACGCGAGCGAGGCCCATGCTTTGGGCGAGCAAACGGCTGCGATTGCGACGTTTATTGCTGGACTGAGCTTTAAAAGCGCGCGAATTCTGGATGTGGGTTGTGGGCAGGGGCGCGATGCGTTGCCCCTTGCGCGGGCAGGGCACGACGTCACGGGGGTCGATTTATCGCCAAGCGGCGTTGAAGCCATGTGCGCCGAGGCTGCGCAAGATGGTCTGAACATCACAGGGCATGTTGCGGATATCACGGAATACACCCCCGACGGCGCGTTCGATATTTTGCTGATCGACCGCACGTTACATATGCTGGATGCAGCGCCACGGGCGGTGACGTTCCTGACGTTAATTGCATGTGTCGCGCCCTCTGGCTGGCTGATCGTTGCGGATGAAACATCCAACTTGCCAGCGTTTAAGGCTGCACTGTTGGCCGATGAAGTCGACTGGGCGATTGAGCGCTGCGCTAAGGGGATGTTGTTTGCACAAAAGGGCGGCACCTAGATCGACACTTGTCTGTCACAAAGCGACGCTACGCCAACTTTGATGCTTGGGCTTTGACTCTTTGACCCGACTCAACCCAAGCTAGAGACAGAAAAAAACCAATGGGGGCTATTATGCTTACGCGACTTCTTACAACGTCCACTGCGATTACCATGATCGCGGGCATGGCGGCAGCGGATTATACGCTGACGATCCTGCACACCAACGATTTCCACGCACGCTTTGAGCCAATTTCCAAATACGATTCCGGTTGTTCCGCAGAAGACAACGAAGCAGGCGAATGCTTTGGCGGTACAGCACGTTTGATCACTGCGGTGGCTGAAGCCCGTGCGCGCACGAACAATTCGATCCTTGTGGATGGCGGCGACCAATTTCAGGGCACGCTGTTTTATACTTACTACAAAGGCGCGATGGCGGCCGAATTCATGAACCAGCTTGGTTATGACGGCATGACTGTCGGCAACCACGAATTCGATGACGGTCCAGAAGTTCTGCGCGGGTTTGTCGATACGGTGAACTTCCCAGTGCTGATGTCCAACGCGGATATTTCCGGCGAAGCCCTACTGTCTGATGCGATTGAGAAGTCCACAATCATCGAACGCGGTGGCGAGCGTATTGGGCTTATCGGTCTGACACCACAAAACACTGATGAGCTCGCGAGCCCGGGTCCGAATGTGATCTTCACTGCTCCTGCTGAAGCAGTTCAGGCTGAAGTGGATCGTTTGGAAGCTGAAGGCGTCAACAAGATCATCGTGTTGTCCCACTCTGGCTACAACGTGGACATCGCAGTGGCTGAAGCCACAACGGGTGTGGACGTGATCGTTGGTGGTCACTCCAACACGTATCTGGGTGATGACGAAGATGCGGCGGGTCTCTACCCGACGATGGTTGGCGACACCGCAATTGTTCAGGCCTACGCCTACGGTAAGTTCTTGGGCGAGTTGAATGTGACGTTCAACGACGACGGTGTGATTACTGAAGCAGCAGGTGAGGCAATCATTATTGATGGCACTGTCGCTGAAGACGAAGCAGCTGTTGCCCGTATCGCTGAACTTGCAGCTCCGCTGGACGAGATCCGCAACCGTGTTGTTGCTGAAACTGCTGGCGTTTTGACGGGTGACCGCGCTGTATGCCGTCAGATGGAATGTGACATGGGCAACCTGATCGCGGATGCGATGCTGGACCGTGTAGCGGACCAAGGCATCGACATTGCTTTGCAGAACTCTGGCGGTATCCGCGCGGACATCGATGCAGGCGAAGTGACAATGGGCGAAGTGCTGACAGTGCTGCCGTTCCAAAACACACTGTCTACATTTGAGATTTCCGGTGAAACGCTTTTGGCGGCTCTGGAAAACGCTGTGTCCGAGCATGAAGACGGCTCTGGCCGGTTCTTGCAGGTTGCTGGCATGACCTTCACGGTCGATCTGAACATGGAAGCGGGTAGCCGTATTTCTGATGTGATGGTCGGCGGCGAAGCATTGGATATGGCTAAGACCTACGGTGCTGTGTCCAACAACTTCGTGCGCAACGGTGGCGACGGGTTCTCAATGTTCACAACAGCTGAAAACGCTTACGACTTCGGTCCTGATCTTGCGGACGTAACGGCAGAATTCATCGCAGCGAATGCGCCGTACCAGCCCTACACGGATGGCCGCATTAACATGAAATAAGCGTACGAAAGTTCGCTTTATGGCCCCGTCGCGCGAAAGTGCGGCGGGGCTTTTTTGTGGCTAACGGTCCGTGCAGCGTTGAAGCGTGTATGCTGCTGTGTATTCATAGGTCATCTCGCCCTCAAACAATGACAAGCTTGCGTAACGATCAGGAATGGGTTCACCTTCGGCCGCGCAATTCGTCAGGTTGGCTATCACGGTGTCAGCGCTGCCATAAATCACCGTTTTTATGTCACAACGTGTTTCACCGAACGTCACGGTTTCGGGTTCCAGATCAACCTGAAGCTCTTGTCCTGCGCAGGTTTGCTCAGGCGAATAGGCCCCAAGAAAGCGTTGTAGATAAACGTCCTCTCCTAAACCCAGCTCTGCACCTGCTCGTTGCACGAAAACGTCGCCTTTGTTGTCGACATTGATCACCTGACCGATGCTCAGGTCGTTGTGATCCACGTTTGGGTTTTGTGCAAAAAGCTGTTCGTCGCGAACATCACAACGCATGGCAATCGAGAAGTAGGTTTCGCCCTGCATCACACCGGTTGTTCGCCCGCAGGTGTTGGCTGAGGCAGACGATGCCGAAGCAAGCAGTAAAGAGAGAGCCAAACGCATGTTGTGTCCTTTCCAGTGGGGGCGTGTTGGTGCAAGCTAACCCGATGTGCGGACGAATGGCTACAACACTTCCCCATGATGCGATGGCGCAGATGTTTGCGGCCGCGCCTGCCAATGATTTGCCTGACGTCCCGAACTACAATGTTTGTCCGACGGTTCAAGTCGCGGCAATTACCCTAACTGACGTTGGACGCAGTTATCGACCGGTCCGTTGGGGGTTTATCCCACATTGGTATAAAAAACCGAACGGTGGGCCGTTACTGATCAATGCCCGCGCTGAAACGATTGCTGAAAAACCTGCGTTCAAAGCGGCCTGTCGTGAACGGCGTTGCGTCATCCCCGCGGCTGGTTTTTATGAATGGACCCGCCTTGAGGACGGGACCAAGCTGCCGTGGTACATTCAGCGCAGTGACGCGGCCCCGATTGCATTCGGAGCGATCTGGCAGGATTGGGGTGAATTGGGTGCGACGGCGGCCATTGTCACAACGGGTGCAAACGAGGCGATGGGCAAAATCCACCACCGGATTCCGGTGATTTTGGAACAGGATCAATGGGCGCTTTGGCTTGGCGAAGAAGGCAAGGGTGCTGCCAAATTGATGCAGGCCACAGGCGAGGACACATTGCAGTTTCACCGCGTGGACCCTGCGGTGAACTCCAATCGCGCAAGCGGACCGGAACTGATTGATCCGCTGGATATTTAAACTCTAGCTGATGACGGCAGGTTTGAACCTGACTGACTGATACTTTGGCCAAAGCCAAAAACAGTTTCAAATGTCATGAAGGTCACCAATGGCAGTCCCTAGGGGAATCGAACCCCTCTTTCCAGGTTGAAAACCTGGCGTCCTAACCGATAGACGAAGGGACCGCGCTTGGTGAGGCGTATTTAGGGAACCCTCTCGAAACACGCAAGTAGAAACTTCGCAAAAAATCACAGAATTTTTCAGGTGGCAGGTGCCGCGTCTTCTAGGCGCAATTGTGGACGCTGGCGGCCCTGCCATGTGTTGATTTCCAAACGCCCTGCCAGATGGAAGCGCGCGCCTCCGTGGTCCTGCAACATAGGGCCCAATGGCGTATCCATCGCCCCAAAACAGATGGCATCAATACGTGCGCTTAGCCCGTCGCCGAAGGTCACCTTTAAATGGTTTGCGCCGACGACTTTGGTGAAATTGATCGTGCAATCAGGGAACACAAAGCGCGGGGCAGGTGCGCCTGCGCCAAATGGCCCTGCCTGTTCGATGATTTCTATCAGATCGACAGTTGCTGCCCCCGGCATTAACAGCCCGTCCACCTTCAGGTCTGCGGGGCCAATATCACCTGCGCCTTGTTTGCCGAGCAGTTCTGACAAGCGTTCCATCGCGGCGTCCACTTTGTCGCGTGCAACCGTCAAGCCAGCCGCCATCTTGTGTCCGCCACCCTTGATCAGCAGCCCTTCAGCCGCGCAACGCTGGATTGCGGCCCCAAGATCAATCCCAGAGACAGACCGCCCTGAGCCTTTGCCTTCATCACCGTCCAAACCGATCACAATAGCAGGTCGATTGGTCGATTCTTTCAAACGCGAGGCGACGATCCCGACCACACCAGGATGCCACCCCTCGCCAGCTGCCCAAACCAGCGGGGCATCCGTGCCGCGCTCTTCGGCTTGCTCAATCGCCATCTCTCGGACTTGGTTTTCAATGTCACGACGCTCGGTGTTCAATTCATCCAAGCGCGCGGCCATGGATTGGGCTTCACGCGGGTCGGTTGTCGCCAAAAGGCGTGCGCCAAGGTCCGCCTTGCCGATTCGCCCACCCGCGTTCACCCGCGGCCCAAGCAGAAACCCAAGGTGGTAAGATGACGGTGCAGTATCCATGCGCGATACATCGGCTAGCGCAACTAGCCCTGCACGGTTGCGCCGCGCCATAACTGTTAGCCCTTGGCGCACGAACGCGCGGTTTACCCCGATCAGCGGCGCGACATCGGCCACCGTACCAAGTGCCACAAGGTCAAGCAGGGACATCAAATTTGGTGTTTTCGATCCTGCTTCACGCAGCTGCCGATTTGCCTCAACCAAGGCCAAGAACACAACGCCAGCCGCACATAAATGCGCCAAGTCTCCGGTTTCGTCTTGGCGGTTCGGGTTCACAACGGCCAAGGCCGGCGGCAACGTTTCTCCACCCAAATGGTGATCCAACACAACAACATCAGCGCCCACAGCCGCTTCAATTGGGCCATGCGACAGCGTTCCGCAATCAACGCAAATGATCAGGTCATGATCGCGGGCAAGCGCCGACATCGCCTCATCATTGGGGCCATAGCCTTCATCAATCCGGTCAGGCACATATAAGGTCGGTGATACATTGAACCCACGCAACCAATCGATCAGCAAAGCTGCCGAAGTCCCGCCATCCACATCATAGTCCGCGAAAATTGCGATCCGTTCTCGAGATGTCGCAGCCGCAACAATCCGCGCCGCTGCCCTCTCCATATCGCGCATTGAACGCGGGTCTGGCATGAGGTCGCGAAGCGTTGGCGCTAGAAACGCGGCTGCTTCACTCGCTTCAACACCACGACGCACCAATGTCCGGCAAACTGGCAATGGGATTGCCGTTTCTTGCACCATGGCCTCGGCCAAACGGTCATCTTCACCGCTTGGACCGATCCAACGCCGCCCCGTAGCGGACGCTTCGACATTCAAAAATGTGCGCGTGTTATTTGGTGTGTCATTCATCAATCAACACCATATGTGCCAACAAAGGGATTCGCCACGCCCGAACTTCTTTGGCTCAAAAATACTCACTTCCTTGCGCACCGAAGGTGCGCCCCCGCTCCCCGCAGGGGCAATCCGTCAGGTTTACACTGGGTTGCGATAGCTCATGCGACGTACAGACCCTGTTTTGGACCGCATTAAAATCGTCTCCGCAGTCAGGAATCCTGGCTCACGTTTGATGCCCGCCAACAGGGACCCATCGGTCACACCAGTCGCCGCGAAAATAACATCGGAAGTCACCATGTCGTCGCGAGTGTAGACGCGATCAAAGTTTGTGATGCCCGCTTTGGTCGCGCGGCCGCGTTCGTCATCATTGCGGAACAAAAGCTTGCCGAACATCTGCCCGCCCATGCATTTCAACGCTGCCGCAGCCAAAACACCTTCAGGTGCACCACCGGACCCCATGTACATATCAATGCCCGTGGTGGCCGCTTCGGCGCAGTGCATAACGCCTGCAACGTCACCGTCTGTGATCAGTCGGATCGCAGCGCCCGTGCTGCGCAATTCCGCGATCATATCTTCATGACGAGGGCGTTCCAGAACGCAAACTGTGATGTCTTCTGTTGAACATCCCTTCGCGGCGGCCAATGCTGAAACGCGCTCTGAAGGTGACATATCCATTGTCACAACACCGGTCTTGTACCCTGGACCAATCGCTAGCTTATCCATGTAAACATCAGGTGCGTGCAACATTGAACCGCGCGGGCCCATCGCGATCACGGTCAACGCGTTTGGCATGTCTTTGGCTGTCAGCGTTGTGCCTTCCAGCGGATCAAGTGCGATATCAACACCCGGTCCTTTGCCGGACCCAACCTCTTCACCGATGAACAGCATTGGCGCTTCGTCGCGTTCACCTTCACCGATCACAACAACGCCTTCGATGTCCAATTTGTTAAGTTGTTCACGCATCGCGTTCACAGCCGCTTGGTCTGCGGCTTTTTCATCTCCACGCCCGATCAGGGTCGCGCTGGCAAGAGCCGCGGCCTCAGATACGCGGGCAAGGCCCAATGAAAGCATACGATCGTTGAAGTCGAGGGAAGCCATGAGGAGATCCTTTGTTGAGTTACCCCGACCTATCGCCTTGAACAGGAGAGCTACAAGACTGTGTGCGCTAACAGTCTGAAACTTTTGGTGCTGCCACCGCGATTCTACGCGAACTTAGGGCAAGCAACGCGATCGCGACCATTCCAATCAACGTTGCTATGGTCAGAATTCGTGCGATGTCAGCGTAGGGCATCAATCCGGCATCTGTGGTCGATACCGCACCAGCGGAGAGGGCCACTGCAAAGACCAGACGACCAACAAAGCTTTTGAGGGACAACCATGTCGCGCGGCTGTCGTCTGACAACAGCGGTTGAATGCGGCCAAGGATGAACGGGCGGGATAGGGCGTCCGGCACCATGCGTAACAGGAGGAAAACAAGCACCACCGCGCTTTCAGTCAGGGCCATAACACCGCTAATTGCGATTTGCAGACCGAACGCACCGAGAAGTAGCAGTGGCAGGCCAAGGCGGTTGCGCAGCTGTAGTGCAAACAAGGAAACAGCGACGGAAATACCCATCATCAACGCTGTGATTAATCCACTGACCAAGGGCGCGCTGCTGGCGAGGCCGACATCATTCAATGCTTCAAGGATAAAGGGCTGCCCAAACACAAAGGGCAAATGACTGAAGCAATACATCAGGACGGTTAGGGCGAAGAACCACAGCAAGACTGGGTTGCGAAAGTTAGAACCCAAATGCGAAAGGCGCAGCAATTCAGACCCTTCCGCCATATCAGTGGTGCGTGGAGGTTCGACAAATCGCCACGTCACCCAAAGCAAGCCCGCCATTGCGACACCCGTGGCTATGAACGGCAGGCGCGGATCAAGCAACGCAAGCGCACCACCTGTGACAGCTGATAGCGCGAGGCCGATGAACGAATAGCGCCACGCGATGACTTCCTGCGCTTCGATTTCGTCCTCACGACCCGTCGCAGCAAGGCTTTCATAGAGCATTGCTTCGTCTGTGCCACTTGAAAACGCACTGCCTGCACCGATCAGGATTTGCGCCGCTGCGAAGGTTGCAAAGCTGCTGCCAAAACCAAGAAGCGTGACGCCAATTAGGGTCACAATAGCGCTGGCGATCAGGGTTTTTCGACGCCCAAGGCGGTCGGACATGTAGCCCGAGGGCACTTCGAGGGTCGTGACCGCCACGTCGAGCACGACATAAAGCAAGATCGCTTGTGCGCCAGACAGGATGTCTTGGAAATATAGAAACCAGACGGCCTGCCAAAAGGTCAGACTGCGCAGGAAACGTGACCAGCGGTAAAGTGAAATGTTGCTGGTGACGTCAGGGTTCATGACTTCACCCTAGCAGGTCGTCCGAAGTTAACTAGCCAACATCTTCGATGCGGATGGCGACAGGATCACCCTGAACCACGGATGTATTGGTCATCGCGGCAAGTGCTTCGTCGAGGGCTGTGCGCGTCACTTTGTGGGTCACGATCAGCACAGGAGCGGAGGTATCTTGGTGTCCGTACTGACGCATCCGATCAATCGAAACGCCTGCGTCGCCCAAGACTGCGGCGACCTTAGCAAGCGCGCCAGGTTTGTCGACCAACTGCATACGCAGATAGTACGGCGCAGGAACCGCCGCCTTCGCGGGACGTGCTTTGCGCAATGTTGTGGCGGGTTGCCCAAATGTGTTCAGGCGCAAGCCACGGGCGATATCGATGATGTCGGACATGACCGCGCTTGCAGTTGGACCTTCGCCAGCACCTGCACCACGTAGCACGATTTGGCCCACGGAATCGCCTTCAATGACGACCATGTTGGTGCCGCCCTCAAGTTGGCCGAGCGGGGATTGGTCTGGCACCAGACAAGGGGACATGCGTTGCTCAAGACCACGACCAGTCATCTGCGCAACGCCGAGCAATTTAATGCGGAAACCCATATCGGCCGCTGCGTCGATGTCTTCAAGTGTGATCGCTTGGATGCCTTCAAGTTCAACCGCGTCGAAATCGACCTGCGTGCCGAACGCAACAGATGACAGAAGCGCGAGTTTGTGGCCCGCATCGATGCCGCCCACATCGAGGTTCGGATCTGCTTCGAGGTAGCCGAGTTTGTCGGCCTCATCAAACAACGCGTTGTAGCCTTGGCGCGTCGCCTGCATTTGCGTGAGGATGTAGTTACAGGTGCCGTTCATAACGCCCATAACGCGGGTGATCTCATTGCCAGCCAGACCTTCGGTCAGGGCTTTCATCACCGGAATGCCACCTGCGACGGCGGCTTCATAGCGAATGACCAAACCGGCGTTTTCGGCCGCTTCGGCCAGTTCTTGCCCGTGATGGGCAAGCATGGCCTTATTGGCGGTAACCACGTCTTTGCCAGCTCTGATCGCGGCTTCGGTTGCGTCTTTGGCAGGGCCTTCGTCGCCCCCCATCAGTTCAACGAACACATCTACATCGTCACGCTTCGCCAGTGCGACGGGGTCATCTTCCCAAGCGTAATCCGCTAATGGAACGCCACGGTCCTTGTCTTTGGATCGTGCGGACACGGCGGAAATGGTGATTTTGCGACCGGTGCGGGCCTCAAGCAGGTCCGCTTGTTTGCGGATGATGCGGACAACGCCCACACCAACGGTTCCGAGGCCAGCAATGCCGAGACGAAGGGGGGTGGTCATGACGGATGATCCTTAGATTAGATTTAGGCGGGTGTTAGCGCGTTGACCGCAGGACTTCAACGCACGCCGCGCAGCATGCGTGCCCGTATAGCGGCTGGAATGACGGGGCCACGTAAACGTGCAGCGCGTGCGCGTAAGTTGGAAAGACGGGAATCGATGTTTGTATTGGCGATTTCTGCCGCGCCCGTGCTTGTGTTTGCCTGCGCAAGGAGCGGCGCGAGCGGTACAAGTTCAGGGTAGGGGGCATTGGCAACTTCTGACGACACCGTTGAATCAAGCTCCGGAAATTCGGTGCAAGATGGCAGTGCAGCAAGCAGAGCAAAAAGGGCGAGGGCGAAGCGCATGTTTTGTGTCCATTCGGAGTTGCCGCGACCATAGATGCAGGTCGCGTGGTCAGCAAGGAATGCTGTGCAATTTGGATGTGTTGGAGCCTCCGGCGGGGATCTTTACGAAACAAAAGCAAGACGTGTCGTGAATGAAACAGACGTGTCGGATGCATACGGCGAGGTTTTTCCAAACAGGAGAGATTTATGAAAGTTGGATTTGTAGGGCTTGGGTCCGTTGGTGGGAAACTGGCAGGATCTGTTTTGCGCAATGGGTTCGATTTGGCGGTGCATGATTTAGACGCCGAGGCCGTGGCCGGATTTGTGGCACGTGGCGCACGGGACGGCGGATCGCCAGCGCAATTGATGGATGAGTGCGATGTGGTGATCACGTGCCTTCCATCTCCCAATGCCTGTGCCGCCGTCGTTGAGGCGATGATGCCGAGTGTTACTGCTGGCAAAATCTGGTTGGAAATGTCGACGACAGATGCGGAGGAGCTCAAACGTCATGCTGCTGCCGTAACTGAACGGGGCGGTTTTGCGGTGGATTGTCCTGTCTCCGGAGGTTGTCATCGCGCTGATACTGGCAACATTTCGATTTTTGCAGGGTGTGACCGCGCCACGTTTGAAAAGGTCCTCCCGATTTTGACGACGCTTGGTCGGCGAGTATTGCACACAGGCGACGTTGGGACGGCCAGCACGCTAAAGGTGATGACGAATTATTTGGCGACGGCGAACCTGCTGACGGTTTGTGAAGCGATGGTCACAATGAAGGCGGCTGGAATGGATTTGGCAACGACCTATGAGGCGATCAAGATTTCAAGCGGTACGTCGTTTGTGCATGAAACCGAAAGCCAAGTCATTTTGAACGGTAGCCGCGATATCGGGTTCTCGATGGGGCTTGTTAAAAAGGATATCGGGCTATTTCAGCAGATTGCCGAAGACAATGATGTGCCTTTGGAAATCAGCCCGATGATGGTGAAAATCTTTGAAGAAGGTATCAATCGGTACGGGTTTGATGCCCAATCCGATGACATCATCAAACGCCTCGAAGAAGCCACTGGGCTAGACATCACGGCCCCCGGATTTCCGGCAGAAATGGTCGATGATGAAGCCGAAGAACCTGGATATGAGGTAACGCCGCCCCGCTAGGCGCTTTTCATGCCTCTCTTTGTTGGCTAGAGGAAAGCACGAACAAAGGGGCTGACATGCAAAACGCTAAAGACGACGAAGTTATCGCCACTATTCAAGCGTCGGCACTGCGCAGGCTTTTCGCCTATGGGGCGGTTTTCGTACTAGGGGCCATGTTGATCTTGCTGGCGTTTATGGAGCCGCCCGCATTTGGATGGCAGATCTTCTTGATTTTGCTAGGCGCGGGGGCGCTTGTCGTCGCGGAGAGGTTGCGCCGCGCGACATTACTTGGGCTTGTTCTCACCGAGCGAGAGCTGCGCGATACGTCTGGCCAAGTTTTGGCCGAACTGTCCAATATCAAGTCTATTGATCGGGGGGCGTTCGCGTTCAAGCCATCAAACGGCTTCATTTTGCGCCTGCATAACCCCCAGTCGCGTGTTTGGGCGCCTGGGCTTTGGTGGCGGTTTTCGACGCGGGTTGGTGTTGGGGGGGCTACGGCGTCCGGTCCGGCCAAATACATGGCCGAACAAATTGCGTTGCGGATCGTCTCGCGTCGTTTCGAGAAAGACTAAGCACCACCGACTGGACAAATGTCATCGCCATCCGGGACACCGTTATGGTCATAGCAAACTCCATTCGCCGCAGCACGTGGACGGGTGAAGATAGTGTTTTCGAATGTGAAAGCCCCCAGACCAATGCTGAAGTTCGGCTCATAGTCGACCCAAGTCTGAACGAGGATCAGTGTTTCGCCGTCAGGCATGACTGGGATTTCGTTATTTGCGTTCATCATTTGCACTTCCGCGTCGGTGAGCGTGCCCGCACCACCCTTTTCGACTGACCAAACCGCAATATGTTCGCCATTGTCGACCTCATCATCCGTGTCATCAACGTATTTGACGAGTGTCACGCGCAGCTTCGTCAGTGCTTCAGAGTTGGTTAAAAAGCGGTGGACGAGCCAAGTGTTGGTGATGAACGTGTTGGTAATACCTTGGTCTTCGCGACTTAGCGCATCTGAAATCGTGTAAGCCGCTTTCAAATTGATGGACTGGTTGCGAAACGCGTCAAAGAAAACGAACGTTGCGATAACGCAGGCAAACAGTGTCGGGAACATGATCATCGCTTCGACAACCATCGCGCCTTCTTCTTCACGCCGGAAGCGGCGCAGTTTCGATTTGATGAATGTCAGCATTATACAGGCTCCATCACAAAGGCTGTCGACGCCACGAGTGGGTAGTAGCCATCGCCGCGGATGCGGGACAGAAAATAACCCAATCCGAATTCAGGCAGCATCGGGGAAAACAAGCCGCAGGCGCGTACGATCATCAATTCGTTTGCTTGACCATTGGTATAGTTCCGCGGTGCCTGATCTGGGCTTTCCAGATCGGTGCAGGAGGCCGTACGAGGGATCTCGTTCGTAGCGGCGGTACCCGTGTAACGTAGGTCAATGTTGCGCATCTCAAGGCGCAGATTGGTCATACAGTTCGGAATAATCCCCGCTGAGTTGCAGATCATGGTTTTCACCTGGGTATCGGTGAAGGGAATGCCCGTGTTCAAAGAGACTTCACGAACCGCCATCGTCAGCCCACGTTCGACCATCACATGACGGGTCATGAGCAGGCCAAGTTCAAATCCGGACACTGGGATCAGGATGAACGGAAGAAAGATCAGAGCAAACTCAACAGATTCACTGCCATCTTCTTCCTTGCGGAACAAACGTAAGAAACGTGCGATAGATTTGATTGCGAAAATCATTCCGGTTTCCTTACTGGGTCAGCTTCAAGTTGCGAATGTTTGTAGCGATCGCGGCGAATGCGTCAGAGATATCTGAGCCTTGCACATCAAAGTAGTGGCTTGGCGTGCTCGCACAGTCGCGTAGGGCAGTTTGACCATTGGATGGCGCCTCAAATGCAACTGTATAGATCACGATGCCTTCGTCGCGGGCCGCCTCACAAATATCTGATAGGCGGGCATTGGCTTCCGTGGAGTTAACGATACCGGTGTCGATCCCCCATTCAGGTTCCTTATACTCGTTATAAGAAATGTACTCATGGATATACGCGCGGCGTAACCAGTCACGGTCGATTTGGTTGTAAACACGAATTGCCATCATGTCAGACCAGCTGGCATTAAACATGTTGTCGTCATACATCGTACCGGAGCCAATACCGTCATATTCCGCAATTGTACCCGAATTCAGGTAGGCATCGCGATTAGCAAAGCCACGTGGGTAACGCTGGCTACGGGAGATCGTCGAACTCGAGATATCCCAATAAAAGTAATCATCGGTGCGACTAGTCGTGTTTTCACCTGCGTACTGAACGGACGTGCTGTAGTAATCGACTTCCTCGAGATCGATCGGAGAGCCAGATCCCGATGGGGAACGGTCAAACCAGATTCGGGACAAGTCCCATTTCATTGTTGGAACCAAGTCATACTGGGTCGTGTTCTGGCCATCGGTCATCACAACGATGACTTTCAGAATGTCAGATTGCCCGAATTCTTCCGGACGGGGCGATGCGATTGCTGGAACGCCGGTTCCGGCCTGGCCTGCAAGACCAGAAATAATTGCGTTCGTGCTTGGATCCAGCAGGGCCGCAGCCCACTTAACACCCATATCAATGGCTGTGTTGCCATATGGTTCAAGGTCATCAATTGCGTCGTGCAGATCGCTTTCGTTTGTGGTGTGCGGAATAATGGCATTGTGGTCGCCAACGTGGCACCAAGGGTATTTGATAAGGTTATCGCCATCTGATGCGGAGTTGGAGTCGCTGTACCAGCTCGGGTCAAAGTGTGAGACGTGATCGTAGGTTGCCGAAAGATCCAGCTCAGTGGTTTCGAATTCGTCATCATCAAACAGCAAACACGCGGATTCATCATGGCTACGATTAATGTTCAAGTACGGCTCAATCAGCGTGCCTGGATTAACAACAGCAGAGTAAGGTACGATCGAGATTGTGATCAGACCTTGTGGTGCGTTGGTGTTGTTCGACAGAACGGTGGTTACAAAGTCACGCGCAGCTGGACGAAGGTTTTGGATACGGCTGTTGCTGTTCATGGAACCGGAAACGTCCAAAACAAGCGAGACCTCAACATCTGTTACACGCTCTTCGGCAGTCGACGTGCCTGAAACGGTTAACGACGAAAGCTCGGCCGAGAACGGAGAAGAGAAAACCGATGGCAGGTCATAGAAGAATAGCGGCATTTCAGCATCCGCGACGGCGGTGACGACACGGTAGTTGATGCCTTGATCAACGATACAAGTGTCGAGGAATTGGGACATGCCTGCTTTCGCGAAATAATCGGCGCAGACTTCTGCTGGAGGTAAGGTTTGATCAAGGTCCGCGGCTGCTAGCACAGCGCGGTCAAGCGTACCTTGAAGTTTGGTGCGTGTAGTTTCGAAACGCATCAGGTCGACAGCCATGCCGCCGAACCACAAGATCAAGACAAACATCATGAGAGAGAAGATGATAATCGACCCATCTTCATCACGACGCAACATCCGAAAGAGGTCCCGTGGGGACGTATTATCGGAGCGTAAATTTTTCATCTTCAGTGTCATATTAACCTTCCTCGGCTACTCGCGCAGTACAATTGCGAACGGACTCAGCCTTACTCTCGATCGTGCTTAAAACATTTGGGGGTGGCGAAATTAGGGCGAAATTGGGCGGGAAAGTGTTCACCACCCGTCCTTTTCGCGACAAACATGCCGGACCATGGGAATTGTTCTGTAGTCGAGGACAATAACCCGATTCTCAATCGCATAGCGGGAAGAATGCGCCACATTGATCAGGATACTGTGGATAAGTCCTGTTTCGTGAATGTGGCAAAACTATCCCACACGGATGCATCGAATCATGTTTAACTCGGATTCATCAATAATGTGCGCCCCTTAATAACTCGGCAAAGTCTGTCGCTTAGGAGGGGCTGGAATTAGTCTTGAGAGGACCGACCAATGAGCACTTCAAGCCCAGTTATCAAAGAACCATCCTTCCGTGACAGCGTTGATATCATGTTTAACCGCGCGGTCGCTTTGATGGATCTGCCACCCGGTTTGGAAGAGAAAATTCGCGTTTGTAATGCCACCTATACGGTTCGATTTGGGGTGCGATTGCGCGGTAAGATTGAGACGTTCACTGGGTACCGGTCAGTCCATTCCGAACATATGGAACCCGTGAAAGGGGGCATTCGGTACTCGCTTGGCGTTAACCAAAACGAGGTTGAGGCGCTGGCGGCGCTTATGACCTATAAATGTGCCCTTGTGGAAACACCGTTTGGTGGGTCCAAAGGCGGGTTGTGTATTGATCCACGCATGTGGGAAGAAGACGAGCTTGAGCGGATCACCCGCCGTTTCGCGTATGAATTGGCGAAACGCGATTTGATCCATCCGTCCCAAAACGTCCCCGCACCGGATATGGGAACAGGCGAACGTGAAATGGCGTGGATTGCGGACCAATATCGCCGCATGAACACCACAGATATTAATGCGGCAGCCTGCGTAACCGGTAAGCCAACCCACGCGGGCGGCATCCAAGGCCGTGTCGAAGCAACAGGGCGCGGTGTGCAGTATGCGCTACAGGAATTCTTCCGCCACCCTGAAGATGTCAAAATTGCAGGGTTAAGCGGCACACTGGATGGCAAGCGTGTGGTCGTGCAAGGCCTTGGCAACGTGGGATATCATGCCGCTTCATTCCTTAAGGAAGAGGATGGATGCATCGTCACCGGCATTATTGAACGCGATGGTGCGCTGACGGATGACGGTGGTCTCGACGTTGAAGGTGTCCGCGACTGGATTGCAAAACATGGTGGCGTGAAAGATTATCCGAACGCCACTTATGTTGAAAACGGCGCCGCCGTGCTTGAGCAAAAGTGCGATATCCTGATCCCCGCAGCGCTTGAAGGTGTGATTAACCTTAGTAACGCAGCCAACATCAAAGCGCCCCTCATTATTGAGGCTGCGAATGGTCCGATCACGGCGGGTGCCGATGACATCCTGCGCGAAAAAGGTACCGTTATTATTCCCGATATGTACGCCAACGCGGGTGGTGTTACCGTTTCGTATTTCGAGTGGGTCAAAAACCTGAGCCACATCCGCTTTGGCCGCATGCAACGACGCCAAGAAGAGGCACGCCATGAGTTGATCGTCGGTGAACTGCAGCGTTTGTCTGAACATTTGGGAGACCAATGGTCGATGACACCGAATTTCAAATCCAAGTATCTTCGCGGCGCGGGAGAGCTTGAACTGGTGCGATCTGGCCTCGATGACACTATGCGCACGGCCTACCAGTCCATGCGTGAGGTTTGGCATGCACGCGAAGATGTGCATGACCTGCGCACGTCTGCTTACCTCGTTTCGATCGAAAAGGTCGCTGCAAGCTATAAAGCCAAGGGGCTATAACGCACCTCCCTCGGTGGGCTTTTGCTCGCCGAGGTCGCTGGTGATCCGGTAAATGTCGAAATGTGCGTTGCATGCAAGACGGGCTTCCGTAGGGTTGTCTTGACGGGATCAGTCAAGAGGGCGCAATGGGCTATTCAGGCTTTAAAGTAATCAAAGAAGGTTTGTTCGGCCAAAAAGGCTGGAAACCCGTTTGGCGCAACCCCGATCCCAAGCCTGAATATGACGTGATTATCATCGGCGGCGGTGGTCACGGACTGTCAACGGCGTACTACTTGGCCAAAGAACACGGCATCACCAATGTCGCGGTCCTTGAAAAGGGATACCTTGGCGGCGGCAATGTTGGGCGCAATACAACAATTGTGCGCGCCAACTATATGCTACCGGGTAACTCGGAATTCTATTCCCATTCCCTCAAACTGTGGGAAGGGATGGAGCAAGACCTTAACTATAACACCATGATGTCACAACGCGGTGTGATGATGCTGTGCCATTCCGACGGGCAACGCGATTATTTTGCACGACGCGGTAATTCCATGGTCAATCAAGGGGATGACGCAGAACTTTTGACGCCGGAACAGGTCCGCGCCGAAGCACCGATGATTGATTTCGACAACGTCCGGTTCCCGATTTATGGCGGCCTAATGCATCGTCGCGGCGGCACGGCACGTCATGACGCAGTTGCATGGGGCTACGCACGCGGGGCGGACCAACGCGGTGTCGACTTGATCCAGAATTGCGAAGTCACGGGCATTGATGTTGAAGGCGGCGTTGTGCGCGGTGTGCAAACCAACCGCGGTGCGATCCGCGCCAAGAAGGTGGCAATCGTTGTGGCGGGGCGCTCAAGCCAAGTCGCACAAATGGCGGGCATGCGCCTGCCGATTGAAAGCCATGTTTTGCAGGCCTTTGTGTCTGAGGGCCTCAAGCCGATTATGCCGGGTGTGATCAGCTTTGGCATGGGGCACTTCTACATCAGTCAGTCCGACAAGGGCGGTTTGGTGTTTGGGGGCGATCTTGATTTCTATGCGTCCTACGCGGCGCGTGGAAATCTTCCCATGAAAGAACACGTTATGGATGCCGCGATGACGCTGATGCCGTCCATCGGCAAGGCGCGTGTCTTGCGCAGTTGGGGGGGCATTATGGATATGTCGCCTGATGGCTCGCCTATCATTGACAAAACCCAGACTGAGGGTCTCTTCCTCAATTGCGGCTGGTGTTATGGTGGTTTCAAAGCCGTCCCTGGGTCTGGATTTAGCTACGCCCACTTGATCGCCAAAGGTGAACACCACGCCCCCGCTGCCCGTTATCGTCTTGATCGGTTCCGCACCGGTGCGGGTTTGATGGATGAGGAGGGCACCGGCTCTCAACACAATTTACATTAAGGTATTCGAATGAAACGCAAATTAGCTCTTGCCGCGTTGGTCAGTCTGTCGAGCAGTGTTGCGCTGGCGAACACAATCCCCGAGGTCGGGTGTTTCACGCGTATCTATTCGGCTGATCACTTGGCGAGCAATCCCAATCAGGGTGTCGCAGCCATGCGCTTGTTGCTGGTTCATACGCCTGAATATGCCGCTTCGGTTACGGCGGTGTTGGATGTGACTATGGCTGATCAAGGGCAGGGTCGTGCTGATAATGTAGGTGGGCACACGCTGTCCGTAGGCCTCGGTTGTTTGAGCATGAGGTGCCACAGCGACGGCGATGCAGGAGGCATCGACATTTCGCGCCAGTCTAGTGACGGGATCACGTTTCAGGGCTCTGCGTTACTGGGGGATTGGGAACAAGATCATTTGCCGTCCTCATCCCTTAGCGAAGGGACGGGTCAACCCACAGTTTACCGCCTAAATGCGGCCTCTGCCGGATCTTGTGAAGGGATGTATTAAGAGATGCGCCTACCATGCCCCATCTGTGGTGAACGTGATCGCCGCGAGTTCTATTACCAAGGTCACGTTGGGATGTTGGATCGTCCGGCGCGTGATGCGGATGCGCAAGCTTGGAACGATTACCTCCACTTTCGCGAAAACCCAGCGGGTGAGACCCGCGACTTGTGGCACCATGAGGCAGGATGTGGAGCGTGGATCGTTGTAACGCGCAATACGGTGACACATGAAGTTTCTGGCGCGGTTCTGGCGGAGAAGTCGACATGAGGATCGCAGGTAAGGGGTTGCACCAAGACGGCGCGGCACTGACGTTCACGTTTGACGGTGAATCTTACGAGGGTCGCGAAGGTGATACGCTTGCCTCCGCGTTGTTGGCCAATGGTGTGCGCCTTGTGGGGCGCTCGTTCAAATATCACCGCCCACGCGGTGTGCTGACGGCTGGCTCAGAGGAGCCAAACGCGCTGGTGACGATCGGGCAGGGTGCGCGGCGTGACCCTAACATTCGTGCGACAACGCAATCATTATATGATGGGCTTGCAGCGCACAGTCAGAACGCTTGGCCGTCGCTGAAACACGATGCGATGGCGGTGAATGATCTGGCTTCGCCATTCTTAAGTGCTGGATTTTATTATAAAACCTTCATGTGGCCCAAGGCGTTCTGGGAAAAGCTGTACGAACCGATTATTCGTCGTGCTGCGGGTCTTGGGGCGCTGTCAGGGGACGCGGTTGAGGAAACATACGAGAAAGCATTCGCCCATTGTGACGTCCTGATCATCGGCGCTGGGCCCTCGGGCATCATAGCGGCAGTTACTGCGGCAAAGGCTGGCGCGGACGTTATTTTGGCAGATGAAGACACCCAAATGGGTGGGCGTTTGTTAGCTGAAACAGGTGAAATTGACGGCCAATCGGGACCCGATTGGGTAAAGACCCAATTGGCGGAACTTGCGCAGATGGACAACGTTCGCCTAATGACGTGCACGACGGTGACAGGCGCATATGACCAAGGCACGTTTGGCGCGCTTGAGCAGGTGAGCGAGCAAAACGCACCACTTAGCGCGCCGCGCGAATGCTTTTGGCGCATTACGGCGAAACGTTCGATCCTGTGTGCGGGTGCGCTTGAGCGCCCCGTCGCGTTTCCCAACAATGACCGCCCTGGCATCATGCTTGCCTCCGCTGTGCGGGCCTATCTGAACCGTTGGGGCGTCGCCGCTGGCAAAGCTGTCACGATCTTTGCCAACAATGACGATGCGCATCGCACTGCAGTGGATTTGATGGATGCAGGTGTGAACGTTGCAGGTGTCATCGACAGCCGTGAAGACGCGCAATCACACGGGGACTACCAGCTGTACACAGGCGCGCAGGTTATTGCCACTAAAGGGCGGCATGGTTTGCAAAGCATCACCGTTCAAGACGCACATGGCACCCATGAGATTGAAACAGATTGCCTTGCGATGTCAGGTGGTTGGAACCCGTCGGTGCATCTAACCTGTCATATGAATGGGCGGCCAACATGGTCCGATGATATCCTAAGTTTCGTGCCGACAGATGGGTCTATTCCAGACATGGCTGTCGCGGGCGCTGCGCGTGGGAAGTTCTCAACGCTGGACTGCCTAAAAGATGGGATCGCGGTCGCGAAAGCGACGGTTAAATCGCTTGATCTGAAGCCCCCCCAAATTGGCACCCCATCCGCCGAAGACGATGCCTACAACATCGAAGCACTTTGGCAGGTGGAAGGTAAGGGTCGAAAATGGCTTGATTTTCAGAACGATGTGCATGTGAAAGACGTGCGTTTGGCAGCGCAGGAAAACTTCCGCAGCGTTGAGCATATGAAACGCTACACGACGCAGGGTATGGCCACGGATCAGGGTAAAAACTCCAACGTGGCCGCACTGGCGGTGCTGGCTGATGCGACGGGGCGAGGTATTCCTGAGACGGGCACGACCACCTTCCGCCCGCCCTATGTGCCAGTCTCAATCGCAGCGATGGGCGCTGGATCGCAAGGCCACGGCTTCGCCCCGAAACGCCACCTGACATCCCACACCGCGAGCGTCGATCGCAATGCGCCGATGATCGAAGTTGGCCTTTGGTATCGTGCCAGTTACTTTTCCAAACCCAATGAAACCACTTGGCGCGAGGCCTGTGATCGTGAAGTGAACATGGTGCGTAGCCATGTTGGTGTTTGCGATGTCTCAACCTTGGGCAAGATCGACATTCAGGGGGCGGACGCCGCTGAATTCCTTGATTTCGTGTACTGCAACACGTTCTCGAGCCTGAAAGAAAACCGTGTGCGCTATGGCTTAATGTTGCGCGAAGATGGGCATGTCATGGACGATGGTACCACGGCGCGGCTGGGGCCTGATCATTATGTGATGACAACGACGACGGCCGCTGCCGGGCAGGTGATGAAACACCTTGATTGGGTCAGCCAAGCGTTGCGTCCTGATCTTGATGTGCGCTTTGCCTCTGTTACGGAACAATGGGCGCAATTCGCAGTTGCTGGACCGAAATCACGAGCGCTGCTAAATTCGATCCTGGATGTGGAAATCGACAACGAAAGCTGGCCGTTTATGGCCTGCGGTGATGTCAGCGTTGCGGGGGTGAAGGGGCGTCTGTTCCGCATCTCGTTCTCGGGCGAGCACGCTTATGAAATCGCCGTACCTGCGCGCTTTGGTGCGTCGCTGTTTGGGCTACTTACAGCGCAAGCAGAGGCGATGGGAGGAGGGCTATACGGAATGGAAGCATTGAATGTATTGCGCATCGAAAAAGGCTTCATCACGCACGCAGAAATCCATGGCCGAGTGACTGCATATGATATTGGGTTTGACCGTATGGTGAGCCAGAAGAAAGACTGCATTGGTAATGCCATGTCGCGCCGCATAGGGTTGCTTGACCCAGAGAGGGAACAACTTGTTGGGCTGAAACCCGTTGAAAACGATGGGAAATTGACCGCGGGTGCGCATTTGTTCGTCGAAGGCGCAGATGCCGTGAGCGAGAACGATCAAGGGTATGTAAGTTCGGTCTGTCATTCACCGACCATGGGGCACGACATCGGCATGGGCTTTTTGAAAAATGGACCAAACCGCTACGGGGAACGCGTTATGCTGATCGATCACGTGCGCAACAACCACGTGCTATGCGAAGTTTGCCATCCTGTCTTCTTTGATCCTGAAGGGGGGCTCGCCCGTGGTTAAATTGATCGCTCAAACAGCCTGTTCTGGACTACTGCCAAAGACGATTGGCACTGTTTCACTGACGGAAGTCGATGCCGGACCAGTAACCCTCATTGCGCCCCATAAGGGGCAGCAAAAGGCGGTGTCTGCGGCATTAAAAGCTGCCATCGGTGTGGGTTTTCCTGCACCAAATCGCAGCGTTGGAACGACCCCTCGTGCCGTGTGGTGCGGCAAGGAACAAGCGCTTTTGATCGGGACGGAGTGCCCTGAATTGGGAGGGGCTGCTTGCGTCGATCACTCAGACGCATGGGCGATTGTGCAGATAAACGGCGCCGATGCTTCAGCAGTTCTTGCGCGGCTGACCCCGATCGATCTGCGCGCAACCGAGTTCAAGCGCGGCCACACGGCGAGGACGCTGGTCGGTCATATGACGGGGGGCATCACGCGGTTAGGTGCGCAAAGTTTTGAGGTCATGGTGATGCGGTCAATGGCGGGAACGCTGGTACATGATCTGACGCAAGCCGCTGAAAACATCGCTGCGCGGGCTGAACTCGGGGGCTAGCAAACGATTACAGCGACCTCGCGCATCACGGTTACACCTTTGGCTTCTAGTGCGTCGATCACGGCTTGCTGTTCTTCAGACAACGACCAAGGCGTGATGAATATTTCCTTTAGACCTGGGATGGTCAGGAGAGGTGAAAAATCAGCCTCGGTCGACAGGTCGAGATCAAGCTTTTCTAAGGACGGATGGCGGCGCAACGCCTCAAGGCTACTCACCTCAGCGCGGCTGAGGTTTAAGGATCTCAGCGCCGTAAGCTTGCTGACGAATATCATGTCCCCAACATCGGACCCGCCGAGTGCGAGTTCTTGTAGGCCTCGCAACTGAGCGATTTCGTCGTAATCCTGCACCTGTAAGTCTTGCGCATGAAGCAGCGTCAGGTTGGGGAAATTGGAAAGCCCGCTTAGGTCGGTGACCTGCGTGCGCCCGATGTGAAGTTCACGCAGCTGTGCCATTGGAGCGATATCGGACAAGTCGCTGAAATCTGTGTAGCTGGTCATAAATGCAGTGACATGTGTCATGCTGGCGACTTGGCTGTAGTCCAAAAGACGTCCTGAATCGAGGTTCAAACGTCCACACAGGCTGTCTTGGCAGTTTTCGACTTTGGCCCGCGTTTCGGCCAATCGATCGGCCTGCATTTCTTCAAAGCTTTTCGGTGCGTCGCCGGTTTCCAGCTGACATGCGGATAAGACAGTGAGGGCGATGGCGACTAAGGCTGGGCGGGGAAACGGCAACATCTTGAAAATCCTTTTCGAGTATCCGGCAAGAGTGGCCTGTTACCGTGTCTCCACGCAAGTCTGGTATTCTTAACCCACCTCGCGTGGGCTGATCCGCGCCAAGACGCTGCGCTGGGTGATTTGTCCCAGTGCGGTGCCATTTTCCGTGACCGTCAGCGCACCAAATTCGCAAAGATCATCAATCACTTGGGAGACAGGCGTTTCAGCATCGACCTCATGTCCGCCTGATCCGTCAATCATGACATCACGCGCGCACAACACGCCAAGCGGATTCATATTGGCCACGAAGTCCGCGACGTACCCGTTCGCGGGTTGGCTGAAAATCTCACGCGGAGTGCCGCATTGGACGATGCGCCCGCCTTCCATGATCGCAATGCGATTGCCGATTTTGAACGCTTCATCAAGATCGTGGCTTACGAATATGATGGTGCGGTTCAGGCGTTGTTGCAGGTCTAGCAATTCATCCTGCAGACGGGTTCGGATCAGTGGGTCGAGCGCGGAAAACGGTTCATCCATCAGCAAGATCGGGGCGTCGGTTACGAATGCACGGGCCAAGCCCACACGTTGCTGCATACCGCCAGAAAGTTCCCCAACCAGCGCAGTCGCGCGGTCCGAAAGGCCGACGAGTTCAAGTTGCTCGTCTACCTTACGCGCCTTGTCAGCCTTGCTCATCCCTGCAAGCTCAAGGCCAAGCCCCACGTTGTCGCGCACAGTGCGCCACGGCAGCAGGCCGAACTGTTGAAACACCATCGACACACATTCGCGACGCAGTTTGCGCAGGTCTTTGGCGGGGGCGGTGCCGACTTCGCAGGCCCAGTCACCATCGTGCACAACCACGCCGCCACGCACCACGGGGTTCAATCCATTCACTGCGCGCAATAGCGTGGATTTTCCGGACCCGGACAGGCCCATCAGTACAAGGATTTCCCCAGCATCTACGTCGAGCGAACAGTTGTGCACGCCCAAAACCTGCCCTGTGGCTTGCTGAATTTCGGCGCGCTCGCCGCCTTCGTCCATCAGCGGCAGTGCGCTTTCTGGCTTATCGCCGAAAACGATGGAAACATCTTTGAATTCAACAGCTTTCATCGTTTCGCTCCTATACGCAGCAACCGGTCGAGCATGATGGCGACCACTACGATGATGAGTCCGCTTTCGAACCCTTTGGCCGTATCAACGGTGTTCAACGCGCGCACAACTGGCACGCCCAAACCATCCGCGCCGACAAGCGCTGCGATGACGACCATAGACAGGGACAGCATGATGGTTTGGTTCAATCCAGCCATGATCTGGGGCAAGGCAGAGGGGAGTTCGACCTTGAACAGCTTTTGCCGCTTGGTCGCACCGAACGCATCTGCTGCTTCAAGCAATTCATTTGGCGTTGAGGAAATCCCAAGCTGGGTTAGGCGGATCGGGGCAGGGAGCACGAAGATCACCGTGGCGATCAATCCGGGCACCATGCCGATACCGAAAAATACAATTGCGGGGATGAGGTAAACGAACGTTGGTAGCGTTTGCATCAGATCCAATACAGGGCGCATCCACGCATAAAGGCGCGGACGGTGCGCGACGGCGATGCCGATGGGCACTCCGATAGACATACAAACGACGCAGGCGGACAGCACGAGGCTGAGGCTTTCAGCGGTTTCTTCAAAGTAGCCTTGGTCGATGATGAACAAGAAACCGACGATGATCAGAAGCGTCACGGTGATTTTGCGGTGCAAGACGTAAGCGAGCAGCGCGAAAAGCGCGACGATTAGAAAGGCGTGGGTGTCTTCGGTCCATCCTGGAATATAGGGTTCAAAGCCGCGCCCGCCGAGCCAGTTTACCCCTGGTGGGCGCAACAACAACGCCAGAAGGAATTCGATGAAGGCTTCGGTTAGGTCGGAAAATCCATCCAAGAAGGGTGCTGCGCCGTCCTTGACGTAATCAAACCCCGCACGGGCTGTGACGCCTACGGGAAGCTTCTCGTCCGTGAGGCCAAGCAAGCGTTGCGGTAGCCATGTGACGAACCAAATGAGGGCAGGGACGAGCCAAAATGCGAAGTCCCAAAGCGCCGTGAGACACCATAGAATGCCATTTAGAAATGCGACAATCCCATTCCCGATGCTTTGAAAAATACTCATTCCGTTCCCCCAAATAGAAAAAGGGCCGCTTGGCTTGAGCGGCCCTTATCAGTCTTTTACATGCCCAGTGCGGCTTTGACGGCTTCAGCAGCGTCGCCGCCGTCCATCGTCGTCACACCGTCAAGCCAACCCATTACGACGTCCGTATTTGCGGCCATCCATACTGTTGCAGCTTCGTTCGGCTCAGTCCCGTCATTCAGGATCGCGCCCATGATTTCGTTTTCCATGGCCAGCGTGAATTCAAGGTTTGTCAAAAGCTTACCAACGTTCGGGCAGGTATCGACGTAGCCAGCAGTCGTGTTGGTGAACACTGTCGCGCCGCCAAGATCAGGGCCGAACCAGTCATCGCCACCTTCAAGATAGGTCATGTCGTAGTTTGCGTTCATCGGGTGTGGCTCCCAACCGAGGAAGACAACAGGTTCGTCGCGATCATCAGAACGGCCAACCTGTGCCAGCATGCCTGCCTCAGAGGACTCAACAACTTCGACGTCAGCATCGCCAAGACCAAATGCGTTGTCGGCGATCATGTCCATGATCAGACGGTTGCCGTCGTTGCCAGCCTCGATGCCGTAGATTTTGCCGTCAAGCGCATCCGCGTTGGCTGCGATCGCTTCGAAAGATGTGATTCCGAGTGCAGCACCAGCCGCGTTAGTGGCGAGTGTGTATTTCGCGCCTTCAAGGTTTGCGCGGACGGTGTCGACAGTGCCAGCTTCGCGGTAGGCGGCGATGTCGCCTTCCATTGTTGGCATCCAGTTGCCCAAGAACACATCAACATCGCCTTCGGCGAGGGATGTGTAAGTCACTGGAACGGAAAGAACTTTGATGTCTGTCTCATAACCGAGCGCGCCCAGAACAACGGTCGTGGCTGCGGTTGTGGCTGTGATGTCTGTCCAGCCAACATCGGAAAACGTAACAAGTCCACAGTCTGCGGATGCTGTTGTTGCAGCGCAGATTGCCAGAATTGAGATGGTAGATTTCATGATACTCTCCCTGAGTGTCTTTTTGTTGATTGACGAGTCAATAAAGAACGATTTAAGTCATTTGGCAACAGTTTAAGAGGACATGATGCCAAAGCTTGGGATGGAACCTATACGGCGCGCGGCTTTGGTTAAAGCCACGATTGATTGCATCGGCGAGCAGGGATCGCTTGATGTCACCGTAAGTCAGATTGCAAAAAGTGCGGGCATGTCTTCGGCGCTGGCCCATCACTATTTTGGCGGTAAAGATCAGATTTTTTTGGCTGCGATGCTTGCGATCTTGCGCGACTTTGGCGTCGAGGTGCGCGATCGTTTACGTGATGCAACAACGCCGCGCGAGCGTGCAGAAGCCCTAATTTCCGCGTCTTTTGCACCCTCATGTTTTGATCCGGCGACTGTTTGTGCGTGGATGACGCTGTATGCGCAGGCGACAACCCAGCCCGATATGCACCGCCTTTTGCGGCTGTATCAGCGACGTTTGCAATCCAACCTGACACATGCGCTTAGGCCATTGTCATCGACCCCAACTGAGGATGCGACAACCCTCGCAGCGCTAATTGACGGGCTTTATTTACGAGCAGCTCTGTCGCGAAGCACCGACCCCCGAACCGCGCATTCCACTGTCCTGTGCGCCCTTGATCGATTGACGGGAGCGAACGCATGAGCAAGCCTAATATTCTGATCATCATGGTCGACCAGTTGAACGGCACGTTGTTTCCTGATGGGCCAGCGGATTGGTTGCACGCACCGAATTTGAAAAAGCTTGCGGCGAAGTCGACCCGTTTCAAGAATGCCTATACCGCATCGCCCTTGTGCGCGCCGGGGCGGGCGTCGTTCATGTCTGGGCAGTTGCCGTCTCGGACGCAAGTTTATGATAATGCAGCAGAATTTGCGTCTTCAATTCCAACTTATGCCCACCATCTTCGCCGAGCAGGGTATCAAACCTGTCTGTCGGGCAAGATGCATTTTGTCGGTCCGGATCAGCTGCACGGCTTTGAAGAACGCTTGACCACAGACATCTACCCGCCCGATTTTGGTTGGACGCCGGATTATCGAAAACCGGGCGAGCGAATTGATTGGTGGTACCATAATATGGGGTCGGTTACTGGCGCTGGTGTTGCCGAAATTACCAACCAGATGGAATACGATGACGAGGTCGCCTACAACGCGACGCGTAAACTGTATGACCTATCGCGCGGCCATGACGAACGCCCTTGGTGCCTTACGGTTTCGTTCACACATCCCCATGACCCCTACGTTACCCGCAAGAAGTATTGGGACCTCTATGAGGATTGCGAACATCTGATGCCAGATGTCGGCCCGATCCCGTATGAGGACCAAGATGCCCATTCAAAGCGTATTCTTGATGCCAACGACCACGAGAATTTCGACATTACTGAAGAACAAGTCCGTCGCGCCCGACGTGCCTATTTCGCTAACATTTCCTACCTCGATGATAAGGTCGGTGAGGTTCTTCAAACGTTGGAAGATACACGCCAAGAAGCGACGATCCTGTTTGTGTCAGACCACGGGGATATGCTTGGCGACCGCGGGCTTTGGTTCAAGATGGCGTTCTTTGAAGGCTCGTCCCGTGTGCCGCTAATGGTTTGCGCACCGCAGATGGAAGCGGGGTTGTTGGAAACGCCGGTCTCAAACATCGATGTCACCCCGACGCTTTGCGACCTCGCGGGCGTGTCGATGGAAGAGGTTATGCCGTGGACGGAAGGTATGTCGCTCGTCCCGATGGGGCAGGGTGTTGAGCGTACGGAACCTGTCGCGATGGAGTACGCGGCCGAGGGCTCATACAGCCCGCTCGTGTGCTTGCGATACGGAAAATGGAAATACACGCGCTGTCTACTCGATCCAGATCAATTATTTGATATTGAATCCGACCCGAACGAGCTGAACAACCTCGCGGATGTTGCAAAACATCAAGGGACTTTGGGCCAATTGCGCGCCAAATCCGAAGCCCGCTGGGACCTGAACGCATATGATGAAGCCGTGCGCGAAAGTCAGGCCCGCCGCTGGGTTGTGTATGAGTCTTTGCGAAACGGGAACTACTTCCCGTGGGACTATCAACCGCTTCAAAAAGCATCAGAACGTTACATGCGCAACCACATGGACCTCAATGTTCTTGAGGAAAATCAACGCTTTCCGAGAGGGGAATAACATGCCCTACGATATCCAGCCTATCGCCAGCCACTTCATCGACGGCGAATATGTAGAAGACAAAAACGGCACACCGATCCCTGTGATCTGCCCTGTTTCTGAAGAGCAGATCGCAATTGTTTATGGCGCGACACCAGCGATTATTGAACAAGCGGTCTCCGCCGCCAAACGCGCGCAGGGCGAATGGGCTGCGATGACAGGAACCGAGCGGGGACGTGTGCTGCGCCGCGCAGCAGACATCATGCGCGAGCGCAATTACGACCTGTCAGTTCTGGAAACCAACGACACAGGCAAGCCGCTGCAAGAGACCCTTGTCGCAGATGCCACATCTGGAGCGGATGCGTTGGAATACTTTGGCGGCTTGGCCGCGTCATTGACGGGTGAGCACATCCAGCTTGGCGAAGATTTCGTTTACACACGCCGCGAAGCGCTGGGTGTTTGCGTCGGGATTGGCGCATGGAACTATCCTACACAAATCGCATCTTGGAAGGGCGCCCCCGCGCTCGCATGCGGCAATTCAATGATCTTCAAACCGTCAGAGCAAACGCCACTTTGTGCGCTCAAGGTCGCAGAAATCTTGCATGAAGCAGGTGCACCCGCGGGCATCTATAATGTTATCCAGGGCTTGGGTGATGTTGGCGCTGCGCTGGTTACGGATCCGCGCGTTGATAAGGTGTCGCTTACGGGATCAGTCCCGACAGGGCGCAAAGTCTACGCGGCAGCGGCCGAGGGTATTCGCCATGTCACGATGGAGCTCGGCGGTAAGTCCCCCATCGTGATCTTTGATGACGCAGATTTGGAAGACGCCGTTGGCGGCGCTATTTTGGGGAACTTCTACAGCTCCGGTCAGGTCTGTTCCAACGGTACGCGCGTGTTCGTGCAGTCGGGGATCAAAGAGGCATTCCTGAAACGCCTGACAGAACGTTTGAAGGACGTCAAAATGGGCGACCCATTGGACGAGTCTGTTAACTTTGGGCCGATGGTGTCCGGTCGCCAGATGGAGATCGTGCAGGGCTTTATCGCTAAGGGGCTAGAGCAGGGCGCACGACTGGTCGCGGGTGGTGAACGCGAAGGGGACAAGGGGTACTTTATGCAACCCACTGTTTTCGCAGACGTTACTGACGATATGGTTATTGCAACGGACGAGATTTTCGGCCCTGTTCTAAGCGTTTTGGACTTTGACGACGAAGCCGACGTTCTGAAGCGTGCCAACGCCACGGACTTCGGTCTTGCTGCGGGCGTGTTTACCAAAGACCTTAAACGCGCGCACCGCATGGTCGCAGGGTTTGAGGCCGGAACGACCTATATCAACACCTATAATCTTGCTCCTGTTGAGGCTCCATTTGGTGGATCAAAACTGTCTGGCGTTGGGCGTGAAAATTCCAAGGCGGCGATCGAGCATTACAGTCAGGTGAAATCGGTTTATGTCGGTATGGCACCGGTTGAGGCCCCGTTTTGACTGCACTGCGTACATCTCCCTACGTTGATAACGTTAAGTGGATCGCGACCGTGATCCAGTTGATTGGATATGGCTTAACAGGCTTGAACGTCGTGCCTTGGAACATCTTTTTCTTCTTTGGCGGCATCATTTTGTGGTTCGCCGTTGGCGTCATGTGGAAAGACCGTGCGATCATGGTTGTCCACGTCGGCGCATTTTTCTCGCTCTTTTTTGGGTACTTAAACTCATGAATAACGCTGAATACATAATTGTCGGTGCGGGCAGCGCGGGATGCGCGATGGCCTATCGATTGGCCGAGGCTGGGCGCAAGGTCATCGTGATTGAAACGGGCGGTACCGACATTGGCCCGTTCATCAATATGCCTGCCGCGTTGTCATATCCGATGAGCATGAAGCGGTATGATTGGGGTTATAAATCCGCGCCTGAGCCGCATCTTGGTGGACGCGAATTGGCCTGCCCGCGCGGTAAGGTTATTGGTGGATCGTCCTCGATTAACGGCATGATTTATGTGCGTGGTCATGCGAAGGATTTTGACCATTGGGCCGAAAGCGGTGCGCAGGGTTGGGCCTACGCTGATGTGTTACCTTATTATAAACGCATGGAAGATTGGCATTCTGGCGGACGAGGTGGTGATAAGGATTGGCGCGGCAAGGGTGGCCCGCTGCATGTCACCCGTGGCCCCGGAACGAACCGTTTGACCCGCGCCTTTATCAAGGCCGGCGCGCAGGCAGGGTATGAGCTGACGTCGGATTATAATGGTGAAAAACAAGAGGGTTTCGGCCCGTTTGATGCGACCATTTGGAAAGGCAAACGCTGGTCGGCCGCGTCTGCCTATTTACGCCCCGCCCAAGCTACGGGAAACTGCGAAGTCGTACACGGCACTGCCGCGCGGGTGGTTTTGGAGAATGGCCGTGCGACAGGCGTTGAATTAACGGACGGTCGCGTTCTTGAGGCCAGCGTTGAGGTCATTATTGCAGCCTCTGCGATTAATTCGCCCAAGTTGTTGATGTTGTCTGGCATTGGCCCCGCTGAACACCTGTCTGAACATGGAATTGATGTTGTCGCGGATCGCGCAGGAGTTGGACAAAACCTGCAAGACCACCTTGAGCTTTACGTTCAAATGGCCGCGAAGGGACGTCACAGCCTTTACAAATACTGGTCAATGATCGCCAAAGCATGGGTCGGCGCGCGCTGGTTGTTTACAAAATCAGGCATTGGCGCATCCAATCAGTTCGAAGCAGCAGGTTTCATTCGATCTAAGGCTGGCTTGGACTATCCTGACATTCAGTTCCATTTCCTGCCTATTGCGGTTCGTTATGACGGGACGGGTGCGCAAGAAGGGTTTCAGGCCCATGTTGGGCCGATGCGATCCAAATCTCGTGGAGCGGTGACATTGAATTCCGCCGATCCGATGGCTGATCCAAATATCTTCTTCAATTACATGTCTCATCCTGATGATTGGGAGGAGTTCCGCAATTGTATCCGCTTAACGCGTGAAATTTTTGGGCAGGACGCATTTGCAAAATTTCGCGGCGAGGAGTTGCTGCCGGGAGCGGATGCGCAATCGGATGAAGCACTGGACGCAGCCATCCGCGAAGATGTCGAAAGCGCCTATCACCCTTGCGGCACCTGTAAGATGGGCAGCGTGAACGACCCGATGGCGGTTGTTGACCCGCAGGGTCGAGTGATCGGAGTTGAAGGTTTGCGCGTGGCGGACAGTTCTATTTTTCCGCGCATCACCAACGGCAATCTGAATGCGCCGTCGATCATGGTGGGTGAGAAAATCGCTGATCATGTGCTTGGAAAGGCGCCTCTTGCCCCCAGCAATGATGCACCTTGGCTTCACCCTGACTGGAAAACCGCGCAACGTTAACCTGTTAGTAAGTTCAAGCTTGCGGAACTGGCCCGTTAACACTTAGTTAGCGGAATGTTCCGCATTTTGTCCCTTATATTGTGCCTCTCTTCCCCCGCCTTGGCAGATGTTGAAGGGCGTGTTCGTGTCGTTGATGGTGATACTTTGGATGTTTCCGGCCAGCGCGTCCGGCTTCACGGCATTGATGCCCCCGAAACCGAGCAAACATGTGAGGATGCGCAGGGCAGTGTTTGGCCATGTGGCGCTTTCGTGCGTGAGGAAGTTGCGCGGCGCTACCAAGGTGTTCGCGCCACCTGTCACGAAATCGAGCAAGACAGGTACGGGCGCAGTGTCGCTAAGTGTTTTGTTAACGGGCGCGACATCGGCGAAACGCTCGTTTCTGATGGATGGGCGCGGGCGTATCGCGAATATTCGATGGACTACGACTTGGCTGAAAAATCCGCCCAAGTGCTCGGTCTCGGGCTTTGGGCGAGTTCGATGCAGGAACCGTCAGCCTACCGCGCCGAACAGCGTGTGCCTTCGCCAGACATCGCCGCGCCAGATGCCAATTGCATCATTAAAGGCAACATTTCCGGTTCAGGACGGATCTATCACATGCCCCACAATCGGGACTACGCAAACACCCGTATTAATGAGGCAAGTGGCGAGCGATGGTTTTGCAGTGAAACTGAAGCGCGATCTGCTGGCTGGCGTGCGGCGAGAAACTAACTGCGGTTTTTGATCCTGATCAAAGCGGCTCCAGTCGCGGCATTTTAACATCCTCCTGACACTAATAGGAGGACACTCATGTCACACACGGCCCATGAACTCGCAGACGAATTCCCAGAACACGCGGCAAAAATTAGCGACCTAAAACAATCAGATGCACATTTCGCTAAGCTTTCGGATGCATATCATAACGTGAACCGCGCTATTCACCGTGCGGAAACAGACGTTGAGCCTACGGACGATGCGCACATGCAGGAAATGCGCAAAGAGCGGATGTCGTTGAAAGATCAAATTTGGACGATGCTTGCGGCTTAGTTCGCGCCTGAAAAATTGCGTGGCGGCTGCTTTAGTCCAATTGGTAGGGCAGCATGCCACGTTCATTCGGGTCTACGCGCAACTGGCGTTCTAGTGGCGGAACTGAGCGATGCGGGCAGGCTTTGCGTTCGCAGATGCGACAGGAAATCCCAATCGGTTCAAAGGCGTCCGCGTCTTCGGTCATCATGTGATCCGCGTATACCAGTTTTGAGGCGTGTTTAACTTCACACCCCAGCCCAATGGCATAGCGGCGCGTGGGTACGCCCCACGCACCACCAGGTTTGCTAACGTCCCGCGCGAGGCAGAAATATCGAACGCCATCAGGTGTTTGGGCCAGTTGACGCAGCCAACGACCCGGCGTTTCAAACGCTCCATGCACGTTCCACAATGGGCAGGCGCCGCCGAACCGTGCGAACTGCAACGTTGTTGCCGAATGGCGTTTGGTGATCGTCCCTGCGGGATCAACACGCACAAAGAAGAACGGGATACCCTTCGCGCCGGGGCGTTGAAGTGTTGATAGTCGATGGGCGACTTGTTCAAGTGATACGCCAAACTGATCGACCAAACGTTCAAGGTCATGACGGGTGTCTTGGGCCGCTGCTAGGAATTCCCCATACGGCATAAGCGTTGCGCCAGCGAAATAATTGGCCAGCCCGACTTTGGCGATACTGCGGGCTTGTGGGGACTGAAAACGTGCGAGATCAAGCGTCGCGTCCAGCAGCTTCTCTTGTTGGATCAGGGCAACCTGCAACAATAACTGAAAGCGTTGAGTTGCGGGCGCGGCTTTAGCAGCAAGCGTGAGCACGCGTGTTTCGGGGTCGTAATGGCGGATCGCGCCGGTGTCGGCGTAGACAATACGCACTCCGGTCTCAGCTAACGCGCTTCGGGCCGCGCTATCAATATCGCCCTTCGCATTGCTCGCAAAACGTTCTGCGGCGCGGTCTACGGCATCAATGTAGTTGTCGCAGTAATGGAAAAAGTCGCGCACTTCTTCCCATGGGCTGGCGGACAAACGGCTGTCTTCGCGCCCCAAGGCTTCGTCTAAGGATGCGAGGCGTTCGTGCGTTTGGCGGTAGGCCGTGTGAAGTTCAAGGAACGCGCGGGCAAGGGCAGGGGCGTTTGATGCAGCTAGGCGCAGGTCGACCAGCGGCGGCGTGGCACTTGTGAAAATCGGGTCGGCCAAGGCCTCGCGCATGTCCCCGACAAGTCGAGCCTCGTCGCCCGATTGCAGCTCGGTGACGTCAAAGCCGAACTCTTGTGCCAAGGCCAACACGACCGTCGTCGACACGGGGCGGTTGTTGTTCTCCATCTGGTTAAGATAGGGCAACGAAACGCCGAGCTTTTCAGCAAATGCCTTTTGCGTGCAGCCAATACGCCCGCGCAATTCGCGCAGCTTAGCGCCAGCGTAGAGTTTGTGCGGTGCCATTCTGTTTCCCCAAGCCGATGAAATGCAAATTTGATAATAGACTTTGCAAAGTCACGAGTCGAGAGGGGGGGGCGCTAGGTAGCGTCTTCGACAACAGCCGAGCGTTTGATAACCCAGAGGGCGCATAAGACTGCGATTACAGCGGTGATCAGCATCAAGATGATCAATGGCCGCGCACCTGTATCTGGGCCAAGGATAAACCCAGCAATGACGGAAAGGGCGGCGCCGCCGCCAATCATAAACGCCCCACCAAGACCGGCCGCGGACCCTGCAAGTGCAGGGCGAACAGACAACATTCCGGCGTTGGCGTTTGGCAGCATGATGCCGTTCCCAAGGCCGATTGAGATCATAAACCCAAAGAAAACATACGGGTGGCTGATGCCGAGTAAATCAAGGAGCAAGAGCAAGGCCATGCCGCTGACGGCAAGAAGCGCGCCGAGCAAAACCATTCGATTGATCCCGACCGTAATCGAGAACCGACCTGACAGCCCATTCCCGACAAGGTACCCAATTGCCGGCGCACCGAAGTAAAGGCCGAGCTCTGATGGTTCCATGTTGAACACCTCGCTCCCCACAAAGGGCGCCCCGCCAAGGTAGGCGAAAAACGCGCCGGAAGAGAACGCTGCGGCAAGGCAATAGCCCCAAAAACGTTGGGATGTCAGAAGTTTAGGGTATTCGCGCATTTGCGCAGAAAATCCGCCCTCGCGTTTTGTGAACGTCTCGCCTTGATCGAAAAAGCAAAGCACAAACACCAGAAGACCACCGGCTGCCAGGACCCAGAAGGATGCCTGCCAGCCAAAGGCTTCGTCTAAACTGCCGCCCAAGGCGGGCCCTAGCATTGGCACGACCGACATGCCCATCGTGACATAGCCGATCATCGAAGCGGCTTGTTCTTGTGGGACCATGTCGCGGATGACAGCGCGGCTGATGACAAAGGCGGTGGCGATGGCGGTTTGCAGTAAGCGACAGATTAAAAACACTGTGAAATTAGGGGCGTAGACCGCGCCAATACTGGCAAGGATGAAAATCGTGCTTGTGCCAAGGACGACAGGCCTTCGCCCGTAACGATCAGAGATCGGGCCGATCGCGATTTGTACAACCGCTGTTGTCGCGAGGTAGGCGGAAACGGACAGCTGCATCAGGCTGTATTCCACGCCAAAATGCTCTGCCATTGATGGTAGCGATGGCAGGAAAACATTGAGCGAAAGCGCCCCGATGCCAGCCATCAGAATGAGCGTCGCGATATGGGGTGGGGTTGTGCGATCTAGGAATCGCACCGTTGGTGATGTTGCCATGAAACACAGGTAGCCTTGTGAAATGTCTTCGTCCAATGCAATCGCTCTGGTTGTAAGAGAATTTGCCAAATATTTGCGAGTTTGCAAATGCACATTCCAGTTAATGAATAAATTTGCAAATTTGCGAGAAGGGACTCGGATCGCTGTTCAATAAAGGATAGCTTCGCCGAAATTAATAGGGACAGATTTATGACCGATATCCTGCAAGAGCTTGAAGATCGACGCGAGGCAGCCCGTATGGGTGGTGGGCAAAAACGCATCGACGCCCAGCATGGCCGTGGCAAACTTACCGCCCGTGAGCGTATCGAGTTGTTGTTGGATGACGGTAGCTTTGAGGAATACGACACCTTCGTCACACACCGGAGCACGGATTTCGGCATGGAAAAGACGCGCCCTGCAGGGGATGGCGTTGTAACGGGTTGGGGCACGATCAACGGTCGCCAAGTCTATGTCTATTCGCAAGACTTCACGGTTCTCGGTGGGTCCGTTTCAGCGACACACGCAGCTAAGATCGTTAAGATCATGGATATGGCGATGCAGAACGGCGCGCCGATCGTGGGGATTAACGATTCCGGTGGAGCACGTATTCAAGAGGGCGTCGATGCCTTGGGTGGCTATGGTGAAATCTTCCAGCGCAACATCATGGCGTCTGGTGTGGTTCCGCAGATCAGCTTGATCATGGGGCCATGTGCCGGTGGTGCTGTCTACTCGCCTGCGATGACTGACTTTATCTTTATGGTGAAGGACAGCTCTTACATGTTCGTCACGGGTCCTGATGTTGTGAAGACCGTCACCAACGAAGTTGTAACAGCCGAGGAACTGGGCGGGGCGACAACCCACACGCGCAAGTCTTCTGTGGCTGACGCTGCGTTTGAGAACGACGTTGAAGCAATTGCAGAAGCGCGCCGTTTGGTTGACTTCCTGCCGCTGAATAACCGCGAAAAACCACCGGTTCGCCCATTCTTTGATGATGTTGCGCGGACGGAGTCCAGCCTCGATACGCTGATCCCGGACAACCCGAACCAGCCCTACGATATGAAAGAACTGATCCATAAGATTGCCGACGAAGGCGATTTTTATGAAATCCAGAAGGATTTCGCGGGCAACATCCTGACAGGCTTTATCCGCCTTGAAGGGCAGACCGTCGGTGTTGTTGCCAACCAGCCGATGGTGCTGGCTGGGGTTCTGGACATTGATAGTGCGCGCAAAGCGGCACGTTTCGTGCGCTTCTGTGATGCGTTCGAAATCCCGATCCTGACGCTTGTCGACGTCCCAGGCTTCTTGCCAGGTGTGACGCAGGAATATAACGGCGTGATTAAGCACGGTGCGAAGCTGTTGTTTGCCTATGGCGAAGCAACGGTCCCAAAGATCACCGTCATCACCCGCAAGGCCTATGGTGGTGCATACGTTGTTATGTCGTCCAAGCACCTACGCGGTGATTTGAACTATGCGTGGCCAACAGCGGAAATCGCGGTGATGGGTGCAAAAGGTGCAACCGAAATTATCCACCGCGCTGACCTTGGCGATGCTGAGAAAACTGCAAAGCACACCAAAGACTACGAAGACCGTTTCGCGAACCCGTTTGTGGCTGCTGAACGTGGTTTTGTGGATGAGGTCATTATGCCATCCAGCACCCGTAAGCGCCTGTGTCGCGCATTCGCTGGCCTGCGTGGAAAGAAAACTCAGATGCCGTGGAAAAAACATGACAACATTCCGCTGTAATTTGCGCAAAGCGAATGGACTGTTTGCACTGGCCGTATGCGCGCTTGGTGCTCCGGCTGTGCTGGCAGCAGAGGGCATTGTTGTGCCGTCAGGTCAGCCAGTTTCGTTTATCGAGTTCATCTCTGAAGAGGCGACCAACACGGTTCGTTTCCGCTTTCTGACACCTGAGATTGGCAAGTCATTTCAGTATACTGATGTTGCGGACGATTTTCAGGTGGTTTGCGATGAATTGGTTATGCCTGCATTGGTTGATGCCTCAATCGAGCCTGCCCAGATTGTCCTGTCTATGTCGGCTGTGAATATCCCGTTTGGTGAAGACAATCCCGACGTTCTGCAGTTTTTTGAGATTTTTCGCCCTGAAAATGGCACCTGCATCTGGGAGGAATTCTGATGATTACACAATATGTTGCGCCCCAAAGCTCATCCTGCTCGCTGATTGTAGCGGCTGAGTCACAGGCCGAGTCCGCTGTTTCCGTCTCGTATCTTTTGAACAAGTTTTCCGTTAGTTTTCCACAAGGTTACACCCAAGTGACCTACCCTCAAAATGCGCGGGGGAACCGACGTCACGTCGGGGCAGCTCGCGTGGAAAACAGAGACAGGAGACTAACATGTCTAAGAGCATCAAGAGCCTTTGCGCCATGTCCCTGCTTGCCCTCGTGGCAGCATGTGGCGGCAACAACAACGCAGGTGACGTTGAAGAATTCGTGGTCGTTGACCCGGTTCCAGTCACAGTCGAGCCAGTCTTCACTGGCAAGTACAACTAAAGAATTTTCGGGGCAGGCGGCAACGCCTGTCCCACACCGTCTTGTCCCATCTCGGAGGGTCAATTGATGGAAAAGCACCGCGGATTTCCTAGCCGCCTCCCGAGCTCAGATTTTCAATTCACAATTCGCCGCCCTGTTAAAAAGGGGCTGCCACCCAAGTTGTTCAATCGCGAACGCTATGCGGATCGCCGTCCAGCGGATCGTCGCGCGGATGAGGGATTCATGTGGGCGCTGAAAGAACACTTCGGCGATGTCCCGTTTGAACGCGGTAATCTTGATGCGGGACGTTTGAATTTCGTCTTCGGCCGTGAGGTCGTTCCCGCTGAAGACCCATTTGATCCAGAGAGTTACGAGGCATTACTTAAGGTAGACCTTAAGCGTGCAGAACAGTCTTTCCCCGAGATTTTCCGCCCTGATTGGGCGCCGGGTCAGAACTGATGATGTTGACCTGCATGCGCGAACTTTGGCCGACAGATATGCAACTTTGGCGGGAATCGGCCCACATTGGGCAATCGACGATCAAGGTCGATGACAGCCGCGTTTCGCTGTGCAAATCTAATTCTGTAGACGGCTCACTAGACCAGAGTACCGCGCTACATTGTCAATACCGTTACCCTTCCCCTCGTCGGTCTGATCCCTTTTTAGGGCTCAGGCCGACACCCCTTTTCCTACGCCCTTTGGGGGTTTTCCGCCGCTCATTTCGTGCGGTGCAGAAAACGCTTGTGTTGCTGGGGCAAAACGCCGATTCTAAGCGGAATAAAACCAAGCAAACTTCAATGCAAAATAAGGGCAGTAAACTATGCTTAAATTCCGTCTTATCCTCGCCGCGACAGCAATCGCTTCGCTTTCCGCTTGTCTCGACAACGACCTTGAGCGCGGCCTTGCCGGCGCTGCAGCTGGTGCCGTCATCGCTGACGCAACTGGTGGCGACGCTGTTACCGGTGCCATCGTTGGTGGCGCAGCCGGCGCACTTTGTGACGAAGTCACAAGCATCTGCCGCTAAAAACATCACGTCCCAGTCTGGGACGTTTCAAAATTTTGACCGCCGTTCAGGATACCCCCTGAGCGGCGGTTTTGCATTCTAAGGGGCTAACAATGTTCAAAAAAATCCTGATCGCCAACCGTGGTGAGATCGCTTGCCGCGTCATTAAGACGGCCCGTAAGATGGGCATCAAGACGGTTGCAGTCTATTCAGACGCCGACCGCAACGCGCTGCACGTGTCTATGGCGGATGAGGCCTACCACATTGGGCCGCCCCCAGCGAACCAGT